>CAZZNJ010000038.1:571-1534 GCA_964655755.1 uncultured Pseudomonadales bacterium | reverse complement strand
CTATTGCCCTCCTCAAGGTCGCCCAGGATCACAACATCACCACCATCAGCTCTCATCGCTCAGGCGAAACTAATGACACCTTCATAGCCGATTTTGCCGTCGGCCTAGGCACCAACTATGCCAAATTTGGCGCCCCAGATAGAGGCGAGCGCGTCGCCAAGTACAACCGACTTCTCGAGATCGATGCCTATCTAAATGCACAAAAATCCTCATAGTTTCTTATTTCTTATTTCTAATTTAGAATTTACTTATGCCTAAACAGCGCGCTCTTCTTATTATCCCGGTAATGCCAGGAGGCTTGCCAAGACGCCGACAATGAATATGCTAGAGACCGTCTATCCTCATACGGAGCTCTTGGCAGCCGGCGAAGCGGTGGGACTACCCCAAGGGGAGGACGGCAACACCGAGACTGGTCACCTCAACCTCGGAGCCGGACGCGTAGTCTACCAGGATCTCCCTCGTATTAATATGGCCATCTCCTCAGGGACCTTCTTTGACAACAAAACTTTCCTCGAAGCGCTTAGCCACGCCAAAAAAAACAATAGCAACATTCACCTCTTAGGCCTAATCGGCCAAGGCGGTGTTCACTCAGTCAATGATCATCTCTACGCCTTACTCAAGCTCTGCAAAACACACAACGTTAACCAGGTCTACATCCACGCGATCACCGATGGCCGCGACTCACCTCCCACTAGCTCTCCACAGTATTTGCAAGAAGTGCAAGTCCAGTGTCAAAACCTTGGAGTGGGCAAGCTCGCCACCATCATGGGTCGCTACTACGCAATGGACCGCGACCATCGCTGGGAGCGGATCCAAGTAGCGTACGACGCCTTAGTCTCTGGGGTAGGGGAGGTCGTGACCGATCCACTAAACACCATCCACGCCCGTCACTCCCAGTCTGAGACCGACGAGTTTATCAAACCCATTATTATCCAAGACTCTCCCCGAATCGGCGACAACGAC
>CAZZNJ010000038.1:229-561 GCA_964655755.1 uncultured Pseudomonadales bacterium | reverse complement strand
GATCGTCCACGTGAACTAACTCGCGCCCTAGCCATACCAAGCGACGATTATGCCCAAAAGCAAGAATCGTTTGACCCCTACGCCATCAAATACAGCAAAACACACCTTGTCCCAGTTGTAGCTCCTGTCACAGGCTTTACCCGCAAGCGCGTGCTGAGCAACCTCTATATGGCGACCATGACCGAGTACGAAAAAGACAACGGCGCCAAGCCGGCCTTCCCCCCTGAGTTTGTCGAGATGCCGCTCTCTAGAGTCCTGGCTCTCTCCGGTAGGCGTCAACTAAAACTAGCCGAGAGCGAGAAAGAGCGTTTTGTCACCTACTACTTTAACGG
>CAZZNJ010000038.1:0-219 GCA_964655755.1 uncultured Pseudomonadales bacterium | reverse complement strand
TCCTAGTCCCAAGGTTCCGACCTACGACCTCATGCCCGAGATGTCAGGCGACGATCAAACTAAAAAACTTTTGCGCGCGATGCAAAGCGGGCTATATGACCTCATCGTGATCAACTATGCCAATGCCGACATGGTCGCGCACACCGGCGACCTCCCTGCCTCGATTCGTGCTTGCGAACTAATAGATGGCTGGATGCGGCAGATATATGATTACGCGAT
>CAZZNJ010000037.1:0-1565 GCA_964655755.1 uncultured Pseudomonadales bacterium | reverse complement strand
AGCGCGTTTGCTCAAACACCACACCCACCTCCTCGCTGACTCTCAGAGTACAAAAAATGATCTCGTCGAAATCTATCAGGTAGATCCGGCTAGTATTGACGTCGTTTATCCAGGCATCAGTACTCATTACAAACCGGCAAAAAAAGCAGAAATTGAACGAGTGAAAAATAAATATCATCTCCCTCCCCAGTTTATTCTGAGTCTCGGAACCCAGGAACCTCGCAAAAATCTAGAGAGTTTGGTTGCAGCGACTAGCACCCTGGGTATCCCGCTGGTGATTGCCGGCAAATATGGTTGGGGCAAAAAGCTCACGAGCCCAGCTCATGTTCAGGTGCTCGGGTTTGTCAGCGATGCCGATCTCCCCGCGCTCTATAGTAGTGCTACCCTTTTTGCCTATCCCTCGCTCTACGAAGGTTTTGGTTTCCCCGTGCTCGAAGCTATGGCTTGCGGGACACCAGTCGTCACCAGCAACATTAGCTCTCTCCCCGAAATTGCCGGAGGAGCCGCCGTCTTGGTAGACCCAACGCAGCTTGACTCAATAAGATCAGGTATTGAACAAGCCATGACGTCGCGTGAAAAGCTGATAACAAAAGGTATACAACAAGCAAAAAAGTTTGGCTGGGATAAAACCGCTAGACAAGTTATTGCTATCTATGAAAAACTAGGGGCTAACAACTAGACACTTATGACTAAAAGTATTGGCATCGACATTAACGAAGCAAATACACCCCAAAGAGTTGGTGTTAACCAGGTTTCACCTCTATCATCGGGACCCACTGCAGGGTGACCTGCCTCCTGAGTCCGAGCATTGGCATTATCATCAGGTCGGACCTAGTCGAGCTTGGCTTAGGTTGGGTCTGCCGCTCTCCCTATTTTTGACACAAAAAAAGTTTTACAGCTTTTGGTCACCGGCTCACTACACCCCCACCTATATCGGCAGCCCTTCGGTCGTCACGATCCACGACCTGGCTTATGAGTATTTTCCCGACCTTTTTCTCCCTACCGATCTCTACAAACTCAAACACTGGAGTAGGCGCGCCACCCGCCGTGCCTCGCAGGTGATTGCTGTCTCCCATGCCACCAAACAGGATCTAATCAAGCTTTATGGCCTGGATCCCCAAAAAATCACTGTGGTTCACAACGGCTACGACTCAGATATCTTTAATACTAAAAAAGTTATATACAAATCATTAATTGAAAATTGGCAATTGGATATTGGTAATTATATTCTCTTTTTGGGCACCATTCAGCCTCGCAAAAATGTCATCAAACTGATCCAGGCCTTCCGCCTCCTCAAGGAGCGGGGATACAAGGGTAAGTTGGTCTTGGCTGGCAACATCGGCTGGATGGCCGATGAGACGCTCGCGGTCATCAAATCATCACCCGATCAAAAGGACATCGTTTTAACTGGTTATGTCACAGACAAAACCCGCCTGGCCCTCTATCGTGGTGCTGACGTTTATGTCCTGCCCTCTCTCTACGAAGGGTTTGGCGTGCCGGCGATCGAAGCCATGGCTTGTGGCGCCCCTGTTGCTGTTGCCAACAACAGTAGTCTCCCCGAGGTG
>CAZZNJ010000036.1:1410-1760 GCA_964655755.1 uncultured Pseudomonadales bacterium | reverse complement strand
GCGGTGGCTCATCGCTTACCTCAGTACCCACAGCCTAGCCATCTTCGGTTATTACCGACTCCTTCTGCTCGTCATACTCTACTATTGGTTTTAGGGTAAAATCTTGATCCCCAGTGGGTCCGCAAACAAGGGTAGGGGATTGCCACTACTTCCGTACAGTTCGACCCTCACCAGCTCTATTGCCCCCAGTCCTGGGTGATTTATATTAAAAATTGTCTGTCGTGGCAGATTTTGTCCGGCCACAAAACGGATTTGTAGTTTTTTGCCTAGTGCATCAGCCCCCTCGACTTGACTCTCTATCACAGTATTGCCCACCGGCGTAATCACAATAGGTTGCGACACATAACCGA
>CAZZNJ010000036.1:0-1400 GCA_964655755.1 uncultured Pseudomonadales bacterium | reverse complement strand
CGAGCTCAACCATCCCCCCAGTGTACAAAACATCACTCGTGACCACAAACTCGCCTTCGGTACTACTCAGTTTGGCTAGCTCCACTTGGGTACTAGCGGCTTCGTCGTACAAAAGTAAGCTTCCATCCCAGCTCGCTTCGCGACCATTTACATTCACCCAGACTCTCCCGCTCCGGGCGGATTCTGGGATTTTTACTTCGATAATATTATTACTCCACCTCACGACTGCATCGCTTGGTGCGAGGGTGTTGCCAACATAGAGTTGGCTACCCCATTGGTAGTCCCCAAAGTTATTCCCGATCAAAACAACTGTGTCGCCTTTTTTCCCAAAAAACATACTCACTCTATCCAGTCTAGGCGCCTCTACCGGGTAAGATGGTGGGGGAGTAACTACTGGTACCTCGACCTCACCCGCCGCTCCAGAACGATTCTCGGTATCTTCTTGGGCTAGTCGTACTGATAGGGGGATTATCAAAACCAAAAACAATCCCACATTAAAGGTTAGCACCCGTTTCCAGGATAAGGATCGGTTAATGCGTTCGTAGATGTTTTCTGGCATAGCTTCCTCTCAATTATAACGTACTCTTTTTATTTCGACTTTCCTTTTATTGTAATCACTCGTTCCTCGTGATCAAAGTTGATCGTAAAATCGTCAAACAACCCTTTGCGTCCCAGTATATATGTCGTATGGTTAGATTCTGTAAACGACGCTGGGAACTCAAAATCTACACCCCCTATTTGCACCACAATCTTATCCATATAGGCAAATGCCGGCACGCCCGAGAAGCCTTGGAGCGTAATACGCTTGGCTCTGGCAAGGTCCACTCCCGTATCATGTGCCGCTTGCAAAGGCAGCGTCGAAACCACTGCTCCGGAGTCTAACAAAAAAGTTGTCTCCTCGTATCCTGATAGAGTTTTGAGTGGGATTGTCACTTTTGGTTCTTGCACAAATCCAAAGTTCTCGTACAGCGTATTTTTGTAAGGTACCTTAAATTCTATTACGCCAAAGTTGTTGCTCACCGAGACTTGGTTAACTCCTCCACCCCGAAAATTCCTGATTATTAAGATCAACCCAATTACCAAGGCAAAGCCAAAAAGAGACACTACCTTTAACAAGGCACTCCATTTTGTTTTGGTCCACGCCCACTTCGCTGCTATGAGGATCGTAACTCACTAACGCCATACTTCATGCTATCATACAATTCATGACTATGTCTTTCGAACTAATCGTCCTTGCCGCCGCGCTCGGGCTCACTTTTATCATCTCCCTGGTGGCCCTTATTTTGGTTATCCGGATGATCAGACACTACAGCTCTCTAACTCGCGGCGTCGAACCCAAGAACTTGATCAAGGCTCTCGAGGGTATCCAAAAAACGCTCAGCGAACACGAGCGTAGTAGT
>CAZZNJ010000035.1:0-1786 GCA_964655755.1 uncultured Pseudomonadales bacterium | reverse complement strand
TTCTTTTCAGCTCCACTCTTTTCATGATCTTGCTGTCTCCCCGACTTACTCCGTCATCACCAACCTCTATCCCGATCACCTCAATCGCTACTCCAACATGGAGAGCTATCGTTTGGACAAAGAGGCGATCGTTGCCTACCAGGTCCCGCCTGGCTTTACTGTCTATAACCAGGAGAACGAAGGTAGCCGCCAGATTGCCATGCGCTCACCCGTCGATCAACATCCCGCAAACAGCAGTATGGCCTCTGCCTATTCCACCAGCCTGCCAGGGGAACACAACTTAAGCAACCTGGCCCTGGCGCTGACCCTCTGTCACAAGCTAGGTATCCCTGATCCTCATCTCAAAGAGGCCGTTTCTAAGTTTGGCGGGGTGCCTTTTCGCTTGGAGCTCATCCGCACTCACCGCGGGATAAAGTATGTTAACGACACCACGGCCACTACTCCCACGGCCGCGCTCGCCGCCCTGCGCGCCACCTCTACCCCCACGATCCTCATCTGTGGAGGCGAGAGTAAAAATTTACCTCAAACAGAGTTTATCGACGAGATCAATAATAATGAACGAGTGAAAAAAGTTATTCTCCTTGGTAGTCGACGTTTGCCGGAGTTTGTGAACGCACTTAAGGCTGCTCATCCTCCCAAGGTTGTCGGTCAGGTTGACTCTATGCAGGAGGCCGTGGCGCTCGCCCAGACACTAGCCCAAGCCGGAGACACTGTCTTGCTCTCACCTGGATTTGCCTCGTTTGATCTGTTTCAAAACGAGTTCGATCGGGGGAGACAGTTTAACGACTGTGTGCGCTCCCTATGAAACCGCTGCGTCCGCTCACTTTCTCTCTCTCGTCACAAATCATCGCAACTACCTTGCTCCTCCTAGCTTTTGGCTTAGTCATGATCGGTAGTGCGAGTGTCGCCGAAGGTGCCCGGGATTTTGTGGTACCCAGCCGCATGAACCCGGGAGAGTTTTGTCCTCTTGCAACTCAAATGGGCGGCGGCCGGCGGGGTGCTGGCTTTTGTAGTTTCGCGCTTTCACCCCGGCTTGTGGCAAAAACTCGCCTTGCCGATTTTAGGTGCTGGTCTCCTCCTCCTCACCTTGGTTATCATCCCCGGCATCGGCACCAAAGTCTTGGGGGCTAGACGCTGGCTTGTTTTGCCCGGGATTGTGCTGCAGCCTTCTGAGCTGATCAAACTTGTTCAGGTCATCTATCTCTCGGCTTGGATGACTTCGCGCCGCGTAAGTTTGGGTCAATTCCTAGCTTATGTCGGGTTGATCGCGGGCCTTATCATGTTGCAGCCAGATCTCGGGACCACTCTGGTAGTTTCTGGACTTGCTATCTCGCTCTACTTTATTACTGGCTACCCCCTCAAGCAGCTCTCAACCATCCTAGCCGTGGCAGTTGTGGCTGTTACTGTTTTTATTCTTAGCAGCAGTTATCGTCTCGATCGGGTCAAAACCTTCCTCGACCCCACCCACGACCCCTTAGGTAGCTCCTACCACATCCGCCAAGTGATCTTGGCACTTGGATCGGGGGGTATAACGGGTGTGGGTGTAGGGCGCTCTCGCCAAAAATACGAATACTTACCCGAAAGTACGACCGACAGTATCATCGCCGTTGCCGGTGAGGAGCTGGGGTTTGTGGGTGTAAGTTTAGTTTTGTTAGCCTATCTCTATTTAATAAGTCGGATCTTCAAAGTCGCGGCACTGGCTCGCAACAACTTTAATGCCGCTCTCGTCGCGGGGGTTGGTTGCTGGATCAGTTTGCAGGTAGTCCTCAACCTAGCGGCGATGGTC
>CAZZNJ010000034.1:0-1859 GCA_964655755.1 uncultured Pseudomonadales bacterium | reverse complement strand
AAATCTCGGGATGTTGCAGCTGACACTCCTCCTGATCCTGAGATAACTTTTGTCCTCCCAGATACTACTGCGACTTACAAAATTAGAGACTTACCCGTAGTCCAAGATACCATCATTATCCCGAGCCAGGACCAATCAGAGCCCGCTTTTAGCTACAACCCGTCGACCGGCACCCTCACCCTCACCAGCTCACCCCTAGACTACCAAGTCTCCTTGGCCGATCTCCCTAACCTGACAAACCCGCCCCTCGATCATCAAACCCTCACCCCCAACTACACCCTCATCCCTCGCTATCTCTCTCGCATCGAGCTCTACAACAAACGCCTCAACCTTGTTCACCGCGAATCTCTGCCCCTTACTCTCAAGGATGGTAGTCGTGACACAGTTTTACCCCTCCCTCCAGACCTAATCCGCCAAATAATTATCCCTACCTCCCTTGACCTCTCAGTGTCGCTCGGGATCGACGAACCCCTTCTCCTAAACTATGTCCTCCCTCGCTTAACCCTCAAGCAAAAAGAGTATTTTAACCTCCCCGCCGCAACCAACAACGTAAAAGAAGGTCTCTCTTCGCGTCTCAAATTTCAGACAACCCCCTTGGTCTTGGGCGTTGACGACGGCCCTAGTAGTCAGGGAGAACTAGCCCCAAAATATATCGAAGTTGACATCTCTCAACAGAAACTATACTTTTTTGTGCTCGGCGAGCTGGTCAAGGTCTACACCATCTCCACCGGTTTAGACTACGAGACTCCGACTGGCGAGTTTAGGATTATGAACAAGGCACCTCTTGCCTTCTCTGGGATTTACAACGCCTGGATGCCATACTGGATGGCCTTCGAGTATGCGGGAGATGTGGGTGCTTACCTCGGCTTTCACGAAAAAGCCTATACCCATCTCGAAAAGGGTAAAAAAATCTATAATCATGATCGAGAGATCGGCGACAAACTCACCGGCGGCTGTATCGCTCTAGCCGAGGGGGACGCCAAAGAACTATATGAGCACAGCGATGTTGGTATGTTAGTTCGCCTCGTGCCATAAGGTATACTGAAATCATGGATACTATTGGCCAAACCGAATCTGGCGAAGAACTACGCAAGCTCAAAGCCAAAATTGACTCAGCTAACCTCCCTATCGATCTCGGCAACAAAGCTCTCGAAATGCTCTCGCGCTTAAATCGCATGGTCAATACCGGGGTCTATTCTGCAGAGTACGACCGCATTAGCCACTATATCGATTGGATCACTAGTCTCCCTTGGGGACAGTTAACTTCTGATAAGCTCGACATCGTTGCTGCCGCCACCAACATGAACAAGAGTCACTATGGCATGCAGGAGACCAAGGATCGGATCCTCGAATATTTGGCTACGATCAAGCTGCGGATGGATCAGGGTGGAGAAAAAATTGTTCGAGCTCCGGCTATTTTCTTGGTAGGATTGGTTGGTACAGGCAAAACCACGTTTGCCTATAGTCTCGCCGAAACCCTTGGTCGCAAGTTTGCCCGCATTCCTTTTGGTGGCTTGGGTAGCGCCCAAGATCTTCGGGGCAAGTCTCGGTTGTTTGCCGAGGCCGAGCCAGGCCACATTGTCAAAGCCTTGCGCGATGCCGGGAGCATGAACCCCATTATCCTGCTAGACGAAATTGACCGGGTCGGGGCTGAGGAGCGGGCCGACATTATGGGTGTTTTGGTCGAGCTCTTGGACCCTACCCAAAATAACCGCTTCCTCGATCACTACCTAGATTTTCCGCTAGATTTGTCGCAAGTCCTGTTTGTGGCCACAGCCAACAACACCACCAACGTCGCAACCGCCGTCTTGGATCGTCTCGAACTCATCCAAATGCCGTCATATACCGACGAAGAAAAA
>CAZZNJ010000033.1:0-2180 GCA_964655755.1 uncultured Pseudomonadales bacterium | reverse complement strand
ACTCAAGATGACTCTTGGTCAGTTTCACGCCAAAAATATCGACTATCAGCTAGCCCATCCGACTCACCGCGAAAAGGCTATCCTAGCCTCTCTACCTTATCTGCCCACTCCCCAGTCTCAAAATCCGTAATCCTTGCGCAGTTTTCTATACTAAAGTTTCCTATTTTTGTTCTCGTTAATTTTTCAAGATAGCTTTCTAACCCTAGTTTGGCAAATATGTCATAGGATAGTTGTCGGATATAAGTCCCAGAACCAACTTGAGACCTAAATTCTACTCTAGTCTCACTCGTACCTAGGATCTCTATGCTTGCGATCTCGACCTGCTTAGTTTTTCGCTCTGCCACTGCTCCTTTTCTCGCTAGCAAATATCGTGGTTGCCCATTGACCTTGGCGGCAGAGTACTCTGGTATTTCTTGTTCGTATTTTCCGACAAAAGTAGCTGCTATACTCGCGATCTCAGTCTCACTAGGTACTAGGTACTCATCACTTTTTACTAGCGTATCCGATCTCGCTCCGAGCACTACGGTAGCCTGGTAAGTTTTTGGTAGTTGGGAGAGGGCATTCATTTGTTTAGTAGCACGACCAAGGAGTAGTAGTAGTACTCCGTCGGCAAAAGGATCTAGTGTCCCGCCATGGCCTACCTTATAGCTAGGTCTTACCTCCCGTTTAAAATGACGAATCACATCGTAACTAGTGATTCCCACTGGCTTGTAGACGCTTAAGATCCCATCCATATCTGATATATGATACTCTATTAGCATGGCAAAAATTCAAAACCTCCCCGAACCCATCAGTCTCAAAAGTAGTATTGGTCCCTCTATCATCCTCCTGGGGCTAGCTCTCGGATCTGGCGAACTCATCATGTGGCCTTACCTTGTGTCCCAATACGGGCTCGGTATTATTTGGGGTGGTCTCCTCGGGATCACTTTTCAGTATTTCTTAAATACCGAGATCATGCGCTATACCCTGGCTCGGGGCGAGAGCGTGTTTGTAGGTTGGCGGAGATTTGGCAAATTGATTCCTGTCTGGTTTATTTTTTCAACTGTTGTCCCTTGGGCTCTCCCTGGGTTTGTATTGGCCTCAGCCACCATGCTTAACCACGTTTTTCCCTCCTTGCCCATCAATATTACAGCCGCCTCCCTGATCTTATTGACTGGCCTCATCATTTCTTCGGGTAGTACTCTCTATAAGACCATGGAAACTGTCCAAAAAACCCTGCTCTCCGTTGGGGTCCCGTTTGTTACCCTCCTGGCGCTATATATGGCTAAAAGCACTGACTGGAGAGCTCTTTTTCAGGGTTTTGTCGGGATCGGAGATGGTTATCGTTTCCTCCCACAAGGGGTTGCTATCGGCGCCTTTCTCGGGGCTTTTGCCTACTCTGGTGGTGGCGGTAACCTCAACCTGTCCCAGAGTTACTACATCAAAGAGAAGGGCATGGGCATGGGCAAATACGGGGTCGGGATTAAGGCATTATTATCCGGTAGCGGCAGTCACCGGATCGACGGCCAGTTCTTTCCACTCAACGCCAGCAACCTCAGTCGTTGGCGCAGGTGGTGGCGCTTGGTTACCACCGAGCACTTGTTGGTCTTCTGGGGGATCGGACTCTTTACTATTAGTATGCTCGCCCTCCTCTCAGCCGCAACCGCGAGGGGCGTCGAGAGTTCGGGAGGTCTCGCCTTTTTCTTCCGCCAATCGGAGATGATCAGCGCTGCTCTCCATCCCATAGTTGGGAGTACTTTTGTCCTCATTGGCTCACTCATGCTCTTTACCACCCAGTTAGGAGTATTGGAGGCGGCTAGTCGCGTAATCGCCGAGAACATTCTTCTACTCAAATACAAAATCAACCAAGAAGTCAACGCGTCCAAAATGTTTTATCTTGTCCTGTGGTCGGAGCTAGCTTTTAGCGCAGTCTTTCTCTTCTTAGGTTTCTCTGAGCCACGCGCCCTCCTTACACTCGGCGCCATCCTCAACGCCGCCGCTATGATGGTCGCCTTTATCTTAATCTTGTATCTCAATACTCGGTCAATGCCCGCTCCCCTCCGTCCACCGCTAGTCCGTCGTCTCATCCTCATTATTGCCGCCAGTTTTTTTGCCTACTTTGTTGTACAAACTGCCCTAAGTGCTAAATGGTAAGAAAGGATCGCTATGACAACCTATGTCACCAAACTAGATGGCACCCG
>CAZZNJ010000032.1:0-2868 GCA_964655755.1 uncultured Pseudomonadales bacterium | reverse complement strand
CCGCCCGTCTCGACGTTGGCACCTCCGAGCTTCAAATCCCTAGCGGCGGTAGCACCACTGTTGATTGTTTTACCTTTGTCGAAGCCGGCAAGACTTTTCCCAAAAACTCGGATGTTAATCCGAGTAGCACCACCCCGGGCTGGTCGCCGTCCGACATCGCTCTCATGACCGCCGCTATCGAAAAAATGAAGTCAAGCCATGGCAAATTTATCGAGGCGGTCTGTCGCGGCGGAAATATTAACTTATGGCGGGATGTCGCTTCTGCTGTTAGTTGGGGCGGGTGGGCCATGAGTGGCAGTGATATTAGATTATATAACCTGGGTGTTACCTCTGCGCTCTACACCCTTTCTCACGAGCTAGGCCATATTTATGCTGTCAGGGTCGGTGGCGTCAGCGCCTTTATGGGGGCGGGTTTGGTGGTCTGGGATACAATCACTGGTACCTGCAAAAACAACATCTATCCCGCCAACCCAACCTCCGAGGGGATGTGCTACGGCGAAAACTTTGCTGAGCTAGTTTCCTGGGTTATTAGCGGACACAAGAGCCCGCCTGGACCCTGGTCTCAATGGGTCTACTCAACGATCTTTAACTAAATTGGTAATATTGATCTATGATAAACATCTTTTCTAAAAAACAGCAATTCGTCTTTCTGGGCATACTCCTAATCAGTTTAATTATTCTGGTCTACTCGTACTTGCGCCCTGCTCCCCCCCAACCCTATGACGACTTCTCGGCGATTGATCCTGGCAATACTACCAAGTCGCAGCTCAGCAACCTCCCCAGCTATCACTCAAAAACACAGGGTGATCAAGAATTGATCTTTTTTGGTCAAAATGCCCCCAAAAAGTACAGCGAGGCTATCATCAAAAACGATCTCGTTATTGCCTACAAAAAAACCGATCCGAGCACCTTTAGTTTTCCAGGGTTCTCTGAGTATCTCTCCGCCCACGGCCAACCCCAATTGGTGGTTGACACCTCTTACTCTGAGTTTGGATATGCTGGGTATGTGTTTTTGGAGCAGGGCCTCGTCGTCGTCGCCCACCAAGGCTCCAATGAGGTGATCGAGGAGTGGCTCATCCCCAAAGATGCAAGTTTCGAGCTAATCGAGTCCTTATTCCCTCCCAATCTTTCTAACGAGGAAGGCCACTAGTCTCGTAACCACGTTTTCCTCACCATGGTGATCTGCCTCCACTAGGTACTTTTTACTCGGTACTTTATACTGTATTTATGAACCAGCACCCCGTCCCCCAAAACGTCACCCAGTACCAGTTTCGTCTCGTCGGTGACATGACCCTCAAGCAGTTTCTTGAGCTCGCTAGTGGCCTCGTCCTGGCCGTCCTTTTCTATAGCAGCAACCTCATCTTTATTTTTAAGTGGCCACTTGTTCTCCTTTCCGTCTTTTTTGGGATCGCCCTCGCCTTCTTTCCGATCGAGGATCGCCCTCTCGACCAGTGGATCCTCAATTTTTTTAACGCGATCTACAAACCCACCCGCTTCGTCTGGAAAAAAACCAACAAAGTCCCTCCCATCTTTACTTTTTCCCCGCACCCCATAGCTCCCACTAACACCATTACCAAAACCATCAAGGCTCCCACCAACAAGGCTCAGCTCGCCCCCCCGACTGACCTCTCCCAAAGCGAAAGCAAAATGGTGCAATCGCTCAACACCCTTTTTTCTACCACCGCTCCCGCTGCTCCCGTCGCCCCCACTCCTCAGGGCGAGCTGGTCTACGACAAGCCCGCCGTAACGGTGCGCAAACTCAAGGCGGTAGAGCAAACCGTCGCCCCTCCTCAGGCGCCGCACAAGCCGCTCACAACTCCCGCTCCCACTGCAGTAGCCATCAACCCCACCCCCGCTTCCGCCCCGGACGCTGGCCCCTCCGTCCCCGAAACACTCATTTTTAGCGCTCCCCCCAAACCCTCCGCCGCCGCTCCCCAAACCCCTGCCGCCACCCAACTAAAATCCGTGACTCTCCCGGTTCCGCCCCGCTCCCCCAACCTAATCGTCGGTGTCACCACTAGTCCCGAGGGGAGGCTGGTCGAAGGCGCCATTGTCCAGGTGTTAGACAGCACTGGCATCCCCGCTCGCGCCATGAAAACCAACGCTCTCGGCCAGTTTGCTACCAGTACCCCCCTCGCCCCTGGTACGTACCGCCTCGAAGTCGAGGCCGACGGTCACACCTTCCCCGCCCAACAACTCGTGGTCAACAACACCATTATTCAACCATTTGAAATTACTGCGTTAAGTTAATCTATTAACCATTCACTATTAGCTATATACTATAACCATGTCCGACTCGATCATCGTTGCCACGACCCAGGATCACCTCGACGTCGAAACCATTCGCGACGACGTCGTGGTCTTGCGAAATGGCCTAATTAGCATGGTTATCCAAACTTCGGCCATCAACTTTGGCCTCCTCTCCGAGGAAGAGCAGGATGCCACTATCTACGCCTACGCTGGCCTTCTCAACTCCCTCAGTTTCCCAATCCAGATCGTGATCAAGTCCGAAAAGAAGGATATTAGTAGCTATCTCGAACTCCTGGTCGCTCAAGAAAAAAAACTCAAAGACGAAACTCTAAAGTCGCGACTATCCCAATATCGTAGCTTTATCGAAACCACCATCCAAGAACAAAATGTTCTCGACAAAAAGTTCTATATTATTGTTTCTTATCAAATGGTCACTCTCTCCGGCAAAGTCGAAATCACCGACGAGCTTTTGGGCCGCGCCAAGGCCGATCTCGAACCCAAAAGGGACCACATCATCAAACAGCTCGCCCGGATCGGACTCACTGCCCAACAGCTCAACAGTCAAAACCTTATGAAGCTGTTCCACGGCTACTACAACTCAACCGTCAAGGGACAAAA
>CAZZNJ010000031.1:0-2931 GCA_964655755.1 uncultured Pseudomonadales bacterium | reverse complement strand
ATATATCCTATCCTATATTCGTTATTCTTTATTCTTTATTCATTTGCGCCTTCGGCGCACGCCGCCGTATGTGGTGACAATGTCCCATCTGACGAAGGCGAACTAAAGAGCTATGTCGAAGACTGCAATGCCAAACTCCAGGAACTCTCTGGCCAAAAGGCCACCCTCGCTCAGGCCCTAGGGGTCCTTAATACTCAGATCAACTTGACCCAAGCCAAAATAATCGAGCAGACTACCCAGCTCGCCAAACTCCAAGTTGAGATCGCCGATCTATCTGGCAAGATCCAGAGTCTGGACTACACTCTCACCGACCTCACTAAGCTCTTTGTAGCCAGGGTCAAGTCTAGCTACATTTACTCCTCGACCTCACCCATCCCACTGCTTTTGCATTTTTCGGGATTAACTCAACTAACTAAAGGGTTGCAGTATGTCGAAGCTGTCCGCGATCATGACCAAAAGCTGCTCTTAAGCCTCGAAAAATCCCGCCTTGACTACGATCAGCAAAAAACGACCAAAGAACTCAAACAAAAAGAGATCGAAGCGGTCAAGTTAAGTCTAGATCGTGAGAAAGCTGCCCTCGCTAGCTCAGTTGCGGCCAAAAACAAACTCCTCGCAGATACCAAAAACGACGAAGCCAGGTTTCAGAGTCTCCGCTCCCAAGCTAGTGCACAGCTCGCCGCTTTTCGCCGCTTTGCGAGCAACCAGGGTGGCGCCAGCATCCTGAGCAACCAGACCAAATGTGATTCTTGGGGTTGTTATTACAATCAGCGCGATAGCGCCTGGGGCAACCAAACAATTGGTCTTTCGGGGGAGACAATGAAAGAAGTGGGTTGTCTCGTTACTAGCATGGCCATGGTTGCTAGTCACTACGGCAAGAGTCTTAAGCCTTCTGACATTGCCGCCAGTAGCGATCCGTTCTGGGGCAATACCGCCTACATGAATCAGGGTACGTGGAGTGTGGGCGGCGTGACTATGACTAGAACACGCATCGGGAGTTCGACTGCCAAAATCGACGAAGAGTTGGCCGCCGGGAGACCCGTCATTGTGGGGATCTATGGGGGTCCTGACCACTTTTTGGTCATTACCAAAAAAGAGGGCGACGACTACATAATGAACGATCCCTTCCCCGAAAATGGTGGCAATATCAAGTTTAGCTCCAAGTATCCGTTATCTGCGATTTCTGCCGTTGACCGAGTCAGCGTCAACTAATTTGCTACACTAAAACATAGATGAAAAAAGGGATCCTGGTATCTCTCTTTTGGTATTTTGTATTCGTTCCCAGCGCTCTGGCTGTAACTACCACGATTCTCAACTCACCCTCAACTATAGGTGAAGACAAGTTTGAAGTTACAGTCTCTATCGATGGGGCCAGTGCGGGGACAAACTATCTGCGCGTCGACCTCTACGTAGCTGGCACCAAGAATTATTTTGGCGAGACTGACAATACTCAATCCTGGTATGGTGGTAGCGACGGCAAACAGTACTACCCTGTCACGATCGAATCCAACACAATTCTAGTTGCCACTGTCAGTGCCCGGCTTGGTGAGCCCACCCACACCGATTATCCAGGTCCGGGCGATTACCTCCTGCGCGTGCGTCGCTATACCGCCAGTGGCAATCAAGGGAGTGAAGAGGTAGCCCCCGCTCCAGTCAAGCTCACCAAAACATGGCCCAGTCCATCACCCTCACCCGTACCCACTCCCTCGCCTACTCCCACACCTCCTCCTACCCCAGCGTCCTCGCCTACTCCCACCCCCACTCCTCCTCCAACTCAAAAACCTAGTCCGACCCTAATCTCTTCTCCCTCACTCGATCCGTCCCCCCCAACAGGCACAGTCGCGGGGGATAGTACCCTGATTGATCTCTCAACTTATGGCGTCTCACCTTCGCCTTCATCACTTATTTCCTCACCAAAATCAACTGAGCTGTCGCTCAACCCCTCGCGGCTGCGCTTTGCTATCATTGTTGGCTCTGGACTCTCTTTCCTTTCACTTGCTGGTTATCTCACTATCCGCTTCCGTCGTATACAATAAGGGAATGATCTCTAAACGCACGTCTCTCCTCCTCTCACTCCTCTGGGCCGCGCTGACGTTGCGTCTCACGACTACCCCCAACCTCGTGGTCGCACCCGAAAATTGGCTAAATACGCTCATGATGAACGGCGGCCACTTTGTCTTTTTTGGGATCCAAGCTGTTCTGCTCAGACCCATTACCCGTTACGCAGTACTCATTACGAGTTTGTACGGTCTAATAATAGAGTTATTGCAGCTTGGGGTACCCGGACGTTCGGCCGATCCACTAGACTGGATCCTCGACACCCTCGGCGCAATAACCTTTCTTGCTATAATGAAAAAGTTAGCTAAGAATTAATTTTTATACATTGTAAATTGGGGTTTAAAAATTATGAAAATTTTACTCACTGGTGGTGCCGGCTATATCGGCGCAATCACAGCCAAGGAGCTAGAGCGCCAAGGATATGAGGTCCTGGTCTACGACCATTTTGTTACACACCCCCCAACCAAGCTGGGTAACACCCCTTACGTCAAGGGTGGCATCCTAGACACAAAAACTCTTGAAAAAACTCTCTCCCAGTTTCATCCTGACGTCGTCATGCATTTTGCCGCTTATATTCAGATGGGCGAGAGTGTCAAAAATCCTCGCAAGTACTACGACAATAACGTTATTGGTTCGCTCAACTTAATCGAGACCATGATCAAGATCGGTTGCCACAAATTGGTGTTTGCCAGCACTGCCGGTGTCTATGGTAATCCGGAGATAGTGCCGATCCCCGAATCTCACAAAAAAGAACCAGAAAACCCTTATGGCGAAACCAAGCTGACTGTCGAGCGCCTCCTCAAATGGTACGACCGAGCTTATGGCTTTAAATCTATTTCTATTCGTTTCTTTAACGCGGCCGGAGCAACACCAGCG
>CAZZNJ010000030.1:2784-2995 GCA_964655755.1 uncultured Pseudomonadales bacterium | reverse complement strand
CCCCGGGTGAGACTACGGGTGAGGAATCCAACATCTTCGAGAACGAGGTCTGCTTTGCGCATAGTTTCTTTTGCATCTTTGAGGAGTCCAATAATCTGCACTCCGATTACAATAAGGATTACTCCGACGGCAACAATGATGACCAGTAATACAATTTGTGGCAAGTCCATATAGCGATCATACATGATCGCAGTAACAAGTTACAAGTTAA
>CAZZNJ010000030.1:0-2774 GCA_964655755.1 uncultured Pseudomonadales bacterium | reverse complement strand
TGCGCTCGAGCAACCTTGTTTTACCATCACGCGAACTAGCTTGGATGAGGAGACGATGAGTGCCGGAGGGGAATTTGAGATCCAAGCTGAATTGACCATCTTGGTTGACCAAGACGTTTTGTTCCCCTACGCGGATGGTGGCATCGGGCTCGGTTATCCCCTTGACTGTGATCTGCTCACCATAAGTTTCGCCGTCGATGGGTTGGAGTAGCTCCAGCTTGGGTAGACTCCACCAAGATAGGAGTTGGAAGAACATAAAACCACAAAAAGCCAGCGTAAAGACTAGAGTTAGGAGAAAAGGTATCGAAAAGAGGCGAGGTTTTTTGACGAGCGGCTCGACTAGACCGTGCGGGACTAACTCACCCATTACCTCGTCGTAGTCGCGTCGATACATAGCTATCAGAGTCTCTTGATTGAGATGGAGTATGCGAGCATAGCTTTTGAGAAATCCCTTGGTAACGGGAGCACTCGGGAGTTTGTCAAAATCTGAGTCCTCGAGGGCCTGGAGATAATCAACCTTAACTTTGGTACGACTCGAGACTTGCTCTAGCGTTAATTCGAGGAGCAGGCGTTTATCCCTGAGTAGTTGTCCGGCGGTTTTCATGGTTAGTTATCAGCCTGGTTAGCCTCTCTAGCTTTGAGTTGTTCGAGGCTAGTAATGAGGACTGTGCGAGGCTTGGCTCCCTCTTGAGGACCGACAACTCCTGCGTGCTCTAACTGGTCCATAATCCGGGCTGCCTTGTTGTATCCAAGCGACATTTTGCGCTGGAGAAAACTGGTGCTGGCACGACCCGCGGCAATAACCACGTTGACGGCATCCTCAAACTCTGGGTCACGGGAGGCGGCATCCCCCGCCCCATCCTCGCCTGAAATATACTTTTGGGTAACTTCTTCTTGATATTTGACTTCGCCGGCATCGGTTTTTTTGAGGTATTCGATCAGAGCCTTGATTTCTTCGTTGGTAACGTAGGTCCCTTGGATACGGGTCGGCAAGGGGCGGTCGGGAGGGACGTATAACATATCACCTCGACCGAGCAGTTTTTCGGCACCGGGACTGTCGATGATCACGCGACTGTCGATCATGCTCGCAACATTAAAGGCGATCCGGGTGGGGATATTAGCCTTGATCAAACCAGTAATGACGTTAACCGAAGGACGCTGGGTAGCCAAGACTAAGTGGATGCCAGTTGCCCGAGCCATTTGAGCCAGACGAACAATCAGGTCTTCTACTTTGGTAGGAGAAGAGAGCATGATGTCGGCGAGCTCATCGATCACGATGACGATGTACTCCATGGCAGTAAAACCTGATAGCTCGTTATACTCTTCGATGTTTCTGACCCCAACCTCGGCAAACATCTTGTAACGTTTGTCCATCTCCTTGGTTGCCCAGGTAAGCGCAGCCACCACCGCATCGGTGTTGGTGATTACTGGAGTGAGGAGGTGGGGGATACCATTGTAACCAGTCAACTCTACCCGCTTGGGATCGACGAGAATAAAGCGGAGTTCTTGAGGAGAATTTCGAAAGAGGAGCGTTGTAATAATGGTATTGATACAGACAGATTTACCCGAGCCAGTAGAACCAGCGACGAGCACGTGGGGCATTTTTTTGATGTCGGCGATGATCGGGGAGCCTGACACGCCGAGGCCTAAGCCAACGGCAAGACGGGATTTTTCTTTGGCCATAGTGGGATGAGTCATGATTTCTTGCAAGGTCACATATTCAGGGGAGCGATTGGGGATCTCGAGACCGACCAGGTTGCGTCCGGGGATAGGTGCCTCGATGCGGATCGTGCCGGTCGGAGCCGCGAGCGCCAGGGCTAGGTCGGTAGAGAGACCTTTGATTTTGCTGAGCTTGGTACCCTCAGCTATCCGGATCGCATACTGGGTGACAGCCATTTACTTCCATAACCTTGGCACGGATCCCAAATGAGTCAAGGGTGCTCTCGATAATACTCGCGTTTTCTTTGATGTCGCCGCGATCTGCCTTGGCGCCTTTTTGGGCGGAGAGCAGGTTGAGGGAGGGATATTTCCAGATTTTGGCTGTCGCATCCTTGGGACTGCTGTTGAGATGAGGCTCAAAAGCTGGGGTCATGACACCATCTTTGGACTTGGAATTGGCAGATTTGGTGGCGTTATCGAGAGCTGGGGCGGGGCTAGCGTTTGGAATATTGATCTTGGTTTCGGCATCAGCCTGAAAAAGTGGCTTCTGTGAAGGTTTTTTGATCGGTTCGCCAAAATCGTCTTTTTTGACAAACAACCAAGAAAAAATTGCTTGGAAACTACCCAAAATTCGCGTGAGTCCAATGACCAGTTCTTCGAGAGGCGTGTTGGTGATGATCATGCCGCCGATCAGGATGGTGGCTACAGTCAGGAGGGTTGAGCCGGCGCCACCTATTAGGGCGCTCAGCGAATCTTGGATTAAAAAGCCGAGCTCCCCTGCCCCACTTACCCCAAGCGAGCCCATAAAGACGAGCAAACCTCCGAGCAAAGGACTCGGAGACGTGATGGCCCACTTGAGTGACATCATCAAAAGGCCGATTGAAATCAAGAGAAATGGCAGGATAAGCATGGTCCAGCCAAACGCTCGAAAGAGGATACGGTAGAGGTCGCTTAGGATAGGACTGCTGCGCGTAAAGCTGAGCATGACGAGGGCGGCGGCGACCAAAAAAAGGATTGAGACGACACTATAGACAATCTCCTTGCGAAGCTTGAGTTTGAAAGGATTTTTGCGACGACCACGACGAGCCATACTTATGTGAATCCTAAATTCGAAA
>CAZZNJ010000029.1:3010-3371 GCA_964655755.1 uncultured Pseudomonadales bacterium | reverse complement strand
CGCACCCATCTCACTCCTGGCTCAGTCATCACTTACGGCCTCGACGGCTGTCTCGTCCTCTTTACTGCCGATAGCTGTAGCAAGCTCTCCGACACATTCACTGCGCTACCCCTAACCATCAAAGCTGCACGCGACTTTCTCAGCTTACTGACCTACAACGCCACCCCTGTCGAGCTAGACAAATTAGGCAGGACCAAGCTATCCGGTAGCATCGTCAAGCTCGCCGGGCTCAAAAAAGACGTGGTTTTTGCAGGTGCCCTAACTCGTGTTGAGATCTGGGACAAAGACCGCTACCACGCTTATGTTGATGGCTTAACCACACAAACCGGCGAACTCGAAAATACGTTATCTGAGCTAGGGA
>CAZZNJ010000029.1:0-3000 GCA_964655755.1 uncultured Pseudomonadales bacterium | reverse complement strand
CTGACTCGCCTCTAATCCACACCCCCGTCCTCCTTGCCGAGCTCACCCAGATCATGAGTCCTGAGCCAGGAAAAATGTACGTTGACGCCACGCTTGGCTATGGTGGTCACACCCTCGCCCTCCTTCGCGCAGGGGCAACTGTCGTAGGTATCGACCAAGACGCCGATATTTTGGAGCTTGCTCAGACTCGGATCACTGAGAGCGCGCTTTCCAAGAACTTTACCGCCATCCATAGCTCTTTTGCAGGAGCGCTAGGGTCAGGCCGCCTCCCAGCAAAAAGCTACGCGGGCGTCATCCTCGATCTAGGCGTCAGCTCCTATCAACTAGACACACCCGAGCGCGGGTTTTCCTTTAGACATGAGGCTCCGCTCGATATGCGCATGAACAAGGATCTTGCCGTGACTGCCCGTGATCTAATTAATGGTCTGGGCAAAAATGAGCTGATTGCCCTCTTCCAAACGCTCGGCGAAGAGCACGCAGCCAAAAAAATCGTCGCAGCTATCCTCGACGCTCGCAAAAAGAAACCTATCGAGACAACAACCGAACTAGCTAGTCTGGTTGCCAAAAACGTGACTCGGAGCAAAAGTCACCTCCACCCAGCGACCAAGGTATTTCAGGCACTTCGTATGGCTGTTAACTCGGAGCGTGAGGAGCTCAAGGCCGCTCTGCCCTCGGCCTGGAGCCTCCTTGCCCCCGGGGGAGTCCTGGCAGTCATTACTTTCCATAGTTTAGAAGAGGAGATCGTCAAAAACTCTTTTGCCCAGCTGGACGACGCTTCTGAGCTAAGCGAAGTCATCCCCCCCTCGCTCGACGAACAATACGACAACCGCAGGAGTCGCAGCGCCAAATTGAGATATGGGAGGAAAAAATGAAACTAGTCAAACTCTTAGGTGTTGTAATCTTTGTCCTGGTCCTAGGCAACGTGACCTTGGCCAACAACGCCGTTGACGAATCCGTTTCAGTCAAGGCAGTAAGCGCCGAGATCGCCGCGCTCACTGACCAAAACTTGGTCCTCAAGCAACAGATCGCCGCGCTCGCTTCGCTCACTCACATCGCAGCAAAAGCCGAGTCGCTCGGATACGTCGAATCACCCCAGGTCGTGAGCCTCACCAGCAGTTCTGTTGCCTTGCGCTAAATAACCGCTACTAACTATCAACTATTAACTATTATCTTTATACTACTAGGTATGCGGCCACGGATTCAGATATTTTTTTTAATCATCCTCCTCTTGCTCTCGGCTATTACCCTGCGCCTAGCTTACTGGCAGCTAGTGAGGGGAGGGGAGTTAAGAGCCGAGGCGCGCAAACAATATAGCGACCGCAGTGTCGAGATCACCAAAAGAGGGGAGATCGTCTCCTCCGATGGCGCCGCCCTGGTCCTCAATCGGCCTGTCTATAATCTTGGTGTCTACTTGCCCGGTTTTTCCGGAGACCTGCGGACTCTGCCCGACGTTGTTAGCTCCCAACTCGAATATGAGATCACCGACCCCATCATCGCCACCGACCCGGCCCGTGCCCCCCTCTACCTGACGGAGCTCAGGGAAGCGGCTCGTGCCACAATGAGCGCGCGACTAAATCGCGGGACGGACTACGTAACCTTGGCTCAAAATATTAGCGAAGCTGTCAAAAACAAGATTCACCAAGCTGGTTTGACTGGACTGACATTTGATCAAGATTTTGCCCGTGCCTACCCCGAAGCTAGCTTATCTGCCCACGTCACCGGCTTTGTCGGACGCGATGATAGTGGCTCACCGCTCGGCTATTTTGGCTTAGAAGGCTACTACAATCGCGAGCTCACCAGTCGTTCCCGCGTCGAAGCTCTCGAAAAAGACGCGCTGGGCAATCCGCTACTGACCGGTAGTTGGGAGCTTTTGCCCGGTCGGCTCGGACGCTCGCTTAAGCTCCATCTTGATCGGGGGGTCCAGCACGCAGTCGTCACTGAGCTTTCAAAGGCGCTAGAGCGCTACGGGGCAGTCAGCGGTGAGGTAGTAGTCATAGATCCCTCAACTGGCGGGATCTTGGCCATGGCCGCCCTCCCTACTTATGATCCCTCCCGCTTCTATCTCTACGATAGTAGTCTTTACAAAAATCCGAGCATCGCCAATACCTACGAACCAGGTAGTACTTTTAAAGTCTTGGTCGCAGCCTCCGCGCTCAACGAAGGGGTCATTACCGAAAGCGACAAGTGCGATATCTGCGGTGGCCCTGTACAGATTGACAAATACAGCATCAAGACCTGGAACGGAGAGTACCAAGACGGCGCTACTCCTGAGGATATTATTGTTCACTCGGATAACACTGGCATGGTCTGGATGCAGCGCAAACTAGGGGGCGAAAAATTCCTCGAATATATTAAAAATTTTGGTTTTGGTGAAAAAACCGGGATTGATCTGCAAGAAGAAGTCTCCCCACCCCTCCGCAAAAAATGGGGCGAAGTCGACTACGCCACCAGCTCTTTTGGGCAAGGGATCGCCGTCACTAGTATCCAGATGGTTAGGGCCGTGGCGGCCATCGCTAACGGCGGCCGACTCCTGGAGCCTCATGTTGTCTCCGAGGTACTAGGCGAAGAGAACCTCCCGATCGCTCCCAAGGTGGTCCGCATTTCCGAAGAAGCTGCCAGAAGGACTACAGACCTTATGATCAAAGCTGTCGAGTACGGCGAAGCCAAATGGGCCAAACCCAAAGGCTATACGATGGCAGGCAAAACCGGCACAGCTCAGATCGCAGTCGAAGGTCACTACGACGCCGAAAAGACTATTGCTAGTTTTGTAGGTTTTGCCCCTGCCCACAACCCCCGGTTTGTCATGTTGGTCAAACTAAGAGAGCCTCAATCCTCCCAGTGGGGTAGCGAAACCGCCGCCCCCCTCTGGTTTAATATCGCCCGTCGGCTCCTGCTCCACTACAACATTCCTCCAGATCAATAGCCCAGGTGTTACAATACAGATTGCGTTTATGACTACAACAAAAATACGTCGGTTGATTATCTCGGTTTTGCGTGGCC
>CAZZNJ010000028.1:2367-3614 GCA_964655755.1 uncultured Pseudomonadales bacterium | reverse complement strand
CCCACTTGATCTGGCGGTGTTGCGGGGTCAAACTCGGGAGTGGCCCCACTCTTCACCCTGGTGTTCGGGTCTATGAACCGCGCAAACACCGGGTGGGGGAGGGGACTATCATCGGCTATGGCGTCTTTATTGATGGGCGCGACCAGGTAACAATTGGTAGTCACACCGACGTCGCAAGCGAGGCCATGATCTACTCTAGTGAGCACGATATTCACGCTAGCGACTTTGCCCCCATTAGTGCCCCAGTCAAAATAGGCAATTATGTTTTTGTTGGTCCCCGGGCCATTATCCTGCCCGGTGTTACTATCGCCGATCGTGCCATTGTGGCCGCGGGAGCCGTTGTGACCAAGGACGTCAGGGCCGGGGAGATCGTCGGTGGCGTTCCCGCCAAGGTGATCGGGGAGCGCAAACTAAAAACTGCCAACTATCGCCTCGGTAGATTTAAACTATTTCAGTAAAAAATGGAGAGTCATATTATGAAAAATCCTTCAAAAATTAAACCAGTTGTCTCAGTCATCATGGTCAGCTACAACACCCGCTCCTACACAGTCAAGGCTATGCAGAGTGCTCTGGCTAGCCAGGGTTTTAAACCAGGTGAAGTCGAAGTCATCATGGTCGACAACAACTCCCCCGACGACTCTGTCGCCTACACCAAAAAGCATCTACCAGAGGTTCGTGTCATTGCCAACAAAGATAATAAGGGTTTTGGCGGGGGCAACAACCAGGGCATCCAAGCTGCCCAGGGTCAGTATCTCCTGCTCCTCAACCCCGACGCTTTTCTCGAAAAAAAATCTCTCCGGATCATGACCGACATCCTCATCAACAACCCAGACATCGTCTCGGTCGGACCACAGCTTAGGTATGAGGATGGCTCCCTCCAACAGTCCGCCGGCTACCTCCCCACTCCTCTGCGCGTGACAGCCTGGATGTGGTGGTTAGACAAGCTCCCGGTGATCAAAAAATTCTTTAGCACACCTTATCACGTCTATGACCTCGATTGGCACAAAACCGATCACTATCCCGAGTGGCTCATGGGCGCTTGTATTATGTTTAGACGGGATGAGTTCTCGGCTGCTGGCGGTTTTGACGACAAGATCTTTATGTACGCCGAAGAAGTCGAGCTCTATCGTCGACTCAAGGAGAGCCTAGGCAAAAAAGTCTTCTTTACGACTAGCACCAAGGTAGTGCACGTCGGCAGTGTTAGTACCAAAAAAGCCAATGCCTATCGCCTCAATTTTGAGCTCAAG
>CAZZNJ010000028.1:1075-2352 GCA_964655755.1 uncultured Pseudomonadales bacterium | reverse complement strand
TATTAAATTTGTCATCACGGTTGGGGTCATTATGCGCCTGATCCTCTTTAGCCTCATCCCAAGTCGGCGTGACACCCTAGTCGAATACAAGAAATACTTTTCATGAAGAAATTTTTAACTTGGCTCGATCACAATCTCCTCACCCTCCTCACCGGCTTTTTGATCGTCTTTATCCCGCTCTATCCCAAGATCCCGATGGCCGAGCTGATCCAGGGTTACATCGTGCGGATGCGTCTCGAGGATCTCTTGGTCCTGGCTGCCACCTTGATTTGGTTGATGCAGCTTTTGCGTAGGCGCGTTACACTCCCCAAAAACTACTTGACCTACTCCATCCTCGCTTACCTCGTGGTTGGGCTCTTATCTGTGCTCTCCTCACTCTTTATAACCGAGTCTACTCCACTCGAAAAAGCCCACGTCCTCAAGCTGTTTTTGCACTACTTCCGTCGGATTGAGTATTTTGCCCTTTTCTTTATTACCTATAGTTCTATTAGATCCAAAAAAGATTTGAGCTTATTCCTCAAGATTGCCTTAGTTACCCTCATTGGCGTTGTGCTATATGGGATTGGCCAAAAGTATTTTTATTTCCCCGCTTTCTCCACCATGAATCGCGAGTTTAGCAAGGGTGTCAGGCTTTACTTGCAGCCCAATACTAGACTGTTTAGCACCTTTGGCGGTCACTATGACCTAGCGGGTTACCTTACGATCCTGCTTAGTTTTGTGCTCCCTGCTGCCTATCTCGCCAAACAAAAACTCCACAAATATGGCCTCTACCTCCTGTCCCTCTTAGCCTACTGGTCGCTCGTGCTCACGACGTCGCGCACCTCCTTTATTGGTTACTTGGCTGGGACAACACTCATTTGTTATCTCCTAATTAGGTTTAAGGGCTGGTGGTGGAGCTTGCGGCACTATGTGCTGACCATGCTTATATCGCTCATTATCATGTTTAGCTTTAGCACTTTGCTCGAGCGCTTTACCCAGGTAATACCGGACAAAAATATGCGCGACAATATCTTGGCAGTGCAAAAAATTATCAATCAGCCATTTGTCAAAGAACCACAGGGGAGCACAACCGTCTCCGAACTCCCGAGCTTGCTAGCCTTTCTTTTCAAAAACGAGCCGCTCAAACCAATCGAGTTAACCGAAGTAGAAAAATCTCAACTCGATATCGTCGCCTCCGACTCGGACATGCCCCCCAGTCCAATCAAGCCTACGCCCACCCCCCGTCCCAACCTACCCACCGACGCGAGCCAAGAGTCAGAGTCGATCCGTGAGCAGTC
>CAZZNJ010000028.1:0-1065 GCA_964655755.1 uncultured Pseudomonadales bacterium | reverse complement strand
TCAAATATGGCCTCTCCATGGGGATTAGGCTGGATGTCCTCTGGCCGAACGCACTCCGCGGCTTTATGACCAACCCCCTCCTCGGCACGGGCTATGCCACCTTGGTCAAAAGCAATGTAGGCGAGTTTACTTATGCCGAGAGTACCGACAACGATTACCTGCGCATGCTAGGTGAGACGGGGCTCCTCGGCACTATTGCCTTTTTGTCTACCATCTACCTCGTCCTGCGCTATAGCTACCGCCTACTCACCCAAAGTAGCACCCAGGTTGATCTCTTGGCGCTCGGCACTCTCGGGGCCACTGTTGCCCTCTTAATCACAGCTACTTACATCGATATTTTTGAAAGTAGCAAAGTGGCCTATACTTATTGGATGTTAGTAGGGATGTTAGCATATCGTTATGACCAAAATTAAGCTCCTGATCCTTATCCTCATCTTAATCCTCGGGGCTACCCTCCGCCTTTATCGACTGGATGCACCCCTCGCGGATTGGCATAGTTGGCGTCAGGCAGATACCGCGAGCGTCGCTCGCGAGTATCTCAAACATGGGCTCAACTTGGCCCGTCCCACTTATCACGACCTAAGTAGTATCCCCTCGGGATTAGATAATCCCGATGGCTACCGGTTTGTGGAGTTTCCGGTAATTAGCGCCCTCCACGCTGCCCTCGCACACTCTTTTCCACAGTTAGGTATTGTCGAGTGGGGGAGGGTGCTCTCAATCGTCGCCTCCACCCTCTCAATCTTGTTTATTTATCTCATCATGGCTCACGTCAGTACCCCGCTCGCGGCCATGGTCGCGGCATTTGTTTATGCCACGCTCCCATACAATCTCTTCTATGGTCGCGTCATCTTACCCGAGCCTCACTTAGTATTGTTTATGCTCATTGCCCTCTATAGTTACCTGCGCTACTACGACTCCGGTCGACTCATTATGCTCATTAGCTACCTCCTAGCCCTCACCCTTGCCGTCCTCCTCAAACCGACAGCCTTGATTATCGGTGTCCCGATCTTGCTCTACTCTTTAATTGGGACCAAACCCAACCTTGCCCGACTCAGTCTGGTCGCC
>CAZZNJ010000027.1:0-3654 GCA_964655755.1 uncultured Pseudomonadales bacterium | reverse complement strand
TTGCCCGGGTTATCTCGATTGATCGCGCAGGTAATGAAAGCGAGCCCTCGGCGACAATGGTCCTGCCAGTGTGGTGGGGATGGTGGCGGTTTTAGCGAGCTAGAGACGATTGAGTAGTTTTTGCTTGTACATTTTGAGAGTCCAGAGGAGGTAAGTGTATGGATAAAAAGTGATCGTGTGAAGGAGGGGGAGGAGGTTTGCGGGGAAACGATACCATTTGCGGATAAAGATAAAGCTACTTTTGAAACTAAACTTGATCTTGCCGCGCGGATCAACAAAGGAGGAGGAGGTGCGATGAGTGACGCAAACGTTGGGATTGAGGTAAAGGGAGTAGCCCGCTTTTTTGGCACTGACGCAGTAGTCGACGTCTTCGAGGTATAAAAAGTAGCGCTCGTCCAACAGGCCGACTTGGCGAAAAACCTCGGCTTTGATCAGGACGCAAGCGAAGGTCAACAGGTCGTATGAGCGTTCGCGCAGAGGGAGCACGGTAACATTGTCATGAGGAAAACTACAATTTGTCCAGTTGACGTGCCCACCCAAACCAAACTGCTTGCTCCCTGGCTCCCGATGAGCCGGGGCCACCAGCCCAGCGCGCGGCTGGGTGGCAAAAGTGCGCAACAAGGGTTTGAAGAAAAGCTTGGGGACCTGGCAATCGGGGTTGATAATGAGCAGGTGGGTCGCACCATGTTTTTGAGCATACCTGATGCCCTGGTTGTTGCCTGCGGCAAAACCGAGATTGCCAGGGGATTTGAGATAGACGCTACGCGGGAGCTTTTGGCGAAAGAACGAGGTGAGATTTTTGGGACCATTGTCGATAATGACAAGCTGGGTCTGGGCGGGGGCATCGGAGGATAACAGAGCCTGGGCACAGGCAACAGTGTCGTGGGGCCGGTTGTAATTGAGGATGAGACAGAATATTTTGACGCCCATGAGTGGTATTATAAGCACATGACCAAAGAACTGCGAGCCGCGCTCGAAGTAATCCTCCAAAACTTAGGGGCAGAGCCTAAGAACGTCCTCGAAATCGGGTCGCGGGTCGCAGACAACCAAGACGAAATCTGCAACCTCCGGCCGCTTTTGCCCCAGAGTCAGTATATCGGGGTGGACATGCAGGCTGGAGCAGGAGTCGATGTAGTCGCCGAAGCAACCAAGCTCCCCTACCCTCCCAAGAGTTTTGAACTAGTGCTCTGCCTAGAAACCCTTGAGCATGCGGATAACCCATGGCTAATCGCCAAAGAGATAGAGCGGGTCGTCAAACAAAAAGGGGCGGTCATCCTGTCCTCCCAACAAAATTTTCCGATACACCTGCACCCCTCCGATTACTTTCGGTATACCCCGTATGGCCTCACCACCTTGGTCCCAAAAAACTGGAAAAAGATAGTCTTCGGGATCTCGCCACCCTTTGAAGCGGAAGTTAAGCTTAATCCCAAGCACGTGATCGTGGTCGCGTGGGGCGGAGCGCAGTGGGAAAAACAAAAGCTAAAGCGCCAACTTAAGTCCGCTCAGTCACGGATAAGCGGACATAAGCCGTACCGTCACCGTTTGCAGGCGATGCTCAAGTTCTTTAAACGCGGCTTTAGTGAGCTAAAGTACCGCGAGGAAATCCATTTTTTTGAGTAGCGTAAAGTAAGACGGGCACCATGATAACGAGGGCCAAGAGGTTGCCGTAGGCAACACTAAACAGCTGAAGTTGTGGCAACAGGAGCAGGACTACCCCGAGTTCGATTAAGAGGGCCAGCAGTCCATAGAACGAAGGCAGTCCAGGACGGTTGCGACTCTCGAGCAGTGTACTAGCCAACGGCGTCAAAAGGAGGGCAAGTCCGACGTAGCGATAAACCAACAGGTACTCATGGAGACTAGCAGCAAGCTCTGCCTCACCCAACCACCAGGTAAGGAGCGGCAAACCAACGAACTGATAAAGAATAATGGTCAAAACACCCAGAACGAGGAGCATAAGCTGGGTGAGAACATAGAAACGGCGGAGCTTGGGGGTGTTGTGAGTTTTGACACTAAAAGGAAAGAGAGCTATCCCGAGCTGGCCCACCGCGCCAGCGGCCTTGGCGACCAGACTACTACTGAGACTAAAGACTGTCACGGCGAGGGGGTTGGCAGCAAAAAGGAACTTGGGGTACTGGGACTGGAAGGCGCTGGTTAGTTTGCCGAGCTGGAGCTTGAGACCGTAGTGCAGAATATCGCGGACCGGAGCTCGCTTGACCGCCGCAAACTGCAGCTCTCGACTAGTCCGGAAAAATATAAGGAGAGTGAGGAGGGTGGCGAGGCTGAGGGCGAGGAGGATGTCGGCGACAGCGTAGCCCTGGGCCGCTAGGAGGGTGGCGAGAAAGGTATTTGAGGTCCCTATAATAAAGGCCCGCAAATTGACCAACCCAAAATAACCCTGCGATTCGGGGTAGGTCTGATAATGGCCGAGGAGGTAGGTACACAAAACCAAAAAAGCGAGAGCGGGACTAAACCAGATGAGCGTGAGGGCAGCGTAAAAGAGACCGAGTACGAGATGGAGAACAAAAGAAGCCGAGGCATAAGCAGTGGTTGCGGGGGCCGTGCGACTGCGAGCCAAGTAGTAAACCACACTCCGGGACAGGCCAAGGTCGAGCGAAGTAATGAGGGCTAGGTAGCCGAGCGCGATGGCGTACTGACTAAATTCGGGCAAGGTTAGGTGGCGGATAAGGCTAGGGGTGGTGACTAGGCTAGCGACAAAGAGATAACTGTAACTACCGAGGTTGAGCAAGGCTGAGCGGGAGACGGAGTAGGCCATGGGGCTACTCGGCAGAGTCGAGGGCACCTTTAACGTTGCCCATGGTCAACTCGGCTTCGGCTGTGGGGATCGACCCAAATGAGTCGAGGGGCCAGTAGCGAAAGAAGGCGCGACCAACGATGTTGGCTTTGGGGACAAAACCCCACTCGCGGGAGTCGGAGCTGTGGAGGCGGTTATCCCCCATGACCAGGTATTGACCGGCAGGAACTTCGGCAGTGGCACCTTCGCGCAAAAAGCGACCAGGAGCGACCTTGCCCGGATCGTTGATGTAGGCTTCGTCGAGACGAGTGCCGTTGAGGTAGAAGTAACCATCCTTGACCATAACCAGATCGCCGGGGACGCCAACGATGCGTTTGATAAAGTCGGTGGTGTTATCTTGGGGGGAGTGAAAAACCACCACGTCCCCTCTTTTGGGACTACCCAAGCGGTAGCTAATCTTGTCGGTTAGGATGTATTCGGCATTATGAAAGTTGGGTTCCATGCTTTTGCCGTCGACCTGGTGAGGCTGGAAAAGGAAGATGTAAACGACCGCAAAGATGGCGAGGGAGACCACGATGGTTTCGAGAAAATCTAGAAAAAATAGCCACAGATTACGCAAAAAGAACATATGGGTTAAGGATAGAGCTACTTACGGTATTCGTCAAGGAGATAATGCTGATAGTTGCTTGTCGTAGTCCTCGTCGAAGACGTTGCTTAGTTGATCTATTCTAACGCCATCGCCCTGAGAACCCCAGTAAACCTTAGGCTTTATATAGTTTGGTGGCGTAAAGGCATTGAGCCTATCTAGGTCCAGCTGATCAATCTGAAATACAGTCGAATCTAAATGTTCATCTATGTGAGATATTGTCTCTGATTTCGTCAAGGGCAACATACCCATCGAG
>CAZZNJ010000026.1:1461-4347 GCA_964655755.1 uncultured Pseudomonadales bacterium | reverse complement strand
ATGCATAGCTTTAAAGACATTCGTAACGTGGCGGTGATTGCGCACGTTGACCATGGCAAAACTACGTTAGTCGACGCCATGCTGAAGCAAACTCATACTTTTCGCGAGAACGCGGGGGAGATGAACCAGACGACGATCCTCGATAGCAATACCCTAGAGCGCGAACGCGGGATCACCATTTTGGCCAAAAACTGCGCCGTCTTTTATAACGAAACCAAGATCAATATCATTGACACCCCGGGTCACGCCGATTTTTCGGGGGAAGTAGAGCGGACGCTCTCGATGGCGGACGGGGCCCTGCTGATTGTGGATGCCCAAGAAGGGCCAATGCCCCAGACTCGGTATGTGCTAAAGAAGGCGCTAAAGCAAAACTTAAAGATTGTGGTGGTTATTAACAAGATTGACAAGCAATACGCACGGGTGGAGCACGTGATCGGCAAAGTCGAGAGCCTGTTTTTGGAGCTGGCACACGACGAGGCACACCTTGATTTCCCGATCCTCTATGCGGTTGGGCGGGATGGCAAAGTTTTTGATACTCTACCTGCGCAATACAGCTCGGAAATGCCCGGGGACGTGCGGCCGCTGATGGACAAAATTATCAGTTATTTTTCTGCGCCAAAAACTAATGAAGGCGCGACCTTTAAAATGTTGATTTCTTCGATTGAGTATAACCCTCACCTGGGACGGATTGCGATCGGCAAGATAGCCCAGGGTCAGATCAAGCTGGGTCAGGCAATCATCCTGACGGACCGACCCACAAAACCGTACTCGGTGCAGCGATTGCTGTTGGCGGATGGTCTAGGCAAAGTCGAGGTGGCTGAGGCGCGCACGGGCGATATCGTGGGGATCCCAGGACTGACGGAAGTCTCGATTGGGATGACCGTCTCGGACCCCTCGGACACGGTCCCCTACCCTACCCAAGAGATTTCGGAGCCAACCCTGCATATGACGGTGGGGGCCAATACCTCCCCCCTGGCCGGACGAGAAGGCAAATTTGTTACCAGTCGCCAAATTGAGGAGAGGCTAGAAAAAGAATTAGAATCAAACTTGTCCCTGCGGGTAGAAAAGCTGGATAACGGAAAGTACAAAGTCTCGGGTCGGGGGGAACTACACCTCTCGGTACTTTTGGAGACGATGCGGCGCGAAGGTTATGAGATGGAGGTGGGCAAACCTGAGGTTATTACAAAAAAAGATGAAAACGGGATTAAGGTTGAGCCAGTAGAAGAAGTCAATATCGTGGTGCCCAACGAGTTTCAGGGGGTGATTAACCAAGAAATGGGGAAGAGGTATGGGGTCATGATCTCTATGGCGCCGATCTCGGAGACCGAAGTGGAGTTTGTCTACCGGATCCCTACCCGCTCGATCATAGGACTCCGAACCCTGCTTCTCACCCTGACCAAGGGGACGGTACTCTTTTCGTCCCAAGTCGATGGCTATGAGCCAGTCGGCAAAGAACTACCCAAGATCCGGTCGGGAGTTATTATTGCCTCGCATAGCGGGGAATCGCTCGCCTATGGACTGGCAGCGGCCGAGGAGCGCGGGATCTTGTTTGTAGGGCCGGCGGTCCCAGTGTACGAAGGGATGATCGTGGGTCAAACGCCAAAAGAACAGGATGTCCGGATGAACGTCTGCAAAGGCAAGCAACTGACCAACATGCGGAGCAAAGCGAGCGACGGGGTGATCCAGCTGACTCCGCCCACTATCCTGTCTCTAGAGCAATCGATTGATTTTCTTGAAAATGATGAGCTCTTAGAAATCACACCAGTAAGCTTGAGATTGCGCAAAAAGAATCTGACGGGTATAGAGAACAAGCGTGGTCAGCAAAAATAACTGGTGCCGTGGAGAGGAATTGTGGCGGCAAAAGCGAAGCTTAAGCCTAATCCCCGGGAGGACAAACCTCCAGCTTAGATAGGATTATTGATTTAAACCTCTTGTGGACCTTGTGCCGAGGAGAGGACTTGAACCTCCATCCCGTTAAGCGGGACACGTACCTGAAACGTGCGCGTCTACCATTTCGCCACCTCGGCTTGCAAAGAGATTATACCTTAAGCCGACGTTTTTCTTTGGGGAACTTGGAGATATAGGCCTGAGTAATGAGGTCGACGGCTTGGTCTAGGGTGAGGTGATCGGTCGAGATAATGAGGTCATAGAACCAGGGGTTATACGGGTTTTTGCCAAAATACTGTCTGACAAAGCGCCGCCTTTCCGATTCGATTTTTTTGACCCAGGTTTCGGCTTCGAGCTTGGTTTTTTTGTGCTCGTATTTGAAGGTATTGTCGATCCGGGTGGCGAGACTGGCGGTAATGTGGACACTCAAGCATTTGTCGGGAGGCAAAATGTGGTTGGCGCCGCGACCCACGATGACCAGATCACCTTTTTTGGCGGCGTGGGCGAGCACCCGTTTGAGGTGGTTGATGTAGCGCACGTCGGAGATGTAGTTTTTGTTAAAGATGCTCTGAAAAGTGTCGGAGAGCCAGCTGCGACTATGCTCGTCGACATTTTTGAATTCGTCAACGGGGATACTGAGTTCTTCGGCGAGCTGGTCCATGAGAGCTTCGTCGAGGAGCTGCCAACCCAGTTTTTTGGCTAGTTTTTGGGCGACAATGCGACCACCACTACCAGGCTCCCGGTTGATGACAATGTCGGGATGGTAGACGTTTTTGATCTTATGTTTGGTCACGCGCGCCGCAATAGATTTTTGAATGGCTTTTTCGACTAGTCTATCCATGAATGGGAGCATATTTACAGTTTATAGCACATAGTCAATAGTAGATAGTCGTAATTGGTGTGTATTGGGGTAAAATAGGGTTGGAGCGTCTGTCGTTCAATGGATAGGACTGCAGTCTTCGGAACTGCTAATGGGGGTTCGATTCCCTCCAGACGCAC
>CAZZNJ010000026.1:0-1361 GCA_964655755.1 uncultured Pseudomonadales bacterium | reverse complement strand
TGAGGGATGATGAGGTGGTCTGGATGTTTGGCGAGGCCGACGTAGGGGATCTGGGTTGGCAGCTGGTCAAAGAGGGGCTGGAGGCGACGCAGCTGGGGGGCACCACCGTCGATCACGATCAGATCGGGCTGCGCCCAAGAGTGGTTTTTTAAGCGTCTGGCGAGGGCTTCGGCGAGGCGATCAAAATCATTGTTGACCCGAGGATTTTTGATTTTGAAGCGGCGATACTGCCCGCGGTCGATCAGACCACCAACTGAGACCACCAGGCTGACCACACTGTCATGGATGCTACTGTTACTGGCGTCGTAACACTCGATGCGGGGGTTAGGTGAAAGGGACAAGGTAAAAGGTGAAAGTAGGGTACTGAGGGCAGAGATTTTTTCGGCGGAGGTATTGTAAGCAATGGTGGTATTTTCGCGGAAGGTGTGATGGGAAATAAAGCGGCTAAAGCGCTCGATTTTGGTGCGGAGCTTGAGGGCTGTTTCGTAATCTAGTCTATTTGAGGCGGCTTTTAGATCGCGAGTTAAGTCTTTGATAACTGGGTCTACTTTGCCGGACAAAATCTTGATAACTTGGAAGATTTGCTTGCGGTATTGTTTAGTTAATAGTTGATGGTCAGTAGTTGATAGTTTGTTTATGTGGGCTGGGCAGGGGTCGCAGAGGCCGATTTTGCTATAGAAACAAGCATGCTTGCCGACTTTTTTGGCCATGCAGAATGGGATGAGGCGGCGGATGGCACGGAGGACCTCCTCGGCAATCTGGGTGTTGGGGAAGGGACCAAACAGTTTTTGACTGTTTGATAACTTTGCAGATTTTAGTTCGTGCGCCCTCGCAAATCGAGGGCGGGGATAAGGATCGCTGATATCGATGAGGATATAGAGATAGGTCTTATCATCCTTCCAGATTCGGTTATATGGGGGCAGGTGCTCCCTGATAAGGGCGGCTTCGAGAAGGAGGGCAAGGAACTCGGAGTCGACCTCGGCATACCTGATCTCTGTTGCGGAACTAACGATTGCCCGCTCTTTGTCATCCAGTTTGGCGTTTTGGGCGTGGCCGGCTAGGCGAGCCTTGAGATTAATGGCTTTGCCAATGTAGAGTAATTTATCTTTTGCCCAGTACTGATAAACCCCACAGGTAGAGGGGGCGGTTTTGTGGCTAGAGATTGTTTGCCATTGAAGACTGCTCATGAATTTATGACAAGTATTTTTTCAGATACTTGGCGGTGTAGCTATCTTTGACCTTTAAGATCTCCTCGGTTGGGCCTTGGAACAGGATAGTGCCGCCACCCGCTCCGCCTTCGGGGCCGAGGTCTACCAGGTAGCTACAGTTTTTGATGACGTCCAGATTGTGTTCGATGACCA
>CAZZNJ010000025.1:0-4653 GCA_964655755.1 uncultured Pseudomonadales bacterium | reverse complement strand
CGGATTGCTCCACAGGTTCCTAAAACCTGCGTGTCTACCATTTCACCACTCCGGCGATTTGGAGATAATTATAACTCAATAGGAAGCTTATCGACCACCCTTTGCTCTTACGAGCTACGGAGTGGCAGGCAGGGTTAAGTTAGAGGTTAATCGGAAGTGATGCAACTGGTATTTGCGCTGTTTTGATCTTATTCATAAAGAACCTGGTATGACTGATCCAAGAGTCAGTGCTGACCTTGTTATAGGTGCGACCAATACTCGCTAAACTACTGGTGTTGTAGCGGGTAGATAAGCCTTTGGCCACGGCTTCGGCTGCCTCGGGGAAAGTCTGAAAACAGAGTTTTTTGTCGCCATAGATCCCCCAACCATAGGGGTTGAGACAGTTGTGGGGCATGCGTTTGCCAAAACCACTCTCGGTCCCAGCAATGGCCGCAAGGAGCGTCCAATCGAGGTTATATTGTTCGGCGAGGGCGATTAGCTCGTTTTCGTACCCGACCATGGGCGAGTCATATTTTTCGAGCACGCTACGCATGGCGAGGGGCCTGACGTCGTGAGCAAAACCAGCGACTGGAGGCGCCACAGCCAAAAATGTAGCTAACAGGAGGACAAAGGCCAAAAACTGCTTCATAGTCTGCGGAGTTTACCACAGACTATAGGGTTGTCAAGTTACCAACTACCAGAGTGGAGCTCGGTCAGAAACTGGTTGACGCCGCGCGCCCAGGCTCCACCAGGCGAAGTGGCGTTGTAGCGAGTCATGATCTCCTCGGGGGTGCGGAGGCCGTAGGCGAGGTACTTTTCGGCCAGGCCTTTGGTGACAGTGTTTATCCCCTCCTGCCAGGTGTCAAAACAGAGGGTGCCCTTGGAGTGGATCCCCCAGCCCCAGGCGTTGTGACAGCGCTCAGGCATGAGTTTACCAAGATTACTCTCCTGTTGGGCGATGGCGACGATGAGATAAGGGTCGAGCCCAAAATGATCCGCAGTTTTGACGATGTAGTCGCCGTGGCCGGCCATAGGGGATTTGTAGTGCGTGAGGTAACGCTCGATGAGCAGGGGGCGGGCATCCTCGCTGGCAACGGCGGTCTTGATCTCGAGGTTGGTCTGAGGGATGGCGGCAAAGAGGAGCGAGCCAGAGCCAAAGCTAAGCATCTCTTGGCGGAGGAGGCCGGCGTGAGTACGGCTGGAGCTAAGCGTGGGATAGAGCAATACCAAGGTGGCAAAGAAAGTGAGGGTGAGCCCAAAAAAACCGACGAGGCGCAAAAACCGCTGCATATAAGCCCAGCATACCTCACTTGGTAAAAATTTGCTACGTCCCAGGCAGTTACAACCGTTTTACTTATCCCAGACGAGCCATTTGTCGGTTACTTCTTTTTCGAGATTAATTTTGTTATGACGGGCGAGCAGGAGGACGTGGCAAAAAACGTCGGCCATCTCCTTGCGAAAATCCTCGGTGATCTCTGCTTGGGATTTATTTTTGAGGCGGGCACGTCCTTTCATCATGAGATAGCTCTGAATCAGCTCCCCCATCTCTTCTTGGAGCTTGAGGATATACCAGTTGCTATCACGCCGGATCCCAAACTTTTTGGCATAGAGATCGGAGACTTTTTTGACCTGTCTAGTTACTTTGTGAACGTTCATACCGGTGATTATAGCACGCGTTGATATGGTTTGAGATGGTCTATACTGGGAGTATGAAAATTGCGGTGGTTTATAGCCTCCCGACAGCGCGGATGAGCCAGACTGGCTACGCAGCAGCGGACGAGGATACGAGTGAGATCGCCAAGATGGTGGCGCGGGGGCTGAGTGCCAGAGGACACAAAACGACCCTCCACCCGATCGGGGAGCAGGGAATTTCTGAGATAGCGCGGATTGAGGCGGAGGGGGTGTTTAACCTGATTGAGTGGTGTGGGCTGGACATCCGGTTGGCCAAGGAGGCTTTTGGACAACTGCGGCAGTTAGGCGTGCCAGTAACGGGCTCCAGGGAGGCACTGTTTGAGCTAACGGGAGACAAGATCCTGCTAAAGCGGGCCCTGGGCCAACACGGTGTGAGCGTGCCGTGGGGAGTGGGAATAAAGGAGCTAAGTGAGCTACCTGAGCAGATCCCCTACCCCGTGATCGTCAAGCCACATCTTGAACACTGTAGTATTGGCCTCAAGCGGGAGGTGGTGGCGCAGGATGAGGGACAACTGAAGCAGATCGTGCAGAGGCAGCTGGCGGATTTTGAGCAGGACGTACTCGTGGAGGAGTTTGTACCAGGGAGAGAACTCTTGGTTTATCTGATCGAAGAGAAAGGGCGAGCGAAGTTGCTGCCGATCGTGGAGATGCTGTTTGAGGGCAACGACCCGATGGCTTTTCAGACCTATGAGGCCAAATGGGTGGTAAACAGTCGGGACTATCAGCAGACCTACTACCAGCAGGCCGAACTAACGCCAGATGAATATGAGCGGATAGCACACAACTGCACGACGGCTTTTGAGAAACTGGGACTGTGGGGGTATGCCAGGTTTGATCTAAGACTACGCGAAGGTGTCCCCTACATCCTCGAAGCAAATGCCAATCCGTCGGTTTATGATGCTGAGGAAGAGATAAAGAATATTGAGGACGAGGTGATCGAGGGGATAAAGTTCCCCGACTATCTCCAAAAAATTGTCGAGGCAGCGATGTGGCATTACGAGCGGGGGGAGCGGGTGTAGGAGAGGTGGGATTGGGAGACCTATTACTCAGAAATGACATCTATCACCTGATAGTTTTTGCCTGGTATATCTAAGCTTACTTTTTCCTTAACTGACTTGCTCTTGAGGGTTGCATACTGTTTTGCTGATAGTATTCTTGGATGCAGGTGTCCCTGCGTGTTAATCAGTACGCCTTTGCCTATCCAAAACTCAACAAGTGAGCCGTGAGCAGATCCTAATGTCAGGTCGTCGAAAGCGTTGTCAGGCGATAAACCAAAAGAGAAACAGATGCAAATATGCCCATCGTCTCCATAGTAATTGCCGAAATACTCGGGCCTTCCTTCGGTTTCGTAAAATGCTAGCTCAATTATTCGAGATTCTATAGTTCGATCTAGCTTTTCGGATTCTTTTAGAGTAGTTAAATCTATCTTTCCATTCCAGTACATGTTTCTCACACTGCGTTTGATCTCAGCATCTTTTTGTTCTGATGACAGTTTGGAAAACTGAGCTAATCTTTCTGGGATCATTGCCTCAACATCGTTAATAATGGCTTGTTTATCACATCTGTCACTGACTCGGAAAAAGTTAAACTTAAGATTATTTGGTACGAAGCTCTGATACCAGTTAAGTATCGATATAAATCCTTCTATATATGTTTCGATTGATTCTTCAGGATAGTTGTTCATTCTAGGTAAAATCAAATCTTCTGAGACGTACTCTACGATAACCCCTGGTTTGTAGATAGCGAGTATGGGAAGAACGTACTCTGTGATGTATTTAAAGTTGAATAGTTCTGCCCAATCTGGTTCGGGGTGAGATTGATTCCAGAAGTGTTTATAACCGCCGAATGGGATAACAAAATGGATGGGATTATTAGCTTCCACACTACTCTTGATCTTATTCCTGAGATTAGTTTTTGACTCTTGTCCTAGTTGCTTGCGGCGAAATTTTTTACGATCAATTTTTCGGAAAATGTAATCTACTTTGTCCCTACTAAAGGCTTTTTTATCTTCATCGGTTGGTACATATCCCTCGATGTGAGTTAAGAGTTTCTTTAGATAGTTATTAGTACTTACTAGATTTGTCATATGAGAGCCGAAGGTAGGTATTGAGCCCACGTCTACCTGATACAATCAGGTGGTTTTACAGTAAACTACTTCGGCGACATAATGATTTTATCAGGTTTTGATTTCTTAAATAGTATCCAGAGTTGTTGTCAATCGTTGGCGTTGTTGGAAATTACTAGATAACTTTTTTCTAAACAAGTAGCATGGAATTGCTATGCGTCGCGGTATGCTTGTTGCCAATTTTAATTTTTGTTTCTTCTTTGATTAGCTCTCTAAATTCTTTAAGGGCATCGTTATAGATGACTTTGTCTTCTGCATAAGTGAGGTTGTATTCTCCCTCCCCTTCTAGATAGGTAGATAAATCCGCTTCGTTATGTTGGATTATCACTTCTAGTTTGTCGAGAGCTACAGCAAACTTAGCTTCTATTGTTTCTCGATTTTCAAATTCGTTCCATAAATCCATGATTTCTTGTTGAGTGTAGTTAGGCAAAGTTGCGAGTAATTTTTTGAGTGCTTGCTCTTCTAATTCGTGCTTATTTTCTGGGACTTCCTTCCCATAAACTTGATAGTCACCTGCATATACTTCGCCAAGGTCGTGTACGATGATCATTTTTAGCACATGGCTCAAATCAATATTTTTGTCTACCTCTTTGTGAAGTGCTATGGCCATGAGGGCCATGCGCCACGTATGCTCGGCCACACTTTCACGCCTCCCGTCTGAGAGCCAACTATGACGTAACTCTCTCTTTAAACCCTCAGATTGATGTAGAAAATTAAGAATCCCAAACAATGATTGATTTGTCATTGTGCAATTTTATCAGGTTCCGACGTCCTAAGCCGCTTCCAGAGTTGTTGGTACTGGTTGATGATGTTAGAACTTACTTTTTTAACAGTAGGTATAAATCGTCTTCATTCTC
>CAZZNJ010000024.1:0-5479 GCA_964655755.1 uncultured Pseudomonadales bacterium | reverse complement strand
CAACATAAGGATGACAAGGGTCAGTACTTGTCACCTGTGACCCAGAGTTATTATGCGATTGCGATCCGCTCACTACTGCGCTACCTAATCCGTCAGGACTATGAGGTAGTGTCACCCGACAAGTTGGAACTACCCAAGGGCAAGGAGCATTCGATCAAATTCCTCGACTATACACACGTTGAGTCAATGATTGCGAAGGTAGACACCACTAATATTAGGGGACTGCGGGATCGGGCGATGATGGAAGTGCTGTTCTCAACCGGGCTACGGGTCTCGGAGCTAGTCTCACTCAATAAGACGACCGTCAACCTCGAGACCAGGGAGTTTGGGGTGGTGGGGAAGGGACGCAAAATCAGAGTTGTGTTTTTGTCCCCCAGAGCGGCAGGCTGGGTGGAGAAATATCTGCGGGAGCGCAATGATCATTACCACCCGATCTTTATTAGCCACCATGGCAAGAAGGTCGACATCGCGGATCCTAGAGCTGGGGAAAAGCTGCGACTGACCACCAGGAGCGTGCAGCGGATCATTGCACATTACGGGCGACTCGCCCACCTCCCCGTGTCGATTACGCCGCACGTGATGCGCCACAGCTTTGCAACTGATCTGTTGTCGCATGGGGCGGGCCTGCGCGAGGTACAGGAGATGCTGGGGCACAAAAATATTGCGACGACCCAGATCTACACCCACGTGACTAATCCACAACTAAGGACGATCCATGAGAAGTATCACTCGGGGAATGAGGAAACTTAAGTTGAGGTATAGACAACGCCGCGGGTGGTACCAAGTTTTTTGATAAGCCCGGCTTTTTGGAGCTGCTTTTATTAGCTAATGTTGTTGAATGTTGTCAAATATTATCCAATATTATTGGATGTGACTATGTATAATGAGCTCATGAAACAGGTGGCAGTTGAGCGCATAATCTGGAACTACCAAGAATTTTTGGGTAAGGGTGTACCGATAATCATCCTCCACGGTTGGGGACGGAGTGGTGCCGAATGGAAGATGTTAGGAGAATATCTCCAGAAGCGGACGGGGCGGCCAGTGTTGATCCCTGACCTCCCAGGCTTTGGGGGGACCAGCCTGGTCCAAGTCGAGGATATTTATGGTTATACCGAGCAGTTGTGGAAGTGGCTCAAGTATCTCAAGATCAAGCGGGCAAGTATTGTTGGGCATTCGCTCGGAGGACGGATGGGGGTGGTGCTGGGTGCGCGGTACCCCCGACTGGTGGAGCAGCTAGTCTTGATTGCCCCGGCAGCGGTCAAGCCGCTGACCTTGCGGAGGATCATCCTAACACCTCTGCGTTTGGCGACGCGAGGGTTACCCCGCGCGTGGCGGGAGCATTTGGGGCAAGCAGTAAGTGACGTAGATGGGCGTGACGAGAAGCGGCGGGCGCTGTATAAAGCGGTAGTAAAGTATGACCTGAGCCAGGAGCTCCCTCATATTCAGGCCCCTACCCTAGTGATCTGGGGCGAGCGTGATTTGATCCTCCCGCTGGCCTTACTTGCACGCTATAAAAACCTGTTGCCAAACGTCAGGGTGAGAGTGGTCTGGGAAGCGGGGCATGACCCCCACCTGACTCATCTGCGGGAGCTAGCACGGATTGTGGAGGAAGCATGGATCTGAGAGAAATAAGGGATTATCTGTACGGATTGTGGATTGAGCGGCGGGTTGACTGGTGGCGAGCACGTGGCGCGAAAGTCGTGATGATAACGGGGAGCTACGGCAAGACATCGGTCAAAGAGTTGACCTACGATCTACTGCGACGCCGGTTTAGGGTGGTGGCGACAGGGCGTAACTACAATACAGCGGTCGGGATCGTAAAGACCCTCCGTTACGAAGTGATGCCTAAGACCCAAGTAATAATCCTCGAAGTCGGGGCCTACCACGTGGGTGAGATCGCGAGATTTGCAGCCTGGATCAAGCCAGAAATTGGGGTGATTACGGGGATCGCCCGACAACACCTCACCCGTTTTGGGGGTTGGGAGCAGATCAAGCTCGCAAAGACTGAGCTCGCGAGGTACATCGCCAAACATGGAGGCACCCTCATTGCAAACGGGAGTGATGAGACTGTCCGAGAGCTGGTCTTGCACGCGACGTGGTACCGAGGAGATACCCGAGACGAAGTAAATAAGAATGGTGCCCGTGCGATTGCCCGCGCGTTGGGGATGAGTGCCAAAGAGATTGTGGCGGCCGAGAAACAATATAGAGCGGTCCCGGCTCGATTTGAGATAACGACCGAGCGTTATGGGATGGCGGTCATTGACGATAGTTATAACAGTAACGAAAAAAGCATGGATGAGGCCGTAAAATATCTGGGTAAGCAAAAGAAATATAGTCGGGTTGTGGTGACGCCAGGGCTACTAGAATTGGGGGAAGAGAGCCGACAGATCCACGAACAGCTAGGACGAGTGATTGGGGCTAACGCTGACTTGGCAATCCTGGTGGGGCGGAGCGAACGCACCGAGAGCTTGGCTCGGGGTATAGGGTGGCAGATTCCGATTGTCTGGGTAGACAAAACCTTAGAGTTTATGGCGGCGGTCAAGGCCCAAAAACTAAGCAAAGAGCCCTTGGTGCTACTAGAAAATGATATTCCCGAAGGTCTTTAGGCTGATAGCTTCTTGCCTAGTTTACTGCTCTGCCCAATGGTTTCGAGAATTGGGGAAGAAAAATCAGTTTGCAACTTTTTAACTTCTTGATTTTTGGAAAGCGCGAGGTTGATCAAGTGTGTGAGAAGTTGGGGGTAGGTGTAACCTGACTTTTCCCAGAGGAAAAAGCTGAGACACCCGGGAATGGTGTTGATCTCGATGCAGTAGACCTGGTTGCCTTTGACCAAAAAGTCGAGTCGGACAAGGCCAGAGCAATCGAGGAGGTTGAAGACAAGCTTGGCGGTGGTTGCGATCTGCTCCGAGATATTTTTGGGGATATCGGCGGGGATTGTGCGATCCGCCGCGGCCATACCTTCGGGTTTGCCAGAAGCGAGATACTTGTCTTTGAAATCCAGAAATTCTGATCCGGTATGAAAAACTTCTTCGCAAACTGAGGTTTGGAGCGCATGACCGGCATTGCCCATCACCGAAATATTGATTTCTCTGGCTCCCACGACCCCCTCCTCGACCACAATCCGTGTGTCCATGGCAGCAGCCAAGTCGATCGCACGGATTAACTCTACCCTAGTCGTGGCACGAGTCGTGCCGATTGAGGAACCGCCGCGACTCGGCTTGATAAAGAGAGGGTATTTGAGAGATTTTTCGATCACCTTCGTAAAGGTAGCTTGCCGGGCGTACCAGTCTGTGCTGTAAAACCAGATGTATGGTGCTTGGTTAATGTTGGCGCCGTCAAAAACATTTTTCATCGAGACTTTATCCATGCCAACGGCCGCGCCAGTGAGACCAGTACCGACCAAGGGGACGCCATAAAACTCAGCCAGCCCTTGGATCCAGCCCCCCTCCCCTACTCCGCCGTGGAAACAAGGAAAGATTAGGTCAAAGGGTTTTTGAGATTTTGCAAAAATAGAGGATTTGACCGGAGTGAGTGCTAGCGTTTGGGGCGAGGCTGGGAGGGAGATGGCTTCGGACATTTTCTCGAGCAAGGGGAGGTTTTGGTAACTAGAGATAGATTTGAGATGGTTGCCGGTAAAAAGCTGACCGACCTTGTTAACATAGATGGGAATAGCTTCGTAGGTTTTTGGCAGACTGGCCATGGCCTGTACCGCCGTAATAATGCTGACCTCGTGTTCGGGACTTTTTCCGCCAAAAAAGATTGCAAGTTTGAGTTTGGTCATGGGGCTATTGTAACAAGCTACTTAGGCCATGTCACCGTGGCACTTCGAGACTCCTTGACCCCTCCACCAAACATTCGCTTCGCAACATCTCGGACAACTTCCGATATTAGGTCGGGGTTTGACTCTAATTCAGCAATAGCTTTTTGGGCTGGGGTACTTTTAGTCTTATCTTCGATTCCTCGCCTTACGCCGTCGAGAAATTCTACGATTAAGGTTGGGTCTTCGCCCTTATTTAGCATTTCCATCGCGCGGTGAAGCTTATTTTGCATGGCATTTTTATACTCATATGGAGCAATAAATATACACTCAAGGAAGCTTTTAATCTCAGGCGTTGGTTGAGATTGATGCATTCTGGAAAGTGAGTTTATAGTTTCAGTGAATCTATCATGTCCAATGCCGTTATCCATTGCGACGGCGAGAACCTTCATTAGGTCCGTCGGGACAAAGGCCGTGCGGTCATAAACTGTACTTAACCTGGAAGCGATAAACGCAAGCTCTTTTTGCTTATATTGGCTCACGTCTTCATACTATATCATTTTTGAGATAATATGGCAAGAGTAGATCTAGGCTACCGTGAGTACGTGAGTTGGTAGATACTGTCATTGAGATCATCACTGATTAAGACTGAGCCGTCGGGGAGTTCGAGAACGTCAACTGGGCGACCCCAGGACTCACCATTTTGGAGCCAGCCAGTCACAAAGGGTTCGTAGCTCTTGGTTGCGGGGTTAACAAGCGTCAGACGGTAGCCGATGGGGTCGCGGCGGTTCCAGGAGCCGTGTTCGGCAATGAGGATCTGGTTTTTGTATTCTGCGGGGAACATGTTACCACGATAAAACTTCATGCCGAGGGCGGCAACGTGGGGACCGAGTTCGACCAGGGGCCCTGTTTGGCGCTGGCAGGCTTGGGAATCGCCATATTTGGGGTCCGCTACGCTTTGGCCATGGCAGCGAGGAAAGCCAAAATCCAACCCCGGACCTGGGGCGTGGTTGAGCTCGTCAGGCGGGAGGTTATCCCCCAGGAGATCACGCCCATTGTCGGTAAAGTAGAGCGTGTTGTCGATGGGTGACCAGTCAAAACCAACGGTGTTACGGATTCCGGTGGCGTAGGTTGTCACCTGCTTGGTCTGGACATTAAGGGTGAGGAGCCGAGAGTAGCGCCCCTGATCTTCACAAACATTGCAGGGGGCGCCAATTGGGATATACAAAAGTCCGTCTGGGCCAAAAGCAATATATTTCCACCCGTGATGTTTATCTCTCGGGAGTTGGTCATAGACGACTTCGAAGGCTGGGTTGGTCGCATAGGTCGAGTCAATCTTGGGGAAGCGGAGGATGCGACTTACTTCGGCGACATATAAGTCACCATCACGGTAAGCAACCCCGTTGGGAGTATCGAGATCGGCGCGAATGGTGGTGGTCCCTGTTTTGGTGACAGCGTAGAGACTATCCCCTCTGGTACCAACATAGATGATCGAACCATCTGGGTTGCGGGCAAGGGAGCGGGCGCCAGCGATATTTTGGGCGTAGTAGGTGATCGTAAAACCAGGGGGAGTGGTGAGACCAGGAAGGCTGGCTTGTGACGGTTGGGCTGGGTCCCCTACCCCACTGCGGCTACTCGGACTCGGCGGGGCCGTGTGGTTTTGGGAATAAGGGAGTAGTTGCCAGGCAAAAACCCCAACGAGCAGGAAGAGGAGGAGAAAAA
>CAZZNJ010000023.1:0-8891 GCA_964655755.1 uncultured Pseudomonadales bacterium | reverse complement strand
GAGATTGTAGTGGCGCTGGTTGAGAAAACTTTAAAGACGAATGAAATAGCTCAGGTAGAAAAGGTACAGGATGTCGTTGAGCAAGTCCTGATGGCAGCGGGTCATTACCAGACAGCAAAAGCGTATATTCTGTATCGGGCAGCCAGGAGTGAGGAGCGGCGGGTGGAGCGAATTATTGGGGTAAAGGACGACCTAGATCTAACACCAAATCAGCTAAAGGTCCTGCGGAATAGGTACCTGCTAAAGGACGAAGACGGCAAAGTGATTGAGACACCCAGCCAACTTTTTCGTCGGGTAGCTAAAACGCTCGCAAAAGTTGAAAAAGACTACAAAATCCCAAATTCCAAAATCCAAACAATCGAGGATGAGTTTTATGAGGTAATGTCGCGTTTAGAGTTTTTGCCAGCTGGGCGGACCCTTAACAATGCCGGGACCCCCCAATCACAGCTAGCCAACTGTTTTGTGCTGCCAGTCGAAGACTCAATGGAGGGCATCTTTGACGCAGTAAAGTGGATGGCGATGGTGCACCAACGGGGTGGAGGCACGGGCTTTAACTTTTCAAAGCTGAGACCAAAGGGTGATGTAGTAACCAAATCGACGGGTGGGTTTGCGACTGGGCCTGTGTCATTTATGAAAGTTTTTGATATTGCGACCCGCCAAGTGATGCAAGGGGGGAAGAAACGGGGAGCCAACATGGGGATCCTCAATGTCGACCACCCGGATATTTTGGATTTTATTTCGGCTAAGAGCGAGCGGGGTGAGATCGAGAACTTTAATATCTCGGTTGGGGTGACGGATGATTTTATGAGGGCAGTAGACCAAGATAGAGATTGGCACCTACGTAACCAACGCACGGGCGAGGTAGTGCAGACTATTAGGGCAAAAACCCTGATGGGACAGCTAGTCTCGATGGCGTGGCGCACGGGGGACCCTGGCCTGATTTTTCTGGACCCCATTAACCGTAATAACCCATTGCTCGAAAAATACGGCAGGATTGAGGCAACTAATCCGTGTGGGGAGCAGCCGCTACACCCGTTTGATGCATGTAATCTCGGATCGATTAACTTGGCTAAATTTGTTGATACAGGGATAAGGGACAAGGCAAAAGGGATAAGTAGGATTGATTGGGAGAGGCTAAGATTTGTAACCCGTACGGCAGTGAGGATGCTGGATGATGTGATTGATGCCTGCAAATACCCCCTGCCACAAATCACAGAGACGGTACGAGCCAATCGGAGGATTGGGCTCGGGGTCATGGGGTGGGCGGACATGCTGTACCAACTACGGGTTCCTTATGATAGCGAAGAGGGGACAAAACTTGCCAAAAAAGTTGCAAAGTTTATCCAGGACGAGTCGTGGCAAATGAGCGCTGATCTAGCCAAAGAGAAGGGGGTCTTCCCGCGTTGGAAGGAGAGTAGTTTTGCAAAATCTGGCAGAAAAGTCAGAAATGTAGCGATTACCACGATCGCGCCGACCGGGAGCATCTCAATGTTGTCGGATGCCTCCTCGGGGATAGAGCCAGTTTTTGCGTTAGCTTATACCAAGAACGTGGTCGAGGATAACGGCCTTTCGTATATCAATAAATATTTTGAAGCAGAGCTCGCAACCTCACTCTGGGCCGATGGGGATCATGAACACAAAGTGAGAGATCGGATTGTGCGTGAAGTAGCAGCGGCAGGCAGCGTGACACACATTACTGGGGTGCCTGCGGAAGTAAAGGCGGTTTATCGGACAGCCCACGATATCTCACCGGAGTGGCACGTTCAGATGCAGGCAGCCTGGCAAAAGTATACGGATAACGCCGTTAGTAAGACAATTAATTTTCCTAATTCGGCAACGATTGATGACGTAGAAGCGGCATACATGACGGCGTGGAAGATGGGGTGCAAGGGGATCACAATTTACCGTGACGGAAGCAAGGACGTACAAATTCTGTCAGTCGGGACAAGTGACAAGGCACAAGGAACAAGTGGGAGCCAAATAATACAGAGCAAGATTAAGACTGAGACACTCAAGGAGCGAGGAGAAAGGTTAAAGGGGAAAGGTGTAAGTGGAAAGCACATGGAAGTATGTCCGGAGTGCGGGGGGAAACTAGCGATCGAAGAGGGGTGCGCCAAGTGCTACGGCTGTGGATTCTCGGTGTGCCAAGGGTAGTTGAGGTAAAATATAAATATCCCTCTACGCTAGTTGTTAATGGGGGAGCTACGGAGGGACACAGTGCAAAAAATTATACTGGCTTCTGGGAGTCCGAGGCGCAAGGAAATCTTGGAATTATTGGGACTTAGCTTCGAAATTGTTGAATCTGGCTTTGACGAAGACCTCGTTCCTCAAGAAGAGGCAGTAGAGATGGTAGAGGAGCTGGCGCTACAAAAAGCCTTGATAGTCGCTAGGAAATACCCGGATGCAATCGTGATCGGTGGGGATACCACCGTCGAAGTAGACGGTCAAATCCTGGGGAAAGCGGAGAATCAGGACGAAGCAAAAGCAATATTTGGGCAACTCCTCGGGAAAACGCATCGAGTGGTAACTGGGGTAGCGGTCGTGAACAGTCTGACAGGGGAAAAAGCTGGGGGGAGTGAGAGCGGGTATGTCACGTTTAGAGCTGGGAGCAAACAGGAGGTAGAGGCCTACGCAGCCAACGAAAAGAACTGGCGAGGGTTTGCCGGTGCATACGCCCTCCAAGGTGGAGCGGCCCCGTTTGCGCTCAACCAAACCGGCAAACTATCGGCGATTATTGGGCTGCCGGTTGAGCTAACCGCGTCGCTACTAGAGGAGAGGGGGGTAGTGGTAGAAGTGGACCCCAGAGGGGTAGAAGATAGTCTGTACGGCATGAAAGTGGGGATTAGCGAATGAGTGGACTTGTTTACGTTTTTACGGGGGAAGGAAAGGGGAAAACTAGCGCGGCACTGGGGGTGGCTACCAGATCACTTCTGATCGAAAAGAAGGTGGTCTGGATTGCGTTTTATAAGCAAGAGTCGTGGGGGCTGGCCGAGGCGAAACTAAGAGATAAGTTTGATAATCTAGAAATGATCTTTGGAGGGCTCGGATTTAGGATCAGCAAGTTTGACAAAAAAATAATGAAATCAGGTAAAGAACTAAAGCTGGCGACGGTTGGAGATGGGGCAAAGGTAGTTGATACGGCGAGTGAAGAAGAGCACCAGCTGGCGGCAGAGAGCAATCTTGAACTGGCAGCAGACAAACTGAAAGAAAAGCCGTTTTTATTAGTAATGGATGAGGTGTTGAACGCAGTGAGCGAAGGGCTGATAGAGAGTAAGCGAGTAATAGAGCTAATAGGTAAGAGAGGGGACACTCACGTCGTATTGACCGGGAGAGGGCTACCCGTAGAGATTGAAGAGCAGGTGGATCTGGTGACAGAATGCAGAAAAATCAAACATCCCTATGACCTGGGCAGGTTGGCAGTCTCGGGACTAGATTTTTAAGTAAGCTTTTGCCGTATAATGAAGTGAGTTTAGATATTTAGGGAGGTTTATTGTGGTGGACAACAAAAAGGAAATTCAGCCTAGATCAGTCGAGTTGCCATCGACTGCGGTGGAGAAGTCGAAACAAAACGAGACACAACCAGAAGTTGAGTCGTGGATGCAAAAGATTGAGCGCAGGTTTGCACGAGTACCCAACAAGACTCCTAGCCCCCTGGATGATACGGTGGTCGTACAGCCCCACGGCGATGCTCAGGCTAAACAGCCACCTGTAACGATGCCGATTAACCAGACCCAAATGCAAGCAGGCAAAACAGCTAAGCCAGAGGAGGGGATAGCGTGGCTGGTGGCCTGGGTGATAAGACAAATCAAGGTACTGACTCGACTAGGGCGAAAAGTGCGATTACAAGATATGCCAGAGGTAAAGGAGTAAAGCCGTGGAAGGACTAGACCAAATCTCAGTAGTCATGACCAACCTCGCCTACGCTTTGGTGGTACTTTTGTTGGGGTTGTCGGCACTGGTGGCGTTGGGATACGCGTTTTTGCTCTGGCTACGCAACCGCAACCGCGAGGAATATAGTTTGTCTTTTGTTACACTTGAGGTAGCGCTCCCCCGTGATAACGAGATAAAAATAGACGCAGCGGAGCAGTTGTTTGCGAGTTTGTATTCGGTCAAAAACGAAGAGTGGTATAGTTTTTTGCTCTCTGAGCACGCCGTGTCGTTTGAGGTCATTGGGCGCAAGGAGGATATCAGGTTTTATGTGTCGGTGCCGCACGAGCTCATGGAGCTAGTAGAGAAGCAGATCCACGGCGCGTACCCCGGGGCAGAGATCAAAACAGTAGAGGAGCCGACGATTTTTACAGACGGCGGCAAGGTGGCGTACGAATCGCTAGTCAAGACGAGTGCCGGCTACTTTCCGATCCAGTCTTTTCGCGACCTCCCGACGGATCCTTTGTCCTCGATAACCTCTTTTATGGCAAAGATGCGCGACGGGGAGGGGGCGGCAATGCAGGTTATTGTTTCACCAGCTTCGCACCGGTGGGGGGAACGCGGGCATAGCTACATAAGTAACGCCAAAAAGAACGAGAGTAACCCAGAAAAAGCGAGTTATAGCGTCGACCCTAAGCGTCTCGAAGCCGTTGAGCGCTGGGCGGGCAAGCCAAGTTTTGAGGTCTCGATCCGGATGGTAGTGAACGCCCCAACCAAACATGAGGCCCACTCCCTCCTAAAACAGTTTGTGGGCACTTTCTCCCAGTTTGCGGGGCCGTACAACAAGTTTGGGATGCAAAAGATCTGGCTCAAAAAACTCTTTATGATCGACTTTATTTATCGCTACCAAGCAATGTTTAGGGGCAAATCGATCTTAAGCTCTGAGGAGTTGGCGACCATTTTTCATTTTCCCAACAAACAAGTCGAGACCCCCCACATCCATTGGCTAACAGCCAAAAGTGCCCCCGCCCCCGCCAAGATCCCCCACGAAGGGCTATACCTGGGTAGGAGCGTGTACCGAGGGTTGTCGCGGAACATTTATATTTCGGACAAGGACCGGGCGCGACACATGTATATTATCGGTAAGACGGGGACTGGTAAGTCAGAGTTTTTGATGGACATGATCCTCCAAGACATTAGAGCAGGGAAGGGAGTGTGTTTTATCGACCCCCATGACTCAGTGGAGAAAATACTGGAGTATATCCCCCCCGAGCGCGCTGAGGACGTGATTTACTTTGACCCATCGGATACGGATCGGCCGATGGGGCTCAACATGCTAGAAGCCAAAACAGAGGAAGAGAAGCAGTTTGTGGCGTCCTCGATCATTAACCTAATGTACAAACTATACGATCCCCACAAAACAGGTATTATCGGGCCGCGGTTTGAGCACGCGATCCGCAACGCAATGATGACAGTGATGAGTGAGCCCGGGGCGACCTTTATCGAGATCGTGCGGGTACTGACTGACCAAAAATACCTCCAAGAGTTGCTACCCAAAGTACAGGACCCCATAGTTAGGCGGTACTGGACGGACCAGATCGCCCAGACCTCAGATTTTCACAAATCCGAAGTCTTGGACTATATCGTTTCCAAATTTGGGCGCTTTATCACCGACAAGATGATGCGGAACATCATCGGGCAGTCCGAGTCGGCCTTTAATTTTCGCCGGGTGATGGATGAGGGGAAGATCCTGCTAATTAACCTGGCAAAAGGGAGGATCGGCGAAGAAAACTCGGCGTTTTTGGGGTTGATTTTGGTCCCCAAGATCTTGGTGGCGGCGATGAGCCGGCAGGACATCCCCGAAGCACAGCGGCGTGACTTTAACCTCTACGTCGACGAGTTTCAGAACTTTGCGACCCCTGACTTTGCCACGATCCTCTCAGAAGCGCGAAAGTACCACCTTAACCTCACCGTCGCCAACCAGTTTATTGGCCAGATCGAGGAGGAGGTCAAGAACGCCGTGTTTGGGAACGTGGGGACTTTGATCTCTTTTCGGGTCGGGGTGCAGGATGCCAACTTTCTCCAGCACGAGTTTGCTCCAACCTTTTCGGAAGCTGACCTGACCAACGTCGAGCGCTACCACACCTTTATCAAGACGATTGTAGACAACGAGCCGATGCCCCCATTCTCGATGGACTTAACTCGTGACGTCGAGGCAGAGCGGAAGCTGGCTAACCCCAAACTGGCGGAGATGATAAGGAAACTCTCGAGACTGAAATATGGTAAAGATAAGACAATACTAGAGGTAGAGATTGCTAAGCGGGCGAGACTGTAAGATCTTGGTATAATTTGCCACTATGACGCCGTTAAATATTGAAGTCGCAGGATCTTCGTGGATAGATAGAACTTTAGAGCCAAATGAAGTTCTATACCGCCCACTGGGGGGGGCAGAGTGTTTGCGAGTAGAAAGGCTCGACGATGAAGAGGGGGCTGCTGCCGGAGAAGAGGTGTATGAAGTTTCACAAGTGGACTATGATGATAGGGATGGTCAAAAGTACCAGTGTATATTAGTAGGCGACACACAACCAACAGGACATTTTTTTGTTGCCGACACTTTAGTCAGTATCACTTACACCGAGAGTTGAGAAATCTTGACAATTTGGGTTAGATTTGGGTAAATTGAGTCATGAGAGCGTTGCTGGAAAAGCATGCCAGAGCAATAGAGTTGAGGAAGTTAGGATGGAGTTACCCTGAGATTAAGAATGAGTTAGGAGTAAGCAAGGGCAGTTTGAGTTTGTGGTTGCGTAATTATCCACTAACCAGAGATCAGCTAAGTAAGTATAAGAACGATAGGGAGTCGAGAAGAGTAGAGAACTACAGGAATACTTGTGAGCAGAAAAGACGATCCAAGCTAGATGGGTACTATGATCAGGAAAGGGCTAGACTACTTCCATTATCCAAGCGTGAGCTGTGTCTCGCGGGATTGATGTTGTATTGGGGCGAAGGATTAAAAGCTAACTGGAGCACTGTTTCTATTTCTAACACTAATCCTAGAATGATTGTTTTTGCAAAAAGGTGGTTAACTGATTCTCTGGGCGTAAGGGTAGACAAGTTGATCGTCAGGCTTCATATATATTCTGACATGGATAGTAGCGCAGAACATGGGTATTGGAGTAAGTTGCTAGAAATACCCCTTACCCAGTTTAGGAAACCATATATTAAGCAGTCTATGCGCATAGGGATAAGTGAGAAAGGTGGATTTGGACATGGGACATGTGATCTAACTGTACATAATGCTGTATTAAAAAAGAGAATAATGATGGGTATAAAAGTAATTTCGGATTTATCATCTTGAGGTGGTAGAATATCTTTTGTTGGGCCAGTGGCGCAATGGTTAGCGCAATCGGCTTATATCCGATCGGTTCCTGGTTCAAGTCCAGGCTGGCCCACATTACAAGTGAAAGTTATAAGTGAAAAGTTTGTAAAGTAATTAGGACGTGGTAGGATAGGGAGACGATGAATAGTAAAGTAAAAATTGATCCGATTTTGATGGAAGTAGGGGATCAGGTGTTTTGGGAGGAGTATAACCAACGGGATTATCCTGGGGAACGGTACGTAGTTTTGGATACAAAAAAACAAGAGGTGGTGGTGCAGAATGTGAGACTAGTAAGAGATATGAAAAGGGTGAAGGCGGATTAAAGCTCGGCGATTTTCAACTTTTTGGGTTCGGTCTGGGCGCCACCAATGAATTCGAGGTATTTTTCGGTAGTAGAGAGGCGTTTGTGTCCAACCATGTGGGAGAGCTCGACAATCGGGACCCCGGCCTTGAGCTGCTCAACCACAAAAGTGTGCCTGAGGTCGTTAACCTTGGCATTTTCGATCCCGGCAATGCGGAAGTAGCGGTTAACGGCAGTCCGAATGTTGCGGATTAAGAAGGGGTTGCCTGTTTTGGTAACAAAAAGAGTGGTGTTTTTGGTTTTGGGACGGCTGGCCACATATTTTTCGATGGCGGAGACCGCTGTAGCGTTGAGGGGGACTTTGCGGGCTTCGTGACTCTCGTAGGCCCGGATTTTGACATTATTTTTTTCGATACTAATATCTTGGAGTTGGATGGCGGCCAGTTCGCCGATCCGGAGACCGGTCTGGAGGAGGAGCTCAACGATCGCGTACATCCGAATATCATCTTTGACAACGTCGCGGAGGGCCCGGTACTCGAGAGGGGAGAGGATGCGTGGGGGAGTAATCTCGTATTTGGGGTGGCTGACGCCGCCGGCGGGGCTAGTGGTGACGATCCCTTCGCTAATTAGATACTTAAAGAACGACTTGATGCTGTTTAGTTTGCGGCTAATACTCTTGAGAGTGTATTTGTTGTCTTTGAGAAACTGCTTAAATTCCTCGAGGTTGTCAGTGACAATGTCGGTGATGGTGGTGATGCCACGGTCGGCCAAAAAATCGATGAGTTGGTCGAGGTCCTTGGCGTAGGCGAGGATGGTCGCACTAGCTCTGCCTTCTTTTTGAAGATATTTGATAAACTGGTCTTTGAGATTACGCATAGTGCTAATAATACTATATTATGGGTCATAACGCAATAAGAAGCGATAATACTGGCAAAAGTAAGGTTTTGATTTATGCAATCTTGATTTTTCAGATTGCGTTGATTGGCTCATTGATCAGGGGCATCCAGTTGTCGAGCAAATCAAAAGAGCGGGTAGAACTACTGCAGGAAAAGAAACAGCAACTAGAGACGGAAAATGCCAAACTCAAAGCTGACGTGGCCTATGTCCAGAGCGATTACTATGTCGAAAAAGTGGCGAGGGAGGAGCTGCAGAAAGCCAAACCAGGGGAGCAGGTGGTAATACTGCCCGAAACCACAAGCCAGAGATCGGAGAGCAATAACCTGGGTAATAAGGAGGAGCGGGAGCGAAAAAACTGGGAGAAGTGGTGGGAGTTGTTGGTAAATTGATGTGCGGTATCCCAGATTGTTGTCGCAGCTGGAGACACTTCTCAGGCACTAGGTGCTTGAG
>CAZZNJ010000022.1:0-9761 GCA_964655755.1 uncultured Pseudomonadales bacterium | reverse complement strand
CCACCAAAATATATGACAAGTCCGTGTCGCTCGGGGTGTAGGTGTTTACACTCACGATGGGATCAGTTTTTGGTTTGGTCGTCCGACTCTCATCCTTTGGGTCGTTCAAGGAGTAGTTATCGGTGTCTTGATCGTAGAGGGTAACAAAATGACCTCCCTCATTAATTATTGGGTAGAGCCCCGCCTCCAGTTCATCCACTGGACTGCCAGTACTTTTGACAAATTCTAGATCGGTCTCAGCCTGACCCGCCACTCGCGCTTGTCTAGCAAGGCGACTTATTGCCAGCCAGTTGAGGAGTCCACCACCGACATACCCATCTGGCTGGTCCTTTAGCCAAGTATTTAGTTTGTCTGGATCGGCCACGTCCCCGTTGGGCATATTGATATCGTACTGGTCCAGTACCATTGCCACCGATGTGATCGCGCACCCCCACCGCTCTATTGTGTCTAGTCCCGCCCCCGCCCAGTCTGTTGCGCTGTCATACACCACATCCTTCCATTCAGGATTTTTTTGAGAGTAATAGGGGAGTGGGTCGGGATAGCTGTAGTAACCATATTTAATTACAAGGTTGTCTACAGCAAAAGATAGCCATGATTGATTATTACTCGCATATACTGGATTTCCAATCAACACGCCTATTGGTTTTTTATGGATGCTACCGTAGGGAAGAGACAGACTTTGATCGTTTAAAGAAACTAATAGACTGTCACTAGAGTAAGTAAACTTAATACTGTTCCAATAGTCATCAGGAATTTTAAATATCGCTCTTGAATTAATTGCCATGCCACATCCACCGACATTATCACAGAGGGGTGATAGTATGTAAAAGTACCCATTAATATTCCACAATCCGACAGAGTAATCACCTGTGTCGTTCGGAGGACTCTGATTCACAGTTGGTACAATATTCGATACCATGACCCCGGATCCTTGGCTCGCACCTCCTGAGTGATAATCAAATTCGAATTCTACAGAATATATATCTTCGTTATGAGTTTGAGAAATGAAGGGGAATCTCCGACCATATGGAGCAGTGAAGTAAGCATAAGTCCTTCCAAGATTTGTCTCTATACTAGGTAGAGGATGACCTGTGATAGATCCCCAACCATCTAAATCAAGCTCAAAATTGCTGGTGAATGTATAATTAGCGGATACAGAATGAGCAAAAATCAGGTAAACTACTGAAGCAAACACTAAAGCAAAAGTTAGCTTTAAGTTATGGAGCATTAATTACTATAAATACACAAGTAGAAAGACTATGTCAATAACCATAGTAACGGTCACATACAACTCATCAACAATCATTGAAAAATTTTTTCAATCCATTTTGAATCAAGATTATCCTATCAACGAGCTAGAAATTGTAATCGTTGACAACGACTCTCCAGATAAAAAGAAACTCATCCCAATACTGAACAAATACAAAAACCTACTCCCTGTAAAAATAATTTTTCGAAAGAATAACCTTGGTTTTGCGAACAGCTGTAACCTTGGAGCAAAAGAAGCAAGGGGTAATATTTTATTTCTAAACCCCGATACAGAACTTAAAAAGAATTCTCTTAAGACACTAGAATCGCATCTGTTTAAAGAGAATGCAAAGATCGCAGGAGGTAAGGCAGTTAACTACAAATCTATGATCACTCATAGAACAGCTTTTAACGAAGTAAATTTAAAAATGATGCTGTTAGAATTTTGCAACTTAGGAAAACTCCTAAACCTAGAAAGCGGTTTTTATATAAATCAGAATAATATCAAGAAAGACATTGAAGTTGATGGAGTAGGTGGTGGATACATGATGATAGATAGTAAAGTTTTCCAAGAACTCCGTGGTTTTGATCAAAAGTACTTTATGTATCTAGAGGATGTAGATATCTGTAAGAGAGCAAAAGCCAATAATCATAAAATAATCTACTGTCCGCATAGCATAATTGGACACATAGGTGGAGCAAGTAGTAACAATAAACACAGAATAGCTCACTCAGCATGGTTCAACTCCAGAGAATATTATGCAAAAAAGCACTTTAACCTTCCAATATCCCTATTACTAGTAATGCTATACAAGGTTGAAAGAGCTTTACTAACGATACGTGAGAACATCATTAGATGACCACCTACATTATCCGCGCGAGCCACGCCAACATCTACGAACTCCAAAACTACGAGCCGATCATCAAGTCAGCCGACCTCCGTCTCATCACCTCGCTTCACCCACTGACACCAACCCCACTCCCCACTCTCAAGCTCCCATCACCTACTGACCTCCCACGCTTCCCCCTCCGTCGCCAGCTCCTCAACCGGCTACTGGGTGGTGAGCAGTGGCTCCTCGGCCTCGAAAAAGTCGTCCGACCCTCCGACATCCTCCACACTGCCGAGACCTATACTCCCTATACTCACCAAGCTGTTCGGTTGCGACAACATAACTTAATCAAAAAACTAGTCTGTACCTGTTGGGAGACTATTCCCCACAGCAACGAAAAATTCTGGCGGCTAAAGCAGTGGAAAAAAGCCGCCCATCACTATGTAGATCTCTTTCACACCCCAACCAAGCGTGCAAAACAAGCCCTCATTGCCGAAGGGGTAGACCCCCGCAAAATCAAGGTAATTCCTTATGGCGTCAACCTCGCCGCTTATGCCCCGCGTCCCAAGCGTCGTACCGCCACCCGCCCGCTCGTTTTGACAGTTGCCCGCCGTGTCCCCGAAAAAGGTCTCGCGATCTTTGATGCGGTCAAACAACAGTTAGGTCAGCTCGCTGATTTTCGCTGGGTCAGCGCCGAGCCCTACCAGCAACTACCGGCTCTCTATCAGCAGGCCGACATTTTCTTTTTGCCCAGTCTCACTACCCCCACCTGGGAGGAGCAGTATGGCATGGTCCTGGTCGAGGCATTGGCGGCTGGTCTCCCCATTGTTACTAGTCACAGTGGGGCCATCCCCGAGGTAGTGGGGGAGGCTGCGATCCTTTCTGCTTCGGATACCGCCGCTTCGTACGCCAAAATCTTGACACAACTAATCAGGGATCAAAAGACGTACGCACACTACCAAAAACTGGCCCTTGCACGCGCGCCTATTTACAACCGCGACAACCTTGCCAAAAAATTAGCTCAGCTCTACCAGTAAGTTATAGAAAAATATGCTAAGCTAGTAGCTACTGCCCTATGCCAAAATCAAAAAATAAATCACGTCGAGCTCGCTCCGCATCGCCTACGGGCCTGGCCCTTTTAGTTTGTTTTGTTATTGCGGCCCTTTCAGTGGCCCTCGCCCTACGTCAGCTCCTTTTGGAACAAAAGTATCAAAAATTAGCTGCCGAATCTAGCGACATCTCCCGCGTGGCTGGCCAGTATCGTGTCACCCTCAACCAAAATACTCCTCAGCAAAAATCCATCACGCTCACCCTCAGTGGTGATCGCCGGGCTACCCTGGTCTACAACAGTCCCGAGGGAGCGGACTCTCCTGACCTCTCCGGCCAGTGGAGCGGCGACAGCAGCGGTAACATCATCACCAATTTTGCGGACAAAGTCTACGCTTTTAGTTATCTCCCACAGGGGACCGGGTCGCTAAAACTTCTTAATCCAGATGCAGAGTATTGGGGTGCCGCAACCCTTACCTTGACCCGCGACTAAGCCTCCCCAAACACTACGCGTCCTATATACGGCATGGTGCGGTACCGCTCATCGTAATCCAGGTCATATCCCACGACAAACGTATTGGGGATCTCCCACCCCACATACTTTATCTCTACCTCGACTTCGCGTCGGCTCGGTTTGGAGAGCAGGGTCAGGGCAGCTAGGCTCGCGGGCTTTTTGTTCCTGAGCAGTTCGGTCGCCGCCAACAGCGACCTCCCCGTGTCTACTATGTCTTCGATGATCAGGACGTGGCGTCCCGCGATCGGATTTTTTAATTCTTTGGTGATTTTGGTCAAACCGCTGCTCTCTACTTTGCTCCCATAACTACTTATCCCGATATAGTCCTTATAGACTGTCGTAGTCAATCCCGCTTTCCATAGCGCCCGAGCAAAATCGGTCATCAGAGCCGCGCCTCCATGCAAAATCCCCACCAACACTAGCTCTTGACCCTGATAATCACGGGCTACTTGGGTTGCCAGCTCCGCGATCCGCTCCCCAATTTGTGTCTCAGTAAATAACACTTCTACCTGGTGTGGTTTCGTCATAATTTAGTATACAATTAAATCATGCCAAATCTAGTCACCTGTCCCTCTTGCGGACACAGTTTTTCCCCCGACGAAGTCCTCACCCACGCCATCGAGGTTGAGCTACGGCAAAAACTCGAAAACGAACTAAAACTCAAAGCCCAGGCCGCGGCGCGGACCGAGCTATTAGACAAAGATAATCAGATCAAGGAGCTACGAGCCAAAGCCCAGCTCGCCGAAGAAGCCGAGCTTAAGCTCCGCAAAGAAAAACGGGACCTCCTCGATGCCAAAGAAAAGTTCGAACTCGAAAAAACCCGCACTCTCGACGCCGAGCGCCAAAAAATCAAAGAAGCCGCCGAAAAGGCCATTCTCGAAAAAGAAAAATACAAAATCGACGAATACGAAAAGAAGCTCAAAGACATGCAGGCCGCCCTCCTCGAAGCGCAGCGGAAGGGGAGTCAGACCAGTCAGCAGCTCCAGGGGGAGGTGCAGGAGCTGGATCTCGAGCAAACGCTCACCCGCCTCTACCCCTTTGACGACATCGCCGAAGTCAAAAAAGGCGAAAATGGGGCCGATATTCGGCAGATCGTCCGCACCGACAAAGGTACCGTCTGCGGCAAAATCCTCTGGGAGAGCAAGCGCACCAAAAACTTTTCTGAGAGCTGGGTCACCAAACTCAAAGAGGATATGCGGCGGGATCAGTCCCCCCTGGGTGTCATCGTCACCCAGGCCATGCCCACTGGTGTCACGGATCTGATTACCCAGCAGCAGGGGATCTGGATCACGACCCCCGAATCCCTGGCCCCCCTCTCGGCGCTCCTCCGCAAAAACCTCATCGATGTCGCCCGCGAGCGTCACATCGCCCTCCACAAACAAACCACGGCCGAGAGTCTCTACGACTACGTCACAAGCAACGTCTTTACCCAAAACGTCGAGCGGATGCTCCGCGTCTATCTGGATATGAAAGCCACTATTGCCAAAGAAGCCGCCAGTGCCGAGCGCAGTTTCAAAGCCCGCAACATGCAGGTCGACATCTTAATCTCGGGGATTAGCGGGATCTACGGCGATATGCAGGGGATCGCCGGCAGTAGCTTACCTAGCATCCCCTTACTCGACGAGAACCACGTATGAAAATCGCCGTTATCATGCTCCACTACGGTTCGCTCGCCAAAACGGCGCAAACCCTCAAAAGTTTGGTCCCCCGCACGCCCCCCGGCACCACCCTCTACCTCGTCAACAACAGTAGCGACAGTCCCGCCTCCCTCCTCCGCATTTTTCCCCAAACAGTCCTCATCGACAACCGCGTTAATCTCGGTTTTGCCAAAGGGGTCAACCAGGGGATTCAGCAGGCCCTCCGCGCTGGCGCCGACTACCTGACCCTCATGAACAATGATCTCCATATCACTACCGGCACCCTCAAACAGCTCACGACCGAGCTTGTGCGTCAGCCACAGGTCGGGATCGTCGCCCCGATTTTGCGCCATGCAGGCGGCAGGCAGGGCGAGTGGGTTTACGACTGGGGTGGGTCGTACTCCCCCTTTTTGGCGCGGGTTAAACACAACAATTTTCCTACCCCTCCCAAGACCGCCCTCACCGTCACGCACACCGCCGCCGCCATGATTATGTTCCGCCCCGCCCTAGTTAAGCAGATTGGTTTGCTCGACGAGCGCTTTTTCTTGTATTACGAAGACCTCGATTTTTGTTTGCGCACTTTAGCCGCCGGCCACCGCATCGTCCTCACCCCACAGGTCATGGTCGAGCACGCCACCTCCTCGGGTTCTACCCCTGTGCGTCGCACGCTCTACCAACTGCGCTCTCACGCGCAGTTTGTAACCAAATATCTTTTTAAGCGAGCCTACCCGACTGCCTATTTTTATACTTTTGTCATGTACCCGCTCTTTATCCTCAAAAGTTTGGTCAGCCAAGGGGGCAAATGAAGATCCCCAACTTGACGATCCTCACCCTCAATACTCCACAGCTCTCCGATTTTGCTGCCGAGCGCAACCGCTTGCTTAGGACTGCGCAGACCGACTGGGTGTTTTTTCTAGACCAAGACGAGGTCATGACCCCAGCTCTCTTACGGGAGATTAGCCGCCTTCTGCGTGCCCAAAACTCCCGCTTCTATAGTGCCTATGCCGTTCCTCGGCTTGATACTTTTTTGGGCAAAGTCCTCAGGCATGGCGAAGCCGGCACCGCTCGGTTTGTGCGTTTGGCCAAACGGGATTGGGGGCAGTGGCAGGGTAGGGTCCACGAAGTTTGGGTCGGCAAAGGTTTGGTTGGCACCCTCAAAAATCCCCTCCTCCATACTCCCCACTTAACCCTTGCCGCTTTTGTTACCAAAATTGATCGCTACTCCACCCTCGCCGCTCAGGAGCGCTACGAACAGGGGATCAAACCTAACTTGCTCCAGTTGCTGTTTTACCCCGTGGCCAAATTTTTTCTAAACTATTTCCTCAGGCGCGGGTTTCAGGATGGCGTCCCCGGCACCATCCACGCGCTCATGATGTCGTGGCACAGCTTTCAGACTCACACCAAAAATTATCTCTTATGGCATCAAAAATAACCCAGTGGCTGCTCCACCTTTTGGTTCTCTCCCTCGGCTTTGGCAACCTCCTCCGCTTTGAAGTGCAGGGTCTGCCCCTCTACCTCCACGACCTACTCCTCACCCTCGTCCTCCTCCTCAACCTCCGGCTCCTGCCCCGCGCCTATCGCGCCCACGCCCGCCCACTGCGTCTCTTTTTTGTCGGCCTCCTCCTCGCCAACTCCGCCGCTCTCTATTACTATCCCTTAGCTATGCTCGCCGTCCCCTACCTCTATACCGCGCGGCTCTTAGCTTATCTTTCCCTCTACTTTCTCCTCCGCCTGACCCAGCCTTCCCTCCCGCTCGCTCTCTTTCGGGTGGCTGCGCTCACCGCCGCCGCTATCGGCCTAGTCCAGTATTTTTTCCTGCCTGACATGCGCTGGGCCCAGTACCTCGGGTGGGACGACCACCTCCACCGCCTCACCCTCCCTCATTTTGACCCCACCTTTACTGGGGTTATGCTCGCGCTCGCTCTACTTTCCACCCCTCTCACGCCTTACCGCTCAGCCGCGCTCCTCCTCACCCTCACCGCACTCCTAGCCCTCCCCGCTATTCTCCTCACTTACTCCCGCTCCGTCTGGCTGACCCTCGTCTTAACAGCTCTCACGTTTATCAAAAACAAGCTAACGCTCCTCCCCGCCCTCGCCTTAATGTTGGTAGTAATCACGGCGCTCCCCCAAAAGTTTGGCGAGGGCAATAACCTCCTGCGCACCTATAGCATCACGGCGCGCTTCCGCGCGGATCTTACCTACCTCCAGACTCACGGATTCTCCCTCCTCCTCGGTCGCGGCCTCAATACCCTCAAGCTCAGCCAACCCCTCTCGCCCTACCCCAACCACGCAACCGGCCCCAATAACAGTTATCTCTATCTCCTCACTACGACCGGTATTTTGGGGTTAGTAGGGTGGGGGATTTTTCTGCTTCACCTCTATCGGCACTCCCGTTTCCGCCCTATGCTCGTCTTCTTATTTCTGGCCTCACTCTTTAACAACGTGATGTTTTACCCCTTTGCGCTCCTCTGGGTATTGTTAATCGAAAGTAAATCAACCGCAGGGCTTATGGTTCCCACCGCAACTTGATCGTCGTTACCGCTTCGTTCCCCGCCGTATCCACGGCCTTCACCATGATTTCTTGGTCTCCTTCGATCAGTTGGTAGGGGAGGTCAAAGGTCCCCTCGCTACTGAGGATCGCCATTCGCTCGCCGATATATACCTTTGCCCCTTCTTCGTTTACTCCCCCAACAAAGTTGACGATACGCTCGGTGCTCCCCCGCCTAACATCCCCATCTTTTGGGGAGTCGAGGGTGACTGTCGGCTTGTCGCTGTCTAGGACTATGATGTATTGCTTGGATTTCTCACTCATTAGGCCTTGGGGGGTAGTAGTGTAGGCATAGACCTCGTTATCTCCCGAGGTAATCGGCACATTGGAAAACGAAAAGGTGCCGCTCTCCGACGTCAGTTTGCGGCCGATCTCCGCGCCGTTTAAGTAGAGGGCGACGTCAATCCCAGGTTGGGCATAGCCGTTGATCGAGACCGTCCCACTATTTGTGGCTTCGGGGATGTCCGAGATAATCGGGGGAGTCGGTTTGAGTTCGTATTTTTGGGTGGGGTTATTGTCGGTTGTGATCAGGTTGCCTGCTAGCCGGGCCAGAGCTGGTAGTCCCCAAAAAATCGTCACCACCACGAGGATCAAGGCGATAATTAAATACCACACGCCTTGCTTGCCTGCCCGCCGACTCCTGATGCGTTCCAATCTAGAGCTCATAACTTAACTTGAGTATACCATGCTAAAATATGAGAATTGCACAAGATCTAGGCAAAATGGATCTTCTGCCAGGATAGCTCAGTTGGTAGAGCGGCGGTATCGCCCGCCTGCATCGCCTAGAGCAATTCGCCGAGATAGCTCAGTTGGTAGAGCGGCGGTATCGTAAACCGCAGGTCGTGGGTCCGATCCCCACTCTCGGCTCAAGCAGCTTGCGGGCAGGTAAACCGCAGGTCCAGGGTTCGATCCCCTGTCCTGGCTCTCAGGTATAATTCGCTCATGACCAGTCTTATCTCCTTGATCACTCCGAACAATCTCATGGCGGAAAAAGCAAAATTCTTGGCTAGTCGGACCTATCACCCCATCTTTCACTACTCTTGGCAGGCTGAGCAGCCTCCAACAGTTCAGTTTAAAAATCCCCAAAAACTCACGCTCTACCAGGCCATCCTCAACCAGGACAACCAAGGTATTAGTGCCGCAGCCCTTACTCTCTTTGATGTCAAAATAGAATCAGGGATTTTGAATGAAGCTAATCGCACGGCTCGCGTCAAAGGGGAAAAGTCGGCCGGCTCTCCCCAAGAGTACGCCAAGCTCACTCGCATGGGTCTCGACTATTTTGGCTTAACTGATGTCGCCGTCGTTTTGACCGAACAGGCCGGTTTTAACGCCAGGCCGCAGCACAAAGCCAAAAAGATTTTAGTAAGCAACCACCTTCAGTTTGAGTATTTCTCCATGGAAGGCGGCGTCCACCATGAGCTAGTCCACTGTCTCCGTTACTACAACGGGATTTACAACAAAATTAAGCCTAGTCTTAACTACTTGCCTACCGAAGAAGGGTTGGCCAGTTGGTGTCAGGACAACACCAACAATGACAACGGTCTGGCTCAGCACGCCATGGAATACGTTGCCACCAACCTCGGACTAAATGGGGGGACGCTTAGAGATATTTATGAGTGTTTTCGCGATTTTGGTGCCAGTAGTGAGTTAGCTTGGAAAAGAGCAGTCCGTCACAAGTTTGGCTTTATCGACACTAGTCTGCCAGGTGATATTGTCAAACCTGCCATGTACTATGCCAACGAAATCAAAGTCGAAAAATTATCCTCAGAGGACAAGCTCCGCCTCTTTGTTGGCAAAATTTCTTTTAACGAGCTATCGACCTATCCTAGATATACCGGGCGTTGGTCTGCTGACCAGCTCGCCAGCTACTTCAAGCTGTAGCTACCTCGCCACTACCACTAGGTTTTCTCCCTTTTGGATGTCAGCCTTTTTCCCCG
>CAZZNJ010000021.1:0-11478 GCA_964655755.1 uncultured Pseudomonadales bacterium | reverse complement strand
AATAACATAAGTTATAATACAAAAGAACATTAAAATGCGGGTGTAGTTCAGTGGTAGAATGCTTCCTTGCCAAGGAAGAGATCGCCGGTTCGAGCCCGGTCACCCGCTCCAAGTTATAGAGGTTTTTTGCGGCTAACGGCAAATTTTTCGGTTTCAAAGAGGAATATCGCAGGGGAATCTTCGAGTAAAAACCGCTGAAAATCGGAGTAGATCTCCTCCCGCAGTTGCTGGTCAAGTGTCCGCCGACCGTCCTCGAGGAGTTTGTCGACTTTGAGATTACTATACTTGGTAAAGTTGGTGGGCTGGGTGCTGTGCCAGAGCGTGTACTGGTCAGGGTCCACGGGCGGGGTAAAGTCGGCCAAAATTATTTGATAGTCGCTTGTTAGAGTACTAACAACCTTGACTTCGACGGTGATCCCCAGGATTTCTCTCCAGCTAGTGGCGATACTTTCGGCAATATCGAGATATGGGAGCATGGTTTTGAGCTCGATTTTGATTTCGCTGGGGTTTTGGATATCCTGTGTAAAAAGAGATTTGGCGCGAGCCTCGTCAAAAGCATAGTCTTTGACAAGGTCGTTGTAGGCCCAGGAGCTGCGGGCAATGGGCGAGAGCGCGCGGATCTTGCCAAAACTTTTGTCGGGGATGGCATAGGCCAACCCTTGCCGGGTTGTTTTGCTACTGAGGAGGGTGTCGGAGTTGTTGATAAAGAGGGCAGCAATTTTGTCGCCATCTTGGGCGATGAGCGTACTACTGGTATCGGCGGCCAGGTCGGGCGGGATGGTGCTGAGGGAGTCTAGTAGAGTAACTTCGCCGAGCTTGTAGGCAGTGATTGCACTATTTTCGGTCGGATAAAACTTGTAAATGAGGCGCCCAGTCTCGGTTTCGAGAGTGAGCGATTGGAGGGTGCTACCAGAGACCAATTGGTAATCGACGAGCCGGGTCGGCTTGGTGCCAAGCGTATTATTTTTGAGAACCGGTTTGGTCATGGCGTGCAAGAAAGGAGCGTAGGGCTCTTTGAGGTGATAGGTGATGGTCCCCTCCCCCCGCTCGACCGTGACATCGGCAAAGTTGTAGTTTATGTCCTCACTTTTGAGATTGCTGCCATCATGCCAGTTTTTGGTGGGATCGAGGTTAAAGAGATAGAGCTTGCCGTCGTCCCGGACTTCCCAGGACTTGGCTAAGGCGGGCTCGACCTGCCCAGCAGCGTTGACTGTGACTAACCCTTCTCCAAACTGCGACTCAATATCTAGCGGCATAGTGGCTAAGGTGTATTTGCCAACACGGCCGATCTTGATTTGGTCTTTGGGGGTGGGGAGGTAGCGGGCAAAGAGAATAACCGTGGTCAGGCCAGCGAGGATAATTAGGGTAGAGTTGAGAATCACGCGGGCGTGTTTTTTGAGAAAAACCTGGGTTAGCCAGTAGTAGCGCCGGATTTGTTTTAGCATGATTTAGAACGCAATTATGACAGAGAGCAGCAAAAATAGCAGGCCGATAGCTAGGGTGAGACCAAAGACGGTTCGTTCCATGCCACGTTTGGCGTGGTAGTTGCTGCTGGCAAAACTCCGTCCCAGGCCAGTACCTTTGGCTTGGATGACGATGAGCCCGATCAAAAAGAGGGCGAGAAAGCTCTGGAGGAGATAGAGCGCGTTGTTCATGACGAATCTCCCATGAGCAAGCTAGTGGCGAGGTTGTAGGTGACGCTCATAACGAGGGCAGAGAGACAGTAAACCCAGAATATACTGACAGTGCCGGCGGGGAGGGCGAGGACCGAACTGCTAAAACCGTTAAAGTAGTAGGCGCTTAGGGTGATCCCAGTATAGAGAACGTCAAAGAGATAAATGACAATTACCTGAGTGAGCCAACGAAAGAGGCCGAGCGTGAGGAGGTTGATGGGCAGGAGCAGGAGCTTGATAATGGGGGTCACGAGCAGGTTGAAAAGCAAGAAGATGACGGCGGCAATTAAGTAAGACTGCCAGGTTGGGTCGAGGCGGAAACCAGGAATAAGACTAGCGGTGGCATAAAAGGAGAGCATGGTGGCGAGGATTTTGACCAGGAGTGTGCGCATATGGTGATTATCTTATCACTTTTTGACGACGTTTGCGCCAAAAAAGGAAGGCGATTGTTAGGGCGGTTAACGCCAGTGGTGTTGCAATGAGTAAAAGCTGCGACGGGCGCGTTTGGGAGGGGGATGGGAGTAGGTAGCGCCCGTAAGGGGGGAGATAAGGCACGGTAACCTCGTGGTCAGAGAGTGTGAGTTGATGGTTGATCAGGGCGGCTTGGCCGGTGTTGACGAGGTAGTTGCGGCCACCCTGGGTGTCGAGGCGATAACTCACTGGGGGGGCGACGGGAGGGGTCTCGCGGACGGTGAGTTCGAGCTGTTTGCCCATCCGGTCTTGGCGATAACTACCTGCGGGGAGCGGATAACTACTACTATTACCCCAGCGCACGAAGGCTATGTGGCCAAAATCTAGCAAGTCAAAATACTCGCTGCCACCTGTGGTGTGGCCCCAGGTCGGGTCGACACTGCGCCAAGTCTTGGAAGCTGGCTCGAGATACTCGGGATAGGCATGCAAAATATCAACTTCGGCACCCTGAGGCCTCAAGTTGCGGTTGCTGGTGACGGCATAACCAATGATGGCGCGGCTGGGGATCCCCATGGCACGGCTGGTGGCGACGAAGAGGTCAGTAAACTCAGTACAGATGGCAGATTGGGGGGCGTTGAGGGCAGCGTCGGCGCCGAGCCGCTGTTGGCGAGTGATTTGGGTATAGTCGTAGGTTAAGGTCTCCAGGAGGTAGTTGTAGAGATTTTCGGGGGTTTTGAGGGTAGTGGCCAGTCTTTTGATCGCACTGCTTTGTTCCCAGTAGTCCGCATTATCGAGGGGAGTGCTACTGCTTGGGTCAAAATAGATGGGATTGGGAGCGACGGTGACAGTGAGCTTGGCCGTGACGGCTAAGGTAGTTAAGGGGTCTACGTCGTAGCGAGCTAGCCAGTTGCCGTCATTATCGACGACGATTTCGAGGGGTTCCGGACGTAGTTCATTTAGGATAACTTGTTGGTAGGCGGTGTCGGGGGGGAGTGCTAGCTCACTGGTGGCTCTGGTACCGGTAGTGTTTTTGAGTAAGTACTGGAGCGACAGGTCGTAGCTGGCAGAAGTCCCAAAGTGAAGGGTGAGGTTTTGGTCGCCACTGCCGACAAAACGGTATTCCCGCAACTCGCCACTGGTTGAGGATGTTTGGGGGGGGAGGCTGCTGTAGCTAAGCTCGGGAAACGAAGCCGGCAAAATGACCTGGCGGACAAAGCTCTTGGCTTCGTTGCCCCGATTGGTTTTGGGGAGCGTGAGGGTGTAGGTATTGCCGATTTTTTCGGCAAAACTAGAAGTCTCGTAAGAGATAGTGAGGGAGGTCGTTTGGTCTTTGCCGATCTTGGGATTGTCGATCGGGATGTGGATGGTGGTGGTACTAGGCTGTTGATCGATCACGGGGGTCGCGGCCATGTTTTGAACCGTGACGGCGATATTGTTGATATTGCCACTACTGATACCGAGATTGTAGGTCGTTGGGTAAATGTGGGAGAGGTTGTTGGTCAGATCGATGTGATGGGTAATCTGGGCCCCACCCTGCGGATCAAAGTGATAAGTGTTGGTAACATTGGTACTAAACTCGGTTGTCGCCAGAACAGGTAAGGGAAAGAAGAGCGTGGCGAGGAGAGCGAGGCAATAGCGTCGGAGAGTCATGTAAACTAGGATAACATATCGGGCTTGACATGCGGGGAATGTTTGGGTAATGTTAAGTTATAAGTACTTAGTACCGAGTTGTTAAAATTAAGGAGAACTTATGCCTATCACTTTATACAAGCGACAAAAGCAAATTGTTGATTTTATTGGTCAGTATATTCAAAAATTTGGGACCTCCCCTACCCTACAGGAGATCGCAGATGCTCTGGGCGTTTCCTCCCTAGCGACCGTGCACGAACATCTCCAGAGCTTGGTAAAGAAAGGGGTGATCAGACGGTTTGAGGGAGCAGTTAGAGGGCTAGAACTGTTGGACAAAAACATGGGTCACGCCATCGACGGGGTAGAGCTACCAATCCTAGGCTACATTGCGGCTGGCTCCCCGATCCAACCCCTGACGGATCCTAACGCCACAATCAAGGTGGCTTCGGCCATGCTGACGGGCAAAAAACGCTCCTTTGTGTTGCAGGTTAGAGGCGACTCGATGATTGACGAAGGCATTTTGGATGGCGATTTTGTGGTGATTGAAGAACAAAACGTGGCCCGGGATGGGGAGATCGTGGTAGCCCTCCTAGATAACGGGCTGGCAACGCTCAAAAAATTCTTTAAAGAGGCAACCCGGATCAGGCTGGAGCCAGCCAACTCGACCATGAAGCCAATTTATGCCCAAAATGTCACAGTCCAGGGCAAGGTAGTAGGGTTGGTACGTCGCTTTGGGCAATAAGCCTTATTTGAGGCGCAAAAACTTGAGGAGTTTGTGAACGATGTTGTCTTCTTGGCGTTTTTTGTAAAAGTAGAGCGTGAGCAGGATTAAGAGAACAAAAATGATGAGGTAGCCAATTTTTTCGAAAGAGTCTAGGCCTTCGTTGAGCGACTCCAGGGCATCGATGCTGGTTGCCCCGAGATATAAGTAAAAGTAATTGCGGATGGCGTAACCGAGGGTGGTAGTCCAGAGGAAAGTGCGCACATTAATTTTGAGCAAACCCGCAATAATACTGACCGGGGCGGTGGGGATAATGGGGATCGCCCGGAGAGCCAACATCACCAGGTCATCGCGGTAGCCGCCCGAGAGCTGAGAACCAAATTTTTCGACTTCTTTGTGGGTGACGCCAACATATTTGCCAAACTTGGTAAGGACCAGATCTTCGGCTTTGTCGGAGACAAAGTAGACGAGGTAGCTGGCGGCTGTCTTGGCGAGACTCCCGATAAGGGCGAGATACAGCAGGTACGTTAAGGGTTGGCCAGCCGAAGCGGAGAGTGAACCGGCTAAAGTCATGACGAGCGGCGAAGGGATCGGGGCAATAATCTCTTCGAGGGCGGCCCCGACCGTGGTAAAAATGGGGAGCGGGACTGTTTGACTAAGGGAGTTGAGGTAGTCGATAAACGGAGTGAGCAGTGAGTTGAACATGAGGGTTATTGTACAGGGTGTAAGGGATAAGGTGCAAGGAAGAAGGGACAAGGGGCGAGGTATAATGGGGAAATGAGTGGAATACTGTATGTGATCGGCACGCCGATCGGGAACCTGGGCGACATTACCCTGCGGGCCATTGAGACCTTGCAGCAGGTCGAGATCTTGTACTGTGAAGACAGTCGCGTCACGGCACACTTGATCAACCACCTGATCGAGACAGGGCGGATTACTAATAGGCCTCGCTATATCCCCTACAACGAGTTTAACGAACAGCAAATGGCGGAGGAAGTGGCGCGGAGAGTCGAGGAGGGAGCGGTGGTGGGGTTAGTGTCGGACGCTGGGATGCCGGGGATCTCGGACCCGGGCTACCGGGCGATCAGAGAGTGTCATGACCGCGGCCTAAGCGTTTGTGTAATCCCCGGAGTCAGCGCCTTGACCACTGCCCTGCCCTACTCAGGCATTGGCGGAGAAGTGACGATCTATGCAGGATTTTTGCCAAAAACTAGTGGCAAGGCGCAGCGCATCCTCGAAGCAAGTCGGGCAATGATGGAGACGCTCAAAACAGGGCGGGTTGTGCTTTATGTTTCGCCGCATCGGCTACTTAAGGACCTAGAGTTAATCCTGAAAGTAATGGGAAATGTGTCGTGTGTCCTGTGTAGAGAGTTGACCAAACGCCATGAAGAGCGAGTTGAGGGAAAAGTCAAAGAACTGATTGCGAAATATAAAAATGGGGTCAAGGGAGAGCTGGTGTTAGTGATTGGAAATGAGTAAGGAATCCCAACAGGAGATGGGATTAGAGGAGGGAGCGGCCAGTCATGCTACTGGGTTGGGTGAGACCTAAGGCTTTGAGGATCGTGGGGGCCACATCACACAGGGCGCCGCGTGCAAGCTGGGTGCGGTTATTTTGGTAAGCTTTGCCATATATTAGGAGAGGGACGGGGAAGTCGGAGTGCTCGGTGTCTTTTTGCCCTGTTTTTAGGTTGATTAACTCCTCGACGTTACCATGATCGGCAGTGATAAAGACGGTCCAACCCTCCTCGCGCATAACATGATCGTAGATTTGGCGCATCCAGCCATCCAAAAATTCGCACGCCCGGATGGAAGCAGGGAGATCTCCGGTGTGGGCGACCATGTCGGCGTTGGCGTAGTTGATCACAATCAAGTCGTAGAGATTGCTTTGGAGGGCTTGGAGGAGTTTGGCGGTCTGGGCGGCCCCGGACATTTCGGGTTGGAGGTCGTAGGTCGGGACTTTGGGACTAGGTGTAATATCGACATCCTCGCCGGGAAAGGCCAGCTCTCTTTGGCCGTTAAAGTAATAGGTCACAAAACGCTCTTTTTCGCTTTCTGCTAATTTGAGTTGGCGCCGTCCGGAGAGGGCGAGGACGCGGGAAAGGGGCATCTCCACAAACTCGGGGGGGAAGGCAGGTTTGGCCCCGTTGTCTTTTTCGTACTCAGTCATTGTAACCATAAAGAGGTTGTTGAGGATTTTTTGGCGTGGGAAACCAGCGATTAAAGGAGTGGGAGTGGGAGCCAGGTGGGACTTGTTGTATTTGATCGCATACGGGTCAAAGGCTTCTTGTTTTTGGGCATAGTCGTCCCCGGGGAGGGCTAAGGCTCGGGTGAGCTCGCGGGGGCGGTCGATCCGATAGTTAAAAAAGATGAGGACGTCGTTGTCGGTGGGACGCTTTGAACCTTCAATAATTAGCGGCTTGAGGAACTCGTCGGTCTCCTGGGCGGCGTGACGGGCGTGGACAGCGCTGAGCGGATCGCTAGTCTGTTCGCCAATGCCAGAAACCAGGGCGTCGTAGGCGACCTGGATGCGTTCCCAGCGATGATCGCGGTCCATCGCGTAGTACCGACCCATGATAGTTGCTAACTTGCCGACGCCGATGGCCTGCACCTGGGAGAGAACCTCGCTGAGATACTGGGGTGAGCTCGTGGGGGGGCTGTCGCGACCGTCGGTAATTGCATGGATATGGACATTTGTGAGGTTGTGCGTTTTGCAGAGCCGAAGGAGCGCGTAGAGATGGGCGTTGTCCGAGTGCACACCACCCTGCCCGATGAGACCGAGCAAGTGGACGGCGCTTTGATGTTTTTTGGCGTGGGCGAGGGCTTCGAGAAAAGTTTTGTTTGTAAAAAAAGTCCCCGAGGCAATGGCCATGTTAATGCGAGGCAAGTCCTGGTAAACAACCCGACCAGCCCCCAGGTTGAGATGGCCGGTTTCGGTGTTGCCATCCTCCCCTTTTGGCAAGCCGACTGCCTCCCCGGCCGCGAGGAGCTCGGTGTGGGGAAAAACGGTTTCGAGCATGTCGAGCGTGGGGGTCTTGGCTAGTTTGCGGGCGTTACCGGGGTAATCCGGGCCATTGCCCCAACCATCCAAGATTATGAGTAAGGCTCTATTCTTAGTCATAAGTACCTAGTATAAAGTTCATAAAGTTAAACATCTAGTTTTTTAATAAATCCAGATAACATTTTCGATATTTCTATGCTTTCTTCTAAACAACAATCGTACATTTGTTTTGGAATATACCCTAGCTCTTGGCCAAGTATGAGTAATGACCTAACTTCTGCACACGAACCTTTTGCTATGTATAAATACTGTATAAGTTGTTTATTGCCTTTTCTTTCATATCCCTCTGCAATGTTGTTCATGATAGAGACAGATGCTCTTTGAATTTGATCACGATACCCGTAGTCTTTGTTGTTTTTTAATGTTGTGTAAATCTTTAGGGTAAGAGATTTCGCTTTTTGCCAGGTCAATATATTCTCAAACCTTGTTATTGATGTCATGTTTAATAACTAAGCACTAGGTACTTTTAGCTAAGTATGAGTCGATCTCGAGCAGCCGATTATATTTGGCGACCCGCTCCCCTCGGTCGGGGGCGCCAAATTTGGCGTAGGTAGTGCCGAGGCCCACGGCAAAATCGGCGATAAAGGTATCGTTGGTTTCGCCCGAGCGGTGGGAGCTGATGGTAGTGATGTTGTGCTCTTGAGCGACCTTGAGGAGGGCAATGGTCTCGGTAATGGTGCCAATCTGGTTAGGTTTGACGATCACGGCGGTACAGGCTTTTTGGTCGATGGCTTGCTTGAGACGGGCCGCGTTAGTGGTGATCAAGTCATCTCCAATGATCATGGTACTTTCGGGGATGACATGAGTGAGCTCGGTCCAGCCTGCCCAGTCTTCGTGATCCAACGGATCTTCGAGGCCCAAAAGACCATAGTCTTTGACAAGCGTTTGGTAGAGCTGGATCATGCCGGCTCGGTCGAGCGGTTTGGGGGAGTCTTTGATGTGATAGGCTCCGGCCTTGTGAAAGCCACTTGCGGCCACGTCGAGACCGAGGTGGACGTCGGTGCCCAGCCGATAAGGGGAGGTTTTGATGACTAGGCTCAAGAGTTCGAGGGCGTCGGCGTTGGTAAAGAGGTCAGGAGCAAACCCGCCTTCGTCCCCGACACTGTGGATGGCGTTGCGATGGATTAGCTCATCCTTGAGACTCATCCAGATCTCGGCGCCAGCCCGGAGCGCATCTGGGTAGGGTAAGCGACTACTGGGGATGACATGAAATTCTTGAAAATCGAGGTTGCCGGCACCGTGGGCGCCGCCGTTGATCAAATTGAAGATGGGCGTGGGGGTGCGCAGGAGGCCGCCGGGGCGATACCGCTTTTGCAGATAGAGAAAAAGGGGTAGCTGGTAGCTGGCGGCGGCGGCTTTGAGGGCTGCGAGACTAAGGGCCAGGATGCTGTTGGCGCCGAGTTTGCTCTGATTGGGAGTCCCATCGAGCTCCAGCATGATTTTGTCGAGTTTTTCCTGATCGGTGGGGTCCTGACCGAGGAGGGCGGGGCCTAAGGTTTGGTGGATGTGGTTGATGGCTTTGAGGACCCCTTTGCCGTGATAACGGTCCAGGTCACCGTCCCTGAGCTCGACATCTTCGTTTTTGGAGACGCTGACGCCCGAGGGGACCGAGGCCGTGCTATAGGCACCGGTGTCGGTCAGGAGCGAAACCTCGATGGTCGGGATGGCGCGGGAGTCTAGGATTTCGCGGGCGACGATGCGAGTGATTTTTGCCATAGCTCTAAGTTAAAGGTTAAAGGTAAAAGAGACAAGTCTTATCTTTTACTGATAAGCCTTTTTTCGGTTTCATAAAGGACGTCGCGGGTTTTGTCGATCACGTCGGGGGTAACACTGACACTAGTGACCCCGTTTTTGCACAAAAACTCGGCAAAATCGGGATGGGAACTGGGGGCCTGGCCGCAGACGCTCACGGTGACGCCGCGTTTGTGGGCTGTTTTGATGATGTGCTCCAGAGCCCAGAGGATGGCGGGGTTACGTTCGTCGTAATCGGCGGCCACGGTTTCGTTGTCACGGTCGGTGCCGAGCATGAGCATGGTGAGGTCGTTGGTGCCGACACTAAGGCCGTCGATCCCGACATCGATAAAACTATCAAGCAAGATCACGTTGACCGGGATCTCGACCATCATCCAGAGCTTAAAGCTGGCACTCCTAGAGAGGCCGGCGGCGACCACCAGTTTTTTGACAGCTTGCATCTCTTTGACGTTCCTGACAAACGGGATCATAAGGTGGAGGTTTTTGAGGCCCAGCTCGTTGCGAACCTTTTTGATTGCCTCGAGCTCAAGCTCAAAGACGTCGGGATCATGGATATAGCGAAAAGCGCCGCGGTAACCGAGCATGGGGTTGGGCTCCTCTGGCTCGTAAGCTTCGCCCCCTTTGAGGTGACTATACTCATTCGTCTTAAAGTCGGAGGCGCGATAGATCACGGGTCGGTCACCAAAAGCCTGCGCAATTTTGGCCATGCCGTCGGCTAGTTTGTCGATAAAGAGCTGACTTTTCTTTTCGTGAATAAGTTTTTTGGGATGGATGCCGATGCCGGCCATCATGAACTCGGCGCGCAGGAGCCCGACCCCGTCGACATTACGTTTGGCGATGTCCTCGGCTAGCTCGGGTTCGCCAAGGTTGACGTAGACTTTGGTGGCGGTTTTGTGGGTACTCTCTGGCATGTGATAAGCCGGCTCTTGGATGTTGGTAACGACGGAGCTGGGCTTGAGATTGCTCTCGTAGATGCTGCCGGCGGCTCCATCGACGGTAATAACGCGACCTTGTTTGAGGGTGGTAGTGGCAGTTTTGGTACCGACAACGCAGGGCACGCCCAGTTCGCGGCTGACGATGGCGGCGTGGCTGGTCTGGCCGCCCTTGTTGGTGACGATGGCGACGGCTTTTTTCATGGCAGGGACAAAATCTGGGGTGGTCATGTCAGTAACCAGGATGTCACCCCGCTTAATTTTGCCGATTTCTTTGGCACTTTTGAGGATGTTGACGATGCCGGTGGCAACCCCGGGGCTAGCCGGCTCACCCTGGAGGATCAGCTTGCCAGAAATGGCTTTGACGGCTTTGACGCTACTTTCGTGTTTTTCGGTCGTCGCACGGATCGTGGTGATAGGCCGCGTTTGGACAATGTACATTTTGCCGTTTTCCATGGCCCACTCGATGTCTTGGGGAAAGAAGTAGTGTTGCTGGAGTTTTTTGCCCAGTTTGGCGATTTCGACGATTTGTTTGTCGGTTAGCTTGCGCTTGGTTTGGCGACTTTTGGGGACTTTGCGATCGATGTTGCCGTCACCACTCCGAACCATTTCGATGTCCTGGGGCACGGTTTTGGTGCTGACGATCTCGAAAGTGTTTTTGTCGACTTCGTAGTGATCGGGAGTGATGGCTCCCTGGACGATTTTTTCGCCAAGACCCCAGATGGCTTCGACAATGATTTTGCTTTTGTCGTTGGTCACGGGGTTGATGGTAAACATGATGCCGGAGACGTCGGACTGCGCCATTTTTTGGACAGGGACGGCAAGGGCGACTTTGAAGTGATCAAAACCCTGTTGGACGCGATAGTAGATGGCGCGGGGCTCAAAAAGGCTGGCCCAGGCTTTGCGAATGTGTACCAGTAGGGAAGCGTCGCCGCGCACGTTGAGGTAGGTCTCCTGTTGACCGGCAAAACTGGCTTGCGGCAGATCCTCGGCAGTGGCGCTACTGCGCACGGCGACCAAGGGGTCACGGCCTAGCTTGTCGTAAGCTTTGAAGACTACTTCTTCGATCGCTTGGGGAAAAGGCGAGCCCTCGATTAGCTTTTGGACGTTGTGACTGGCGCGGTTGAGGGCGGCAGGATCTTCGACATCGAGACCCTGTAGGACAGCCTTGATTTTGTCCTCAAGCTGGTTTTCTTTTATCATGTATTTGTAGGCACTACTAGTGACGACAAACCCACCTGGAACCGGAAAACCTGCCTTGGTCATTTCGCCGAGATTGGCTCCTTTGCCCCCAACAATCTC
>CAZZNJ010000020.1:0-11820 GCA_964655755.1 uncultured Pseudomonadales bacterium | reverse complement strand
TCACAACGATTAACCTAATCAATCAGATCGCAGAACTCACCTGAGGCCTTGCGTAACATCTATGTAGCTGTTATCATAATATCCCGTATGGCATCGACATTACATATCTCGATCAATGCGGAACCAGTCTCTAACTTTTTTGGTGTACCCATCACCAACTCTCTCGCCACTTCTACTGTCATCACCGCGCTCCTCCTCCTCGGTATATATCTCGGGACACGCAACCTCAAAAAAAGCGGCAAACTATCCCGCCTCCAAATGTTTTTCGAGGTCCTCATCGAGGGACTCTACGGCATCGTCGAATCCATAGCGGGCACCACCAAGGCCCGTTTATTTTTTCCCCTCGTCATGACCTTCTTCATTTTTATCGTTCCCTCTAACTGGTCCGGGCTCCTCCCCGGCGCCGGGAGTGTCGGCTTTACCGGCTTACTCCACGGCAAAGAAGCCTTTATCCCTATCCTGCGTGCCCCCACTGCCGACCTCAACACCACCATCGCCCTGGCACTCATTGCCATGTTTATGGTGCAGTACTACGGTTTTAAGTTCCTCGGTTTTGGCTACCTCAAAAAATTCTTTAACTTCAGCAACCCCATCAACGCTTTTGTCGGGATCCTAGAGCTGATTTCTGACCTCTCCAAGGTCTTGTCTTTTGCCTTCCGTCTTTTTGGTAACATTTTTGCCGGCGAAGTCCTGATCGCCGTCATGGCCTTCCTCGTCCCCTTGGGTGCCCCCATTCCTTTCTACGCCCTCGAGATTTTTGTCGGCCTCATCCAGGGCCTAGTCTTCCTCATGCTTGCCACCGTCTTTATGAACATGGCCACTCTAGGCCACGGAGACGAGAATCATTAGTTAATATTGTTAATAACTATGTGCCATGAGCTATCTGCCATGAGCCAAATATAAAAGGAGTCAATATGTCCGAAGTTGCAACCGCTGTACAAGCCGCTGAGCAGGTAGCCACCACCGTCGCCGCCGCCGCCCCAGCTATGGATCTCAATGGACTCGCCGTCGGTCTCACCATGGGACTCGGGGCGCTCGGTCCTGGTATTGGTATTGGGTTAGTCGGTCTCGGGGCGATGCAGGCCATTGGTCGCAACCCCGACGCTGCCAGCAAAATCCAGACCAACATGATCCTTGGTTTCGCATTTGCCGAAGCCCTGGGTATTTACGCTCTCGTTATTGCCCTTATTCTCAAATTTGTCTAAGGAGCAAACCATATGGAAATAAACCTCTACCAAATCCTCTTTCAAATCTTCAACTTTGGGGTTGTCCTCTACCTCCTCAACCGCGTGCTTTACAAGCCGGTCATGAAAATGTTGGACGACCGCGCCAAAAAGATTAACGAGGGGATGAGTCAGGCCGAAAAAAATCTCAAAGCCGGCGAAGAAATCGAAAAAACCAAAAAAGCTGAGATTGCCAAGGCTCGCAAAGAAGCCACTGCCATCATTGCCGCCGCCGAAGCCGATGCGCGCAAAAAAGCCGACGACATTCTCAAAAAAGCTCATGCCAAAGCCAAAGAAGAGGTGGCCAGCATGACCAAAGCCGCTCAAAAAGAGCTGGAGAACGAGCAGGCCAAGCTCCACAAAGAAGCCGCCAAGCTCGCTGGGGCCATGGCCAAAAAAGCCCTCGAAGGCGCTCTCAGTGCCAAAGAGGTCGACACTATTACTACCAAATTAATAAAAACCGCCGCATGATCTACACTATTACCAGCGCCGCCAAACTAAGTGCCGCCAACCTCAAGGCCGCTCAGGAGGTTGCCAAACAGCAGCTCCTTGCCACCGGCACCCCCAAACTAGCTGTTGACCCCGCGCTCCTCGCCGGTGTGCGGATCCTCTACGGTAGTTCCTTGCTTGACCTCTCGCTTAGCTCCCGGCTCGACAAAATAACCAACGCAATTACATAACTCAAGGATTCGCACTTATGGCCGACTCTAACCTACTCGCAAAAATCAATTCTTGGAGCGAGGTCGTCAAACCCGTCAGCATTGGTACCATCACCAAGATCGGCGATGGGGTCGCTCACCTTACTGGGCTCAGCGAAGCCATGATGAGCGAACTCATCGAGTTTCCGGGTGACACTTTTGGGCTGGCGCTCTCCCTGCACGAGGGGAGTGTCGGTGTGATCCTCCTCGGCGAATACGCACACCTCAAAGAGGGCATGACCGCGACCGCTACCGGCAAAATCCTCTCTATCCCTGTCGGCCCGGAGTTTTTGGGTCGGGTCGTTGACCCACTCGGCCAAGCGCTCGATGGTCAAGGCAACCCAAAGGGGGCCGCAATCTATCCCATCGAAAATATTGCCCCCGGGGTTATCACCCGCCAACATGTTAGCCAGCCCCTCCAAACCGGGATTATCGCCATCGACTCCATGATCCCCGTCGGTCGGGGACAGCGGGAGCTCATCATCGGTGACCGGGGCGTCGGCAAAAGTAGCATTGCCATCACCACCATTATCAACCAGGCAAAAGAAAACGTTAAATGTATCTATGTCACGATTGGTCAAAAACGCAGTTTTGTCGCCCAACTCGCCAATACTCTCGAAAAATACGGGGCCATGCAGTACACCACCATCGTTGCCGCCACCGCCAGTGATCCGGCCTCGCTCCAATACCTGGCTCCCTACGCTGGGGCGGCTCTCGGCGAATATTACGCCAAAAACGGCCAGGACGCCCTCATCGTTTACGACGATCTCAGCAAGCACGCTTGGGCTTACCGCGAAATCTCCCTCCTTTTGCGCCGTCCCTCCGGTCGGGAGGCCTATCCCGGAGACGTTTTCTACCTCCACTCCCGGCTCCTCGAGCGCGCCTGTCGTCTAAACCAAGAATATGGGGGTGGTAGTTTGACTGCGCTCCCGATTATCGAGACACAGGCTGGCGACGTCTCTGCCTACATCCCCACCAACGTCATTAGTATTACCGATGGTCAGATTTATCTCGAAACCGACATGTTTAACTCTGGCTTTAAGCCTGCCGTTAACGTCGGGTTGTCTGTCTCCCGTGTCGGTGGTGACGCTCAGATCAAAGCCATGAAAAAAGTCGCCGGCCGCCTCCGCCTCGACCTCGCCCAGTACCGCGCCCTCGCCGCGTTTTCCCAGTTTGCCTCTGATCTGGATGCCAAAACCAAAGCTTCGCTAGACAAGGGGGCTCGGGTATCTGAGATCCTCAAGCAGGGTTGGGACGAACCCCTCCCCGTCGAACAACAAGTCATCTTGATCTGGGCCGTGACCGAAGGTTTCGCCGACGCCGTTGAGCTCAAAAATATCCTCGAATGGAAAAACAATCTCCTCAGTTATCTCAACTCCGATCAACACGGCCTCAAGACCGTTGCCGCCCTCAAAAAAGAAGGAGCCCTCACCGACGCCCTCCTCGCCGAGCTAAAAAAAGTTGCCACCAATGTAAACCAGGCCAGTGCTCATCTTCTTATGAGCGAAAGTGAGTAACAATGGCTAGTCTTATTGGGATTAGACGTCGCATCAAGTCCGCCAAGAACATTGCCCAGATAACCAAGGCCATGGAGATGGTCTCGGCCAGCAAAATGAAAAAAGCGCAGGATGCAGCCCTCGCCACCCGGCCCTTTACCCTCAAACTCAAAGAAATGATGGACAAAGTCGGCGGCGGCCTCAAGGGCAGTACTCATCCCTTAGCTCAAACCTCGACCAATCCCAATATCTTGGTCATCTTGATCTCAACTAACAAAGGTCTCTGTGGCGCTCTCAACGTCAATCTCTACCGGGCTCTCCTCGAGTTCTCTGCCACTCACCGCGACGCTGTAATCTCCCTGGCTACCGTTGGCAAAAAAGCCAAATATCTCACTCCCACTGGCAATACCGAACTCCTGGCCAAGTTTAACAACCTGGGCGAAACCGTCACTTTTGCCGAAACTCGCGGGATCAGTGCCTTTGTCATCGAGCAATTTACTCAGGGCAAGGTCGGTTCGGTTTACCTCGCTTACCCCCGCTTTATCAGCACCCTCCAAAACGACATTACTTTTACCCAGATCCTCCCGTTTACTCCCGCCGACAGCCTCGCCCCGAGCAACTACACCATTGAGCCTAGTGCCACCGAGCTCCTCAACACGCTCCTCCCTTATGAGGTCGAGATGTCCGTCTACCAGACTATCCTCGAAGCGCGCGCCACCGAGCACAGCGCCCGCATGGTCGCCATGAAAAGTGCCTCAGACAACGCCAAAGAACTCATTGGCAACTTGACCCTCGATTATAACCAAGCTCGTCAGAGTGCCGTCACCAGTGAGCTCTTGGACGTCACCACGGCTCGGATGGCCTTAGAATAATAAATATTATTGGAGTAACTATGAAAAAAACTAACAACGCTGGCATTATTACCCAAATTGTCTCGGTCGTTATCGACGTCAAATTTGAGCATGAGCTCCCCAACCTCTACGACGCCCTCAAGGTCAAAAAAGCCGACGGGAGTGTCGTTACCCTCGAGGTCGAGCAGATTTTGGGTGACGGCGTTGTCCGCACCATTGCCATGAGCTCCACCGATGGCCTAAAACGCGGCCTCACTGTCGAACCAACTGGCGCCCCGATCACCATTCCGGTCGGCAACGAGACCCTGGGCCGCATCTTTAACGTCCTCGGCGAACCCATCGACAACCAGGGGCCCGTCAAAGCCAAGCTGACCGCCCCGATCCACCGCGCCGCCCCCTCTTTTTCTGAGCAAAGCAACACGGCGAGCATCCTCGAAACCGGGATTAAGGTGGTCGACCTAATCGCGCCTTTTGCCCGCGGCGGCAAAGTCGCGGCTTTTGGTGGCGCTGGCACCGGCAAAACCGTTATCATGCAGGAGCTCATCCGCAATATTGCCGAGGAACATTCCGGTCACTCCGTTTTTGCTGGCGTCGGGGAGCGCACCCGCGAAGGCAACGACCTCTACCACGAAATGAAGGATAGTGGCGTGATCAAAAATACCACCATGGTCTTTGGTCAAATGAACGAACCACCTGGTAGTCGGTTGCGCGTTGCCCTAACCGGCCTCACTTTTGCCGAGTACTTCCGCGACGTCCAGGGCGAAGATGTCTTGCTCTTTATCGACAACATTTTCCGCTTTAGTCAGGCCGGAGGCGAAGTCTCGGCTCTGCTTGGTCGCATCCCTAGTGCGGTCGGTTATCAGCCTAACCTAGCGACCGAAATGGCCGCCCTCCAGGAACGGATTACTAGTACCAAGAAGGGGAGTATTACCAGTTTTCAGGCAGTTTATGTCCCCGCCGACGACTATACCGATCCCGCTCCCGCCACTACCTTTGCCCACCTCGATAGTACCATTGCGCTCGACCGGGCGCTCGTTGAACAAGCCCTTTACCCGGCGGTCGACCCCCTCGTTAGCAATAGCAAAATGTTGACACCCGACATCGTTGGCGAGGACCACTACCGCGTCGCCCGTGCCGTCCAAAAGGTCTTGCAGCGCTACAAAGATCTCCAGGACATTATCGCCATCCTTGGTATCGACGAACTTTCTGATGAAGATAAGTTGGTTGTCTCGCGCGCTCGCAAGATCCAGCGCTTCCTCACCCAGCCGTTCTACGTGGGCGAACAGTTTACCGGGATCCCCGGCCGCTACGTCAAAGTGAGCGAGACGATCCGTGGTTTTGACATGATTCTCTCCGGTAGTCTCGATCACGTCTCCGAACAAGACTTCTATATGAAAGGCACGATCGACGAAGTGCTAGAGGCTCACGACAAAGGGACAAAATAGTTAATAGTAAATAGTACATGGTATATAGCATCAGAAGCTATAAACCACAAACCATGAATCACTTAATGCTCGACATTGTGACCCAAGAGCGACGCTTATTAACGGTGTCGGTCAAGAGTGTCACGGCCCAGACTGTCGATGGTGAGATTACGATCCTCCCCAACCACGTCCCGCTCTTAACGCGGCTGACCGAGGGGCTCCTGCGTTACCAAGATCAAAATGGCAACACCGATACAGTCGTTATTTTTGGGGGGTTTCTCGAGGTAGACAACGAAGGCAACCTTAACGTCCTCGCCGATAGTGCCGAGCGCGCGAGCGACCTCGACGAAGCCAAAATCAAAGCCGCCGAAGCCGAAGCCAAAGCTACCCTGGCCGACAAGACGCGCGAACTCGAGTTTGCCGAGGCCGAGAGCTCCCTCCGTCGCGCCTACCTCGAACTCAAGGCGCTCAGCAAAGGCGCCAAACCTCGCCACAGTCAAAACTAGACCTGTACTGAGCAAGTTTATCCTGAGCATGCCGAAGGGCCCAAGCATTTGCCTTTCATTCGGGCACAGCGTAGTATTAAGTTATGGCTGTCATTTTGGGGATCGATCCAGGTACTCATCGGCTCGGCTGGGGGGTAATCCGCGGCCACGCCTCCAAACAGGTCTATGTTGCGAGCGGCTGCCTCGAAAACGCTCCCCACACCACCCCCGACCTCTACCTCCCCCATATCCACCAGGCAATGAGGGCTATTATTGAAAAATATCGTCCCGACCTTATTGGCCTCGAATCACTCCTTTTTCAAAAAAACGTTAACACCGCGATCCCCGTTGCCGAAGCCCGCGGGGTTATCCGCCTCCTCGCCGCCAACCACCACGTTCCTGTATTCGAAATTGCCCCCAACACCCTCAAGCTCGCCGTCGCCGGTAGTGGTAGCGCCAACAAAAGCGAAGTTACGCGTATGATAGGATTACTACTGGGAATAACGGTTAGCGGCAAGCGTGACGACGAGCTCGACGCACTCGCCGTTGCGATTTGTACTTTAGTAACAAAAAATCAAAAAAATAACCATTAACTATTAACTATTACCTATAAACTATTACCTATCAACTAACTTATGATTGCATATCTCCAAGGCACCATTCTTGCTCACACCCCAGGCGGCGCCCTCGTGCAGGTCGGCAACCTCGGCTACGATTGTCTCGGGGGTTGGCTACTAGGCAAAAAAGTCGGTGACCAAGTAACCGTCTACTGCTACCACTACCTCGAAAACCAGAGTATCCCCCGCCTCCTCGCCGTCACTAGTCTCGCCGCCCGCGCCCTCGTTATTTCCCTCCTCGATGTTTCTGGCGTCGGCCCCAAAATGGCGGGTCGCATTCTGGACTACCTCACGCCCTCCGAACTGGTCGCGGCAATTACCGCCGGTGACTTGGCGACTCTTAGTCGGGTCAAAGGCCTGGGCAAAAAAACTGCCCAAAAAATCGTCCTCGAACTCGGTAAAACCCTGGTGCTCGAGTCTACCGCCGCTTCACCCTATACCGAGGCCCTGCTCTCGCTCGGCTTTACCTCAGCCGAGATCAATACCGCCCTAAAAAATACCGATCTTACTGGTCTAACCGAATCACAGGCTTTATCCGCTCTCATGCGCAGTCTCGGAGGTTCCCATGTCCGCTAACGATCGCTTGCTCACCGCCACCCTCCTGACCGATGAACCTAGTTTTGACGAATCCTTAAGACCCAAAACTCTCGCTGCCTTTGTCGGCCAACCTCGTCTCAAAAAATCCTTAGATATTGCCCTGCGGGCGGCCCAGAGTCGCCATCACAGCGTCGATCATACCCTGCTCTATGGTCCCCCTGGGCTCGGCAAAACCACCCTGAGCCACATCATTGCCCACGTCCAAGGTGGCAATATTCACGTAACCGCTGGACCTTCGCTCACTCGGGTCGGCGACGTCGCCTCCCTGCTCACCAACCTCGAGACACACGACGTTCTCTTTATCGATGAGATTCACCGGCTCCCCAGCAGCGTCGAAGAAACACTATATAGCGCCATGGAGGACGGTCGTCTCGACATTATCTTGGGTAAAGGCCCTGCCGCTCGCAGTGTTAGTTTGGAGCTAAAGCCCTTTACCCTCGTTGGCGCCACGACCCGCTACGGCTCACTCAGTGCCCCCTTACGTTCCCGGTTTGGGATCATTGGCAAACTCGAATATTACAACCCCCAAGATATGAGCCAGGTCATCACCCGTAGTGCCAAAATTCTAGGAGTTACGCTCGACCCTGAGGCGACCCACGAGCTCGCAATCCGCAGTCGGGGCACCCCCCGGATCGCCAATCGCCTGCTCCGCCGCGTCCGCGACATGGCCCATATCGACTCCGCTGACCTGATCAACCGCGAGATTGTGCTCAAAACCACCGACCTCCTCGAGATTGACCACCTCGGGCTCGACGCCTCTGACCGGGATCTCCTGCGCCTCATCATCACCCACTATCAGGGTGGCCCCGTCGGGATCTCCACCCTCAGCAGCGCCTTGTCCGAGGATCAAACTACCATCGAGGACGTCTACGAGCCTTACTTAATTCAACAAGGCCTCCTTTCGCGCACCAAAGCGGGGCGGGTCGTCACCCCTGCCGCCTACACCCACCTCGGGATTTCTAAAGCATGAAAATTATCAGAGTATTTATCCTTACGATCCTAATTGGTTATTGGTTATTGGTGTTTGGTCATTTTGCACCAGTGGCTGCGCTTTACGATCCTCGCAGCGTCCCCAACAACAAAATGGGGGTACACATCCTCCATCCGAGCGAGCTCGAAAATGCCGCCAACTTGGTCAACAGTGGGGGAGGGGAGTGGGGTTATGTAACCGTCCCCATCCAGCCCTCCGACCGTGATCTCGAAAAATGGCAACTCTTTATGCACCAAGCCGCCGCCAAAAAAGTAATCCCACTGGTTCGGATCACGACCATCCCAGTGGGTGGCACCTGGGACAGCGCCCAAGCCACCGATCTCGTGGACTTTGCCAATTTTCTCAACGAACTCGACTGGCCCACCGAAAATCGCTACATCATCCTGTTTAACGAGGTTAACCAGAGTCGCGAGTGGGGTGGGGTCGTCGACCCCAAAAAATATACCGACATCGTCAAAAATGCCCGGATTATTTTCAAAGAACGCTCCGAACACTTCTTTTTGTTAGGCCCGGCCCTCGATGACGCCCTCCCCGATAGCTCCACCTCTATGTCCGTCAAACGGTACCTCGCAGCCATGTACGCTCACGACAACGCTGTCTGGTCCTACTTTGATGGATTTAGTTTTCACAGTTACCCCAACCCCGGTTTTGCCCAGCCGCCCCGCCAGCACACTTTTCCGGGGATTACCTCCTACCGCTACTTGTTTAACCAGTATCAGCTCGCAGACAAGCCTGTTTTTATCACCGAGACTGGGTGGGATCAAACCAAGCTTAGTGCAGCTAAGCTAACAGAGTACTGGACTACAGCTTGGGAGATCTGGCAAAAAGATCCCCTGGTCGCGGCCGTGACCCCCTTTATCCTGAGCGGCGGGGAGGCCTTTCCCACCCTCTCTTTAACTGACGGATCCGGCACTTATACCCCCAGCGCTCAGGCACTCTTTGACCTCCCCAAACAAAAGGGTGAACCCAAGCCTCCGGCTCCCTCAACCCAGACCCAAACCAAGGACACCTCCCATCTCTCGGACGATCTTGCCCACGCTTACAAGCGCGTCAAGGCGCTTCACAAACTCGAAAATATTTTTCGGGTAATCCTGGGGCTACCCATCAAATCCTTAGTTACCTTAGGCCCCCACGAACTAGTGGTCGAAGTAGCCCAGACCCCCTCGCACTGGGAAAAAGGCTTAAGTGGCCGTGACTCACTCCAGGGCATCGACGGGATGCTTTTTCTTTTCCCTCATTACCACATCCCGGTTTTTTGGATGAAGGACACGCGGCTCCCCCTCGATATGATCTGGCTCAAAGACAACGTGGTCGTCGATATCACTCGGGAGGTCCCTCCTGCTACCAACCCCAACCCCCCCACCTACTCCCCCAACCAGCCAATCGACGCTGTCCTGGAGGTTCCCGCTGGCTGGAGTACAGCCAATAATATTCAAATTGGTGATCTACTAACTTTATAAACTTAATAACTAGGTACTTATGACTTTTTATCTTTTTCACGGTGACGATCAAGGTGGTTCCCGCAACAATCTCTACGCCCAAAAACAGAAGTATCGTGAGCTGCGGGAGCTAAACGGTGACAAACTACTGCCCAAAGATCTCGAGTCCACCCTCGGCACCGAGAGTCTTTTTGGGGACGAAACCATTTTGATCGAGAACCTCCTAAGTCGCACTAGATCCAAAGACAAAGAGGCCTGTCTCCAAATGCTTATTAGCTATCCCGGTAGTCGCGATATTTTGCTCTGGGAAAAAAAGGCGCTGACCAAAGCCACCACCGCCAAGCTCCCCAAGTCATGGGTGATCAAAGAGAGCAAGCCCCCAGCCCTGCTTTTCAATTTTCTAGACTCCCTTACTCCCGACAACTCTATGCAAGCACTAAAGCTTTACCATCAACTATTAACCATGAACCATGAACCTGGTTTCGTCTTTATCATGCTCACCCGTCACGTCGCTAGCCTTATTCAGGCAAAATCTGCCACCTCGCTCAAGCTGCCTCCCTGGCAAATCGGCAAACTAAAATCTCAAGCTAGTCATTGGGACGAGGCTGCTCTAATCCGCTTTTATGACTCTCTCTACGAGCTCGACAAAAAAATCAAAACTGGCAATACCAAATTAGACCTCGGTAGTCAACTTGACATTACCTTACTGCAAGTTCTAGGATAAAAGCCTAAGTAGCGGAGGAACAAAAATGAAGGTAGATCACTCAATTTTCAAAGCCTACGATATCCGCGGGATTTTCCCCACCAACATCGACAACGACTTAGCCTACCAAGTTGGACTAGCCTATGCAGCCTACATAAAGCCTGACGGCCAAGTTTTGGTAGGGGAAGATGTACGGATTCACTCACACGAACTAAAAAACAGCTTAATCAAAGGTCTACTGGATGCCGGGGTCGATGTTTTAGATGTTGGTCCTATATCCACTGACATGTACTATTTTGGTGTTGGTAACTACAAGCTAGCGGGTGGGATCCAAGTTACTGCCTCCCACAATCCTCCCGAATGGCACGGCTTCAAAATGGTCAAAGCAGGTCCTGTCGCCATGACACTCGAGGAGGGGATAGGTCAGATCAGAGATCTTATCGAGTCTGGCACACTCACAGCTAGCGACAAAAAAGGCACATTAACTCAAACGAATATTCTCGATGACTTTACAAACAACATGCTGGGTTGGGTAGAAGGCCGAACTATCAAACCAATGAAAGTCGTTATAAACCCCAACTTCGGACTCGCTGGCCAGGTGTTTCAACACATTGTAGAGGCAGGTAAGCTGCCAGTCGAAGTCATCGCGATCAATAACGAACCCAACGGCAACTTCCCCAAAGGCCGCCCCGATCCCTTTATTCCAGAAAATAGGGTAGAGTTATGCGAACGAGTAAAAAGCGAAGGCGCCGACTTGGGTATTACTTGGGACGCCGATGCCGACAGAGTTTTCTTTATCTCTGACAAAGGCGAATTTATAGACGTCTACTACACTAACACCCTTTTAATTGCAGAGATGCTGAAGAAGTACCCAAAATCAAAAGTAATTTACGACCCTAGATACACCTGGGCGCTCATTGAAGCTACCAAACATAACGGGGGTGAACCAGTAATCTGTGTCGTCGGCCATTCCTATATCAAACAAAAAATGCGCGAGGTTGACGCTGTTTTTGCAGGAGAGTCTAGTGGACATACTTACTACCGTGATTTTTGGTACGCAGATTGTGGCATGATCCCTGCGATGCAGATGCTCGCTTATCTCTCAGATAACCCCGACAAGCTCTCAAAAATTGTAGAGCCAGTCATGAACAAGTACATTATTTCTGGAGAAATCAACTCTCAAATTGAGGACAAAGAAGGCAAGATGAACGAGCTCGCAGCTAAATATAGCGACGCAGCCATCTCAAGATTAGATGGAGTAGCGGTCGAATATCCAGACTGGCGCTTCTGTGTCCG
>CAZZNJ010000019.1:0-11961 GCA_964655755.1 uncultured Pseudomonadales bacterium | reverse complement strand
AGCTGCACATTCTCCCAGTGCTCAACCCTCTCCACCTCTCCCCTCATATCCAGCCACACTCCCACCACGTCAATCCGCAGTAGCCCATGGTAATGATTCTGTAGACACCACAAGTGTCCCATCTGCGTAATCTGCTTGAGCTTATGCCTGTTTATCATCTCCCACGGCTCCCCGTACTCCCCCTCTGTCTTAGTTTTTACCTCCACAAACACGACATATTCTTCAATTTGAGAATTTGACCCGCCTGCATCGTTTTGCGAAGCAATTCGGGCAGGGAATTTATGATGTGTGATTTTACAAACAATATCCACCTCCCCATACTTCTCCCGATAGTTCCGCTCTATGATTTCGTACCCCTTTTTTGCCAAATACTCCGCCGCCACCTCCTCCCCCATATTCCCAGTTTTTCGATTATTCTGCTTCATCTTTACATGTCAGGAATTAATATTTTTCTGAGCATACGTAATAAATTGCGAACGAACAATTAGATTTTGTGTGTTCTTTCCTGGTTTGATCACTAACTAGGATGTCTACAAACAATTTGTGAGTGAGTAATTTTAGTCGCAAAAGAAAAATGTTAATCCCTAACAACGTCACCATACGTTCTCCCGGTACTGCGCCGCCTCCGCTACGTCTACCAGGCCAACTTCAGCTTGACCAGCCAGATCAGCGATCGTCCGTGCCACTTTGATAACCTTAAAATATGCTCGCGCGGACAAGTTGTATTTGGTTACTGCGGCACGCAAAAACTGCTCAACCTCAGGCGACAGAGTACAATACTTTTTTACCTCCTTGTTTCCCATTTGGGCATTACAATACATCCCCTTCACTCCCTCAAATCTCTTTTGTTGCACCACTCTCGCTCGCTCTACCCTGGTCCTAATCGTTTTTGAGTTCTCAATTTGAGAATTTGCATTTTGTGCTTTGTAATTATCAAATGTTAGTTTACTCACTTCTACTGGGTCTACCCACACATGCAAATCGATCCTGTCCAGTATCGGCCCACTAATCCGACTCCGATACTTAGCGATTGCGCGCTCGCCACAACTACATTCCTTAAAAGGGTGGTTGAGGTAACCACAGGGGCACGAGTTAGCCGAGGCCAGGAGCATAAACTTGGCCGGGTATTCTGCCCTGCCCGAGGCTCGCGTAATACTAACTCGTCCGTCCTCCATTGGTTGTCTCAAAACTTCGAGAGTAGTGCGGGGGAACTCCGGGATCTCATCCAAAAATAACACCCCCAAATGTGCGAGGCTGATCTCACCCGGCATTGGGTTGCTCCCGCCCCCAATAATTGAAATTGTGGAGGCCGTATGGTGCGGGCTACGAAACGGGCGGGTGCGCATGAGTGCTAGCCCCGCAGGTAGTAGCCCCGCTACCGAATAGATCCGTGTCACCTCCAACGACTCGTCAGGTAGTAGCGGGGGCAAAATCGACGGAAACGTCTTTGCCAGCATCGTTTTGCCAGCTCCCGGCGGGCCTACCAACAGGAGGTTGTGTCCCCCTGCCGCCGCGATCTCCGCCGCTCGCTTGGCCATCTCCTGCCCCGCGAGCTCTGCCATATCTACCCCAGTCGGAGCGTCGCTGAGTAGTTGGTCTGCCGAGATATGTTTGACTGGCAAAACTGCCACCTCCCCTCTCAAATGTTTGACCAGTTCAGTCAAATTTCTAATCGGCATTACGCTCACCCCGTCAACTACTGCCCCCTCAGTCGCACTCTCAATGGGCACATAGACCTGCGTAATCTTTTTCTCCCTCGCGGCAAGCGCTACCAATAAGGTGCCGTATACATGTTTTACACTCCCATCCAGTCCCAACTCCCCATAGAAATATCCGTCAAGTGTATCTGTTTCTATTTCTTGCGAAGCAAGTAGTATCCCTACCGCAATCGGCAAATCATAGTTGCTCCCCTCTTTGTGCAGATCGGCCGGTGCCAGGTTTACAGTGATCCGCTTGTCCGGAAAATTAAACCCGGAGTTCTCAATCGCTTTTCTGACCCGTGCCCGCGACTCCCCGACCGCTTTGTCCGGGAGCCCCACGATATCAAACGCCGGAAAACCCTTGTTCGCCACATCCACTTCGACTACTACCTCAACTGTCTCCAGTCCGATCGTTGCAATCGATTTTACTGACGCCAGCATAGCTAAACTATAGCAAATATCCCTCTCTCTTCGACCACGATCCCCCTCATCTCTAGCGCGCTCAGGGTAGAGAGTATTTCCCCTGCTCCCAACCTTGACCCCCGCGCGATCTCATTAACACTGCTCGCTCCCACTACCTGCAAATATCCCAGGACAACTTTTTCGCTCTCGTTCAAATCTCCCCCAACCCGCTCCCTCCCTCCCCCAACCCCTGCCTCACCTCCACACAGCGCCTCAATCACCGCCTTAGTTAGCGGTCTCGCTAGCCCAGTCTCGATCATATAGTTTGCCCCCTCGGATGTTTTGGCAAACATGCTCCCTGGCACCGCGTAGACCGGCTTTTGCATTTTTTCTGCCCACTTAACCGTGCTCATCGTCCCCGACTTTACTCCCGCCTCGACCACAATAATTGCGTCGGCCAGCCCTACCACAATCCGGTTTCGTTGCGGAAAAGTCCACAGCTGACCTCGTGTGTCGGCGGGGTACTCCGACATCACTACTCCCCCGTGGGTTACGATCTCATCCGCGAGCCGGTCGCTCTCTGGATCGTTGGCTCGCTCTATCCCCCACCCGAGTACCGCGACCGCCGTCCCCCCACTTTCCAAAGTTTTTTTGTGCGCCAGCTGGTCCACCCCGTACATTAGTCCCGACACAATCGTATATCCCGCCCCACATAGTCTCGGTACAATCTCCTCGACGATCGCTCGGCCATATCGACTCATCCGCCTAGACCCTACAATCGCCACCGTCTTTTTTAACATTTCGCTCCGCAACTCCCCTCGGTACCACAGCTTTTTAACCACTGGTCTAACTGCCTCCAACCTCCCACCTAATTTCGCGTCACTACCCTCAATTTGCACGATGTCCACAACTTCTAGTATCCCAAATTTTTGCATTATCTGCAGATCTGGGGTATACTCAAAACGTTCTTTAATAAAAATTTATCCTTCCGTAGCTTTACGCGAAGGAGGACGCGCGGGGTAGTGTACGGCGCACGTGAGGCTCATAATCTCACAGACTAGGTTCAACTCCTAGCTCCGCAACATAAACAAAAACCACCAGTAATGGTGGTTTTTTGATATCAGCTTGAACTAAGTGTGGTCAAAGTGTAGCAGGGATGGGGATCGAACCCATGAACCTCCACGTTATGAATGTGGCGCTCTAACCAACTGAGCTACCCTGCCAACAAGAAGTATTTTACCACGAAGAATGTTCGCTCACCTCAAGTCTACCTTATAGTGATAGTAGTCCAAACAACCCCACAACCAAAAGTAGTAGTCCTACCGACACTGTCCCAACCGTCACCTCAAACACACCCGTCACTGGCACTCCCTCACTTGTGTCAGGCATCGCTGCGCGCGTTGATGGCGTAGGGGTGGGTGAGGTTACCGTCGCCGCCGTACTCGCCTTTACACTCGGCGAAGGGGAGGCACTTGCCTTTACACTGGCACTAGGTGACGGCGAAGCTGACTGGCCCGCACTCGTACTCGCGCTCGGTGATGGCGAGGCGCTAGCCCCAGCCGCCGGACTCGGTGACACCGTGGCCGTCCCAGGAGCGTAAGTCCAGATCATGTAGAGATCATTAAACTCCCCTGGAACATCGTCGTCCTCCCAACATTGATAAGCAAAAAAGGTTTCGCCTGCCAACAACTGGGTCGCATAATACAGCTCCGACTCATTATTAGAGGTTGAGCCACCCTGGACTCCACATTCTTTTTTTTGCGCGTCAAAGGGATTCATCCAACCTCGCAGCTTAGGTCCACTGGTACTGTTCAAAAATAGCTCCAGTGTCCCAGTGCTCCCCGCCTCTACTTCAAAGGACGAGTCGGCGTATTGCATCGGCACACTCGGTGAAAGGGGTTTGGCTGGGAGAGTGATCTGTCTTTTTGTTCCCCCGATCGTCAACTGCGCAACTGCTTGGATATTGTTAAAAGTATGGAAAATCCGGATCTTCCCCTTTTTGGGGAATGTCATGGTGTTGGCAACTGGCCCTACTTGGTTGGTGTCAGGCACGACTGGCGAAGGGACTGGGGCTACGCTAGCTGGCGGGCGCGAAGCCCTCGGGGTGGCACTAGGTTTTGGGGCGGGCGCTAGCGATTGTTGGTACACAAACACCCCCAAACCCACACCCACCACCACACAACCAAGCACGATCCACAATAACTTGCTTTTCTTTTTGCCCCCACTAGCTACGGGGATCTCCCCAGACAAACTGTTCATCTGCACAATATCCGACGCATCCTGTGTGCTCATATTCATTCATCATGACAGAGAACCATTTTGTGGTCAACTCCAAATCGCTCAGATTTTCACAGCCAAAATCACTTGGTGCCGCTCCCCACCACTGACCAGCATTGCCTCTTCTGTGATCCTAAATCCTGCCCCAACTACTATCCGCCGATTCTCCGCCCTCCCCCACTGCGAGCTATAGCTATTAACTCCATACATTTCGTGCTCACCTTCAAACGGTCGGTCGCCCATCGAGATTAACAGCCACCCACCGCTCGGCAAAAATGAGGCAAAACTTTCGATCACTCGCTTATGTTCTCCTCTGGGGATATGAAAGATTGCGTACAGGCAAACTAGCCCGTCTACCCTATACTCCCCCGCGCGCAGCTTCCTCATGTCAAAAACCCTGTATTCGGCCGCTGGCACTAGTTTTTGCGCTAACCTAATCAAACTTGGGGACAGATCAATGCCAACGACCGAGTGGCCCTCTTTTGTCAAAATGTCGTCAACTGGCACCCCTGCTCCACACCCAACATCCAAAATCCGTGAATGCTTTTTCAGCTTGCGCGCAAAGGCCCTGACATATGCCTCACTTCTTAGCATCTTTCGATAATCTAGGTACTTTTTACCCAGCATCTCGTAAGTGGCCAAGACCTGTTTCATACTCCCTATTTTAATCGATAAAAGTTAGGGCTACCCCCATCCGATCAGCTCGTCCCGTCCGCCCAATCCGGTGGATATAGTCAGCGTACGTTTCTGGTAGCTCAAAATTGATAACGTGGGTCACCCGATCGATGTCGATCCCTCTAGCTGCCACGTCGGTCGCCAGCAGAACTTTTACTTCGTTGCGCTTAAAGGCGGTTAGCGCGCGCTGTCGCTGTGACTGACTCTTGTTGCCATGGATCGAAGCCGTTGCAAACCCACGCTCAGACAGTGTCCGAGACAGTCGCTCCATCCCGTGTTTGGTCCGTCCAAAAACCAAGACTTTCTCAAACCCAGGCTGTATCAACAGCTCGTGCAAAACCTCGACTTTTGATCTGCCGTTTAGTTTCACAATATCCTGATCCACCGATTCGGAGGCGTGCTGCGATTGTATCTGGATCGTTACCGGGTCGTTCAAAAACTCTCGGGCAATCATTTGCGCCTTATCGTTCATCGTTGCCGAAAAGAACAGGCCGTGACGTGTCCTTGGTAATGCTCCAATAAGTGTCCGCATGTCCGCAATAAATCCCATATCCAACATTCGATCTACTTCGTCGAGCACAATCGTCTGGTACTCCGCCAGGTTTAGTGCTCGCCGCTCCCAGAGATCTTTCAACCTCCCGGGCGTGCCTACCACTAGGGATGGTTTGTGGGCCAAATCCCGGATCTGCCGCTGCATATCCACTCCGCCGATGACTAGGGCGTATTTGATCCCACTCCCGCGAGCAAACTCCCCCCCCTCTTCGACGATCTGGACAGCGAGCTCCCGAGTCGGAGCCATAATTAGGACTTTTTCGCTCTTAACCCGCATGATTTTGTTGAGGAGCGGCAACATAAACGCCGCCGTTTTGCCGGTACCGGTTGCCGCTAGTCCGATCACATCCCGCCCTTCCATTACCACCGGGATCACCTGATCCTGAATGGGTGTGGGGCTAACATACTTTCGTCTCACAATATTTTCTTGAATAATCGGTGCAAACGGAAAATCCCCAAACTTGTGTTTTAGATCATACGCCACCTGTTCGAGCTTATGCCCATACTTCCCCAAAATTCGCGGGTCAACACTCATGTACTTAATTCTGTTTCCTCCCCTGCCCCCTCCACTGCGAGCGCCACCAAAACCTCTCCTACTTCCGCCGCCAAACCGCGGGTTACGGTTAAATCCTCTCATTTTTCTCTTTCTCTACGAATGACTAGGGAAGACCCCGAACCAAATTAATGTCCAAAATCTTAAAAATGCCTAAGCAATCTGTAGCATTACAATAATTAAACCAATTCTACCATGGCTATTTCCCTAAAGCAAGCTTATAGGATATTGTTTTTAGGTATTCTTGAGGTAGTAGGCCGAGAGCTGTCTATATGCTTTGCTCCGGGCGGCTAACAGTGTTGTCATGAGTCCGATTAAGCCGGCTACCGTAAAAACCAAGGCGATCCCCCTAGCACTCCCGGTCCCAAAGTATGGTCCGAGTACTCTTGCCCCCCAACCCGTGGTCATAAACGGGATCACCACAAACTCAGTCAACGGCCCGATCGCAAATGCTGTAAGTGGCGAAGCAGACTGCTCAACCGTCTGGGCAAACCCAAATACTCTCCCTTGTCGCTCCGGAGGCACTAGGTTTTGGAAAATTGTGTGTTCCGACGCTTCGATGTAGGGGATCACTGCCAGGTAAACAAAACAACCCACTAGTAGCAGGGAGATTGCCGGGTAGGCCGTAAACAATGCGCTCACCACCCAGATCACCACGTTGGCCAATAGCAGTGTCTTGACTGGATTTTTCCCTAACCCCAACTTGGAGATCACCATCCCCCCGGCAATAAAAGCCAGACTCCAGCCTCCCCACATCACCCCCCACACTTCTACCGAGACCATCGAGAGGCCGTACGCGTCCATTAAGGACATAAACACGCCCCCCAAAAAGTTGTTAAAGGTCGAAAACAGGATTAACGCCAGTAGCCCCGGTATCCCGCGGATTACCTTTAGCGTCCCCGCTAGATCTAGTTTGCCCCCCTGCTGATGCTCCAAATGCACGATTCTTTTCTCCTTAATCTCAGTGCTCAGTAGATGGACAATCGCGATCAAACTCACCAAGGTCCCACCCCAGAGCGCCCCGTACATGGCGGTTTTTGCGACCAAAAAACCGCTAATCACCGAGGTAATCAAAAACCCTATTCCCGAGACCATGCCCACCAGCCCGTTGGCCTGCGCTCTGCCGTCTTTTTTTACCAAAAGCGTGACTAGGGTCGGCATGGCAATGTTTCGCATATTCCCGGCGATTACCCCGACCAATAGGACCACAATCAAAAGCCACAACGTCGGACTCTCCACCCGAGCAAACGCCCCAGCCGGCGCCAGCTGATAGATCCCCAGCCCGGCTGCATATGCCAGGAGTGACACAACGCTCGAACTGAGCATCACGTTTTTCTTGCGATGATGGTCGACCAAACCCCCAAACCATATTCCCGAAAAAGCTGTCATTACTAGATGTGACCCCGCAATTAGCGAGGTCGCAAACACAGACCGCGTTTCCAGGTATACGTAGTACGTTAGGGCAAACCAAACCGTCATGTTGGTTAGGTTGGCCACAAAGGTGTTAGCCAGTAATTGGTAAAAGGTCTTCATTGCTCTCCCTTAGGAATAGCTCAGATTATATCACATACTCAGAGCTAATTACTCCCATTTTCTCTATGTTATTATCAAACAATGCGTGTTGCTGTTGTCTATAACAAAAGACCCGAAAATTTGGGTCGCACCGACCCCGAACTCGAAAAACACATCGAAGGTGATGAGTGGAAAACCATCCAAGCCATAGGCGAGGCCATTACTGCCAATCATCACGAGGTCAGCTACCTCCCCGTCGACGCCGATCTCTACGACAATCTCAAAAAACAAAAAAATCATATCGATCTTATCTTTAACTTATCCGAGGGGATTAGTGGCGTCGCCGACCGCGAGGCCCACCTCCCCCTGCTCGCTGAGCTACTTGGCATCCCCCATACCGGCCCCGGCCCCTTAACTAGCGCCCTCATCCTCAACAAATATCGCGCCAAACAAATCTGGATGGCGAGCGGCGTCAAAACCGCCCCGTCTCTACTGGTCACCAACGCGCATGACCCCCTACCCCGTGCGCGTGACCTCACCTACCCCCTCTTGGTCAAGCCCAACTCCGACGGCTCTGGGATCGGCATCCACGAAACCTCTATCGTCAAAAACAAAAGCCAACTAAAAAATGCCATTAATCACGTCCTGTCTAACTATCACCAACCCGCGCTCGTAGAGCGCTACCTCCCTGGGCGGGAGTTTACCGTTGCCATCGTGGGCAATCCCCCCAACCTCACCGTCCTACCCATCATCGAGATTAACTTTGCTGGTTTACCCAAAGATGCTCCTGCCATCGATAGCTACGAAGCCAAATTTGTCTACGGTGCAACTGGGCTAGTTCCCATGCACGAAACTGAGTTCTGCCCCGCCCCCTTAACCAACAAGTTAAGGAAGGAAATCGAGGATCTAGCAATCGCCGCTTACACTGCAATAGGGTGTCTAGATTTTGGCCGACTAGATATTCGGTTGGATGCCCAAGGCCGTCCCCATGTTCTCGAGATCAACCATCCCCCAGGACTCATGTCCGACCCGGGCGAAAGTTCTTTTTTTACGATCAGTGCCCGCGCCCACGGCTGGGACTTTCCGACCCTGATCGGCCACATTCTAAATAGCGCTATCACTCGCCTCAAGCTTTAGTTTTTCGCTTTTTCAAAATCCCTGCCACCGACGGACTAATGGCCTTATCCCTCCTGTGGATACACCCGATCCAGCAACACGGCCTCCTGATCCCTTCCTTTAACTCCTTGACTGTCCGTACAACGTGCTCCCGCCGCGTCTCCTCCTTCTTTACCGATATCACCCAGCATATCCACTCGTTACGTGCTAGTGGCGTCAAACTCTCCCACGTTTCCTGCGCCTGCTCATCCCGCGCTAACGCCTCCCCTAGATCCTTTGGCAATGGATGCGCCGTCCCGCGCGATATTGGTTTCTTACCCAAGTTAAGCATCACTCTCCTGCTTTGCGGATGGTTTCTAGATCTAGTTTTTTCATCGGCATAAACGCAGTCGTTACCGCCTCCGCTTTGCTAGGATCGCGCATCATTTCATCTAATATTCTAGGTGTTATCTGCCATGTAATGCCAAATTTATCTGTACACCACCCGCATTGCTCCGCCTCGGGCACTGCCGATAGCCTCTCCCAAAAGTAGTCTATTTCTTCCTGGGTCTCGCACTCGACAATATATGATGTCCCACCAGTTAGCTTAAATTGCTCCATGGGCCCACCGTTTAGAAACATAAAGCTCACGCCATCGATCTCGCATTCGGCCGTCAACACCGAACCCGCTGGCCTACCCGATACCTCCTCGCTCGCTTTAGGTGATTTTGTAATATCTCCCATCACTGCTTTGTGTCCCCCTGGTGCATTATTAAAAGTATTTAGGTAATAGTTCACCGCCTCCTCACCGTTGTTGTTGGCGAACCAAATACAGTTAATTAGTCTGCTCATAGCTATACCCCCTTTTTGTATAAGTTTTATCATTATGACCCTATGCCCGCCCCGTCGCAAGGTTCGCGCAACCTTTTTCGCATCCTGCACATCTCCTGAAAAACGTCCTAAGTTAGGTAGCTTATTGTTTTACAATACATATATATTGACAAACGATATATCATCTGTTAGACTCGCTCCCACGATGACCAAATCCTTCCCCACCTTCTTTCTCAAAGCCGTTGTTGTCCTGCTGGGTCTCGCGGTGCTGCTCTTTTGTCTCTTTCTTCTCCCCCAAGGTATCCGGACCACTCCCCCATCCAATCCCTATTACCCGATCCTCATCGGGATGTACCTCCCTGCCCTTCCGTTCTTTTTTGCTCTCTACTATTCCTTAACCCTCCTCACCTTGATCGAACGTCAACAAATCTTTACTGCCCCAGCCGTCGTCGCCCTCTCGCGCCTCAAGCTGGCTGCTGCCACCCTCGGCGGACTTTATGCTCTCGGCCTCCCCTACATCTTTGTTGTCGCCGACCAAGATGACGCTCCCGGGGTCTTTTTGCTCGGCCTCATCTTTACTTTTGGCCCGCTCCTTGTGAGCGTACTCGCCGCCAACCTCAAACACCTGATCCAACCCGCCACTACCCTCAAAACCGATAACGACCTCACGGTCTAAATAACTCTAAATACTTATGAAAAAACCTACCTACTTCCTCTCCAAGCTCACGCTCTACCTCGCCGCCCTCGTCCTCCTGAGCTTTAACCTGATCCTCCTCCCCGAGCTCGCACGCGAAGAAGCGGCCGGCAAGCCCACCCCCCCGGTCACCTATCCCTTTTTCCTCAGTGCCTGGGCCATCTCCACTCCGATTTTTATCGCCCTCTACCACTTGCAAAAGCTCCTAGACCACTTTTACCTCCGCTCCACCTTTTCTACCCGCACCCTCTCCCATCTCCGTCGGGTTAAACAACTCTCCATTATTACCACCACGCTCATCCTCCTCTTTTTTGCAGGCCTAATTCTCTACCTGCGTACCGCTGCACCCCACGAAGACGCCCCTCCCTTTTTTATGCTAGGAGGTCTCTTAGTTTTTGCGGCGCTTACCACAGTGACTTTTCTCAGTATTCTCGAATCACTCTTTCGCTCCGCCATCAAACTAAAAAAGGAAAATGACAAAATCATTTAAGGAAACTATGTCCCTCACCATCAACCTCGATGTCATGCTCGCTAAACGCAAAATGAGCCTCACGGATCTGGCCGAAAAAGTCGGGATCACGCTCGCCAACCTCTCTATTCTCAAAAATGGCCGGGCTCGCGCGATTCGTTTTTCTACTCTAACGGCGATCTGTGCTGCCCTCGACTGCCAGCCCGGCGACCTCCTAGAATATCGCAAAAAACCGACTCCTTAACTATTCTCCCACCCCGACTACTCCCCTCACACTCAAGGCTCACAGCTCCTTTTCTAGCTTTCTAATTTCGACATGTCGCTTGGCATTCCCAAAACTGGCATAGAGAGCATAGGCTATTCCAAACAAACCGCCAACCATGATCATGGCTCTACTCACCCAGTCCTCCGGCATATAGTTCTTGACCAGATATATACCCAACATTACTGCACTATTCACAGCCACCGCCTCACACGCCATGATTATTTTTGTCCGCTGCAAACTCTCGATTTTGAACTTGATTTCTTTATTCATATGAAAAGTATAGCAACAAAGTTTCAATATCCCGATTTATAGGCAAGATCAAAAAGTTTATCGCTCGGAAGCTGAGATTCTGGGATCCCCTGTTTCATACCATAATCAGCTATGTCTCCAAACGACTCTCCTTTTTTCAAACGAAAATCCATATTTCTATATACCACGACAATTCCGTCGTCTTTAACCATGTGAGCATACCATGCAGGCTTAAGATGACTTTTCAACCACTCTATAACTTCGTCAAGTTTGTCGTCAGAAATTTCTACAACATGCTCTTTCCAATCTTCGGCGTCTGATTTCATTTTTACTGTTCTGTATTTCTCAAAGATTGTGTGATCGTCCAAAGATTGCTCAATAAACCACCCATGCCAGTTATTCATTTTCTCCTCCCTATCCACTGTTTTTTAAAGTAAGGCAGAGTAAGCGTTGATAGTAAAAATCCAATCGAAGGTATGACCGAGTTGAGCCAAGGACTACTGACTCCGATAATCCACATGTATATTCCTATACTAAGATAGGTAAAAATTACCAACAAAGCTCTACGCTCAATGCTCGTTTCCCATGCTTTATCTAGCTCCACTCGCTTATTGCGATCCTCAATCGTAGTTATTCTCCGCTCAAGATCATTTAATGTCATATCCATATTCTACCAATATCTCATTA
>CAZZNJ010000018.1:0-13254 GCA_964655755.1 uncultured Pseudomonadales bacterium | reverse complement strand
GGAGGGAGGGGAAAGAAAGCAGACGTTCTCTTGGCATATGCAGCCCAGTCCTTGCGGCCTTTGTACTTGGCTTCGAGCATGGGGATACCAGAGACTTTGAGTAACAAAAAGTCGATCATCAGAGGACCCACAAAGGCCAGTGGATTGCCGGATGCGGCGTATGCAATGAGCGCGATCCCCCACCACAGGACTGCTTCGCCAAAATAGTTGGGGTGGCGGGTGTAGCGCCAGAGCCCGGTGGTCATCAGTTTGCCTTTACTAGTTTTTTTGCTCTTAAAGACTGTTAGCTGATAATCACCAATGGCTTCAAAGTAGAAACCAATTAACCATATTGAGAATCCGGCTACCAGCCAGAGCTTATTTACTTCTGCCCCACTAGCGCCGAGGACTATGGGTAGAGCGACGAGCTGCATCAAGAACCACTGAAGGAGATAGACCTGCAGGAATGAGCGAGGTAACCACCATTTACCCCAATCCCTCCGCCACTGAGCGTAGCGAAAATCTTCTTTTGCCCCGAGGTTGCGCAGGGCGATGTGTGTGGCCAAACGCGTACCCCAAATGGTTACCAAAACCATAATGAGGCCGGTAGTGCTATTTGGGTTGGATAGATAAGTGACTATCGAGATTAGGACAAACCCCAGACCCCAGATGATGTCGACGATCCCGTTGTTCTTGATTGCAATCGCCACAAAAAAGGTAAGGACAAATAGGGATAGACTAGCCAGGAGACTATTTAGCAATATGGCTTCCATACACCCTATGCTAACATACAACTACCGATGCAGATACGAGATCTATACGACAAATACAACCTAATGCCACAACTGAGAGAGCATCAACTGCGGGTTGGGGGAATAGTACGGCTGATCACGACTGATCATGAAAGCATAATAACTGCCTTAGTGCACGACATGGGTAATATTGTTAAGTTTAGTAACTTAGATTCATATTGGAGCAAAGTCCAAGAAAAATTCTGGAACGAATATGGTAGGGATGAACATGCGGCCACCGACAAAATCTTACGGGAAGTAGGCATGGATCGATATGCAGATTACTTTAATGAGGAAAGCAAAGCATATGATAATGATAGTCTAGGTGTTTCACAATTTAGCACGATGTCTAAGCCGGCGGTGTTTACTTTATATGGAGATTTGAGAGTAGGGATAAATGGTGTATGTACCATGGAGGAACGACTAACAGACTTAGAGGAGCGGTATCATTACGAGCGGCCAGAGCGCAAATGGGCGGGTGAATTTGAGAACTACATCCAGACTTTAACTGAACTAGACCTACAAACTATCGATGAGGAGAGTGTTTCCCCCCTTTTTGACGAGTTGTTGACAATGACCGTATAATAAGGTTAGTTGAAAAAGCGATGAAGGGGTTTCCCGCCCTGGAGCTGGGTGTGATGAGCATCCCGAGGCCACGCGAGAAGTGGTAAGTGAGTTAAAGAGCGAGGTGGTAACGTCCCTAAGAAGACCCTTGCATGTGACCAAAATATTTGGCTGCATGCAAGGGTTTTTTGTTACAAAAATTATTAAATAAATAGGAGGAAGCTATATGGCTACCTACGATGACTTTATCAAGCTCGACATCAGGGTCGGGAAGATTTTGGCGGTAGCTGACTTCCCCGAAGCGCGCAAACCTGCATACAAGATCCAGATTGATTTTGGACCTGAAATTGGAAAAAAGGTATCGAGCGTCCAGATCGTAAAGCATTACAAAAAAGAGGAGCTAGTGGGCAAACTGGTAATGGGTGTAGTTAACTTTCCTCCCCGACAGATTGGGCCGTTTCAATCTGAAGTCCTAACCCTCGGATTCCCAGACGCTGAGCACGAATGTATTCTCATGGTGCCTGACAAGGATCTGGCAGTTGTGGGGGGCAAGTTATTTTAAATAGGAGACAAATATATGAAATATACAAAACTGTTTAGCAAAACTATAAAGACTGCCCCAGCTAATGCGGATACAGTGAATCACCGCCTACTTGTACAGGCAGGCTATGTACGCCAAGTAATGGCAGGGGTATACACCTATACCCCCCTCGGACTTAGAGTACTGAATAAAATAAGTAACATTATTCGGGAAGAGATGAATGAGATCGGGGGACAAGAAGTGTTGATGCCCCTACTCCACCCGAGTAGTATCTGGAAACAAACGGGTGGTTGGGACAAAATTGACGTACTGTTTAAGGTCAAGAGTCGAACAGGCCGTGACTATGCGCTCGCCCAAAGCAACGAGGAGACGGTCACCCCGCTCGTAAAAGAATGGATCCATAGTGAGCATGATCTGCCCCTCGCGGTTTACCACATTAATGCCAAGTTCCGGGACGAACTGCGGAGCAAAAGTGGCATCCTGCGGGGACGTGAGTTCTTGATGAAAGACATGTATAGCTGGCACTCTACTCAAGAAGATTTTGATCGCTTCTACCAAATAGTAAAAGAGGCATACTTTAAAATCTTTAACCGCATGGGGTTATCGGCCAAAGCCACCGAAGCATCGGGTGGGGCGTTTACCGAGAAGGTTAGCTACGAGTTTGAAGTGCTAAGCGAAGCTGGCGAGGCCCATATCCTTCATTGTCCTAACTGCAATTGGTGCGTTAACTCCGACGACATCACATCCTACACAGAAGGACAGGAATGTCATAAGTGTAAAAAGGCCAAATTAGAAGCGGCCAAAGCGGCAGAGCTCGGAAATGTCTTTGACCTTGGTACAAAGTATACAAAGGCATTTGATATAAGTATTAATGATGCCCAAGGCGAAAAAATCCACCCGATCATGGGTTGCTATGGGATCGGGGTCTCGCGCACGATGGGAGTCTTGGTAGAGACTTTTCATGATGAGCGAGGAATCATGTGGCCAGAGGCAGTTGCCCCTTTTAAAGTGCACCTAATCTCGCTCTCCGGAAAAAGTGAGGCGGTCGCAAAGCGGGCTGACGAGGTTTATGCGGCGCTAGTTAAAGCTGGGGTAGAAGTCTTGTATGATGAGCGCGACAACGTGGGAGCAGGCGCCAAACTCGCTGATGCCGATCTAATAGGGATCCCCTACCGTGTCGTAATCTCCGAAAAGACCCTTCGACAGGCTCAGGGCGAAGTTGGAGAGATGATCGAGGTCAAAAAACGCAGCGATAAAGTGGCCAAACTAATGACTCTGGATGAGTTCCTGTTAGCGGACCGTCACTGACTTGGCCAAGTTGCGGGGTCGGTCGGGGTTGATCCCACGCAACAGCGATAGCTCAAAGCTAATCGTGAGTAAGAGAGTGGCTAGATAGATAGGAGATAGAACTCCTAGGCTGGGAGAGTTGAGGGTGAGCGCAGAGCCACCACGAGCTTTGATCTGTTCGACTACGATTGCGGTCTTGTCGCTATCACCCAAAACTAGGCAAACTGCCCCAGGGCCGATGAGCGCCAGAGGACCGTGCTTAAGCTCGCCAGTTAAGATGGCTTCTGCATGAAGATAGCCAATTTCTTTAAACTTGAGGGCTGCCTCTAGCGACACAGGGTAGTACTCACCAGTACCAATAAGGTAGAGATGATCTAACGGGAGGATTTTTTTGGCGAGTTGTCGTGCGTAGGCGCGCAGCTTGGGTTGGAAAAGGCGCACTGACTGCTTGACTAGGTCACCGATATCCCAACGATGAGTGAGGGCATAAAATGCTAGGTTCATCCAAAGATAAGCTTTGGTTGAGGCAACGGCCTGCTCAACACCCACGTTGAGGTGGAGTGACAGGGAGCTGGTTCTGTCGACTGTTGAATAGGGGACGTTGGTAAGGCTAGCGATTGTGGCTCCCTTAGTTTTGGCAAAGTTGAGAAGCTCTAGCGTATCAATCGTCTCACCTGACTGTGAGACGGCTAGGACGAGAGTCTTGGGAGTGATGAGGTGGGAGTAGGGAGCATGGTTACTTGCAACAACCGCGCGGGCGCGCTTGCCAGCGTTAGTTAGGAGCTGCTCGCCGTAGAGACAGGCGTGGTAAGCGCTGCCGCAGCCGATTAACAAAATGTCGGCGGCGTTAGTAATGGCCTTCTTGAGCAGCGCCAGCTGGGCAGGATTAAAGTGGTGACCACGCTCCATTAGCTTGACCGATTCGACGAGTTCGCTCTCCATGTGATATCTCGTCTTGATGGTCAGGCTCTGTCGTTTGCGAATAGATTGCTTGACCCAAGCAAGCTGGTTATTATTTGAGGTAACTTCGAGAAGATCGCCGTCTCTTAACGGGTAGATATATTCAACATGGGAAGCTAGGGTGGGCAAGTCAGAACTAACGAAGAAGGTTTCACCTTTTTTGCCTAAAATCAGCGGGGAGCCGTGCCGGTAGACAAAGACTCGTTTTGTCACGGTGTCGGCGAGGACAAAGGCATTAAGTCCTGAGAGATGGGTAGCGACTAGCCTGACTGCATCCTCAATGTTGTTGGATTCGGCGTACTTTTCTTCGACAAAGTGTGCGATTACTTCGGTGTCTGTCTCACTGACAAATTGGTGGGTTGGCGATAGTTGTTGTTTGATCGCCATGTGATTTTCAAAAATCCCATTGTGGACTACAACGAAGCGACGCTGACAACTACAGTGAGGGTGGGCGTTAGCAACCGTGATGCCACCATGCGTTGCCCAGCGAGTGTGTCCGAGGGCAAGGGAAGTGCGGGGGAAAGTTGGTGGTTTGGCAGGTAGAAAACCGATATCCTTGTAAATATCGACTTCCCCTGACTTGATTGCAGCGACCCCCCAAGAGTCATAACCGCGATATTCGAGCTCACGGAGTGAATTAAAGACAGACAAAGCAGCATTACTCCCACCAATGCAGGCAAAAATTCCACACATATAATCTCCTAAAAGTTGTAGTTGTTTGAAACACGCAGTGGAGTCAGTCTCTGTCGATTTAAACTGATCCTTAGTTAGGTAGTGCGTAACTACCTGAAGGTTTCCGCTGATACTCCCTAAAGCTTAACTCTAGGGGTTCGATCCCCTGTCTAATCTTAGACAGAGCCTTCCTCCTCGTATCTCGCAAACTGCGAGACCAGCCGCCCGTTGAGGTATCCTTTCGTCATTAGCGTAGCGAAAAATAGCAAAATTAGCAAGCACTTATAAAGTGAGTCGCTCTAGGACAGTGTCCCGGCCCAAAATAAGCATGGACTCTGTGAGTGGGGGCGAGACTTTTTTGCCCGTAATGGCCAGTCTCAGGGCTGCAAAAAACGGCCCGTTGTTCCAGCCTTTTTGTTTGACTGCATTTACGAGCTCATTCTCTATCCCCTCTTTGGACCACTGGCAAGTTGCGAGGATAGAGGCTGCCAGCTTGACGTACTCCACCTCCTCGGGGGTGAGAGCAACGCTGGCTGGAGCGGCAAAGAAAAACTCGGTTAGGCTAGTAAACTCAGAAAGCAGTGAGATCCGCGTTTTGACAAGGGGGATGAGTTGCAAAAGGAGGGAGTCGGAGGCAGCAGTGGGAGCATGAGGACGAAGGAGGGGGAGGAGGCTCGCATCGCTTAGCTGGCGGAGGTACTGGCCATTAAACCACCTGAGTTTGTCGATAAAGAAGCGGGGGTTGGCATCCTGAAAACCGTTGACATCAAAATGCGCTACAAATTCGGGGAGGGTGTAGAGTTCGCGGTTGTCTTTGGGTGCCCAGCCGAGGAGGGCGACAAAGTTGAGGAGCGCTTCGGGCAAATATCCCTCTTTGAGATAGTCTTCACAGAAGACGCTATCGCGCCGTTTGCTCAGCTTTTTTCCAGTAGTAGGTGACATGATATCGGTTAAATGGCCGATTGCAGGCAGGGGCTTGTCCCCTCTTAAATAGTTGAGAACCAAAAGATGAATCGGGGTGGAGGGTAGCCAGTCGTGACCTCTTAGGATGTGGGTAATGTTCATGTCGAGGTCGTCGACCATAGCAGCCAGCGCGTAGGTGGGAAAAGTGTCAGACTTAAGCAGGGTGGCGTCATAGACAGTGTTACTGTCCCAGGTAATGTCCTTTTTGTGAGCAAAATCATGGTAGGAAATTTTTTCGTTGTCGGGGACCCTGAGCTTGATCGCCCCACTAGTTAAGCCTTTGTCACGACAAGGATCGCGCATCACGGTCGAGTAGCCGTTGGTGTGGGCATTTTTGGGGGGACACTGGCAATAAAAAGCGTGGCCGTCACTTAGGAGTTTTTCGGCGGCTTTTTGGTAGATACCGGTCTGGTGGCGCGCGGACTGTATATAAAATTCGTCCCAGGTGAGGCCAAACTTTTTGAGGACGGTTTGGAGGGACTCGAGAGCCCCCGCCACCTCCCGCTTTTGGTCAGTATCTTCGATGCGGAGAATAAAGTCACCCCCCTGGTGCTTGGCTAGCGCGTAAGCGTAGAGGGCAGTGCGCAGACTCCCCACGTGCAAGAAGCCGGTGGGCGAAGGGGCAAAACGGGTACGAATACTCATGAGAAGTATTATATACTAGGGTTATGGCAACACTAGGTGAAACGGCGATCGTGGCGAGAAAAGCGGTAAAGTTTGGGGCAATCGGCCTAGTGGTGCTGATGATCGGACGGGTGGTAGTAACCTCGGCTTATCAATATTACAAATCACTCAACCCCGATCCCCCTCCCCCACCGGACGTAAAATTTGGCAAGTTGCCTAAGCTTGTGTTCCCTCAACAAGAGCCGGTTGCGATGCAATATAGCCTGGAGACCAGAACAGGCGGACTGCCCACCAACCTCCCAACCCAGTTTACGGTTTACTTTATGCCCATCAAAAAACCGAGCTTGCTAGCTTATGATGCAGCCAAGAGCGTAGCGACGAGGTTAGACTTTATTGCCGAACCACTCAAGCTCGCCGAGGACACCTATCGCTGGGACGCCACTGACCCCATCCCTTCGACGTTTACGATCAACGTAATTACGGGGGCGTTTGTCCTAGACCGGCGGTGGCAAGTTGACCCGAGTTTTACGACCCCCAACTTGATCTTTAACGACGAACAGGCAGAGGATCGGGTTTTGAACATTCTTTCTAGACTGGAGCTATTGCCAGAAGATATTAAAGAGGGCGAAGTGACAATGAATGAGCTAAAAGCGGACAAAGACCAGATTGTTGTGGCAGTCTCGAGATCGCAAGCGCACTTTGTGCGGGTCAACTTGTACCGCAAACCAATCGAGGATATCCCAGTGGTCTATCCACGGAGCGACCGGGGGCCGATCTCGGTGATCCTGGCTTTGCAACGTGATGAGGACAAACAGTTTGTAAACATTGATTACAACTACTACCCCGTGGAGCGGGAGACCAGTGCAGTCTACCCTATCATCTCAGCGGCTGAAGCATGGAAGAGGCTGCAAGCTGGAGGTGGGTATGTGGTCAATGTCAAACAGAACGTGGCTACCACGGTGGTTCGCGATATCACGATCGAGTATTATGATGCAGAAGAACCGCAGCAATATTTGCAGCCAGTATACGTTTTCCGTGGCGATAATGACTTTGTGGCTTATGTGCCTGCCCTATCGGATGCGTGGGTCGAATAATCCTGGAAGGATTATTCTAGGTGAACGTTTCAAGGTTCAAGTGATAAAGTAATTGGAACAGCATTATGGACGCAAGCGCTTGACGTCGCGAGGGAGGAAGGTGGCTTCTTTGACACTGGGCAGACCCAGGATTTGCGCGATAATCCGGGCGGGGCCGATCCCGACTCCCCCATGCGGGGGGATGCCGTAGCGGAAGAAACTGAGATAGTCAGAGAGACTCTCTTCGGTCAAACCCTTCTCGCTAGCTTGGGCGAGGAGTCGGTCGATCCGATGTTCGCGCTGAGCACCAGTTGTGATCTCAACCCCTTTGTAGAGCAAGTCAAACCCCTTGGTTAGACCTGTCTCCTCGTCTCGCATGTGATAGAAGGCACGATGATCTTTGGGGTAGTCGGTAATAAAGACAAACTCGCTACCTGTTTCTTCTTTGATTAGACGTGAGATCCCGCGCTCTTCGTCAGGCGAGAGGTCACCGACTTTGTCACTAGTGATGCCGGCGGCTTTGAGCCGTGCCTTGGCTTCGGCTAGGGGGAGGCGCGCAAAAGGAACTGATATCTCTTCGGTGATTAAACCCGCGGACTTTAGTTTGGCAAAGCCAGATTTGAGCATCGCTTCTTCGGCATCCATTACGTCATGATGACTATTGATGTGCGCGATCTCAAAATCCCAGCCCGTAAATTCTGTCATGTGGCGGGTGGTAAAGCTAAGTTCGGCCCGAAAAACTGGGCCGACCATAAAGACCTTTTCAAACCCGCTGGCGATCGCCATTTGTTTGTAAAACTGGGGGGACTGGGCGAGGTAGGCCGAACCTTCGAAGTATTTTACTTCAAAAACCTCGGCCCCGCTTTCGCTGGGCGCACTCATGAGGGCTGGAGAGTAGAGCTGGGTAAAGTTGTTTTGAGCAAAGTATTCCCGGACTCCTTGCTCCAGAACTGTCCAGACTTGAAAAATTTTGTGGGACTCGCTCTTTCTTAGGTCGAGCCAGCGGTAATCAAAACGTTTTGTTACGTCAACCTCTTCGGCGCCTTTTTCGCTAACCACCGGGATGGGGAGCGGCAGGGCGGTCGAGTGAATGATCAGGTTGGAGGCATCAATCTCGTATCCTTCGGGGACCTGCTTGCTTTCTTTGACTAAACCTTCGACCTGGATGACCGATTCGACGGAGAGAGTTTTGAGCCGATCAAAGACTGCTTGGTTCCAGACTCCCGACACGACCTGGACGCTACCCGTTAAGTCCCGAACGCGCAAAAAGGCGATTTTGCCTTGGTCGCGGAGGGAGTGAACAAAGCCGGCGATGGTAACACTGGTTCCGACTGATTTTTTTAGATCGCTGATTGAACTGCGCATATTTCTCCTAATTATTAACCCCGATGAGCTTCGCTATCGGGATGATGTGCTATTTGTATTCTATTCCTTTTGATCATCAAAAAACCGCCCATGTACCCTATGCTTGAAAGGGTCCTGTTGGACGGTGCCACCTTGTCTAAACTTATTACAGCGATAACGGGCTTAACCGGTTCCAGCTCGTTTGTTGTCAGCAAACTAATAGCGCTGTTATAAACTTGTGAGTCGAGGATAACAAAATTGTCAGGGAGAGTCAACTGAGACCCAGTGGTGATGGGCGTAGGCCCACTCGACGAGCTTGGTGGTATCGCCAAAGCGATCAGTACTACCTAAAACGACGGTCACGATACCCCGGCCGTCACGTTCGACATAACTCACAAAGCACTCCCCCGCGTTGGCTGTCCAGCCGGTTTTGCCCCCGACTAATCCGGGGAGGACACTCAGGAGCTCGTCGGTACTCTCGAGTTCGTAGGTTTTGGTCTCACTCAGGTCAGTAATTACGGCCTTTGGCTGGGCGACGATCTCCTGGATGAGTGGGTGGGAGAGCGCAACGCTCGCGAGGGTGGCAATGTCCCGGGCGGTGGTCGTGTGCCCGTACTGATCGATGCCCGACGGGTTTTTGTAAGTCGTGTGCCCAAGGTTGAGGACTTGGGCTTGGGCATTCATGGCTTGGACAAAGGCCGCGTAGCCACCCTCAAAGTTGTCGGCGATGGTGAGGGCCGCGTCGTTGCCCGAATGGATGAGGAGCGCGTGGAGGAGGGAGTGGAGGGTAAGCTGGTCACCCACGCTCAGGTCGATAGTTTGGCCGATAGCCCGATCCTCGTTTTGGACAGTCATAACAGTCGTGAGATCGGGCCAGGTGTCGAGGGCAACTAAGGCGGTCATCAACTTGGTGATGGAGGCTGGGGGGAGAGAGACGTCGGGCCGACGTGACGCGAGGATGGTTTTGCTATTGAGATCTTGAACGAGGTACGAAGTCGAGGCAACCGCAGGGGGTGGGGTGCCGTCAGAGGAGGGATAATCGGCGAGGGCAAAGGTCGGGAGGGAGGGAGTAAAAATGTTTCCGGGTTGAAGAGTAGTAGTTTGGAGGAGGTTGTGACCAGGATAAAGAAAAGTTAAAAGTAACAAGGCAAAAGTAAAAAGCAGCACAGGTTTGGGCTGCGATGTAACAAAGTTAAGAAACAAAGAACTAGACTTCGACATAATTAGCCACCAGCTGGACGGATTCTTTGTTATTCCAAACGTTGACATCGAGACTCGCGACTGCCTGTTTGAGGTGAGTAAGGGGGTGAGGATGTTTGGTATTAAACATGAGGAGGGGGCGGGTCAAGCCACCTTGCTTGAGGGTTAGTTTGTGATGCTTGCCGGCTTCGCCCAAGGCCCTGTCTTCGATGACGGCCAAATCTTTGAACAAAAAGCGAGGTTTGGCATTGCTTAGGCCGTACGGCTCTAACTGCGTTAAGGCTTTTGCCAGATCCAGTGTGGCGGCCGAAAGCGGCAGCTCGAGATCGGCGTATTCGTGTTTGGATAACAACTCGTCACTAACGGCGAGGTCGCCTAAGTGATTGATTTCGGCAATCAAGGCTTTGAGGTGAGCTTTGGCAACGCTAAAGCCGGCAGCTTGATCGTGTCCCCCGAGCCCCAAGAACGGTGTCTTGAGACTACGCAGAAAATCGGTAATGTTAAACCCAGCGACGGAGCGGGCAGAACCCTTGATAACATCACCGTTTTCGCTCATCACGATAGCGGGGCGGTAGGCGTGCTCAACCAGTTTGCTGGCAACCAGGCCGATTACCCCCTCATGGTACGGCCCAACCAAGGTAATGAGCTTGTGACCGTGATCTTGGGCCAAGGCGTGGGTTAGGGCGTTATCGGTTAAGACTTGGCGATCTTGGTTGTGCGCTTCGATTTGCTCGGCGAGCTGACGCGCCGTTGCGGCGTCGCTTGTGCAGAGCAAGCGCAAGGCGTCGAGTGGACTATAGATCCTCCCGGCAGCGTTGATGCGAGGGGCAATCCCAAAACTAATGTCGTAGGTAGTAAGCCGGCGAGGGGGGATCCCCATCCGGTCTCTGAGCGCCCGAAGGCCCAGATTTTGGCTACTGGAGAGGGCGACGAGGCCAGCAGTGACGAGGCTACGGTTGAACCCTACGAGGGGCATCATGTCGGCAATCACCCCGATCGTGGAAAGATCAAGGTGGTGGGTAGTGCTCCCGAGCAAATGGGAGACAAAAATCCACGACACGCCCGCCCCCGAAGTGGTGGTGGTATGGAGCAGCTGGTTGGCAGCCGGGAGCGAGGCAGCCGGGAGGTGGTGATCGGTAAGGAGCACGTCCAGCTTGGCATCCCTAAAAGCCTGGATGCCGGCGTGGGCCACGATCCCAGTATCAACAGTCAAAATGAGCTGAGGGTGAAAGTCCTGGTGAGCTGTGAGTCTAAAAGCCTCGCCCGACAGAATTTCGTCAACAGCTTTTTTTGAGAGGCCGTAGCCGTGCTGGTGTCGATCGGGAATAAACGGGAGGAGACGAGAGTTGGAGCCTTTGGCTTTTAGATAGGTTGATAAACCCAAAAACATGATGGCAGTGGCAGTAACGCCGTCGGCATCGTAGTCACCAAAAATACAGATGTCGCTACCCTGAGCTAAATGAGAGTCGAGGAGAGCTTGGGCAAGCAGTAGCTCATCTTTGGAGATACCTGAGTGTGTATAGAGATAAGCCAAGTCGAGGGGACTGGGGTGAAGGAACTCTTGCCTCGCTTGAGGAGTATTGAGCCCCCGACTAACGAGGAGACTCTGCAGTAGGTTTTCTGGGGTGGGTGGATTGGGGAGAGTGGTTTTTGTAATAACGTCCATAGCCTTCATTATAGCCTGATATATAATGAATGGATGAACCTCAAACTTAATCCAGCGGCGGTTGTGATAGTCAAAACACTACAAGAGGCGGGCTACCAAGCAGAGATCGTAGGCGGAGCCGTCCGAGACCTATTACTTAACCTCCCCTCTTATGACTGGGATATAACAACTAATGCAACCCCCGAGGTGGTAGAACCCTTATTCACGGATAGTTTTTATGACAACGAATATGGCACGGTTAAGGTAGCAGGAAAACACCTAAAAGCACAGTTTGGACTGAGTGACGAAGAGTGTGATGACGAGATGATTTTTGATATCACAACTTACCGGTCGGAAACCGGGTACAGTGACAAGCGGCGCCCAGATAGTGTTGTATGGGGGAAAACCATTGAGGAAGATCTGCTGAGGCGGGACTTTACGATTAACGCGCTGGCTCTGCGACTAAAGTTGCAAGAAGAAAGTAAAAAGTTGAAAGTTGAAAGTTATGAAGTGGAGATTGTAGACCCTTATGGGGGCCAAGAGGATATCAAGCGGCGAGTGATCAGAGCGGTGGGGGTGCCGATTGAGCGCTTTGGCGAAGATGCGTTGCGGATCATGCGGGCGATCAGACTGGCCTCCCAGCTCGGGTTTGTCATTGAGACCGAGACGTTGGTGGCATTAAAAGCCGTGGTTGCCAACCTAAAAGAGATCAGCTGGGAACGGATCGGGGCCGAAGTGATGAAACTCTTGGCAACTGACCACGCGGCGGACGGGATAATCCTGATGGCAAATACAGGCATCCTCGAAATTGTGTTGCCAGAACTCCTGGCATGTCGGGGAGTTGCACAGGGAGGACATCACCAGCACGATGTCTATACGCACCTCATTGAGTCACTGCGGGGATGCAGTTCGCCTGACCCGGTAGTTAGACTAGCTACCCTCCTGCATGACATCGACAAGCCGACGGTCATGACAACTGGCGGACCACGCAGTGTCATGTTTCATAACCACGAAGTGGTGGGGGCGAGGACAGCAAAGCGGATTGCCGAGCGACTAAAACTTCCGAAAAAAGATCAGGACAAAATCTTTACTTTAGTGCGCTGGCACATGTTCCACTATGACCCCAAGATGACTGACGCGGCAATCAGAAGGTTTATCCGTCGGGTGGGAGTAGAAAACATCCACGACATGATCGCGCTACGGATCGGTGACCGGATAGGGTCAGGGAGCAAGACGACGAGTTGGCGCCTGACCGAACTGCAAAAGCGGATTGGGGAACAGCTGTACGAGCCATTATCTTTGAAAGATATGGTGGTGGATGGGAGTGATGTGATGCGGATACTTAAAATCAAGCCTAGTCGAAAAATTGGCGAAATCCTAAACACGCTATTTGAAGAAATCATCGAAGATTCGAGTCGGAATAACAAAGAGTATTTAGAGAAAAGAATCGCGGAGCTGGAATAGGCTATAATAACTTTTGCCAAATGTGGTTGGTGGGTGATCGGGCGATCCCGCCTTGGCGGGAGAGTCAGGAAAGTCCAGACAGCAGAGTGCAGGGTGGGTAGCGCAAGCTATCACGGGTAACCGCTAGTTTAGAGCAACAGTGACGAA
>CAZZNJ010000017.1:0-13362 GCA_964655755.1 uncultured Pseudomonadales bacterium | reverse complement strand
GTAGAACTATACGAGTACCCGGGAGACGACCACAACATTTCGCAAAATTTTGGGACCGCGATGAATCGGACAATTGAGTTTTTTAAGAAATATCTATAAGGGATGAGGTCAGTGTTTTCTTAGATTTTTGAAGTTTGTAGAGAGAGGCCGCGATGACGAGCGAGTAGACTCCGAGTTTGGTGCAGGTGGCGAGGAGGGAGTGGTTGAGTGATACGAGGAGGCCCGTAGTTAGGGAAAAAAAGGAAGACACTAGGAGGGGGGAAAGCAATTTGGGGGTGGGTCTAAGCCAGGATAGGGTGCAAACAGTGAGGGTCAGGACGGCAGTAAGAATGTGGGCAGTAAGGAGTGACATTAGCTTTCTTCGTCGTCAGACTCTTGGAGGGTAGTGACAGAAGTGACCATGTCACCTTTGGCTGGGCGCATGAGGATGACTCCCTGAGTGGAGCGACCGAGGACCTTGATATTTTTGATCGGGAGTTTGATAACCTGGGCGGCTTTGGTGGTGATCACAGCTTGCTCGTCGGCTTCGGTAATGAGGCGGGCGGACGCCAAAAGCCCAGTTTTTTCGGAGAGCTCAGCGACCTTGACCCCTTGGCCTCCCCTACCCTGCTCAGGATATTCGGCAACATCGGTGCGTTTGCCGAGCCCGTGCTCGGTGACAACCAAGATTTCGCGGAAGAACTTTTTGCGTTTATCCTCAGGCCGCATGGGGTTAATCTCAAAAGTCGCGGCGCTGATGACTTCGTCGCCATTTTTTAGAGTAATCCCTTTGACTCCTTGGCTCGCGCGGCCAGTGGGGTTAACGTCGGCTTCTTTGAACTTGATGGATTTGCCGTGGTGAGTGACCAGGAGGATGTAGTTACTGCCATCGGTCACCTGGGCTTTGATGAGGGAGTCGTTGTCTTTGAGGACAATCCCGATTTTGCCGGAGTTGCGGATGGAGCTGTACTCGGTGATCGGGGTTTTTTTGACAAGCCCGTTCTTGGTGGCACAGAAAATAAAGTGTTTACCACTTTCCAAGGTCTCTTTGGGGACAGTGAGGAGGGCTAGGACTTTTTCGTCACTGGTGATACTAATCAGGTTGATGATGGCCTGGCCTTTGGCAGTGCGACTACCCTCGGGTAGTTCGAAAACGCGGCTCGCGTAGACTTTGCCTTTGTCGGTAAAGAACATGGCGACGTCGTGGGTGTTGCCGACGCTCATGTGGAGGATTTCGTCTTCTTCTTTGGTAGTCATGCCGACCACTCCTTTGCCGCCTCGCCTCTGGGTGCGGTAGGTCGAGAGGGGCATGCGTTTGACGTAGCCGCCCACCGTGATGGCAATTAGGTTGTCTTCTTTGGCCACCAAATCCTCTTCGCTAAACTCGCCGAGCTTGCCTTTGATAACCTTGGTTTTGCGTGGATCACCGTAGATCCCTTCGAGTTCTTTGAGCTCAGTCAAAATGGTTTTGAGCACTGCCTGGGGATTGCGGAGTAGGCCGAGGAGGAAAGTGATCCGCTTCATGAGCTCGTCGTATTCGTCCTGGATCTTTTGACGCTCGAGGGCACTCAGTTTTCTGAGTTGCATATCGAGGATGGCGACGGCTTGGAGCTCGCTAAAGCCAAACTTTTGAATCAAGTTCTTTTTGGCGTCGTCGGTATCTTTGCTACTTCGGATAGTTTTGATGACTTCGTCTAAATGATCGAGGGCTTTTAGGTAACCTTCCAAAATATGGATGCGGGCCCGGCTCTCTTTGAGCTCAAATTGGGAGCGGCGAACGATGACGCCCTGTCGGTGCTTTATGTAGTGGGTCAAAATGGTTTTGAGGTTCATGAGGTGGGGGGTGCCGGTCTCGTCGAGGGCGACCATGTTGGCGGGGAAACTACTCTGGAGTTCGGTGTGTTTGTAAAGGTTGTTTAAGACGCTTTTGGGTTTACTGGCTTTTTTGAGTTCGATGACGATGCGCATCCCCTCCCGGTCGGACTCGTCCCTGAGGTCACTAATCCCCTCGATTTTTTTGTCTCTAACTAAGTCAGCGATTTTTTGGATGAGCTTGGATTTGTTGACCTGGTAGGGAATTTCGGTGACTATTATCTGGAACTTGCCGCTCTTGGTTTCTTCGATTTCGGCAACAGCCCGAGTGACCACCTTGCCTTTGCCGGTAGCGTAGACTTCGCGGATAGCCTCAGCGTCATAAATCACCCCCCCGGTTGGGAAGTCTGGGCCTTGGACACTCTCCATGAGGTCATCGATCGTGGCCTCACTGCTAAATTCGCCGATGAGCTGTTGATACGGGGTGGTGGAGATCATCTCGTCGTCTAGCTTTGAATTATCGGCGGTTTGGACCTCCCCTTTTTCGACAAGAGTATGAATTGCTTTGACAATCTCGCTTAGGTTGTGGGTGGGGATTTTGGTCGCCATACCCACGGCAATCCCATCACTGCCCATGAGCAGGAGGTTGGGGAGTTTGGCGGGGAGGACGGTGGGCTCCTGGAAAGTGCCGTCAAAGTTGTCGATCCAGTCGACGGTGTCGCGGTCGAGATCAACCAGGAGCTCGCCCGTAATCTTGGCTAGTCGCGCCTCGGTATAACGCATGGCAGCGGGACTGTCCCCATCGACACTCCCAAAGTTGCCTTGACCATCTACTAACAGATAGCGCATGGAGAAGTCTTGGGCCAACCGGGCGAGGGCGTCGTAGACAGCCGTGTCACCGTGAGGATGGTATTTACCTAAGACTTCACCGACGATCCGGGCACATTTTTTGTATTTGGCGGGGGGGAGGAGGGAGAGCTCCTTCATCCCGTAGAGGATGCGGCGGTGAACGGGTTTTAAGCCGTCACGAACATCGGGGAGGGCGCGGCTAACGATCACGCTCATGGCATAGTCGAGGTAGCTCTTTTTCATTTCTTCGACTATCGGGACCTTGGCGATCCGCCCAAATTGGGTCTCTTCGGTTTCCCAAACCTGGTTGTGGTTAACCGACATATTGGCGCCTTGTGGAACGATCTCGGTGGGTGATCCGGTCGCTGCTGCTTCTGCGAGACTGGCCGATGCTTGGTCGTCGGACTCGAGATCTAATGGTTTGAGTAGTGATTCGTCGGACATAATTTAGCTTATGGTTAATAGTTTATAGTTCATGGTTAATAAGAGTATTTAAAGAGTATTTAAGTTCGCTTGAGATCCTCTGCTAGTACCTTGGCGGCATCGACGGCACCTAAGAACTTGCCGGTTTTGACAAATTTGCCGGGCTCGAGATCTTTGTAGTGATCAAAGAAGTGCTTGATTTTATTCTGGGTATGTTCTGGGATGTCAGTGACATCATTCCAGGTCCCAAATAACGGATCAACTTTTTTGACAGGGACGGCGATCAATTTGGTGTCGATCCCCTCCTCGTCCTCCATTTCGAGCATGCCGATCAGCTGGGCCTTGATGCCGACGCCGGGGGCAAATTGTTCGGAGGCCAAGAGGACGATGTCGGTCGGGTCGCCATCTTGTCCTTTGCTCCCGATTACATAACCATAGTTAAAAGGAAAGTTCATGGGCGTGTGCAAGATGCGGTCCGCCATGAGCAGACCGGTTTCCTCGTCGCGCTCATATTTGACGCGCGAGTTTTCGGGGATTTCGATAAAGACTTTGATTTGCATAGGGGTTTGTGCTGACATAGGTGACTCCTTGTTATATTATATTGTGTGTCCCGCCTCCTGCGGGACTTTCATACAAATCGCTATTTATACATCGAGATTTGCTTGATGCGCGTTGCTTTGAATAAACTTTTTGCGGGGGGCAACCTCGTCCCCCATTAAGGTGCTAAAGATTTCGTCGGCGGCTTCGGCTTCGTCGATGTGAACTTTTTTGAGCATCCTTTTTTCTGGGTTCATGGTGGTCATCCAGAGCTGTTCGGGATTCATTTCACCTAGACCCTTATAGCGCTGCAAGGTTACTTTTTTGCCTTTGAACTCGTGTAAGAGAGCGTCACGCTCGGCGTCGGTATAGACGTAGTGCTCTTTTTTGTCCACTTCGATGCGGTAAAGCGGAGGCATCGCAATATAGAGATAACCGCCTTCGATCACTTCTTTCATGTGGCGGTAGAAGAAAGTTAAGGCGAGGGTGGTAATGTGCTCACCGTCGACGTCGGCATCGTTCATGAGGATGATGCGGTGGTAACGCAAGCGCTCGGCATTATAGGTTTCGCCGATGCCCGTGCCTAAAGCAATAATGAGGTTTTTGAGTTCTTCGAAGGCAATAATTTTGTCGAGCCTCGCTCGTTCGGTATTAAGAATTTTGCCGCGCAACGGGAAAATGGCCTGGAAGCGACGGTCCCTACCCTGTTTGGCGCTGCCACCGGCGGAGTCACCTTCGACAATATAGATCTCGCAGAGGCTGGGATCTTTTTCCTGGCAGTCGGCTAGTTTGCCAGGGAGGGTGGTGCCTTCGAGGACACCTTTGCGGACAACGGCGTCGCGGGCGGCGCGGGCGGCCATGCGGGCCTTGGCGGCCAGCTCGGCTTTTTCGAGCATTTTTTTGGCTTCGCTCGGATGTTCTTCGAGATAGGTTTCGAGCTGAGATTTGACGATGGCGTAGACGGCACTCTGGGCCTCCATGTTGTTGAGCTTGGCTTTGGTCTGGCTCTCAAACTGGATGTCGCTGCTGGGCATTTTGACAAACACGACAGCAGTCAACCCTTCTTTGAGATCTTCGCCAGAAAGTTCGATTTTGCTGTTGCCGTTTTTCTTGGTCATGTAATCTTTGATGACCTTGGTGAGAGCGGTACGGAAGCCGGTTAAGTGGGTCCCGCCGTCGTAAGTGTGGATGACGTTGGCAAAAGTGAGGATGTTTTCGCTAAAACTATCGTTGTATTGGAAGGCAATTTCGGCGCCGATTTTGAGCCCCTCTTCTTCGTAGGCGCCAGTCATGTAGACGACCTCGTGAAGGGGTTTTTTGTGGGCGTTTAAGTGCGCAACTAAGGACTTGATCCCACTCTCAAAATAAAAGTTGGCGACTTCGCCGCTACTCTCATCGTTTAAGTGCATATAGAGTTTGGGGACGAGGTAGGCACGTTCACGGACTTTGCCTTTGATTTTTTTGAAGTCAAACTCGGTAGTTTTTTTGAAGATGGTGGGGTCGGGAGTAAAGGTGGTGTAGGTACCGGTAGCGTCGGTGAGGAGGTGAGTGTGTGCGGGATTAATGATTTTTTTGACCTCGGCTTCGGTAATGGTTTTGACGCTATACTTGGGGTTACCAATATTGTATTCCTGGGTAAAGTATTGGCCATCTCGCTTGACGATCACGCGGAAATGGGAGGAAAGCGCGTTGACGGCACTGGCACCGACCCCGTGGAGACCACCTGAGGCTTGATAAGCCGTTTCTTCGAATTTGCCACCGGCGTGGAGTTTGGTCATGGCGAGTTCGAGGGCGGAGACACCGGAGGGGTGCATATCGGTGGGGATCCCGCGACCGTCGTCGCTAATTGTGGCGTAACCGTTCTTTTCGATCGTGAGGTAGACATTCTTGGCGTAACCGGCAATGGCCTCGTCAACTGAGTTGTCGGTAATTTCTTTGAGAAGTTCTTGGATGCCCCGCTCGTCTGTACTACCGATGTACATCCCCGGGCGTTTGCGGACTGGTTCTAGCCCCTCGAGAACCTTAATGTCACTGGCGTTGTAATGAGTAGGTTTGGTCATAAAAAAATCCGAGCAGGGAATTACTATAGCACAGCCCATTCTAGCAGGGTAAGCGCGCGACGTAAATCCGTATATCCGTATAGCAGTGTATCAGTTGATTACTTGGTTTTTGGGAGGTGGAGGAGGAAGTGAGAGAGGGTGAGGGTTTGATTAACATTGCTTTTGAGATCTCCGTAGGTAGTGAGAGTTAGCTGGGCCAGGCGACTGAGGAGGGATAGCCCTGTATGGCTAGTTGTTTTTTTGATCGTCTGACTGATCTCCAGTGAGAGGGCGCGAAAATACTCTAGCAACTCTGTTTTGTCACTCGGGAAATCGGAGAGGTGCTGGAGACGATCGCCGGGTGAGAGGACAAAGAGGGGTTTGAGGGAGGGTAAGTACATAGTAGATGGTTCATAGTTTATGGTTGATAGTGAGACGATTTGGCAGCGACTGCGGATTGTGGGGAGTAATGCAGTGCTATTTGGGCAAGTGAGATAGATGGTGGTTGCGGGGGGCGGTTCTTCGAGCAGTTTGAGCAAGGCATTGCTTGCTTCGGGGGTCAGGGTTTGGGCTTCTTCGATCCAAATCAGGCGAGGCGAAGCAGTTGAGAGAGCGAGGGACAAAACAAGGTCTTGAATGGCTTTGATCCCGATGCTGGTTGGGTCAGGACGCACGTGGTGGGTGATGGGAGCGAGCTGAGCTTGGAGATAGGCTGCTCGCGCATCGAGAGTAGATCCGCTGACAATAGTAGAGAGCATAAAGATATGTTAGCATGAAGGTATGCAGGATCTTGCCCTCATCCTCAAGCAGGATGGTCTTTTGAGTGAAGCGCAGTATGCGCAACTTCAACAACAATCATTAACCACCGGAGTTCCGATCGATCGACTCCTGGAAAAAGCCGAACTAATCCCCCCCGCAGAAGTGGTTAAGGCCAAAGCCAAGCTGTATAACGTGGGCTATGTCGAGATGAAAAACCTCGCGGCATCGCCAGAAGCACTAGCCAAGATACCAGAGTCCGTGGCAGAACATTATCGCGTCCTCCCCTTTGCTTATGACAGCAAAAATCACGAACTCTCGGTGGCGATGGCAAACCCACTGGATTTGCAGACCATTGCGTTTTTGGAAGCCAAGGCCTCGGCGAGAGTTAAGCCCTTTTTGAGCCTCGAATCAGAGCTGGTTGAGGAGGTGCCCAAGCGATATGCCCAGAGTCTCTCGGCCGAAGTAACCCAAGTACTAAAAGAAGCGGGTGACACAGATGGGAGTAAGCGAATTGTGGACGTGGAGCGGATCGGGGACGTGATCCGCGAGGCGCCGATCGCCAAGATTGTGGCGACGGTGCTGGAGTTTGCGGTAAAGTCCCGTGCGTCGGATATCCATATCGAACCCCTAGAGGATCATACCCGGGTGCGGTATCGGATTGACGGGATTTTGCAGGAAAAACTAGTCTTGCCAAAAAAAACACATGATGCCGTGGTCTCACGGGTTAAGATCCTCGCAGAACTTAAGATCGACGAGCGGCGGGTGCCACAAGATGGACGTTTTACCTTTAAAGTGGAGGATCAAGAAGTCGATTTGCGGGTCTCTACCCTCCCTACTGTGGATGGGGAAAAGATCGTGATGCGGCTCCTACGCAAAAGTAGCAACGTCCCGACGCTCGCGGAACTAGGGTTTAGGGGGATGGCACTAAAAAATATTGAGGATTCGATCAAAGTGCCGCACGGGATCGTGCTGATTACCGGCCCGACCGGGAGCGGAAAGACAACTACTCTGTACTCGATTTTGCATGCGCTTAATACCCCTAAGGTAAATATCGTGACACTGGAGGATCCAGTGGAGTACCAGATTGACGGGGTGAATCAAGTCCAGATCAACCCAAAAGCGGGGCTGACTTTTGCGACGGGGCTTAGATCTTTTTTGCGACAAGACCCTAACATTATCATGGTCGGTGAGATCCGGGATAATGAGACAGCTGACCTGGCTATTCAAGCATCGCTCACTGGTCACCTGGTGTTTGCAACCCTCCACACCAACTCGGCTGCCGGGGCATTGCCGCGGCTACTGGATATGCAAGCGGAGCCGTTTTTGCTCGCGTCGTCGATGACCTGTGTGCTCGCCCAGCGGGTGTTGCGCCAGGTGTGTGCGAACTGTAAAGAGGCATATACTCCTGACGCGGCAACCGTCGAAGAGCTAAAACGAGTCCTCGGCCCAATCTATGAGACATATGCCCAAAAGAACAACGGGGCTACCCCCAAGCTCTACCGGGGGCGCAAGTGTGAGGTGTGTGGGGATAGCGGGTACAAAGGACGGCTCGGGATTTTTGAGGTGCTTAAGATCAACGAAAAGATCGGGAAACTGATCTTGGGACGTTCGCCGGCCTCTGAGATCGAGAATCTAGCGGTTGCTGACGGGATGCTACTCATGGAGCAAGACGGTTATGTAAAAGCCCTCGAAGGCCTGACAACCCTCGAAGAAGTGATGCGGGTTGCGAAAACATAATCGAAGATTATGTTTTCAAGTTACAAGTAAAAAGTGTAAAGTTAAAAGTTGGAGGATGTCATGGAGATAAAACAAATATTAGAGATGTGTGTACAGTACGCGGCCTCGGACGTGCACGTGATCGTGGGGATCCCGCCGATGTATCGACTGCACGGCAACTTGGTTAAGGTACCCGAAATGGGGGTGGTGACCCCGGAGATGGCCCAGAACCTGATCTATCCCCTACTGTCTGAACCGCAGCGCGAACTGGTCAAGGTGGATCGCGAACTGGATTTTTCTTATGCGCTAACTAACGGGGCGCGCTTTAGAATCAACGTTTACCACGAAAAGGGCAACTTGGCGGCGGCGATGCGCTACATCCCCAATACGATTAGATCGCTCGAAGAGTTGGGACTACCGACGATTGTGGGTAAGCTGACGGAACTAAAACAAGGACTCGTGTTGGTGACAGGGCCGACGGGACATGGCAAATCAACGACGCTAGCGGCAATGATTGAACGGATCAATGAAACTAGGAGCGAGCACATAGTCACGATTGAAGACCCGATCGAGTTTGTCTACACTCCCAAGAAAAGTCTGATCTCGCAGCGGGAGCTCCATGCCGATACACATAGCTGGAACGTTGCGCTCAAGAGCGTGTTGCGGGAGGACCCAAACGTGGTCTTGATCGGCGAAATGCGCGACTACGAAACAATCGAGAGCGCCCTAACTATTGCCGAGACAGGCCACCTGGTGTTTGCAACCCTCCACACCAACTCGGCGGCACAGACAATTGACCGGATCGTGGACGTTTTTCCGGAGGCACAACAGACCCAGATCCGATCCCAACTCTCGTTGTCACTCGAAGCGGTGTTGGCCCAGCGACTGCTACCTGGGGTAGACGGCAGAAGGACAGCTGTGATGGAAGTCCTGACGGCCAGCTCGGCCGTTCGGTCCCTGATCCGCGACGGGAAAACCCATATGCTCTCCTCGACCATGCAGACATCGGTCGACATGGGGATGAGGACACTCGAGATGGGTCTGGCCGAGAGTTATAAATTGGGCAAGATCAGCCTCCCCGTGGCCCGGGAATACGCCCTAAACCTAGATGAGTTAAATCGCTTGGTGGGCGGGAGGAGTTAGTTAAAAAGTACTTAGTACCGAGTTTATAAAACAATAATTATGATTAGATTTAGGTTTAAGGCAAAAGCGAGGGATGGGGCGAGCCGCAAGGGTATTGTTGAAGCCCAAACACTTGCCTCAGCGGCCAACGTGCTAAGGGAGCAGGGACTGGTCATCGTTGAGCTACATGAACTCTCGGCCAACGGTTCGTTATTGAGTTTTAGTAACAAAGTTAAGTTTGAGGATATCGTCAACTTTACCCGCCAACTCTCGACCATGATCGGAGCGGGGCTGCCTTTGACCGATGCCCTCTCGATCCTGCAAGTGCAGGCTTCGCCGGTGTTGCAAACCAAGATTTCGCAAATTTTGCGCAACATCGAGGGAGGGAGTACGTTTGCCGCAGCCTTGACGGCCCATCCGGATGCGTTTAGCAAGGTTTATGTGGCTTTGATCAGGGCTGGCGAGAGTGCCGGGGTGCTGGACACGATCCTAGTCAGACTCGCGGACAACCTAGAATCCGAGCGGGAGTTTAGGAGCAAAACCAAAGGCGCCCTAATATACCCAGTGATTGTGTTAATTGGGATGACAGTGGTTGGCCTCGTGATGATGGTGTTTGTGCTGCCCAAGCTGACGGCCATGTACCAGGACTTTAACGCCGAGTTGCCGGCGATCACGAAGGCCCTAATCTCCTTTTCAAACTTTTTGAACCAGTTTTGGTACGTGATGGTCGTGGTGATTTTTGGGGGATTATACGGATTGAGGCTGTGGAAAAGAACTCCTAGTGGGGCGGAGGCCTTGGACCGCCTCACTCTCAAACTCCCGATCTATGGCAAGATCCGGTTGATGGTGATGATGTCGGAGTTCTCCCGGACCCTTGCCCTGCTCGCTTCGGCAGGAGTGTCGTTGGTGGAGTCACTGGGGATTGTAAAGGACGTGGTTGATTCGGTGATTCTATCAAAAGCACTCGTGGTGATCGGCAAGGACGTCGAAAAAGGTAATCCCTTAGCGACCTCGCTGGCCAAACACCCGGCATTCCCGATGATTATTTCGCAGATGGTGGCGGTGGGCGAGCAGACTGGGAAACTGGATGAGATCCTCAACCGAGTGGCCGTGTATTTTGAGGTAGAGAGTGAACACGCGATTAAAAACCTTTCGACGGCGATGGAGCCGATCATTATGATCCTACTCGGCGTGGGGGTAGGGTTTTTGATTGTGGCGATCATTGTCCCGATCTACAATTTGACAAGTGCCTTTTAATGTGGTCATAATGAAGATAAATAGGAGGATTAATTATGTTTAGCAAGCTTAAGAGACTAGGGTTTACGATGATCGAGCTGTTGATCGTGATTGCGGTCTTAGGTATTTTGGCGGTAGCGGTGCTGGCAGCAATTAATCCGATTGAACAGATTAACCGTGGGCGCGATACTGGGAGTCGGTCCGATGCAGAACAGCTCCTCTCGGCGATTGATCGCTTTTATGCATCGCAAGGGTATTACCCGTGGCAGACTGGAGCAACCGACGTCGACGGTGAACCGCTGGCCTGGACTGACGTGTCTACGATCTCGGACTCGGGCACTGAACTAATGTTGGATAAACTGTCCGAAGGTGGGACCGCGGAAATTAAGACTTCCTTTGTGACGAGGATTACTGATTCTACTTACAATACGCTGTTTGCGTATAACCGCGGGACTCAAGGCGACTCAACCTACGTTTGTTTCTTGCCAAAATCTGGTGCATTCTTGGAAGAAGCAACAACGCGCTGTGCCGATACAGACGGCACTGGTTTGCCTGAAGACCTAAGTGGGATCGCAGCGACGATTTGTGGGGATGTGACGGATAAGTACATTTGTTTGCCTTGATGAACTGGCTAGTCATTGGCTTGGTCTTTTTGTTGGGATCGGTTGTCGGGAGTTTTGTGAATGTATTAGTGAGTCGCAGTGTGCAAGGCAAGGACTGGGTAGGCGGACGCTCACGGTGTGACCACTGCAAAAGAGTCTTGGCTTGGTATGACCTGATCCCCCTACTTTCATACGCCGTTTATCGGGGCAGGAGTCGCTGTTGTGGGAAAAAACTAAGTTTGGCTCACCCTGTAATTGAGGCAATCTTTGGAGCGCTCTTTGTCTGGTGGTTGCTTGTCGGATTTTTGTTTTTCCAGTTGGCGACAGCCCCGTGGATCATTATCCAGCCGTTGTTTTGGCTGGGGATCGGGATTTTGCTCCTGATCCTGTTAGTGGCGGATGCGATGTACGGAGTTATATTGATGCCCTTTATCTACCTAGCTGCGAGCTGGATTTATGGTTATCGGATCGCGCTGACACTAGGTGGGAGTTACCAACTCCGAGACCTTGGACTAACACTGCTCTCGGGAGGGTTGAGTTTTGGGTTTTTGTATCTACTCCACCGGCTCACGAAGGGACGGGGGATGGGAGATGGGGATCCATATCTCGCCTTTGTGACAGGGTCGCTCCTTGCAGGGATGGCGGCCTTTTGGGGGATGCTCCTGGCTTTTATTTTGGGCTCGCTCTGGGGGATAGGATTGATCCTGCTGGGACGCAAAAAACTGAACCAAACGATCCCCTTTGGACCTTTTTTGATAATCGGTGGATTGTTGACTCTGCTGTTTATTCGTTTCTGAGGCTGGTGGTAGTTTCGAAGTGGAGCGTCGGGTTTTCCCTGGTATTGCCGGAGTTGCTGGTGTGGGTGAGGTCAAAGCTGATTTTGAATAAAACTGGCTCACTATCACTCGGCTCGCAAGTAAGGGCAAAGCTCGAGACACTAAGATTATTGGGGGTAAGGTAAGTCCCAGAGTTGCTAGCAATGCGGGGAGCGGTCCCGTCGTCTTCGAGCATGAGGGTGGTGGTGCCACCGTCGGGGTTGAGGGTAGTTAGTTCGGCATCTTGGGCGTTGCAGGCGATAATGTCGCGGGCATTACGGATGGTAGTCTGGATTTGGTTGAGCACGAGGTCGCCGGCTTGTTTGAGCTGAGTAACTCGGCGGATGCGGTTGCTACTGACGATGGTGGTCAACATAATGGCTGACATGGCGAGGGCGAGGAGGCTAATGAGTCCAATAACGACAACGAGCTCGATGATTGAGGTGCCTTTTTTTATTTCCATTGGGTTAACTCCAGGTTGAGGGTAGCTGTGCGGACGGCGGTGTCGGACCAAGTGGTGGTGAGAGTGAGGGGGAGGGTCCCCTGCCCCACCTGAGAGGTCGTGATCGTGAGAGTTCGCTGAAAGGCGGTTCCTTGGATGACAGCTGCTTCGTCACAAATCCCTGGGGCAAGCGCCAGAAAACTAGCGGTGTCTGCGGGGAGGCTGGCTAAGCAGTAAGTTGCCACTCCCCCACTACTATCTTCGCTAAACTTTTCGGCGAGGGTCGCAAACCCCAGCTGGTTTTTTTGATTACGGAGGTAGTCGGCAGCCTGATTATTGTAGGAGTTGGCAGCGTCCAAAGTTTTGGAGTAGTTGCTGCTCTTCTGTGATTGATTGGTCAAGGAAAGGGCGGCAATGACGCCCATGCTAATTAGGGTAGTGGCAATAACGACTTCGAGAATGCTTTGTCCCTGGCGAATAATTTTGATCATAGTTCGATCTCCCCGAGAGGCTTGACGGTCCCCGCGCGGGTGACCTCGATACGATAGAGGATGTCGCCTCTTGAGTAATCAAGATTTTGGGTATCGGTGGCTCCAGTATCGATCCCCTGGTTGAGCGGCTGGAAAACCAGAGTGTTATTGGTGGCAAAGGTAAAGGTGGAGAGGGAGAACTGACGAGACTCACCGTCTCCGTTGCGACAGGCGGAGGTAAGGGTTAGCGTGGAACTCCCAGTAGTTGTAGTCAAGCGTTCGCCGAGATAGGGACCATAGGTCGCCGTACAATCGGCTTGGCCACTGGTGGCCGCTTTTTGGGCACTGGCAATGACCTCGAGGATTTTTTCGGTATCAGCTTTGATCGCCTGAATGTCAGCGGCGCGGCGATACGCGCTTATGCCGAGGGTAACCAAGACCATAGTGATGGAGATCGTAATAAGCAGTTCAATGAGGGTATATCCCTCACGTAACGGGTGAGACTGGCGAAATCGGAAGCGCGAAACTAGAGTTTGACTGAGCATTAACATCTAGTATAGC
>CAZZNJ010000016.1:0-14712 GCA_964655755.1 uncultured Pseudomonadales bacterium | reverse complement strand
CTCGGTGCTTTGGTGGTGGTGGTGAGATATTTTGTAATCTCGCTCCAAGTACCGACGAGCGTCTACGAGATTTCGCCAACCGAGCTCATTCCTGGGGCAGGAAAATAGTTTGTAACGGGTAATGGGGTGTGAGTAAGGGGGATGGATTTTGTGTTTTTTGTCTGGTAGAATGATTGGATCATAAGAAAGGGGATTTATTTGTTATGGCAAAAACTACAACAAAACCAAAAAAAGAAACTGTAAAGAAGGGGGCTGCAGTCGAGGAAAAAGCGACTAAGGTCGTTAAGAAAACCGCTAAAAAAGCTACCTCGACACCAAAAGGAACAGAGGGGAAGAGCGAGACAGTAGCAAAACAACCAGCAAAAGCAAAAGTAGAGAAAGTAGAGAAAACAGGGGCGGCCCTAACCATGGAAGACCTGCTCTCGAGCGCCGGCTACACTCTGGCGATCCCTAAGAAAGGCGAGACCATTACTGGGCTCGTGACCATGGTGAACCGCAAAATGGTACTAGTGGATATTGGGGCTAAGACCGAGGGAGTGGTTGCGGACAAAGAATACGAAGTGGCAAAAGAGTTTATCGAGACGATCAAGATCGGGGATGAGATCGATGTTTATGTGGCATCGGATGAGAACGAGCGAGGGCAGATCCTGTTGTCCCTGCGCCGAGCAATGATGGGCAAGCTCTGGGATATGCTCGAAGATTACCTCAAGAACGAGACTGAGCTCCAAGTCAAAGCGGTCGAGCTAAACCGCGGGGGGATGATCGTCAAATGGCAGGGGTTGCGTGGGTTTATCCCCAGCTCTCAATTTGGGAGTGTGTACGGGGGCAATCTCCAGGGATTAGTGGGCAAAATGGTGGCAGTCAAGCCGATCGAAGTTGACCGGGAGAAAAATAGGCTGATCTTTTCCGAAAAACATGTCTCCGAAGCGGCCGTGATGGCCGAGCGGGAAAATGCTCTGAAGAATGTCAAGGTGGGCGACGTGTTGGAGGGCAAGGTCACAGGTGTCCTCAATTTTGGGGCATTTGTCGCTATTAACGTTGACAAAGTGACAGTCGAGGGACTAGTCCATATCTCGGAGATCTCGTGGGAGAAGGTGGACGATATCCACAAATACCTCAAGGTCGGCGACAAGGCGTCGGTTAAGGTGATGGGAGTCGAGGAGGGGACAGGCAAACTAAACCTCTCGATCAAGCAACTTAAGAACGACCCATGGGCCTCTGCTGGGGAGAAATACCCGGCTGGGACAACAGTCAAAGGCAAGGTCTCGCGCAGTGCGCCATTTGGCACGTTTGTGAACTTTGAGCCAGGGGTGGATGGACTGATCCACGTTTCCCGGATGGGCTCTTTCCCTGAGCTTAAGATGGGGGAGGAGATCGAAGTCCTCGTTGAGAACGTCGATCCAGAGCACCGCCGCATGTCGCTAGGGCCAGTGCTCACCGAAGTGCCAGTTGGCTACAAATAAAAATAACCAATCACCAATAACCAATAATCAATTATTGGAAAAGGGGGAAAATGAGTAAAACAAAAATGATAGTCAAGGACGACCAAATCCTGGTAGACCTGCAGTGGATCTTTGAGGAGATCCGTGGCGCTAACGGCGACTGGAAAAGTGTCGAGGAGCAGCTCAAGGGGCTACTGTCGGCCGTAGAAGAATAACAACAACAGGAGGAGCTATGGGAGATATAAAGGGTTATCTGAACGTGTGTATGGATAAGCGGTTTTGGAAAAAAGCAACCGAGATGTTTGCGGAGAAAACAGGGCTTACCATGACTGATTTTTGGGTGGAGACAAACCCAGGCGGGGTCAATACGCTTGAGAACATGACAGGGCAGGACTACGCGGCGAGCCATGGGGCAACCACCTTTGGGTGGGGGGCGCATGGGTCTAACTGTGGGGGACAACCAGGGGTGAGTGACGAAGAGAGTAAGGCCAGGTTGATGGCAAAAATTGAGGAGAAGAAAGCCAAGTTCCCGACAGGGAAACACTACGGTTTGTGGCTATCTGAAGAGGGGGTTGAGATCTGGGAGGGGTAGTCTTATAATATTGCAGTTATACGATCAGACTGTAGGTATATGCCAAAAGAAGTTGTGAGAGATGATTATGTTGACGTTACGCCTAATAGTGGAAGGTGTGTTGATGAGCGCGATGGAAAAGGAAGTCACGCTAGTAATAGATCTGTTCAATTGCCGGGAGCAACATCCCACTTAATGGACTTAATGTTGCTTGCGGTAGTTCGCTCCGGGAAAAGAGTTGGTGAAAATGAGTTGTTTGATATGGTGGGAAAGGTGTATGAATCTCAGATTGCTCGTATGTATGGAGCTAAACCTGGTTTTCACATTGATGACGAACATGGACGCCTAAGTTTGAATCAAACTAATCAACGTCTGAAAGGTTGTGGTCAAGACATCGTAAGAGTAAGTGTGCTTGAGCATATGGGGGTAAGCGTAGTATACGAAAGCGGTTCGAGGATGGCTGAGGGTAGAAAGAGGGGTTGGGGTATTCAAGTTTTAACAGGCGATCATACTCCAGGTGCTACCGCCGCCGTTAATAGTATGGAAGGGAAGACGCTTGATACGAGTAAATTATGGAAAAGTGATAGAACGCCTAGTTTTAATTATGATTGGTGGTTTGCAAACATGATCTTGGAGGAGCTATCGAAGCAATTATATATAAATGATTATTCGGTAGCTAGTAGTTTGTTGGAGAAAAACGGTCGGGGTTGGTCGTTGGAAATGTATTCAATGACTTTGCGCGGGTTAGGTCACAGCGGTAACTTGATACAAATAGCTTGATTGTGGAATCAAAAGTTCTACCATAGTAAAAGTATGAGTTGCGAGGGTTTTTGTTGGAGTAGAATAAGAGTATGAAGAGCTCAGTTTTCTATGAATGTACAAATTGTGGGAGTCAGTCGGCAAAATGGCAGGGACAATGCTCTGAGTGTGGGAAATGGAATACGCTGTCGGAAACCGTAGTTTCTGACAAGTTTTCAAACCGTAAATCCTCAAATTCTCAAATTAAAGGAAAATTATTGGGACTGGATGAGGTGGAAGGGAAAGTGGGGGAGAGGCAGAGTACAAAGATTGGGGAGTTGGATCGGGTGCTAGGTGGGGGATTGGTACCGGGAGAGGTGGTCCTCATGGTGGGTGAGCCGGGAATAGGGAAGTCGACCCTACTTACCCAACTGGCATTAAACATGGGTCAGAAAATCACAAATCCCAAATTCACAAATTCTCAAATTGGAGAAGTGGTTTATGTGTGCGGCGAAGAGTCGCCGGGACAAGTGAAAATCCGTGTCAATCGGATGGGGGGCGTAGGGACTAAGACTAACCTCAAAATGCTCGCGGAAATGAATGTAGATGTCATAATAAGCACAATAGAAAAGAATGAAATATCCTTGCTTATTGTTGATTCTGTCCAAACACTTTATACAGCTGATCTACCGGGCCTTGCGGGCTCTGTTTCCCAAATTAGGGAGTGTACGGGCCGACTAATTGCCTATGCCAAAACCAAAAATGTCCCCGTAATTTTGGTGGGTCACGTGACCAAGGAGGGGGAGATGGCAGGGCCAAAAGTACTAGAGCACATGGTGGACTGCGTGCTTGAGCTGTCGGGCGACAGGTACTACGACCTACGCCTGCTACGGACTCAGAAAAATCGGTTTGGAGCAACCGATGAGGTCGGGGTTTTTCGGATGGTCGAAGCGGGGATGGAGGAGGTGGTGAACCCATCAGAGCTCTTTTTGTCGGAGCGGGAGGAGGGGAGTGTGGGGAGTGCAGTGGCAGTGGTGATGGAGGGAACCAGGCCAGTCCTGCTCGAAGTGCAAGCTTTGGTTGTGGACTCGGAGCTACCAGTGCCCAGGAGAGTGTCACAAGGGGTTGACGTGAGGCGAGTACAAATACTACTCGGAGTATTGCAAAAGTATACGCGACTCCAGATCGGAACAAAAGATGTGTTCGTTAAGGTAACGGGAGGACTCTCGGTCAAAGAACCAGCCGTTGACCTAGCAGTCTGTTTGGCGGTGGCTAGCTCAGTGAGTGGGAAAGCGCTGCCAAAAAATAGTTGTGCAATCGGCGAAGTGGGGCTCCTGGGTGAGATCCGCAACGTCTCAATGATAGAGAAACGGGTCAAAGAGGCCAAAAAACTGGGCTACAGCACGATTTACTCGAAAAATAGTAGTCGGCGAGTGGTAGAGGTGATTAGGCAAGTGTTGGGTTAGGTTGATTTTTCTTGGCGATATTTGTTGGCGACCACCTTGATCAGAGGAGCTGAGACAAAGGTGGTAAAGATGGCGATCAAAACAACTAACGCAAAGGCACGATCGTTTAAGACCCCAATATTTTTGCCGACGGCCGCAAAAATGAGCCCCACTTCACCCCGAGGCACCATTGCGAGACCAACGAGGAGTTTTTCGTAAATAGTACCCTTGGCAGCGATGCCGGCGACGGCTTTGCCCAATACAGCGAGACTCCCGCCGAGGAAGACTAAGAGATAAAGACTGGGGTCGAGGAGGAGCTCAAAATCGATTTGGAGCCCAGTGTAAGCAAAAAAGATGGGGACAAAAAGGATGCTGATGCTATGAGTCATATCCTCAATGTGAGTGTGAGCATGGTGTGAGGTAATGGCAACAAGGTCGTTTTTGACTTTTTTGGATTTGTTAATAATCGATTCGAGGGAGGCAATAATGGTTGGTTTGTCAAAAAAGTTGAAGTGAACGGCATCCAAAACGAGGCCTGCGGCAAAGGCCCCAATAATGGGTTCCAAACCAAAGAGAGTGGCAACATAAGCATAGCTAAAGGCAAAACCGAGGGCGACCGAGAGCTTCATGCCGGTGCCAGTGTGGATCTTGGAAAAGAGCTGGGAGAGCTTTTTGGCACAGAGCTGACCCAGGATGATGGCGATTGCCAAGAAACCGATTGATTTGAGGGTCATCACGGCAACAAAGGAGGGAGTGACGGTGCCACCAGTCACGATCGAGGAAACGATGGCGAGAATAATAAGACCCAGAATGTCGTCGGTAATAGTTGCCCCAAGGAAGGTCTGGAAGGCGCGGGATTTGGTTAGACCGAGATCTTTGAGGACAAGGACACCAATACTAATACTGGTGGCCACCAGGGAGGCACCGAGGAAGAGATGAGTGGTCTGAGGGGCGTTGGGGAGTGCCAAGGGGCCAATCACAAAATACCCAAGAACAAAGGGAGCAATGACCCCCCCAGCGGCAACTAGGAGAGAGTTGATCCCAACGGAGAGGAGTTTTTTGATATTAGCTTCGAGGCCAATCTCGAAAAGGAGGATGATGGCGCCGAGCTGAGATAAGAAGGCAATAATCGTATCTTGGCGGATGTTAGCGACGGTGTGCCACCCATAATAGCCAAGTGCGGACAAAAATATGCCAGCGGCCAATTCACCCAAGATGGCGGGCATGCCAATTTTTTCGATAATACCACCGAGTTTGGCGACGATTAGGAGGATGACAATAAATAAGAGAGATTGGTTGAGGACCGCGTGGTCTACGCCGGAGCCAGCCGCGGAGACTGGAGAGACGACTAAGAAAAAATAACCAAAAAGACCCAATAAAACTTTGGCGAGAAGATTTTTCATAACTTCCTTTTACGAGTGATGGTTTATTAACTAGGACAAAATATCTGTGAGTAGCAGATACATAGGTGATTTTACGCCGCTACTAGGATCTGTCAACTGAGGAATTGGTAGGCAACGTTTGAGGGTGAAGTAGGTAGGTATGGGTATTCCACGAGTTATCCACATGCAATAAAAAGTTACATTTTCCAGATCTATTTACGTTATGGGGCATGTGTCTTTGTTAGTAATATTTTATTATGGGTTGACTCCAGATAAGAAACGCGCGATAATACGGGGAGATCAAGCTAATACCTTGATTGGTCTTTGAAATAGTAATAATGTTACGACCCCACATCGCATTTGCGACTTCGCACAGACTGCTTATTCAGCCGTTTTGCGAGTCGAATGCTCTTGAGGGGTTGTTCGGGTCGCTATGCGACTCGAACGAAAAGAGCATTCCTACCGCTGAATCACCTAATACCGGGTTCACGTGTAGCAATGCTCTTATTCAAGGACGTTCCGCGCGTTTTGAGGATGCGGAAGCGTTAGTTGCACTTTAACACTCGCTATAGACAGCGTCAAGCTACATTTTGTGTGTAAGCCCCATTAGTACACACTACGGGTAGGGTCGCGGCCTATAATGACTTGAGACGTATTTGGTATCGGGGGGCATGTGGAATAGGGCAGGTCCATAGCCCTCCGATACTGAATAAGTTTTTACACAAATATTGGTAGTGTTTATATATGTGGTGTAACAATGGTGAAGTAGAGTTATCCTTAAGAGGGTTGAAAACGAGAGGAAAGCCAATTGATGGTGGTCACGAGGCCTTTGAAGTTAACCAAGTTGGTCCTTGTCCAGGGTGCGCGAGGAGAAGTTGAAGTGGGAGAGATATGTCGAGGGCACACATAGCGATTCTAGTTACCAGAGTAATAGATCTTGGAGATGGGACAGGTGTGGCGCCTAATGTTGCTGCGTGTAATGTGATCGATCAAGAGGATGATTCTGGAATTTAAGGAGGCAATGGAGTAGTGTTTGAATTTCTGGCTAGTTAGGAGCGCGCTGGATGAGGGAGTGAGGACCAATAATTATGGCAAAGTTGAGAATAGATTCGATACCTTTCACAATTTCTACCGTATCAGGCAAGGTACTATCAAGGCTAATTCTTTCTTCGGCGAGGCGAAGTGCTAGCATGAGTGTGTCGTATTTGTTTGCGACAATAGGAATGAACGCAGGTTCTGAGGTGGTAAGAACCCCAGGTTTAAGTTCTTCTAGGGTGTTGGTGAGGAGGAGGTGGGCTGACTTTCCGATTGCTTGTTGATTGTGTGGGAGGATAACGAAACGGGAAAAGTAATTAATATTGCTATCCTTAGAGTCATGGCTTGGACCAATGGTGCAGGTAGGTAAAGGAAGTTCTGGACGGAGTTTGAAAGTGATAGATTTGAGTTGATCTACAGATGACATTCCTGTGATTTTATCAAGCTAATCTCGATTTGTTAATGGTACAATGTAGATCAAGATGCAAATATTTGGTGGATCAAGTAACTTGGGTTTGGTTAAGAAAGTGGGGGAGTTGGGGGTGCGAGTTGGCGAAGTTAGTATCTCAAAGTTTGCCAACGATGAGAAAAGAGTGAGCGTGGGGAAGGGGAGCGGGGGGGCAGCGGTACTACAGTCTTTTTCGACCCCAGTGGATGAGCAGATTGTAGAGTTTTGTCTGCTCTCGGACGCGCTAACTAGGGCAGGCTACTCTGAGCTAGTGGGGGTTATCCCGTGGCTCGGATATAGTAAACAGGATAAAGTATTTTTGCCGGGAGAGGCTTTGTCCGCCAAAGTGATCGCGCAGATTATCCAGACAACCAAAATCAAAAAACTAATCACCTTTGACTTGCACAATCGGGCGATTACCGGCTTTTTTGATATCCCGGTAGTTGAGCTATCGGCCAAGCCACTATTTTTGGATTACTTTAAGCATAAAGTAGGGACAGGGGAAAAGATAAAAGGTGCAACTGGCTACGTGTTGGTGGCGCCGGATGAGGGGGCAGTAAAGGCTAGTGCGGCGATTGCGCGAGAGCTGGGGGCGGGGATCGCCTACATGGATAAGCGGAGAGACCTCGCAACAGGCGAAGTGAAGGTGGTGGGGATGAGTGGGGAGGTGAGTGGCAAAAACGTAATTATCGTGGACGACATGATCGTCACAGGATCAACCATGATGGAATCTGCAGAATATCTGAAGAAAATGGGGGCAGTGAGTGTAGGGGTGGCGGCCACGCACCACCTATACCTGCCGGGAGTGCAGGAAAAGCTAGAAGAGAGCGAGATAGATGAGGTAGTGGTGAGTGACACTGTCGCAGTCAATTCTCAAATTCTCAAATCTAAGAAACTCAAGGTGTTGAGCGTGGCGCAGTTAATAGTTGACGAACTCGCGTAATTTTGCGATACTACCTATTGTTCCCAGGAAAACTGAGTTTTTCAAGTAATAAAGTACCTAGTACCTAGTTAGTAAAGATTTTTATAATAATTGTTTAGTCTCCTACGCATAGAGCTACGGCGACTGAAAAAGGAGAGTGTATGCCAGTAAAGAAGGTGGTCAAGACAGAGGAAAAAGTTGAGCAAAAAGTCGAAGAGAAAATTCTTAAACCGATTGAAGAGACGCCTGTCGAGCAAAAAGAAGAAGTGGTAGCGCCAGTTCTGACTGCGCCAGCCCCAAAAACCTATGTGAGACCGCCAATGATGAATAGGCCGATTAACAACCAGTACGCCCAAAACCGCGGAACTTACGTTTCGCCGACGGCTCAACAGCAGCCAATAGAGAATGTAGCCGGTTTTTTGGATGATTCGCCCGACGGGCACGGGGTGCTGCGACCTCATTTTTCCCCCAGCGAAAGAGACGTTTATATCTCCTCGATGGTGGTGAGGCGGATCGGGTTGAGACCAGGAGATTATGTCGAAGGTACGGCCCGCAAACCTAAGGAAAATGAAAAGTACTGGGGGCTGGTGACAGTGACAAAAGTCAACGGCAAGAGCCCAGCTGAGTTTAACAAACGGGTAAAGTTCCACAACATGACCCCGATTTATCCTAACCAAAAGATCACCTTGGAAATGGGGGCCGCCCCCTTGTCTAACCGAGTGATTGACCTAGTAGCCCCGATAGGGCGAGGACAGCGGGGGATGGTGGTGGCCCCACCAAAGGCAGGCAAGACCACGATCATGAAGGACATGATGACAGGGATCGCCAAAAACTACCCCGAGATCCACCTGATGGCAGTGCTCATCGGGGAGCGCCCCGAAGAAGTGACGGATATTAGGCGTCACCTAGAGAAAGTGACGGAAAAATCGGAGATGGTGGGGGAGTGTGCCGCCTCTAACTTTGACGAACCAGCCGAGGACCAGACCAGAGTAGCCGAGATTGCGCTCGAGCGCGCTAAGCGGTTGGTTGAAGAGGGGAAGGACGTAGTAATCCTGCTAGATTCGATTACCCGCCTGGCCCGTGCTTATAACCTAGCAATCCCAACCTCAGGTCGTACATTATCAGGCGGTTTTGATCCAGCCGCGCTGTACCCACCCAAGCGCTTCTTTGGCGCCGCCCGCAAAATGGAGGACGGGGGGTCGTTGACGATTATCGGGACAGCGCTCGTGGATACCGGCTCGCGGATGGATGAGCTGATTTACGAAGAGTTTAAGGGGACCGGCAACATGGAGCTGGTTTTGGACCGTCGCTTATCTGAGCGCCGCATCTTCCCCGCGATTGATGTCTACAAATCGGGTACTCGCCGCGAGGATCTACTCTTCTCCGGATCTGACTACCAGAACATTGTGGTGATGCGCCGGATGCTGGATATGCTCAACGATGATGAGCGTACCAGCGTGATGGTGGACCGGATGTCCAGAAGCAAAAGCAACAAAGAATTTCTGGCGATGCTCAAGGAGGGGTAGTCCTATAGTCCTGTTGACATTGTTTTTGACTAAGCTAAAATAAGTTTAGTTAAGATATTGGAGGTTGCTATGCTCTTGAAAAGTAGACAGGAAATTCTTGGAGCGAGATATGGTTTTGAAGATTGGCATGACAGGAAAGCTCATAGTGAGTCTACAAGAAAGATATTGAGTTTGCTAAATGTCGCGCTAGGGCAAGCTGTTGGAGAAGGTAGGTGGCTAGGTAATGGTCATAGTGGAAATGTAGAGCAACCAGGTACGCATGGTACGGAGGCGACAGTAAAGCGGATGAGTTTGCTTGGTGAGAGTTATAAACCTGCGCGTCATGAAAATCTAGATGATCATGGTGATATGTTATTGGATACTAGCGCTAGTGGAAGCCTAACCCAATTTGAGGTATTTGATAAGGAAGAAAATAGGCTGGTGGCGGTAGATCTAGATCCAAGCAAATCACATAGAGAGGCTATTGTTGGAGTATCAGTATTTGGAGACGTGGCAGGATTTTTGGGTAGAAAAAATAGTCCAAGCCTCTTCCCCGGATGTGAAGCGATAGTTGTAAGCGCCCGGCAACAGGAAAAATTGAAGAGTCGGGTGGTAGTGAGAAAAGATACTCATCATAACTTAAAAGGATTTGGTGAGAATGTTGTCCCATTAGTTGGAGCAATCGAATATGAGATAGATCACAACCAGGATGGAACTGGGAGAGTGAACGAAGTAATGGTTAAGGTTGATCAGTGGCAAGGTAAAACATCTGAGCGGATGGGAGATGCACTTTTGATAGTGGCAAAGCGAGGTAGTGATGGTAAATTTGAGCTATATCGCCGCGACTACAAAGATGATAAGGATGGAATACTTGAGACTCGTATTCCTGGTCATGTCGCACCTGACAACCTATTTGAGGATGTTTTAATAGAGCCTGATATGTTAACTGATAATGATGGCAACACTATAAATATGAGTGTAGTCGATAATCCTACGGGGCACGTCTCGCTAGAGTTTAAGTTTATGGAAGGGACGCAGCCGTTCGGAAAAACCTATTCTGCGGCACTTCATCCGATTAATGTGTTGGACGTGATTGATAAAGGTAGAGAATATGTAGAACCTGAGACCTAGTGAGCTGATGAATATTGTAGAAAAGTAACAGGGCAGATACTAGTGCGTTAGACGACTCGGGGAGTGGTTATGAGGATAGTTTTCACGATGGTAAAGCCTGACTCTACAGGCCGAGTTTTTACTAATGACTGAGCTTAATAACCTCCGCGTGACTTTGGGCGTTTGAGAAAGAGCGTCTAATCTGCTAGGATAGGGGGTTGCCTATGACAGAGCTGACACCCAGGGAAGAGTTTGGAGAGTTTTTGAGGCAACTCTGGGCATACCTCGCAGTGCACGGAAAGCAGATTTTTGGAAGATTTGAGGCAGTCAAGGACGTGATTACCGGGGTGCTGTACCACAAACGGGGGATGTATGCCCAGCCCATCTTGCACTCTTTGATGATGGCCTTGATTTTTTTTGGGATTACTTTTGGACCAACACTAGTTGAGTCGAGTATTGCGACCGAAGAGGGTTCGACTGGGGTAGGGGGGGAGGTGTTGGGGACGCTGGACTCAACGGGGATCGTGACGTTGGTATCTGACAAGCCACCATCCGAAGTAAGGGACTATACCGTAAAAGACGGCGATACCTTGTCGGGGATAGCAAGCAAGTTTGACGTATCAATTGACACGATCAAATGGGCAAACGAGAGCGTGGATTTTAAGAAATTGAAGCCAGGGACAGTGGTAAAGATCCCGCCGGTAACGGGACTAGTGTATAAAGTAAAGCCTGGAGATACGATTTACTCGATCGCCAAAAAGTTTGAGACCAGTGAACAGGCGATCGTCGACTTTCCTTTTAATACATTCTCAGATGACGAGACCTTTGCCTTAGTGGCGGGACAAACCCTGATCGTGCCAGACGGTGTGATGCCGGACGCGCCGGTAGCCACGACGCCCCGCTTTGCCAACGTGCTGACTCCAGATGCAGGGGCAGTGGCAGCCACGGGTAACTTTGTCTGGCCGGCCTTTGGGCGGATTACCCAGGGCTATCGGTGGTACCACCCGGCGATCGATATCGCCAACCGCGACGGAGGGGCGATCCTGGCGGCAGATGCAGGGGTAGTGACAATCGCGGGCTGGAGTAGCGCGGGCTATGGTAACCACGTGGTGGTGGATCACGGTAACGGCTATAGCACCCTCTATGCCCACCTATCGTCATTGTCGGTGGTCGCGGGGCAACGGGTTGCCAGAGGCGCTACCCTCGGCCAAATGGGGAGCACAGGGCGGAGTACGGGCACACACCTCCACTTTGAGATCCAAGGGTCAGGGGGCAAGGTAGATCCACTGGGATACCTCAAGTAAATTCAAAATTCAAAATAACAAATAACAAGCTAAATCAGAAAGTTTTGATATTAAAATTTGTTAAAGTTTAATAATTGTTTTGAATTTGCAATTTGGGATTTTGGATTTATGTATAAAACTGCTTTATTTATTGGTCGATTTCAGCCGTTTCACGACGGTCACTGGTATAGCCTACAAAAATGTTTGGAGATCGCCGAAAAAGTGGTGATTTTGGTCGCCAAGGCTGAGGCGGCAGGCGAAATGAACGATCCCTGGAGCGTAAAGGAGCGAAAGCGGATGGTGTGCGAGGTAGTGCGGGCGCATAAGCTCGAGCAGCGGATCGCCCACATTGTGTCCTGCCCAGACTATCCCTCGGACGCGCGGTGGCTGAGCGAAGTTAAGCGGAGAGTGCGCGAGTTTGAGGTGGTGGTCTCTAATAACGCCTGGACGTTACGGGTTTTTAGAGAGGCTGGATACCCAGTGGTAGAGAGTGGGCTGTATAACCGGGAGGAGCTGGAGGGGGTTAAGGTGCGGGCGCTCATGCGCGCCGGGGATCAGGAGTGGAAGAAAAGGGTACCAAAAGAAGTAGTCGATTTGTTTGATAAAAATGAGATAGAAATGATTATATAGATATACTAGTTGCTATTTTGTATCAAAAACAAAGTGACTTTTTGTTAAGTCAACGTGGGTACGGTCAAGGAAGGAAACGCCTTCGCCAACCAGTTTGACGTATTGTTCCATAGACCCGCCAAAGGCGTAGGATTCGGATAATCTGCCGTCTTTTGCCACCACGCGGTGGCAGGGGGTATTTGGGTCTTTATTTGCATGTAATGCCCAACCAACAGTTCTAGCATGGTGGGCACCCGCCTGCAACGACTTTGTCGTAGACAATGCGGGCAGGTGTCCGACCCGACGTGCGTCACGCGTGCCGAGGGCGCGGGCGAGGTCGCCGTAGGTGGTGACGTAACCAGGGGGGATCTGTTGAACGAGTGCGTAGACTCGGTTAAAGAAAGACTGATCGTTAATCGGCATAAATTCCTCCTCCGGATTGCGCGCCTTTCACGAAAAATCTCCTCAATTGCTTGCGCGCTTCGTCAATTTTTCTTGATACAGTGCTCGTATGTCGTCGTAATTTAGTCGTTTAACGACTTTACTTTTTCTTGGTAAACCCCTCGATTGCCTTGAGGATCTCGATGGGGGTCACAAAGACGATCGTGTTACTGGCATCGCTACTGATATCGTTGATCGAGTTGAGGGTGCGCAGGTGCAGGGCACCGGGGCTGGTGGCTAGCATCTTGGCGGCCTGAGCTAGGTTGTTGCTGGCCTGGAGCTCACCCTCGCTGTTAATAATGGTGGCGCGTTTCTCCCGTTCGGCCTCGGCCTGTTTGGCCATGGTGCGGACCATGCTCTCAGGTAGCTCGATATCCTTGAGTTCGACAGTCTGGACGTCGATGCCCCAGGCGTTGCTGTGTTCGTCGACAATGGCGAGGATCTCCTTGGCGATTTTTTCCCGTTTGCTTAGGAGTTCGTCGAGGGTGGCCTCGCTGGCGACCCGGCGCATGGTGGTCTGAGCCAGCTGGAGCATGGCGTAGTAGACGTCCTCGACCTGGTTGATGGTCATGGCGGCATCGGCAACTTTGTAGTAAATGACGGCGTTAATTTTGCAGCTGACGTTATCGCGGGTGATGGTATCCTGTTTGGGGACGTCGACGGCTTTGGTGCGGATGTCGACTTTGCGAAAAGATTGAAAAATGGGGATGACGAGTTTCCAGCCTGGGTTGATGACATAGCTAAAGCGACCCATGGTGTAGACGACGCCGCGCTCATATTCGTTGACTTGCTTGAGGGAGATTAAGATCAGAAAAATAATTAGGGGGAGCAAGAAATCCATAAATACCTCCATTGTGATATTAAGTTTAGTATAGCAGAGTTAAAATGTGATCTATTTTGAGCTATTTCTCTGGTATAATGGCGCTGTGAAAGACTTGGCGCGGATATATATCAAGGCTGGAGATGGAGGCAGCGGTAAGCTGTCTTTTCGGCATGAGAAATTTGCCCCAAAAGGCGGTCCGGATGGGGGAGACGGGGGGAAGGGTGGGGATGTGGTGTTTTGCGCGGATGAGAATATCGAGAACTTGGTGGAGTTTAACTTTAAAAAAAGGTATCTAGCGGAGGATGGGGAGGGCGGGATGCCCAAGAAAATGCACGGAAAAGACAGGGAGGAGATTGTGGTCAAGGTCCCGGTGGGAACCGTTATTTATGAAATCGAGGCCGAATTTTTTGAAAAGAACCTAAGAAATCGAGAGATCTTTGAAGAAATGATGAAAAAGCGAAAGCTGTTAGTTGATATGGCGACTCATAACCAGGAGTTTGTGGGGGCATGGGGCGGGCGAGGGGGCAAGGGGAACTGGCATTTTCGCAGTAGCACCAACCAGACGCCGCAGGAGTTTGAGCCGGGGACGCCGGGGGAGGAAAAGTATCTCTTATTAGAGCTTAAGGTGGTGGCGGACGTGGGTATAGTGGGACTACCCAACGTGGGCAAAAGCTCGCTACTTAAGGCCCTGACTAAGGCTAACCCCAAAATCGCGGGTTATCCGTTTACCACCCTGGAGCCTAACCTGGGGGTGGCGACCGTGCACAACAAAAGACTGGTGATCGTAGATGTGCCGGGAGTAATCGAAGATGCTTGGGAGGGGAAGGGGATTGGGCCCTGGTTTTTGCGCCACCTGGAACGTACCAAACAACTAATCCATGTGTTGGCACCGATGATAGTTGAAAGTGACAAGGTGCAAGTTGAAAGGATAGTTGAACAACTAATAAATGACTATGAG
>CAZZNJ010000015.1:7076-16657 GCA_964655755.1 uncultured Pseudomonadales bacterium | reverse complement strand
GGGGGTGGACTACTGTTATACGCCATCTCCCTCTACAACTTCTTCCAGACTGCACTCACTCGGATCAAGGCCAGTATTCAAGAGATTGGCAACCAGCTCAAGCGTCAGGCCGATCTTATCCCCAACCTCGAGGCTAGTGTCAAAGGTTACCTCAAGCACGAAAAAGATATCCTCACCATGCTCGCCGACGCGCGCCGTGGTGTCGCTGCTGCCAGCAAAAGCGGCAGCCTCGACAAACAGGCGGCCGCCGCCAGTCTGCTCGGCGATATCCTGCCACGCCTGGCCGTTGTGGTCGAGAGCAACCCCGAACTAAAGGGGAACACGGTCGTTCAAAACCTCATGGAGGAACTCCGTGATACCTCCGATAAGGTTATGTACGCGCGCCGTACCCTCATCGATTTGACTGCCGACTACAACATCAAAGTTGTCACTTTCCCCAGCAACCTTGTCGCCAAGCTTTTTGGGTTTGTCGAACAGCCCGGCCTCCACGTCGAAGAGATGGGTAACGCCCTCAAGGTCAGTGCGGGTGAAACCAAATCCCCCAAGATCTCGCTGTAACCTATGCTAAATATTTACGAGCAAATCGACAGCAACAAACGCAAAAGTTGGCTAATTATTGCTGGCTTTACCTTGTTTATGGTTGCGTTTGGCTATTTCTTTAGCTATCTCTACGGCTATGACTACAGCTACCTCCTCCTGGCACTGGCTATCTCGGGGATCGGGAGTTGGGTCAGTTACTACAACTCCGACACGATCGCGCTCAGCCTCGCCGGAGCGCACCCAGTCACCCGCAAAACTCATCCTCACTACAGCAACATTACCGACAACCTAAGTAGGGTAGCCGGTATCCCCACCCCCAAGATTTATGTGATCGATAGCCCTGCCCTAAATGCGTTTGCTACCGGCCGGGATCCAGACCACGCCGCCGTTGCTGTCACCCAGGGTTTGCTCGATACCTTAACCCGGACCGAGCTGGAGGGGGTGATCGCCCACGAGCTTTCTCATATCAAAAACTATGACACCCGCCTCATGACCATTGTCGCCATTTTGGTCGGGAGTATTGCCATGATCCTCGACTGGTCCTGGCGTCTTAGTTGGCACGGTGGCAAAAATAGTGATAGTGACAGCAAAGGTAACGCCATCATCATGCTGATCGGCCTAATCTTTATTATTCTGGCCCCCATTATCGCGAGCCTCATCCAGATGGCGATCTCTCGCCGTCGCGAGTTTTATGCCGATGCCTCCGCCGCCCATATCACCCGCCAACCCTCAGGGTTAATTAATGCCCTCAAAAAAATCGCTTCGCATGAGGACATTAAGTTAGAATCCGCCAATACCGCGACCGCCCACCTCTATATCGACGATCCCGTTACGACCGAGACCCACGGGTCTTGGTTAGCCAAACTCTTCTCCACCCACCCCCCAATCGCCGATCGGATCAAAGCGCTCGAAGGAAAATCTTGAGTTGACTAACTATTAGCACTCACCTTGACAGACTGCTAATTTGCTTTTATACTTTTCTCGTACTATAAAAATAACTAGTTGCTTAGTACTCGGTACTAGGTACTTTTAACTAATCCTATGAACGATCAAAAATCGGCCATTTCGCTCTACACCACCAACCTAACCGCACGTGCCAAAGAGGGCAAACTAGATCCCGTGATCGGCCGTGATAGCGAAGTCAGGCGGGTCATGCAGGTCCTTTCCCGTCGCACCAAAAACAACCCTGTCTTGGTGGGTGATCCCGGCGTCGGCAAGACCGCAATTGTTGAAGGACTAGCCTCTCGCATTGTCTCCGGTGACGTCCCCGATAGCCTCAAAGACAAAGAGCTCCTGGTCATCGACATTAGTACCATCCTCGCTGGCGCCAAGTTTCGGGGGGAGTTTGAGGAGCGTCTCAAGGCGCTACTCAAGGAGATCGACGAAGGCGCGGGCAAATACATCCTCTTTATCGATGAACTACACACTATTGTCGGGGCGGGTGGAGCCGAGGGGGCAGTTGATGCCGGCAATATGTTAAAACCTGCTCTCGCTAGGGGCGCGCTCCATATGATTGGCGCCACCACCATTATCGAGTATCGCAAATACATCGAAAAAGACGCCGCTCTCGAACGTCGCTTCCAGCCGGTCATGGTCGAGGAGCCAAGTCTCGAGGATAGTATCGCCATCCTGCGCGGCCTCAAAGAAAAATACGAGATACACCATGGGATCAGGATTACCGACGACGCACTTATCTCTGCTGTCACCTTGAGCTCTCGCTACATCGCCGACCGTTTCCTCCCTGACAAAGCCATCGATTTGGTCGACGAAGCCGCCAGTGCCCTCAAGATCGAGACCGAGAGTCTGCCCACTGCTCTAGACATCAAAAAGCGCAGCCTTACCCAAAAAGAAATTGAGTTGACCGGACTCAAAAAAGAAAAGTCAGAGCGAGCCAAAGCCAAAGCCACCGAGCTCGCCGTCGAAATTGCTAGTCTCAAGGCTGAGCTCGACGAGGAACTAAAATCCTGGCAAGCCCAAAAAGAGCTCCTTAGTCAGCTGGTCAAGCTCCAAAAAGAAAAAGATCTCCTCAAGCTCGAGCTCGAGGCCGCCGAACGCGACGTAAACCTCCAACAAGCTGCCGAGATCAAATATGGCAAACTCCCCGAGCTCGACAAAAAGTTAGCCGCCGCCGAGACTGCCTGGAAAAAGATCGCTCCAGACAAACGCCTAATCAAAGAAGAAGTTAGCGAAGATGATATCGCCGGCGTCGTTTCCCGCTGGACTGGCATCCCCGTGACGCGCCTAGTTAGTAGCGAAACCGAAAAACTCCTCAACCTCGAGTCAACCCTCGCCCAAAAAGTCATTGGCCAGTCAGCCGCCACCACCGCGGTCGCTCGGGCGATCCGTCGGAACCGCTCTGGCATTAGCGATAGTCGCCGCCCCATCGCCACTTTTCTTTTCTTAGGTCCAACCGGCGTTGGCAAAACCGAGACAGCCAAAGCTCTGGCGACCGAGCTCTTTGGGACCAGTGACTCACTGGTTCGACTCGACATGTCCGAATATAGCGAGGAGCACAACATCGCTCGGCTCATTGGCGCCCCTCCAGGTTACATTGGCTACGAGGAGGGTGGGCAGCTCACCGAAGCCGTTAGGCGCCATCCCTATAGCGTTGTCCTCCTCGACGAGCTCGAAAAAGCTCATCCCACCATTTACAACACCTTTCTCCAGATTTTCGACGACGGACGGCTCACCGATGGCAAGGGGAGGACCATCAACTTTACCAACACCGTCATCATTATGACCAGCAATCTCCCAGAAGATCAGCTAAAAAACTTCTTCCGGCCCGAGCTCCTCAACCGCCTGGATCAAGTTATTGTCTTTAACACCCTCTCACCAAATGACATGGCTCAGATCGTGGAAAATGAGCTCGCTCGTGCCTTGAGTAATATCAGGAATAATGGCATAAAGATAAAGATAGATGATCAAGTGAAAACATATTTTGCCAAAAAAGGTTATGATCCTACCTATGGCGCAAGACCCCTCAAACGTCTAATTCAAAATGAACTCCTGGATGAGCTCGCCCTTAAGCTCTTAGATCCAAAGCGCCAACCCAATCCCACTTACCAGGTGTCACTGGACGCAAAAAGTGCTAAACTAGTCGTCAATGACGCCTAAAAAAGCCACCCTTACCGATACTGCTTTTGCCGCTTTGACCCAGCAAGCCAATGTTTTCTTAACCGACGCCGAGGCAACTAGTATCAAAAATCAGCTCACAGAGGCCCTCACTGCCTCCTCCATCCTCAACGAGCTCCCCACCGACCAAGTTGGCAAAATCAGCTCTGCCTCCGGCCTAACCAACGTTCTGAGGGAGGATGTGGTCCAGCCCTCCCTTACTCAAGCCCAAGCCCTCGCTAACGCCCCTGTGACCCACGACGGTTACTTTGTAGTTAACTCCGTATTCGAAAGTCAGGATAACTAACCCCATGAACTACAACCACTTAACCCTTATTGAGGCTCGGGACTTACTCAAAAAAAAGGCAGTCACTAGCCTCGCTTTAACCAAAGCCTGTCTCGATGCCATTAGCACCCTAGAGCCCCAACTCAATGCTTTTGTCACAGTTTTTAAGGAGGAGGCCGAGTCAGCTGCCAGCCTCGCCGACCAAAATCTCCAGAGTGGTCGCTGGACTTTTGCGTCCCATCCTTTAGCTGGCCTCCCGATCGCCCTCAAAGATAACTTCGCAACTGCCGGCCTCAAGACCACCGCCAGTTCTAAGGTACTCGCTAACTTTTGCCCCCCCTACGACTCCACCGTTACAAAAAAACTCAAGGAGGCTGGGGCCATCATCCTCGGCAAAACCAACCTGGACGCCTGGGCTCACGGGAGTTCCACCGAAACCTCAGATTACGGTAGTACCAAAAATCCTCACGATCTGGGGCGGCTCGCTGGCGGTAGTTCGGGTGGTAGCGCCGCCGCCGTCGCTAGTCACGAAGTCATCGCCGCAATTGGTAGTGAAACTGCGGGGAGCATCAGACAGCCCGCCAGCTGGTGTGGTATCGTCGGACTCAAACCCACCTATGGGCGGGTTAGCCGCTATGGAGTGGTGGCCATGGGTAGCTCGCTAGACTCCCCTGGTCCAATGACAAAAACCGTGGCCGATAGTGCGCTCCTGCTCGAGATCCTGGCTGGCCACGATCCCCGTGACGCCACCACCCTCCCGAGTCCCGTCCCTGCCTACTTATCCTCGCTTAACCCAGACCTTAAGGGTCTAAAAATCGGGCTACCTCATGAATATTTCCTGACTTCGGCCCAGGCCGGCATCAACGAGCTGACTCGTCGCGCGGCTAGGGAGCTGGAGTCCCTCGGGGCCACCTTGGTCGAGGTTACGCTGCTCGACCCCAAATACAGCATCGCCGACTACACCATCATCCAGCGCGCCGAAGTCAGCAGTAACCTAGCTCGCTATACAGGGGTCAGGTATGGGGCCGGCCGCGAACTTTTTGGTGCCGAAGCCAAGCGGCGGATTATGCTAGGTACCTATGCGCTTTCTTCTGGTTATGCCGCTGCCTACTACAAAAAAGGCGAGGCGGTCCGCCAACTGCTCAAGGATGACTTTGCTCGCGTCTTTAGTACAGTCGACCTCATTCTGGCTCCTACCGCTCCCTCAACAGCTCTGCCCATAGGGTCAAGTCTCGAATCTGCGATGTTCGGTGAGCTCGCCGACGTTTTGCTCGAGGCCAGTTCGCTCGCCGGCTTAACCGGCATCAACCTCCCCATTGGTCTCCTCGATGGTTTGCCCGTTGGGATGCAGCTCATCGGCCCACACCTCAAGGAACAGCTCGTCCTCAATGTCGCCCATGCCTACGAACAATCTATAAACTGGAGAACTATAAACCATAAACTATGAACTATAAACTAATTTGCGGCGCCGAGATCCACGTGGAGCTAAACACCAAAAGCAAAATGTTCTGCGGGTGCGTCAACGACCCCTTTGGGGCCAAAAAACCAAACCTCTATACCTGTCCCGTCTGCTTGGGCATGCCCGGCGCTCTCCCGGTACCCAACAAAAAAGCCATCGAGGATTGTATTCTGATTGGTCTCGCCTTGGGATGCAAAATTGCCAAGGTCAGCAAGTTTGATCGCAAGCATTACTTTTATCCCGATCTCCCCAAGGGTTATCAGATTAGCCAGTACGACGAGCCCCTTTGTTTTGACGGTTTAGTCGAGACTAGCCACGGCCCCGTGCGGATCACCCGGGTGCACATGGAGGAGGATACGGCCAAGATGCACCACGCCGTGGTGGGTGGCAAAAAAGTCTCACTGATCGACTTTAACCGCTCCTCCGTCCCCCTGGTCGAGATCGTGACCGAGCCAGATCTCAAGAGTCCCGAGCAAGCCAAAGAGTTCTTAAAAAAAGTCAGAGACATCATCCGCGCCCTCGGCGTCTCCTCCTGTGACATGGAGAAGGGGAGCATGCGCTTGGAGGCTAATATTTCCCTTTCCCCAGATGGCAAACTGCCTAACTACAAAGTGGAGGTCAAAAACATCAACTCCTTCCGGTTTTTTGCCAACGCCCTCGAATTTGAGTACAAAAGACAAGCCGCCCTCCTCGACAAAAGCGAGATCCCCGTCCAAGAAACCAGGGGGTATCGCGACGGCCGCGGCACGGTCTCCCAGCGCCGCAAAGAAGGCGCCGCCGACTACCGCTACTTCCCTGACCCCGACATTCCTCCCCTGGTGATCGACGAAAAATGGCTAAGCACCATCAAGTCTCGCTTGCCCAAACTACCCGACGCGATCGTCAAAGACTTGATCTCAGCTGGCGTCACCGACAGCGCCGCCAGGATTATTGTGACCAACGACGCTTACCTCCACTTTCTTACCGCGCTTCAAAAACTAGATCCGGGTTTGGTCAAAACCGCTGCCAACGATTTGGTTAACAAAAAGATTGATCCCACTACTACTCCCGCCGACTATCTCCAAGCCAAAAAAGCCAAGGCGGGCGAAAAGATTACAGATGAAGCTACTCTAAAACCAATTATCGACAAGTTAATCGCCGACAACCCCGCCCTAGTCGCACAGTACCAAGCCGGCAAAACCGGCGTCCTCGGCTTTTTTGTGGGCAATGTCATGAAAGCCACCGGCGGCAAAGCCGATGCGAGCGTCGTCAACAAATTGATTCTTGAGATGCTAAACTAGAGTTACTGTCCCGACCTTTATAACTTTTGACTAGGTACTTATGTCTAGCCTTGACTTTACCCATCTCCACGTTCACACCCAGTACAGTCTGCTCGACGGCCTCAGCAAAGACGAGGATCTGGCTACCGCCGCCAAAAGTCATGGCATGGACGCCGTTGCCCTCACCGATCATGGGGCCATGTACGGGGCCATCCACTTTTACAACGTCATGCGTGGCAGCGGCCTCAAACCGATTATTGGCATGGAGGCCTATTACACTACTGGTAGTCGCCATGACAAAACCAAAGAACACAAAACCCACCACCAACTCCTCCTGGCCAAAAACTTGACTGGCTACCACAACCTCCTCAAGCTGGCGAGTCTGGCTCACCTCGAAGGTTTTTACTACAAACCCCGGCTGGACTGGGAAATCCTCGAAAAATACCACGCCGGTCTCATCGCCACTTCTAGTTGTCCTCAGGGTGAGATCCCCTGGCTCCTCAGTAAAGGCGAGGTAGAAAAAGCCGAGAGTAGGCTCAAAGAATACTTGCGTCTTTTTGGCGACGACTACTATATCGAGCTCCAAAGACACGATGGTCTCGAAAATCTCCTCAAGCCTCTCAACGAACAGCTCCTCACCCTCTCGCGCAAATACGGGGTTCCCCTCATTGCGACCAACGACGTTCACTACGTCAGGCGTGATGATGCTCGAGCTCAGGACGCCCTCCTGGCCATCCAGACACGCACGACCCTCGACGACAAAAACCGCTTTACCATGATCGACTCGCCGACCTATTATTTTAAGAGTGGCGAAGAAATGCGTGACCTCTTTTCGGACCTCCCCGAAGCTCTCAAAAATACGCGCGCCATTGTGGACAAAGTCGATCTCGTGATCCCAACTGGCAAAATGATTTATCCCAAGTATCCGGTACCTGAGGGCAGCACCCCCGAAACCTACTTGCGCCAGCTCGTCATGGAAAAGCTCCCCGACCGCTACGCTAATGCCAGCCAAGAAATCCTGGATCGCATCGAGTATGAGCTGGGCGTCATCTGTGACAAAGGCTACGCCAGCTACTTTTTGATTGTTCAGGACTTTATCAACTGGGCCAAAACCCATGGGATCCGCATTGGCCCCGGTCGAGGGAGCGCCGCCGGAGCGATCGTGAGCTACATCCTGCGCATTACCTCGGTGGATCCGCTCTATCACGGCTTGCAGTTTGAGCGGTTCCTCAACCCGCAACGTCCTAGTCCCCCCGATATCGACGTTGACATTGCCGACGTGGGCCGGGACCGGGTCATTGAGTATGTCACCCAAAAATATGGCGAGGACAAGGTGGCTCAGGTTATTACCTTTGGCACCATGGAAGCCAAGGCGGCCGTGCGTGATATTGGCCGTGTCCTCGGCATGCCCTATAGCGAACCGGACATGATCAGCAAACTCATCCCGTTTGGCAGTAGCCTCGACGAAGCCCTAACCAGTGTCTCCGAGCTCGCCGAGCTCTACAAAAACCCCAAATACAAAGAACTGATCGATCTGGCCAAACGAGTCGAAGGGGTCGCCCGCCACAGTAGTGTCCACGCCGCGGCCGTCATCATCGCCGATGCCCCGCTGACCAACTATGCCCCGCTCCAAAAAGATACCAAAGAAGGCAAGGTCACGACCCAGTACGATATGTACGCACTTGATTTGAACGTCAAGCCCGACGCCGTGGGGCTGCTCAAGATGGATTTTCTTGGTTTGCGCAACCTCACCATCCTCCAAAACGCCGTCAAGCTGATCCAACAAACCCGGGGGGTTAGGGTCGACCTCTCCAGCCTCGCCCTCGATGACAAACTGGTTTTTGAGCTCCTGTCGCGGGGGGATACGACCGGTATCTTTCAGATGGAGTCGGGCGGGATGCGCCGCCTCGCCAAACAACTCAAGCCCGACGTTTTTGGCGATATCGTCGCTTTAATTGCGCTTTATCGGCCCGGCCCCATGGCGCTGATCCCCGAATTTGTCAAAGGCAAACTAGAACCAGAGAGCGTTAAGTATCTCCACCCCGATCTCAAATCCATCTTGGCCGAAACCTACGGGATTGCTGTCTACCAAGAGCAGGTCCTCAAGATCGCCAATGTCATGGCTGGCTACAGTCTGGGCGAAGCCGATATTCTGCGGCGCGCCATGGGCAAAAAGAGTGTCGAAACCATGAAAAAAGAGCACGCCAAATTTATCAAAGAATCCGTCAAACACGGCTATACCGAGAACCTCGCCGAAAAAGTCTGGAGCTTTATCGAGCGTTTTGCTGGCTACGGCTTTAACAAAGCTCACGCTACCAGTTACGCCATGATCGCCTACCAGACAGCCTACCTCAAAGCCCACTATCCGGTTGAGTACATGACGGCCCTCATGTCGGCCGAGGCAGGGCGGGAAGATAAGATGGCCCTGTGCCTCGAGGAGTGTCGGAGTATGGGCATCATTGTCCTGCCGCCCGATATTAACAAGAGCGCCAGCGACTTTAACGTTATTACCGATCCCAAATCGCTGGATGACAAAGCCATTCGCTTTGGTTTTTCGGCGATCAAAAACGTGGGCACTGCCGCCATCGACAATATTCTCCTTGAGCGTACGGGTGGGGGCGAATTTGCTAGTTTTACCGACTTTATCAAAAGAGTAGATAACCAAAAAGTCAACAAAAAAGTCCTCGAAAGCTTGATCAAAGTCGGCGCCTTTGATGTTTATGGCAAACGCGCCGTCATCCTCGACGAAGTTGACCGGATTAGGCTCAAAGTCGGCAAAAGCAGTAGTGAAAAAAACAGCAATCAAGGCGGGTTATTTGATAGTTTAATCGAAGAAGAAGTGAGCATCGTCGACCAATGGGAAAGTACCAAAAACGAGTTTAGCAGTCGTGAGCTCATGGAGATGGAGCGGGAACTGTTGGGGATT
>CAZZNJ010000015.1:0-7066 GCA_964655755.1 uncultured Pseudomonadales bacterium | reverse complement strand
ACTCCTAAAAAAAGCCAAAAATGACTGGACTACCAACATCGCCGATCTCGACGAAAAAAAGGGTCAAAAAGCCACTATTGCTGCCATCATCAAAACCACCAAAGTCGTGGTCACCAAAGCCAAACAGCAGGAGATGTGTTTCTTGAACCTCGCCGACGAAGGGGGGGAAATCGAGGCAGTCGTGTTCCCCAAGACCTATGCCGAGGTAAAGAGTTTGCTCATCCCCAACAGCGTCGTGATGGTCAAAGCCAAGGTGGAGGAGCGGGAGGACAGGCTCTCCCTCATTGTCGACTCCATCACCCCTGTTAATGAAGATCCCGCCCTCAACCATGAACCATCAACCATTGACCCAAATACAATCGTTATCCCCCAGGGGACCAGCAAAGCCACGCTGTTCGAACTCAACAAACTCTTGCAGGAAAATAGGGGGGATGACCAAGTTACCCTCATCTTCCAAAACGGTCACAGCAACCGCGAGCTCAAGTTGCCATATGGGGTTAAGCTAGACGACCAACTCCGCACAAGTATCTCAAAGCTAATTCAAATAAAACCTCTAAGTGAATAACCTTGACATTCGTCCTTTCTTCGGTATAAATTGGATCTATGATCCAAAGAATATCCGAACCGGTCTCGGTCGTTACCACTTTTGATGCTCCCTCCCGCCGCACTCGCCCGCTATCCATCCAGTGGTCAGGTAGAGATTATCCAGTCAGCCAGGTTGGCCTGCGCCATACCTATAAGGCTGGCAACACTCGCCACCATGTATTCTCTGTAGTTGGGGGCACTCTCTTCTTCCGCCTCAACCTCAACGCCGACACGCTTAACTGGGTTCTTGAAGAGGTCTCCGATGGTCTCCCAGACTAGCTTTAACCCAGCCACTCCCCTAGTTGCGCACATCGACCTCAACTCTTGTTTTGCTTCTGTTGAGCAGCAGGCCAACCCACTCCTTAGACACAAGCCAGTTGCCGTTGTCCACACCGATGCTCCCTATGGCTGCATCCTCGCCCCCAGTGTCGAAGCTAAGCTCTGGGGGGTCAAAACTGGGATGACTCTCTCGGAGGGGAGGGAGCACTGTCCCATCTTAATCTCTCGCCAAGCCGACCCCCCCAAATATCGGGAGGTTCATGCTCGCTTTGCCACCCTCCTCGCCGAGTACAGCAACAACCCGATCTCCAAATCAATCGATGAGTTTGTCCTGACCCTGCCTACAGGGTGTAGCCCCGTCGGGGTGGTCCAAGCAATCAAAGCTCGTATTCAAAACGAAATTGGCGATTATCTACGCGTCTCGGTGGGTCTCAGCACCAACCAAAATCTGGCCAAGCTCGCCTCCGGTCTGCACAAACCCGATGGGTTTGACGTGATAGACATAAATAGCTATAAAGATATTTATGGAAGGATAAAACTCCAAGATTTTTGTGGGATCAATACCCGCAACGAGGCCAGGCTTCGTCGTGTTGGCATTTTTACCCCTCTCCAGTTCTACCAGGCTAGTCCTCAGCTCCTTCGCTCGGCCTTTCAATCTATTCTTGGCGATTATTGGTACTCCCGTTTGCGTGGATACGAGGTAGACCTGCCCGCAGTGCTACGCACAGCGTTGCAGGCGGGCGATGTTCCTCAGAAAAGTTTTGGCCAGTCCTACGTACTCCCTCGTCCCATGTCCAAGGCAGAGTGGTACCCCATTATGGCCAAACTGGTGAGCAAAGCCGGCAGGAGGATGCGCAGAGGTGGCTACGGTGCTAGTGCCACCCACCTTAGTCTCCGCTACTCTGATCACACCTCATATAAGCTCGGTCACAAGCTAAAGAGCACTCTCCACTCCGATCATGATCTAATCGCTGCAGTTAGCGCACTAATACCAAAAGTAAAAAGTAACCGTGTCACCCCGCCGCGCGGCATCGTAGCTAACAGCGTAGAGCCGGAGCTCGCAGAGCGAAGGGTCAAAAAAATCGCCGTTACTCTCTTTGGGATCAGTCGCCAAGACAACCAGGAGAGTTTGTTTGTCGACAAAGTTAAAGAAAAGAGGCTAGTAACTACCCTGGATGAGCTAAATACTCGCTACGGTGACTATACCGTCTCCTACGCCTCACTCATGGGCTCCGCTGGTCATGTTCGTGATGCCATTGCTTTTGGGAAGGTTTAGAAATACAACTATATACCATGTACTATGTACCATATAACTAACTATGAAATATACCCTCATCCGCTCCCTCCGCCGGACAGTTAGTCTCCAGGTAAAAAGGGGTGGGGAGGTCGTGGTGCGCGCCCCCCATTTTTATCCCAAATATTTAATAGATAGATTTGTACAAAGCAAAGCCATCTGGCTCAAAAAAAGACTCAATGAGCAGTCCAAGCCAAAATCTACACCAACCCCATTCTGCACCGAAGATCAGCTCAAAACACTTATCCAAAGTCACGTTACTCATTACTCATCCCTCATGTCCTTATCTCCTCGCTCCCTTCGCTTTACCCGTGTCCGTACCTATTGGGGTAGCTGCTCCCCAACCGGCGTCATCTCCTTTAACCTTAGGCTAACCGAAACCAGTCCCCTAGCTGTTGAGTATGTCGTCGTGCACGAGCTCGCGCACCTAAGGTGGCGTGGTCACGGTGTTCGTTTTTGGGACTTAGTCAAAAAACACTATCCAAAAGTGAATGAAGTTCGGCGGGTTTTGCGACAACACCCTCGTGACTAAAGAAATTCTCGATTTCAGAATTAACTAACGGACTAGCACTATCGCTGTTGGGAGTGACCTCCCGGGCCCTACCTTATAAGCGCCATCCAGCCATAGCGCCGAAGATCCGCCCCCATCTAGATTAAGCGCATTCTGCAGCCCCAGTGTCTTTAGCACTTCGGCGGTATCTGCCAGGCTCGCCCCAAACACATGTCCTATCACGATCGCTCCATCTTTTACCCCGATAAATCCTCTGGTTCCCAGGCTCCCCGCATCACTCGTAGCAACGTTGCCGTCCCTCAGTAATCGGGGGTGATTGGCCAGGGCTCCGCCACTACTGGTGTCCACCCCCCACTGCACTGTTTGGTCATAAAAGGACAGCGAGGTTCCATACATTGCCACTAGTGGCACGGTGGAGTAGACATTATTCGCTCGGTTTAACACTGCTTTGGTTCGACCGCTCACCGCGAGGGTGTCAAAACTATTGACTTTGCCTTGACATCGCGGGTAGTCCGGCGGGCAAAAATAAGCGCCGTTTATCCCCGCAAATCCACTGGCCGCCGCTACGTGCTCCGCCAAACTTTTTGTGGGACAGTTATCACTACAATCATTTTCGCTCGCTGTCTCCACCACTGCCCTAGCTCCCGGTGCCACTACCATCGCGACCACAAACTCACCTCGGCTCGTACTGACCCGCTGCCGGCTATGTCCCGACCCCGGCAGGGTATTGCTACTTGCGGCGCTCGGAGCCAACGCTACCTTGGGTATACTCGCGGCCACTATTTTATCGATTTCGCTCTGGACTTTTGCTCGCTGCTCCGCAGCTTCGCTCCACTTCCGGTCTCCCAACAAGCTCAAAAACTTGGCCAATGCCAGGTCCACCGGGTTTGTTTTGCCTCCTGTTATTACTAGGTCCGCTCGTTCTTCAAACAGTTTGGCCCCTGCGCCAAAAACCTGCTCAATCTGCGCCATTTCGGCCGACAAGCTAGCATTCTTCTTTACTTGATCATCTGCTCGCAAAAGTGCCAGCTCCGCTTCGCTAGATTCGAGGCTTTTGCCGAGCTCCTCGACGATGAGCTCCCGCGACCCTACCTGGGCCACCAACTCCTTTTTTGCCTGGGCTGCTTCCCACCACGAGATCCCTAGCCCTCCAATCACAGAGGTCAGATAAGCGGCGATTAACATTTTGTACGCCAAACTACCGTAAAACTGTAAGGCGATTAGCTTTATTTTTCGCAGCATAACTTTATACTTTACCCTTTCTCCTTTATACTACCATCATGGCCGACCGATTTAGTGCCGTATGGCTCTCGCATAGTAGTATCAACAATTTCAAAAACTGTCCCCGCGCCTATTATCTCAGCAGTATCTATCGCGATCCTCGGACTGGCCACAAAATTACCTTAGTTACTCCGAGTATGTCCCTAGGGTCAGCAGTCCACAATGTTCTCGAGTCCCTCTCAGTCCTCCCTACTGCCGACCGTTTTAAAGTATCCCTGATCGATCGCTTTCAGTCTGCTTGGGAGAAGGTGAGTGGTCAGGTTGGCGGCTTTGACGACCCAGAAACCGAGGCTAGGTATAAGAGTAGAGGTGAAGAGATGCTCAGACGTGTCATGGCTCATCCTGGCCCCTTAGCGGCTAAAGCCGTCAAAATCAAGATGGATCTCCCGCAGTACTGGCTCTCCGAAGAAGATAACCTCATGCTCTGTGGCAAACTGGACTGGCTCGAGTACAACGAAGCCGACGACTCCGTGAGTATCCTCGATTTCAAAACTGGGGTAGGGGAGGAGCCGGTGGACTCCCTCCAGCTCCCGATCTATTACCTCCTCGCCCACAACTGTCAGACTAGGGACGTCAAAAAAGCCAGTTATTGGTACATTAGCCGCGACGATAGCCCGCTCGAAAAAAAGCTCCCCGAACTTGACCACTCCCACGAGTTGGTACTCAAAGTCGGCAAAGAAATCAAGCTCGCTAGGCAGCTCGAGCGGTTCAAATGTCCTGGTGGCGAGGGAGGGTGCAAGCACTGTAGCCCGCTCGAAAAAATCTTACGCGGCGAAGCGACCTTTGTCGGCAACGGGGAGTATGGGACGGACCTCTACGCCTTCTTTAACACCCCCCATTCCTTGCCCGATAGTGAGATTTTGTAGTAGAATAGCCTATGCCGCTCTCAACCAAATACATCTTTATTTCTGGTGGCGTGCTCTCCTCCCTCGGTAAAGGTATAACTACTTCCTCACTCGCACTACTTTTGCAAGCCAAAGGGTATCGAGTCACCGTGGTTAAATGCGAAAACTACCTAAACATTGATTCTGGCCTCATCAACCCCCTCGAACACGGCGACGCATTCCTCTGCGAAGACGGCACCGAAACCGACATGGACCTCGGCAACTACGAGCGCTTTTTGGGGCGTGACCTAGGCAGTCACAACTTTGTCACCCTGGGCCAGATCTACAAAGCCGTGATCGACCGTGAACGCGAAAACGGTTATGGTGGGGAGGATATCGAGGCGATCCCCCACGTGACCGACGAGATCATTAGTCGCATCAAACTAGCCGGCGAAAAAGACCAGGCTGAGATCGTCATCGTGGAGCTCGGTGGGACCGTCGGCGAATACCAAAACGTCCTCTACTACGAAGCTAGCCGCATCATGAAACTCAAAGGCAACGACACCGTCGTCCACGTCCACGTTAGCTACCTCCCCACCCCCGCCCACGTCGGCGAACCCAAAACCAAGCCCACCCAGCTCTCCGTTAAAGCCCTCAACAGCATGAGTATTCAGCCAGATTTTTTGGTAGCCCGCACCGAAGCCGACCTCGATGAGCGCCGGCGTGACCGTCTGGCCCTGTTCTGCAACATGCACGGCGAGGATGTCATCGTCAACCGCGACTTGCCCAGCATCTACCAGGTCCCACTCAATTTTCACGAACAGGAGTTTGATCGCAAAGTCTTGGCCAAGTTAGGTTTGTCCGACAAAAAATCTGATTTATCTGCCTGGAGCCACTTCGTCAAACTAGCCCTGGCAAAAAAAGAAACCAAGCTCAAGCTCGCGATTGTGGGCAAATACTTTAAGACCGGGGACTACAACCTCAAAGACAGTTATCATGCTCTTTTCGAAGCTCTGGATCACGCCAGTATTCATGCCGGCGTTGAGCTCGAGATCCGGAGTATCAACTCCGAGATTATCGAAAAAGAAGGCACCGATCAGCTCAAAGGCGTCGATGGGATTATTGTCCCCATTGGCTGGGGCGCGCGTGGTACCGAAGGCAAAATCCAAGCGATTGCCTACGCTCGAGAAAACCAAATCCCTTATCTCGGACTCTGCTACGGTCTCCAGCTCGCCGCGGTTGAGTACGCCCGTCACGTCGTTGGGCTTAAGGGGGCTAGCTCTACCGAGATAGATCCAGACACAGCGCACCCCATCGTCCACGACATCCCCTTTGATCCCAAGTACCAGCGGATCAAAGGCAACGGAGTGAGTATGCGCCTCGGTGGCTATGACTGTCACCTCAAGGAGGATACACTGGCCCACCAGATTTATGGCACGACTACTATTAGTGAGCGTCACCGCCATCGCTACGAAGTTAACAATGAGTATCGCAAGGCGCTCGAGGAGGCCGGGCTTGTGATCTCCGGGACTTCGCCTGACGATTTCTTTGTCGAGATGATTGAGCTCCCCCGGGAGACTCATCCCTTCTTCTTAGCCACCCAGGCTCATCCCGAGTACAAGTCCCGCCCCCTCACTCCCCACCCTGTCTTTACCGCATTCCTAAACGCAGCCATTGCGGGGAAATAACTATCCTGTTAAAATAACCCCCATGGCTAATCAACTAACCCACAAAGACGTTACTTTTCATGTCGGCGACACCATCCGCGTGCATCAGAGCATCAAAGACGGCGAAAAATCTCGTATCCAGATTTTCGAGGGTGTCGTGCTAGCCATCCACAAAAAAGACGACCCCACTTTTGTTGTCCGCAAAATTGGTGCCGCTGGGGTAGGGGTCGAAAAGATCTTTCCGCTCTACGCCCCGGTTGTGGCAAAAGTCGAAGTCAAAAAGACCAGTTTCACTCGCCGCGCCAAGCTCTACTACCTAAGGGATCTCATCGGCAAAGCCGCCACCAAGATCAAAGAAGCCAAAAAAGCTTAAATCTCATTCTCAAATAACTTTTACCATGTTAAAATGTCACCCGTGGGGCCTATAGCTCAGCCTGGTTAGAGCACCTGCCTTTTAAGCAGGGTGTCCTGGGTTCGAATCCCAGTGGGCCCACAAGCGGCCCCATCGTCTAGCCCGGTCTAGGACGACAGGTTTTCATCCTGTTAACCCCGGTTCAAATCCGGGTGGGGTCACAACGATTAACCTAATCAATCAGATCGCAGAACTCACCTGAGGCCTTGCGTA
>CAZZNJ010000014.1:0-21112 GCA_964655755.1 uncultured Pseudomonadales bacterium | reverse complement strand
AAAACCTTATGAAGCTGTTCCACGGCTACTACAACTCAACCGTCAAGGGACAAAAGTTTACCACCGCCGGTGATTACGAAACCCCGGTCGTCGCCCCCAATATCGCCAAATAGTTTTTGTCTAAGGCGAGACGTGCTTTCACAAAGAAAAATTTAGCGCAGGGCGGGTAGCCCGAGCTCGAGGTCGCTGGGTTAGCAAACCCAGACAGACCGCTTTTTCTGGTGAAACACGTCGAACCTAAAACAAAAACACGCTATACTATTCCCATATGAACTTGCCCTTCCCTTTTGGTGGCAAAAAAAAGCCAGACGAAGACAAAGGCCCCGCCGTCTCCGCGCCTGTCCAGGTGTTATCTACCGGCACCACCAACGTCAAAGACATTATTGCCCCCGAAGCCATCGAGGTCGATTGGTCCGACGTCAAGATCAACGACACCTACTACCGCACTCTCTTTGTCGCGGGCTACCCTCGTTTTGTTAACGCCAACTGGCTCTCCCCCCTCATCAACTTTCCCCACTCCCTCTCTATCTCTATGTTCATCTATCCTGTTGATGGCAAGGGGGTTATCGAGGATCTGCGTCGCAAAATCGCCGAGATGGAGGCCGAGCTTCAGGGGGACATTCAACGCGGCAAAATCATCAACATCGATACCCAGGTCAAACTCGAAGATGCCCGGAGTCTCCAGGAACAGTTAGCCAAGGGGGCCGAGCGCTTCTTCCAGTTTGGCCTCTACATCACCATCCGCGATGACAAGCGCGACATTCTCGACAAGGTCACCAATCACATCAAATCCACCCTGGGTGCTCTTTTGATCGTTGCCAAGACCGCCACCCTCCAGATCGAAGACGGCTTCAAAACCACCCTCCCGATGGGCAAAGATTTCTTAAAAATCAACCGCAACATGGACACCACCAGTCTCGCTACCACCTTCCCCTTTACCAGTAGCGAACTAACCGCCAACGAGGGGATCATGTACGGTATCAACGAACACAACGATAGTCTCGTGGTTTTTGACCGCTTTAGTCTCGAGAACGCCAACATGGTCGTTTTTGCCAAGTCGGGGAGCGGCAAAAGCTACATGGTTAAGCTCGAGATCCTGCGCTCCCTCCTCTTCGAAACCGAGGTGATCGTGATCGACCCCGAGGACGAGTATCGCAAAATGGCCGCAACCGTCGCCGGCACCTATATTGACTTTAGCTTCACCTCCCCCAACCGTATCAACCCCTTTGAGCTCCCCCAGCTGGCAGAACCCGACGAAAACGAACTCGCCATGAAAATCATCTCCCTTCACTCCCTCCTCAAAATCATGCTCGGGGACGTCACTGCTCAGGAGGAGGCCCTCCTCGACCGCGCCCTAGTCATGACTTACCAGATGAAGGGGATCAACCGCGACCCCGCGACCCACAAAAATGAGCCCCCACTTATGGAGGACCTCTACAAAGCCCTCATCGGGATGGAGGAGGCCGTGGCTCGCGGCCTGGCCGACCGCCTCGAAAAATATGTTAAGGGTAGTTTTCAGGGGATTTTCTCCCAAAAAAGCAACGTTGATTTTGGCAAACAGCTCACCGTTTTTGGCATCAAAAATTTGCAAGATGAGCTGCGCCCGACCGCCATTTTTATTATTCTCGACTACATCTGGACCAAGGTAAAAAGGGATCTCAAGCGCCGCCTCTTGGTTGTCGACGAAGCCTGGTACTTAATGAAAAACGAAGATTCCGCCACTTTTCTCTACGGCATCGCCAAGCGGGCTCGCAAATACTTCCTCGGCCTAACCACCATTACCCAGGACGTCGAAGATTTCTTAAAAGATGATCACGGCAAAGCCATCGTTAGTAACGCCAGTATTCAGGTGCTTATGAAGCAAAGTACTAGCGCCATCGAAAAGCTCGCCAACGTCTTTTATCTCTCCCAGGGCGAGCGCCACCTCCTCTTAACTGCCGAGGTCGGTGAAACCCTCTTTTTTGCCGGCCAAAATCACGTTGCGATGCGTGTGGTCGCCTCCCCCGAAGAACACGCCCTCATCACCACTGATCCCCGCGAAGCCCTCCGCAAAAAAGCAGAGGCCGAGGCTCAGGCGGCCAAACAAGCTCAACCCACCCTCACCCAAAAAATTAACAACTCCTCCGGAGAAATCCAAAATCCCAAATAACAAATCCAAAACAGTAATTAAAGTTTGTAAATTTTAATATTTAAATATTAAAGATTTGCTTGTAATTTGATGCTTAGAATTTGGAATTTAAATCCGGTGTTCGATTAAGCATTAATCGGCATTACTACATAAAACGCCTTGTCTTTGCCCGCCTCTGATTCCGCCATTAGCCCCGGGCTCAGTTTCCCTCCCAACCCGATCCATACCGACTCACTCCCTCCCAACATCAGATAATCCAGCACATATTTTGCATTAAAGACAACCTCCAGCTCCCCCTCCCCTTCCGTTTTTGCCGAGACCTCAACTTGCCCCTCGCCGCTCCCGCCCGCCGCCGCCATTATCTGGACCTTGCCCTTTTCAACTTTCCAACGCATCATGTTTGAGTTGTCCCTCGCAAACACCTGGACCGTCCTCACTGCAGCAAGCAGCTCCTCCCGCGAAACTTCTAGGATATAGCCAAATTCTTTTGGCAAAATTTTGTTATAGTCCGGGAAATTCCCTTCGATAATTTGGGAAACCAGGGTTACTTGCTCGCCCCCAAAAACTACCTGCTTGGTCTCAGCCAGGTATCCCAACTTAATCACCCCTTCTTTAATGATCTTACTACTCTCAATCAGGGCCCTGGCGGGAACTAGGATTGTTTGGGGTTTAGTCAGTGCCGACCCCTTTATCCCCATACTACTAACCGCCAATCTAAAGCCGTCTGTCGCCACTAGGCGCAGGTTTTGTGACAGCTCCATTAGTATTCCGGTTAACACTGGCCTCAGAGTCTCCTTGGCGCTCGCAAACCCCACGTTTTGCCCCGCTCGTGACAGCTCAGCCGCCGATATCTCCGTAATCGCTTCGGCTGCGCTCGGCAGCTCCGGAAACTCAGTCACCTCCATTGTCCCCAACTTCCCTACAAAGTTGCCCGCCTCAATCCTGAGGTTATTATCCTTAAGTTCCAGCTTAACCTTGCCCGGAGCGAGCGTTGCCAACAGCTCCCCAAAGGTCTTGGCTGGCACCGCCACCTTCCCCTCCTCCAAAACTCGTGCCGAAATTTTTAGCTTGATCCCGATCTCAAGGTCAGTCGCCGACAGTACTAGCTCGGCCTTGGTTGCCTCCATCTTAATGGCCGACAAAATCGGCAACTGTACCCGCGAAGATACCGCCCGCATCGCCACCGCATAACCTTTTAACAATTCTTCTTGCAAAACTTCGATATTCATAAGTTCTCCCGCTACATAATACTAGATACTAAATACTTTATATATAGTTTAGTTGTGATAGTAGGGTCTGTGGAAAAGTGGAAAGATGTCTGGTCCCCGCGGTGGGTAACCCTCCGCAAAAATTTGTGTACAACTCCCGCCCCGTTGTTGATAACTTAGTTATCCTCATTTTTACTCTAGTTATCCTCATTTTTTCCCTCACTTTTCCTCCGACTTGTCCACATTCACTGTGGATAACTCGCCTCGCTCAAAACTCGTGTTTAATATCCGCGAGCGATTTGGCGAGCCCCGCACTAGTCTTTAATTCCTCTTTTATTTTTTCAACGGCGTGGATTACGGTTGTATGGTCCCTCCCCCCAAACAACTCACCGATCTGGACATATGGGAGCGAGAGTTCTTCGTATAACAGATACATCGCAACGTGTCTTGCCGCCGTCAGCGGGGCCTTGCGACTCGTCCCGGTTAGCTCCCCAACTTTGTAGTTAAAGTATTGGGCTGTTTTGTTAATCACTGCCTGCGGACGCACTCGGTGACTCCGCCGCTCCGACACCGCCCCAAAATGTTCACGGATCAACTCCTCGTCAATCACTCGCTTTTCCGAATGTGCCTTGGCCAAGACCGCCTGGAGCGTTCCCTCTAGCTCTCTAATGTTGCCCACTGCTTTTTCGGCAAGCAGCGTCACTAAGTCGGTAGAGACATCGAGGCCGAGCGCCACACATTTTTGGGTCAGGATCGCCATCCTTGTCTCAAAATCTGGCGCCTGCACGTCGACCATTAGTCCCCCCATAAAGCGGGAGGATAAGCGCTCTTCGAGCTTCGAGATTTCTTGGGGCGGGCGGTCCGAGGTTAGGACAATCTGCCGCTGGGACATATAAAGCTCGTTAAAGGTGTGAAAAAACTCCTCTTGGATATATTCTTTGCCGGCAATAAACTGGATATCATCAATCAGTAGCACGTTGGGGGCCCGATACTTTTTCTTAAACGCCGCTGTCCGCTTGTTTTGGAGGCTCGCAATCAGGTCGCTCCCAAAAGTCTCGGCCGAGATATACATAATGTCCCAGTCGGGGTGTTCGGCATAGACGGCGTGCCCGATGGCGTGCATCAAGTGGGTTTTTCCGAGGCCAACCCCTCCGTAAATAAACAGGGGGTTATAGCGATTGCCCGGACCCTTGGCGGCCCCTTGCGCTGCCGCGTAGGCAAAGTTATTCGAGGCTCCCACGATATACGTTTCAAAAGTCAGGCGCGGGTTTAGGTTGTGTGATCCGCTCCCGCTGACTGTGGTTGTTTTTGGGGTCGGCTGAAACAGGGGGAGCCCGCCGGCTTGCTCGGCCAGGCTTTCCTTCCCGATCTCGTACTCTATCTGACATGGCTTATCGACCACTCGCGCAATCGCCCGGCTAATATATTTGCCATATTTCTCTTCCATCATTTGGACGTGGTATCTGGTTGGACACATAATGGTCGCCACTACCCCCTCCCCACTCGGCGCTAGCGACACCAGCGAAACTGGCTTGATAAAACCCGCAAAGTAGATCTTTGAGAGCGACAACTCCAGGTCTGTTAAGACCGCCCGCCACACCGAGTTAACGTCCATAACTTTTTCACTCCTGGGCAGCTTGATTACAATTTCTAATTGTTTGCTTCTAGTTTCTTCTCAATTATCCCCATTTTTTCCACATTTGAAAATAGGCTACAAATATATCCCTCCGTGACAAATCCCACCCCTCCCGCTATAATACTGAAATTATCAAAAAATTTTCTAATTCGATTTGCGAATTTGAGAATTTCTGATTTGAGAATTATTTTATGAAACGTACCTACCAACCCAAAAAGAAAAAACGCGTTAGAGTCCACGGCTTCCGCGCCCGCATGGCCACCCACAAAGGCCGCCTAGTCCTCAAAAGACGTCGCGCCAGTGGTCGCGCCAAATTAACCGTCTAGGTTTTGGTGTCACGGAGACACTGTGCCCCGCCCCTATGATTCCGTATTCCCGCAAATTTCCCCTCCGCACAGAATTTCTTCGCTTTCGCTCACGCGCCAAAAGAGTCACAACCCCCCATCTTACAATCTTTTATCTCCCGCACACCCCTAACGTAGCCAACGGCGAAGTGGGGCGCCTCGCCGTCATTGTCCCCAAAAAAGTGAGCAAACTCGCCACCACCCGCAACCACTTCAAACGCCTCGCTTATGACACTCTCTGGCCGTCCCTCAAAGCGGCAAACCTGGACGTGGTCGTGGTTTTTAAGCCCCTCCCCCTCAAAAAATTCCCCTCTACCAGTCGACAAATTACTACAGAATTACAAAGCTTAGAATTTTCGAATTTCTAATTTCGAATTTATGTATCATTTGTATCGCCACTTCTCCCCATATCTCAAAGCCATTGTTCACAATCTCGGTCTCTCCACTGGTCGCTGTCGCTACACCCCCACCTGCTCCCTCTATACCAAACAGGCTCTCCATCGCTACGGCCTCCTCAAGGGCGCTTGGTTATCTGCCATAAGACTGCTAAAATGTCATCCGTGGAGCAAAGGCGGCTATAACCCCGTTCCCTAACTTTATAAACTTGTAACTTTTAACTTTAAACAAACTATGTACAACCAATTCGTTTACCAGCCCATCCTTTTCTCTCTTACTTGGCTCTATGAGGTTATGGGCAACAACCTCGGTCTAGCCATCGTGGCCCTCACCTTGGTCATCCGCACCATCCTAATCCCCTTTACTCTCCCCCAAATGCGCTCCGCCAAAAAAATGGCCGCCCTCAAACCCGAGCTCGACGCCCTCAAACGCAAGCATGGCAGCGACAGCAAGCTCCTACAACAAAAAACCCTCGAGCTTTATCAAAAAAATCAAATAAACCCCGCTGCCGGCTGTCTCCCCTTTATTGCCCAATTTATTGTGCTTATCGCCCTCTACCAGGTCTTTATGAACACCCTCGGTGGCAACGGCATGGGCGAGATCAACACCCTCTTTTTTGGGCTCGACCTCAAAGCCAAAGACCCCACCTACCTCCTCCCCATCCTTGCCGGCCTTTTACAGTTTGTCATGTCGGTTGCCCTCTTGCCTGCGGTTGAAAACGAGCCGAGCCAGCGCGCCGGCACCAAAGCCCAAAAAGAAGACATTGCCGAGATGGCCACCAGCCTCCAACAACAAATGGTCTTTATGATGCCGATTATGACCGTTATCTTTTCTCTCCAGTTCCCCTCCGGCCTCGCGCTCTATTGGGTTATCACCACTGCCTTCTCCCTAATTCAACAGCTCCTCGTTTCTGGCCCCGGCGGCCTCACCCTTTATGTCGGCAAACTGCGCAAATATTTTATTAAACACTAAGGGAGTCTATGCAACACCAAGCTTTGATCACTCAGTTTTTTAGTTATTTTGGCCTCACCCCCGACCAAGTCCAGATATCCCAAGCCGACGAGATGCTCACCGTCACCCTCGACGTGCCGAGCGATCAGTCTGGTCGCTTTATTGGCCGCTACGCCACCACCCTCGACTCGCTCCAACTCCTCCTCTCCCTCATGATTAACAATGGTAGTGCTACCCACCTCCACATTACAGTCGATGTCGGCGGCTACCGCGGGGAGCGCCTCGCCGTTCTCCAAAACATGGCCGACCGCCTCAGTAGTGCCGTGCTCGAGACCGGGACTCCCCACTCCTTTCCCCCCCTTAGTTCGACTGATCGCCGGGCCGTTCACCTCCTCTTCCAGGATCATGAAACACTCACTACCGAATCTGTTGGAGAAGGGCAAAACCGCCGCCTCATCTTATCTCCCAAGCCCTAAACAACTCCTTCTCTTTCTCATTTTGTTCCTCTCCCCGACCCAGTTGGGCCTTCACTTTTGGCCTAGTTCCGCCTTGGTTTACGGGATTCGGGTCGACTACCTTGCCCCCACCCTCTACTTTCTTGATTTATTAATCATGATCTATCTATTCGTCAACAAATTTACGAATTTGAGAATTAACCCACTTGTTGTCATTCTCTTATCAAATCTTATCTTTAGTACCAACCCCCTTGCCACCCTCTCCTGGTCGCTTCATCTCCTGCTATATTCCTGTTTTGCCCTCTCTCTCACACCCATTGTCCTTCGTCGCTCTGGATCTCTGATCAAAAGCTCCCTCCTCGCCGCCGCCCTCTTTCAACTCGCCCTTGCCACCACTCAGGTCTCCCTCGGTCACTCGCTCCAGGGCCCCTTCTACTACCTTGGCGAGCGCCTAGTCGCTGTCGGCTCACCTAGCGTCGCTGTGGGCGAGTTTATGGGCTCAGTGGTGCTTCGCGCCTATGGCACTTTTGGTCACCCCAACGTGCTCGCTGGCTGGCTGACAGTCTCGCTCCTAATAATTTTAAAATTAACCCCATCCAAAAAACTGATTACTGGTAACTGGTTATTGGTGCTTTCGACGGTTACTACAACCATCGGCATCATCCTCGCTCAGAGTCGCGCCGCCGCCCTCTCCTTTTTTGGGCTAATTATTCCGTTTCAACTCCTCGCCTCCCTCCGCCGCCGCCTCCTCTATCTTGTCCTCCTCGCGGCCTTGGTCTTTGGTCACTGGGCCGTCGTCATGCCTTCCCGGGCCGAGCTCTCCTTCTCGGAGCGCCTCGACCTGCAGCGGCTCTCGCTCCAGGTTATTCAGACCTATCCCCTCTTTGGGGCCGGCGCAAACGCCAGCCTCACGACTTATCCCACCCTCGCTCCCAACTTTCGCCTCCTCCAGCCCGACCACAACAGCGCCACCCTTTTCCTCTCTTGGTTCGGCCTCATTGGAGTTTTTGCAATTCTTTATTATTTTCGACGTTGTTTCGAGTTTCGAATTTCTAATTTCGGATTTATAATTCCAATTATTCCCCTTCTTCTCCTCGACCACTACTTCCTCACTTCGCCTCAAGGCCTATTTGTTTTCCTGCTCACCCTCCGCCTCCAGTTTGTTAAGTTGTAGTCGCGCGGTCGGGACCCAAGTTTTGCGTTATCATGTTCTCATGCTAAAAACTATTGCCAGCAACACCATGGCTCAGCTTGTTGCCAAGTTTGTCGGGGCTGGCCTGACTTTTTTTATCACCATTCTGCTCATTCGTCACACGAACCCCGCCCTCTTTGGCGATTTGGCCAAATCACTAGTCCTAATCGCCCTTGGGGCAACGGCCATTGATTTTGGGCTAAACGCCGTCTCGGTGCGCAACCTGGGCCGCGGCCACTCACCCGAGGCTGTCTTTTCCCAGCTCTTTTTTACTCGCTTATTTTTGTCGCTAATCGTCGTCGTCGTCCTCAACCTCAGTCTCTATCTCTTACCCGAGAGCTTTAGTGGCCCCCTTCAGTCGGTCTTTTTTCTAGGCTCCTTTTCTATCGTTTTTCAGGGCATCTACACCACTTGTAACGCCCTGTTTCAATCGCGCGAAAACTACTGGCACTCCACCCTCGCCTCAACCCTGGGCGCTGTCGCTAGTGCCGCCCTGACGTATTATTATCTCTTTCACTCCCCCACCCTCGCCCACTTCCTCCTCGCCACTACTTTTGGCTATTTTGTGATGGCCGCTACCGCCCTATCCCTCCTTAATCTCTCGCTTTTTTCCCTCCGCTTTTCCCCAAAATCGCTCCTTACTCTCCTCAAAGCCGCCAGCCCTCTGGGCGCCATACTGTTGGCCAGCGTGGCCGGCAGCAAGCTCGACACCCTGATCCTCGGTAGTTATTGGCCGAGCGCGGTAGTCGGTCACTACGCTTTTGCCTACCGCATTTTCGACGTTCTCTTGGTATTTCCGGTCTTTTTGATGAACGCGGTCTACCCCCGCCTCGTCCGCCTCAAACCCCCCGCCTCCCATTCGCTACTTAAACCCATACTCGTGCTCATGCTCTTGGTCGGTTCACTCCTCGCCACCCTTGCCTACTTGTTTGCTCCTTACCTAACCCTGATTCGCCCCGATGTCGCCCCCGCCATCCTCTCCCTCCGCCTGCTCGCGCTCGGCCTCCCCCTCTTTTTTCTCACGGCCCCCCTCATGTGGTATCTCGTTGCCGCCAACTCCGAAAAATTTGTCCTTCGCCTCTATCTCTCGGCGACCCTCCTCAACCTCGTCCTCAACCTTCTTTTTGTCCCCTCTCTTGGCGCCACTGCTGCCGCCCTTATCACCGGCCTAACTGAGCTGTTCATTTTCCTCTTCCTCTTGTATTATTCACTCAGGACTCAACATTCCCATTAGAGAATTTGAGAATTTACGATTAGAGATTTAAGTTTATGAAACTCCTTCTTCAGTGTGATGGTGGTTCTCGCGGCAACCCCGGCCCTGCCGCTTACGGCTTTGTCGTTTATGACATCACCCCCGGCAGTGTGCCCCCAAAGCCTAACCAGGCAAAGGAGCCTGCGGGAATAATTCTGGAAAAATGCGGTAATTATCTCGGCCTCACCACCAACAACCAAGCTGAGTACGAAGGGTTGCTCGCTGGTCTAACCTGGATCATCCAAAACCACCCCACCGCCGAAGTCACCATCAAAATGGACTCACTCCTTATAGTTAATCAAATCAAAGGCCTCTACAAAGTCAAAAGCCCAGAGCTGATCCCCAAATACCAGCAGGTGAGGGGGCTCCTATCCCAGCTGTCATCCTACTCGATTGCCCACACTTATCGCGAGGGCAACACGCTCTCCGACGCCCTCGTTAACCAGGCGTTAGATGCACATCAAGCGCGATAGCGCCTGAGAAATGCCTCCAGACACGAAGTGTTCTGGGAGACGGCACATCAAGCGCGATAGCGCCTGAGAAATGCCTCCAGACACGAAGTAGTCTGGGAGACGGCACATCAAGCGCGATAGCGCCTGAGAAATGTGAACTTCGAGTCTGCAAAGACTCGAGAAATGTCTCCAGAAAATAATTCTGGTAGGCCCTCCAGACACGAAGTAGTCTGGGAGACGGCACACCCAACACAGCTTCTTTCCGCAGTTAGTTATAGGTTAAACCAACCCTAGAATAAGGGGGTAGGTTCCTGACCCTTGTCCAGACAAATATAAACGTGCAAAAAAAGTAAGAACAAACAAGGACAAACACCCAGGCAAGGCAACCACTACCCAAACCAAGCCAAAAAAAGTACCAACAAACAAGGCTCTATTAGATATAGGCTAAAAAGTTACGTCGAACAGTCCTATTTGCCGAATTACCAAATTGCCGATAAACTGAAGCCATGTCTGCCCCTCGCTTTGCAGTTGAAGCCATTAGTGGAAACATTGGGATCCTCACCAGTCACCCTGATCTTGTGGCGCCCATTCTGGCCGAAGGCGAAAAGCAAAACCTCGAATTCTCGGTTTTTACTCCCCCCGACCTCGTCGCTTCTCTCGCTCGCAGTTTTCCTACCCCCGACTCTTGGCTGATATTTTTAACCCCGTCCCTCGGTAGCTTTTTTATCGGGGAGGGGAGGGGAGTCTGGTCGGCTCTCACGACCCATCCCCACCCCCACCTCTACCTGGTCGAACGAGCCTGGGAACCCGTTCCCCTGGAGCTCCCCAGCCGCTCCACCCGACTATTGCTCGGCGAATACTTGGGGCTTGATCACGCCGGGGCCCCAACCCTGACCGCCCTCCAATCCGCCCTCAATGACACCCACGCCTGCACCTTGGGAGAGGGGGGTCTAACCCCACTCCACCTCATGAGCGAAACCTACTTAGTCCAAGGGATCTTGCGGGTTATAACCTCCCAAAGTGAAGCGCCCAAACTCAATCTCGGCAATCCTCACGGGGTCTCCCTCCTGACTCTCGCACAACTTTATGGCGAAACTCACAAAATTTCGCTCGAAATTAACTACCAAGCCAGCGGCCTGACCTCTCGCGTTCCCGTCAGCTTTTATCGTGCCACTCACACGATGTTTGAAACTCTCCCCAAAGAAAGCACCCTTGACCTCTTTCTGGCTCAACTCAAGCTTGCCGTGCCTGCCCGCCCCCCCTTGCCTCCCCCCAAACCCCCCGCCCCCCCTCGCCCCCCTGCGACCAAACCCAAACTCCCCGTCCTCAAACGATCGGACCCCACCCCACCCCTCACTTCTCCCCGAGCCCTCAACTTAAGCAACCTAGAGTTTGTGCCTCGCCCCGCCCCTGGCTCCCGCTCGCTCCTCCGCCCCCCCCGGTTTCTTAAGCACCAAAGCTTCAGGATCGTTGCCAAGGGTCTGCTTTTTGGATTCATTTTTTACCTCGGCTCCCTCGCCCTTTCGCTCGGGATCACCTTCGTCACCTTGCGCAGTTTTCAGGCTCAGCTAGCCAGTGGCCAACTCGAAGGTCTCCGCCCCAATCGCGCGACCTCGCTCGCAGCCCAGTATCTCTACGCCAACTCATCTGCGCTCGGTCTGCGCGACCTCGCCGCTCTCCTTGACGCTTACCAACAGGCCCTCACGCTTAGTTCAACTACTGCCAACCTCGCCCGCGAGTCCCGCGCCATCGCCTCCCACCTCTTGACCGAAACCGAGCACAACCTCGCCAGTTCTTTGACAACCGCCCGCCTCGAAGTCGAAAACCTCTATCAACAGCTCTCGCTTTTCGACGCCGCGCTGCCCGCCACCCTGCCTTCGTTTCTCTCTGCCTCCGCCTCCGACTACCAAGCAGTCAAGGACCTTCTGCCTGTGCTGAAAAAAAACACCTTACTCAGCAAAGGGGTCTTGAGCATCCTCCCCGAGCTTATCGGCCTCAATGACCGCACCAAATACTTAGTTTTGTTTCAAAACAACATGGAGCTGCGGGCAACCGGGGGCTTTATCGGGAGTTATGGCCTGCTCTCTTTCGAAAAAGGCAAGCTCTACGACTTTCAGGTTTATGATGTCTACACTGCCGATGGCGCCCTCAAAGGTCACGTCGAACCGCCCGCCCCGATCAAAAATATTCTCGGCGAAGCCAAGTGGTATTTGCGCGACAGCAACTTTGACCCCGATTTTCCCACCTCCGCCCGCCGGGCTGAGTGGTTTCTCAAAAAATCGATGAATCAAGACGTTGACGGGACACTTGCCGTTAACCTCGAAACACTGCGCGCCCTTTTGAGCGTGGTGGGCCCGCTCGAACTCCCCGATTATCAAGAGACCATTACGGCCAGCAACCTCGCCGAACGCGCCCAGTTTCACGCCGAAGTCAACTTTTTTCCCGGGAGCACAGCCAAAAAGGAGTTTTTGAGTAGTGTTAGCAACGCTCTCTTTGCCAAGCTCAAAACCGCCGACTCGGGCACTTTGCTCGCTCTCAGTGCCGCCCTCCTCCAAACGCTGGAGAGCAACGACACCCAGCTCAGTGTCATCAGTCCGACCTCCGAAAAAATCCTCCAAACGCTTGGTTGGAACGGCGCTCTCGAGGCCAAGCCCTGTCCCGCCACTCCTTGTTACGATGATTATCTCTACAGCGTCGACAGCAATTTTGGGGTCAACAAAGCCAACTTTTATTTGACCAAAGACTTGGCGCTCAATGTCGCCGTCGACAAAGAGGGGCTCCCCACCTACACCCTCCAAACTACCTGGAAAAACGCCGCAACCAGCAACGCCTGGCCCGCTGGCGCTTACAAAAACTATGCCCGTCTCTATCTACCGCTCTCTGTCAACCTTCAGTCGGTCGTGATCGACAGTCGCCCCCTGGACCCGACCGCCTATACTCTCACCGAGGAGCACGGGCGCTTGGTCTTGTCGTACCTCGTCACTGTCCCCACCAACAGCGTCCTTACTAGCACCGTTACTTACACTGCCGCCACCCCGCTAAAATCCGGCTCACTCTATAGCCTCTATTTCCAGCGTCAATCCGGGAGCCGTCCCGAGGACAAGCTCAGCGTCACCTACAATCTCCCGCTCTACCTCAAGCCCACCAAACTCTCCCCCGAGCCCGCCGTCCTCGAGCCGCAACAACTCCGCTTTGATCTCACTGCCGCCACCGACCGTCGCCTCTCGATTCAATTCTGATCTTAATCTGCTATAATACCCCTTAATCATTACACAGCTATCACCGCCAAAGGAAAACTATGTCCAACTTTAAACTCAAGGCTACCGCTCGCACTCTTTTTGGTCGTAAACTCCGCGCGCTCCGAAAAACCGGGGTCATCCCCGCCAACATTTTTGGTAAAAAAATCAAATCACTCGCCATTCAGCTCGACGCCAAAATCCTCAAAGAAACACTCAAACAAGCCGGCGAAACCAACCTAATTGATCTGACCGTCGGGGAGGGCAAAAGTCACCCCGTCCTAGTTGCAGGCTATGTCCAAGACCCAGTGAGTGGCGAGCTCCTCCACGTCGACTTTCACGAAGTCGATCTCTCCGTCAAGACCACGGCCATGGTTCCGCTTAAGGCTGTCGGCGAATCCGAGGCAGTCAAGGCCGGCAACGTTCTAATTCTGCAAAAGAATGAGCTCGAAGTCGAGGCGCTCCCTGCCGATCTCCCGAGCGCAATCGAAGTTGACCTCACTGTCCTCACCGAAGTAGGCGCCACTATCCACGCCAAGGATCTCAAGCTCGACCGCACCAAAGTCAAGCTCCTAGTCGAGGACGAGGAATTGATTGCAACAGTTCAAGAGCCAGCCAAAGAAGAGGTCGCCCCAGTTGCCAGCGAAGAAGCGGCCGACACAGCCGAAGCCTCCGCTGAGGCCAAAGAGGCGCCTGCCGAAGGCGAAGCTCCCAAAGCCGAAGAACCTAAGAAAGAATAGTCTCAGTTTAGAATTTCTAATTTCTAATTTCTAGCTTAATCATGGGATTGTTGGGATCCAGTTCTCTGGCTAACTCGTAATAATTCTGGGCCTTCTCCGCTTCGTCAATTTGGCCATACAGATTCGCCAAAACTAGGTAAAGGTCCCGATGCCCCGGGTGCTTCTTTAACAGCTCCTCATACTTTTCGATCTCACGCTCAACTACTAGCTCCGGAAAAACCAGATCCTCTTCTTCGCTCATATTCCCTAGTACTCTCTGGTCATTAGTTATTGTCAATTGCTGATTCCAGAGCGCTTGCGCTTTAGCGTAATCTCCCACCCTCGCCGCCTTTATGCTAGCCTCTCTCAGGTCGTAAGCGCCCGCCAAACTCGTCTTAGCGCTCATTATCGATGCTCCCATCACCAAGACCATTATTCCCACCCCAAAATAGGGTAGGGTGGGCGCCACCCGCCCCACCACCTCCCACGTGTAACTTTCCAAACTAAGCCAAAACCCCCCTCGCTTCTTCATAAACCGAGTATATCAGGGATATAATCAAGCAATGCTTAGCCAACTATTTCCCAGTTATGGCATTGCCAACATTAGGATCTATTATTGGCTCGGCATATTCCTCCATGGATGGTTTATCCTACCCAACTGGGTGTTCTACTTTTCTGAGCATCTCACTATCGCCGAGATCGGTATAATCGAAGGAGTTGCAGTACTAGTCGGTATCCTAATGGAGGTTCCCTCAGGTGTGTTTGCTGATCTTCTGGGAAAAAAGAAAACCATTATTACTGGCAACCTACTCTTAATCTTGTCGAGTTACATACTTATCAACTCCACCGAATTTTTCCATTTTCTGCTAGGCGACGTGATTATGTTTATCGGCTTCTCTTTTCAGTCGGGTGCAATCGAAGCTTTTGCCTATGACTCTCTAAAAGAACGGGGGAGAGCGGACAACTACGACACTGTCATTGCTCGCCATACGCCGATAACAATTATTACCACCATTGTTTCAACTTTTATCGGAGGATATCTATTCAAACTCAATCCTGCTGCTCCTTATTTTGCTTGGATTGTTTTTCTCGTAGTAGCCACGCTACTCATGTTGGTCACTACTGAGCCAGCAATTGACACCATTAAGTTCAGTCCCAAAGCTTATCTGCGCCACTTGCGAGATGGTGTCATGACCCTCTTTAGCAAAAACCTCAAAATGTACCTCGTTCCCATTGTTGCCATCCCACTCTTAATTAAGATGTACGAAGGCTTAGTTAGACAATCAATGGCTAGCTATTTTGGCTATAATGGCGAAACTTTTGGTTATCTCTTTGCCCTCGTTTCAATCCCTGCGATTCTGATTACTCTCGGATATGATCGGCTCCGCAAACTGCTTGGTGACAAAAAATTTCTACTCCTTACCCTCGGTCTTTATACCCTAGGCTTTAGTATTGCCAGTGCTGGCGTTGGACTCGTAGTTGGAGGCATTGTCTACTTAATCATCATGGTAACTCAAGGGTTGGCTCGCCCCATTGTCTCCTCTCTTATCAACGAACGCATAGATTCCAAACACCGCGCCACCACCCTTTCTACTCTCTCCCTCATCACCCAGATTCCTTACATTATCTTAGTCACCTTCTTTGCCAGCCTAGTTGAGGTTCAAAATATTGCCTACCTCATGTTCGGTTACGCCCTCTGTCTCGCGCTTGTTTGGTCTCACACTGCCACTTATGTAAAAGAAGAAAAAACCACTAACTAGTCAAAAGTTGCAGAACAGCCAGATTTTGAATCGGCGTCCCTCCAAACTGAAAGATTGTATAGGGCGCCTCAGGCTTGGGGACAAATGATCCATCAAATACCCCCCTCAAGTAAAAGATACCAGAAGGATTAACTTGCTTGTTAGCAACTACTCTCATGAGTATCTTGTTGTACTCTAGTACTTTTGGCCAATCACTCACCAGATTAATTTCGTTGGTATAAAACTCATCCGCCAACTCACCATGTTCGGTACTAGTGATAAAGCTATGGATTTGGGCACCAGGCTTCACATTTTTTATGTCACTTTCGACCAGAATGGGTGACTCTGCTCTGGTATGGCACAAAATAATATCATACTCAGGCAGTTGTTTTTGCCACTCGCCTTGGTATTGTAGTTGGATACCCAGTTCTCGCCCAATCTCTTCAAATTCCACTCTTTGTCCATGTAGTGAAACGTAGTCGATCACTTTTATTTCTGGGGTGATTGCCGCCAGTCCCCTAAGCGACCAAGTGGCTGTTTTACCAGATCCAAACATCAGTACTCTTTTGTCCGATAGTTGGCCTTTTTGCGTATGAGAAAGAATAAGCCCATCCATCACTCCAGTTCTCATTGCGGCGTACTCAGTGTAGTCTGTCTGGAATATGCATTTACCATCTCTATAGACTAGGGCATGTTGCGGTGCCTTTTTTGAGATCAAATCAAAAGGAGTCGACACCTCGTAAAAAGTCGGGGGAGTGGTTGAGCCATCAAACATTAAGAAGTTGATAATATCCCCAACAAACTTGCCCCGAACGTTAAACTCCGTCACTTTCTTCTCAAAAACGTATCTATCTTGCTTGAGAAATAATTCTTTGATGCGGTTAGCCAACTCGACCAGATTAGGTTTATGCATATGCCTTAATCATAACAGCTCCACGCGTTATCCTTCCAACATTTTCTTAGTGAGAGCAACTACTTTGTTATCACTATTCACAGTTGTATTCTGGATTATTATGCTCGCCATTATTGCCGTGGCGGCCATTACCTCGCTAGTTGTAGGATTGGTCGAGAGAAGCATGACACTCATAAGCATTCCAAACAGTAGCTCGCTCGACATAATAATGCTGCCCACATTCATACTCACTCTCCGAAACCCATATGTTATCAAGAGGTTAACCATTACCAATAGGAGCGCAAAACATCCTCCCGCCACCCACGTTTCGGTGATTACTGGGACACGAAACTGGTTGCCAGAAACATAATTGGTCATCAGGCTAAAAATAAGTATCCCCAAAACAGATGTCAGGAGTATCGCTCCAGGCGAAACCCCACGTAAATATTTCCTAATCGCCTGAGTCATGCTCTCAAATGCGCCCGCAATCAGTCCAAAAATGACCCCAGCCATGTTTGTGTTTTCTTGCATGAGCGCGTAGAGGCCCCCCACCGCCAAGAGCGTGCCTACCCAACTTTTAATCTCTACCCGCTCTTTAAACACCAAGCGCCCAAGCACGCTAGCTGTCGCGATTGACCCAATATAAAAGGATCCAAGTAAAGAGGAAATGCTCGTCAAGACAGCTCCTTGTGTAAAACTCCAAATAGATCCCTGCATCAACCCGGCCAACATGATTAATCCAGGCCAGGAACTTCTTGGAACCACAAGCCTTGGTTTTATTACAGCAAGTATTCCGGCAATCACAACCAACGTCATGGCATATCTAAACACGATTTGATCCATGACCGACATTTCGACGCCCATCCACTGGATTAATATCCCAAAACTGCCATAAATTGCAGCGCTCAAGAATAAGCTGATAACACCCGTCGTATTTTTCTTCATAATCGCCGCAGTTTACACGTGGCGTTGGGGGTTGTATACTTGGCGTCGCCTATGTCCGACAAAACCGGAATAATCATTAACTTGCAAAGTTTAGGGTTAAACGAACTCGAGGCTAGGATTTATGCCTCACTGATTGATATCCCCTCGCAAACCGCTCTTCAACTCTCCCGCTCTCTCGCCATCCCCCGGACCTCTGTCTACGACACCTTGGTTAGGCTCGGGGAGCGGGGGTTAATCACCCGCCTAGTCAAAACCAAAAGTACTGCCTACAAGGCCAGTCCGATCTCCGCCTTTACTCCCATCCTCAAACAACAACAAGAACAGGTCGAGTCTATGAGTAGCGCCCTGGCCGCCTTAGAGTCGCAGCTCAAAACCAAAAACAACACTCCTCAAAACACCGAGGTTCGATACTACCAAGGCGCCGAAGGGATGCGCCAAATGATCTGGAACTCCCTCCGCGCTGAACGCGAAATCGTCGGCTATAGCGTCTTTGGGCGAGTTGATGTGGTGGGGGAGAAATTTTACAACCGCTATGTCGAGGAATTTCGCCGTAGACGTTTAGTTGATCGCGCTATTGCCAACCCGACTGAGCGAACAATTGGTTACATAAATAAAAACGTTGTTGCCGGCAAACACCAACAAACTCTCGATAACATCCGACTAATGTCAACCAACCAGCTCTATATCGCCGGCGACACCTCGATCTACAACAACATCTACGCAGTCTGCTACTGGCAGGGTCACGAAGTGGTCGGGATCGAGATCGAAAACCCCGACTATGTCCGCCACGAACTCTCAATCTTTAACCTCCTCTGGGACCAGGCTGAGGTTATCAAGCCTACTTCAGTAAATGCTTCATCTCCTTCTCAAAAACCTCACAAAACTCAGGTTCGTAGTTCTTAAGCTGCACAAGCTTAACCTTTTGTCTCATTTGATATGCAATTTTTCTCTTGTTGATCTGCGCCCCATCACTCATCCATGGGATTTCCTTAACATATTTCTGCGCCGGAATAATATATGCAATTTTGCCATATTTTGCCCAGGCAGCTGCCGAAAGACACATTAAACACGGCTCAACCACTGTAACCAAAGTTAGACCAGGTGTGGCGTTATTACCTCTCTTTCTACACACCCTCGAGACTAACCTGCGCTCCGCGTGCGCTGTGGCGTCAGTGCTCGACACAACCAGGCTTTCACTCGCCGCAATCATTTTGTTTTTCTCTAAAACGATTGCACTTGTTGCTAGGTTTCCCTTGCGTGCCGAGGACACCATTCTTTTCAGCAGGGCATGTTTTTGTGACTCTTCTAAGCACCCATGTTTCATGGGCGTATCCTATTGCCCATCTTCCATTCTCTCAAGTGAAGAGGTCTTCACTCATTTCACATCTCTGTCTGGTAAGTTCTAGTCAGATGTACTACTCCTGCCCCCTTTTTCCACTTTCTCATTGCCTCGATCACATCTTTGGTATTATCGTAACCTGGTTCTGCTCGTAGTAACTCCTTTTCCTCCATCCACCTGAGCTCTCCCTCGTAGCTCTTTTGTGCCAACTCTCCCGCCGGCTCAAAACACGCATAAGTCAACATAAGCGCATGTCTTATCACTTTGTTTGCTTTGTTTTTAAACAATACTTCAATTATTACCGCCAGCTCCGGTTCTCCCCGCAATCCAATTTCTCCAATTAGGTCCGTAGCACTATCTTTTACAAACTGTTCATGTCGGGTGGGGGAGTATAGTAACCCTATATAGTTTATAAAGGGCTGCCTATCCCGTCTTACAGTCAAAATCTTTCCCTTTCTTGCTACGTACAAAAGCACTCCACTGTGCAGGGGCAGGTTCCCCCAGCTAGGTATATCTGTAAAGTACGCAATCAACACCTTGGCCCTCTCTGTTAATAGGTATACGCCCCGTTCTTGATCATGGTAAATAAGATCGTGCCTCTTTAGTTGTTTTAGGTGGTGGTTAAACTGTGTGGGATCCATTTCATCAGGCTTGAGCTCATTAAAACGCGACTCAGTGGTATTGGCCATCTCCTTTAGAATCTGCCACTGGGTCTCGTGCAGTTTAGGTATTGTTTCTGAGTCTGGAACTGCAATATTCATAACCATAATCATATAATAAACAAATCTATGTCCAAAACTAATTGGCAAAAGAACGCTCGCACTTTTCTCATTACCTCAGTCTTTCAGTGGTTTTTTGTTGTTATTGGAGTCTGGGTTTTAATCTGGCGTAGCTATCTTTCTTGGCAAGAAATCGCCCTTGTTACCTCCATTAGTCTCTTTGTCCAGCTCCTCCTCGAACTCCCATCCGGTGCCCTCGCCGATCTCTGGGGACGGAAAAACACCGTGCTTTTTGGCCGCATTCTCGGTGTGATTGGTTTTGGGATCTTAACCTTTGCTAACAGTTTTTGGTTATTTCTCCTGGGCAATATTCTATATCTCGCCAACTGGGCCTTTGAATCAGGCGCCCTCTCCGCTCTCCTCTTTGATTCTATGAAAGAGAATGGGCGCAGCGAAGAAGAATACCAACAAGTCGAGGCCGACACCTTCTTCTGGTGCACTATTGGCATGGCCATCAGTAGTGTCTTGGGTGGCTATCTCTACACGCTCCACCCCCAGCTACCCTATGCTTTTACCACCCTCGTGGCCCTTGGCGCTCTCCTGACTGCGCTCCCCCTCGAAGAACCAGCGCTAGACACCGAAAAATTTACCCTAAAAGTTTACCTGCGCCAAAACTGGGAGGGGACTATCCACATCTTCCGCCACTCACGCATTGCCGCCATCTCCTTATTTAGTATCGCCATCAATTTTGTCGCCTATGTTGGCCTCTGGTATCTCTATGAGCCTAGGCTTGCCGAAGCTAATTTTCCTGCTTCTTATCTGGGGTACTTAGTCGCCGGTACCTACCTTATCCGCGCCCTCGGCACCAAGCTGATACCGCTTATTATGAAGCTGGGCGACAAAAACATTCCCATTTTCCTCACGCTTTTCCAGACACTTGGGTCCGTCCTCTCGTTTATCGAGAACAACTTTGGGGCCATTAGTAGTGTCTACTTGCGTAAAATGTCGGATGGTATGCGGAGCCCGATTCTGACCAGGCTCCAAAACGTCGAGCTCGAGTCCCGCTATCGCGCCACCAGCCTCTCGGCCATCTCCCTACTTGGCAACATCTTAATCGCAGCAGTCGGTCCAGTAATTGGTTACCTTATGGAGCAGGGGAGTGTGGCTACTACCTTTGGTTACTCTGCTCTTGCCGGCCTACTCCTCGTCTTGCCCTCAGCCATTTATCTCCGGCGTCAAATCAAATAGATTTAGCCAGCCTCCATATGTTCCCCCAAATCCCTCTCTGAGTCTTGGCCACATCTTCGTTTTCGATCTCAATCCCCACAAGCTCCTTGTTTTGCCAGTAATAGATCGCTACCGTATTGTTGTAAATATCCATGTTGTGGGTTAATTCGAGTGTTTCGTCGGGCATATACCGCCATTCACTCCCCCCAATATGTATATGCTCATGTGTTGGCTCTTTGGTGCTTTTTAGAAATGTGTCTCCTCTAATGTCTCGAGAGACTA
>CAZZNJ010000013.1:0-25695 GCA_964655755.1 uncultured Pseudomonadales bacterium | reverse complement strand
GCCCGGGTATAACTAATGCTACCTACGGCAATCAGGATGCCAATGATGGCGATCACGACCAAAAGTTCGATCAAGGTAAAGCCACGTCGGTGACGCTCTGGTAGAGGCGAAAGCCGAAAGCTTAAAGTTTTAGCTCGATTCATGGTTATTGTTTGTTTTGGGCGCAGTAGTAAGGACCAGCGTCATCCCAGGTACAGCTAGTCCCGACCTGACCACTGGCGTTGCCCCCTCCGCCTTCCAGTGTAGCACAGACGCAGTAAGCGTCGGCCGTGATATTGTCAAAGTTGAGGACATAAATCCCAGAATCTTTTGGGTCGGTGGGCACGAGCCCATTGTCGAAAGCCACCCCGGGATCTGCAACGGGATAGCTCCCAGAGGCAGCGTAGTATTGTTCGAAGGCAGTTTGGATATTAGTAATGATTTGGCGACGACTGGCGTCCCGAGCTTGTTTTTGGGCAGTGATCAAGTTGGCGACCCCGATGCTCATGACAATCCCAATAATGGCAATGACCACCAAGAGTTCAATAAGGGTAAAGCCGCGTTTTGGGTAGTGGATTGATAACATATGTATTACTCACAAATAACGTATTCGTTGCCGCTGCCTGCATTGCAGCGAGCTTGGGAGTCGGCAATGTCTTGGTCCGATTCGTTTTCGAGTTCGGCGATGAGGGTATAGGAGTCAGCGTCTATTTGAGTATAGGTATAGTAGATGGGGTTGGTGCTGCTGGAACTTGGGTCAAGGGGGAGCGTATTCATGTAAGTGTTGGTGCTTGCAAAAGCGGCACCCCAACTACAGGGATCTGTCCCCGGGCCGCAGCCCACAATCTGCCCGTTGTCCGACGCAGGAAAACTCCGAAAGTCGTTGTAGTACAGCCGGAGGGAAGTTTTGAGGCTATTTAGGTCCGATTTGCGTCGAGCGTCGCGGGCCCGCTCCCGAACCCCCTGGACGTTGGTCATGACTAGGGCTGAGAGGATCCCGATAATCGTGATTACGATGAGGAGTTCGATCAAGGTAAAGCCGCGTTTGATCATGGGAGGTTGCTGCTGGTAAGTTTGTAATTACAGTCGACGGCGCCACAAGCGACGGCAGGGTCAAAGGTGGTGACGGCAGGGTCGTTTTCGTTCTCGAGGCGAGTGTAGAGGGTATAACTGTCGCCGCTACTTTCGTAGACATAAGCAGTTGTGGGACTAGGGAGGGTGGCGGCGTAGATGGTGGTGCCGTCGGTAAAGGGCGCACCCCAGTCGCAGACCGTGTTGGGCGGGGCACAGACAATTTTGCCATTACTACTCAGGGGGTAGCTGCGATGATCGTTGACGTATGCTTCGAGGCTCTTGGCTATGGTGGTTAAGTCGGATTTTTTCTTGGCGTCGGCGGCCTTAAGGCGGGCGCTCTGAAAGTTGCCAAAACCGATAGTGGCGAGAATGCCTAGAATAGCCATGCTGATTAAGAGTTCGATCAAGGTAAAGCCGCGTTTAGGATAGTGAGTCATGGGTAGTGTCAGTATGAACAGTTTGACACTCCCGGTCAAGTTTGCAATGATGGAGAGGTATGAAGCGACGAAACGGCCAAGTGGGACTACTGCTCTTAGTGATCATGGGATTGGTGGTAGGGATCGCCTTGTCGCTTGCCTCGAGGAGTTTGGGGGATACGGCGCTCTCACGCCAAGAAGCGGAGAGCTCGAGAGCATTTAGGCTCGCGGAATCTGGGGTTGAGCAGGCACTCAATGCGTTGCGGCAAGATGCAACTGAAGGGGTCCTGAACCTAACCGGTGAAGGAAACTTTAGTGGTTCAACTTCGACTACTGCCCAGTCAAGCTTTGGGTTGTATGTCAAAGAAGGCGAGCAAGCCCATCTGGACGTATCGAGTTTTGCCCCGGGAGTGTTGACGATTGACTGGACAAAAGTTGCGGATGAGCGCGAAAACCCCGAAACCTGCGTCTCTGGGAGTGGTAATGCCCCGGCCGCCATTGAGGTGATTGCCCATCACAGCGCGGGCACGGCCAGTTTTGCCTATTACAACCCATACAACTGCAACCCCGAAAGCAACGGGTTTGTCGGAGCAGTGAGTGCCGGGAGTGACGGCTACTTAAGTCGAGCGAGCTATAGTGTTGGTAGTGGCGTAGTGTCGGTGAGGATCAGGCCGCTATACGCGGATGCAACCATCGCGGTTACTGGGGCGGGACTCTCAACCCAGCTTTACCTCATCCAATCGCAAGCTGCTGGAGGTGATGCCCAAAAAGAAATCGAAGTTAAGCGGGGACTGGATGCCCCAGCCTCGGTATTTGATTATGCTTTGTTTTCGGGTAGTGCGATTGAGAAGTAATAATTTTTTGATGTATGGTATATAGTAGAAGAGTATATAGTTTTTAGAGGACAGACTGCCCATGGCTGCACAATATTTTGGACTAGAGTTTGGATCGTCGAGTATAAAAGTGGCCCAGGTGACTTTGACGGGCCCAAAAGCGTTTGTAGTTAACGCCCTCGGGAGCGGCCCGAACGCAGCCGGATCCTTGGATTTTGCCGAACCGCTGATCTCCCAAAAAATCGCCGCGTCACTAAAAAAAGTCCTAACGGAGTCCGGGATCAAAGAAAAAAGAGTGGTGGTGGCGATCCCCGAGTCGCAAGTGTTTAGTCGGATCATCGAGATGCCGCCGATGAGCGAGGCGGAGCTGACCTCGGCAATCTCGTGGGAGGCCGAACAGTTTGTGCCAATCCCGATCGCCGACGTGGAGCTAGATTACTCGATAGTTGACTCTGGTAATCACAACAAAGACAAGAAAATGTTGGTTTATATGGTTGCGGCTCCCAAAAAGAAGCTGCAAGCCATGGTCGATTTTTTGATTAACGTGGGACTAGATCCGATTGCGGTGGAGTCGGAGATGGTCGCGATTAGCCGGAGCCTATCGTACCTCCCCGCGAGCGGGCCGACCTTGATTTTGAGTATGGGCGCCCTCTCGAGCTTGATCGGGATCCTGAAGGACTCGTCCCTTTTATTTTCGTACGTGACCCAAGTGGGCGGAGTAGCCCTGACCCGTAGTTTGTCCCAAAGTTTAACCCTCCCCCTCCCCCAAGCTGAGGAATACAAAAAGACTTATGGGGTGGAGCCCAACCAACTGGAGGGCAAAGTACGCAAAGGATTACTAATCGGCTTGTCACAGATAGTCGACGAAATGCGTAAGGCAATGGAGTATTATGCCACGACGCACAGCGAACGAGTTAACCGGATTTTGCTCACTGCTGGAGGGGCATACCTACCGGGATTGGTCAGCTATTTGACCGAAGAGTTTGGAGGAGTAGAGGTAGTGGTGGCTGATCCACTGGCTGTAGGCAAGGCGGCACGAGGGGTAGTAATCCCGAAAGAGCGGGCACATCTAGCGGTAGCGCTGGGACTAGCCCAGCGTACATTTTAGTAGGAAGAAGCAAACATATGGCAACCGGGGGAATGCGAGTTAACTTACTAAAGAACCGCCGCGTTCTATCCGAAAAAGACTACTTGCGTGAGAAAAAATTTTTGCAAGGGGCGGTTATTGGTACCATAATCGTTGTTTTTGTAACGGTGGCGATGGCAATCTGGAATTTTGCCTTGTCGCAACGCCTAAATGGGATCGAGACCGAGATTACACAGACTAGCGCCCAGTTGCAGGGATTGGCAGAGGCCAACGCCGAACAAGTGTATGTTAAGAACCGTTTGGGGCTGATTGGCAATTTTTTGGATGAGCAAGCCGTGGCCCGAGAGAGCCTGCAAAAAATCCTGGCCCTTGCTTTGCCAGGAGTGGCGATCGGTGGACTGACTTTTGAGAGTGAGAATGAGATAGTTATCACAGTGAGCGCTGAGACCCAGAGTGCGCTCGGGGCGGCGCTTAGTTATTATCAGGATAGTGAGAGCTATTTTCCCCAAGTGGTAAGCCAAGGCGTGACACGGAACATGGATGGTAGCTATTCCATCAAGCTGTTGCTGACACTCCCAAGCGAGGATAAAACATGAGTCAAGACAAAATCTCTCTCCGTCAACAGTTGATCCGTCACGAGCTGGCAGTGAAGGCAGCCGGGGTGGTGGGAGCTGGTTTGGTAATTTTGAGTGTCGGGCTATGGCCACTTTTTAGCTCGGCGGGGGATCACCTGCGCAAAATCGAGAGTCGGAGCACGGAGTTAGAGCAATTGTCCAGAAAAGTAGGACTCCTGAGTCAGATTGACCAAGCGATTTTGAAAGAACGGACGCGAGTGATTAAGGCCGCACTCCCCGAAACTAAAGATGTGGTCGCATACTTGCAAGCTGTTGATGGACTCTCGAAGGAGCTCGGACTAGCATTTGGGGGGATCACCGTCACCCCAGGAGAAGTCAGCGGGGCGGCCCAAAAACCAACTTCGGGACGGACAAAAGCAACGCGCCAAGTCTCGGCCCTAAATGTGCTAGATACGGAGATTAAGATTACGGGTAATCGTGACGGGATCTATGCGTTCCTGCGCCAGGTTGAGCAGACTTTGCCATTGATGCAAATCTCGGATTTGGTAGTCACCAAAATTGGGGAGGATCAATACTCGATGTCGCTGTCGCTTGGGATGTTGTGGGCGCCAACGCCCGCGATTGACCTCAAAGGCGCGATCACACTTTTTAATGAAAAAGAGGAAGCATATTTTCAGCGGCTCAACACCTTTGGGAGTTATAGTGGGAGCAGTAACGTCGCTGGGCCGAGTCTAAACTTTGGACGCAGTGACCTCTTTAGTCAAGAATAAGGGTAGCGTTAGACTTCGACCGAGAGAGAGTCGTCGGCCGAAGCGGTGACTGGGTCGGGAGTTTCTTGGGTAGTAGGAGCACTAGTGTCGCTATTAGGACCACCTTCGGTCTCAGACGCCACCGACACGCGGACGTGGACGCCTTTTTGGATCGCAATAACGCGCATGATTGTGCGGATGGCCTTGATAACCTTGCCTTCTTTGCCAATGATCCGCCCGACATCGCTGGGGTTTACTGACACGAGGTAAGTTGTGGTCCCTGTCTCGTCGAGTGATTCTTCGATCTTGACTTCGTCGGGGACGGTCACAATATTTTTAATAACGAACATGAGGGTGTCTTGCATGGAGACTCCTTGTTATAAAGTAATGGGTAATGAGTAATGGGACATGGTTATTTTGTTTTTGGGGTGGCGAGTTTGCGGATGGTATCGGTGGGCTGAGCTCCCTTGGCGAGCCAAGCAGTGTAGGCCTGTTGATCAAGCTCAAAGGTGGCGGGTTTTTTGAGAGGATTATAGTAGCCAATCTCGGCAACAGCTTTGCCGCCCTGTTTGACCCGATCTTCACGGACGACGATGCGGTACTGAGGTTGGCCTTTTTTGCCGATGCGTTGGAGTTTGATCTTTAGCATATGTGGTGTATTTTATCAGGAATGCAGGATTTGCTCAAGCGTGTTTTTGGCCGCGTCTTCTTGGGCTGCTTGTTTGCTTTTGCCACTCCCCTGACCATAGGCCTGATTATTGATCATGACTTGCATCACAAACTGCTTGTCGTGATCGGGACCGGCCTCGGAAATGAGGGTGTATTGGGGGGTAGCTTTGTATCTGGCCTGCGCGACCTCTTGTAAAAAGGATTTGCTATCTTTGTAGAGTCCGGACGCGATCACTTTGTCGGTACGAGGGAAAAGATGAGTTTCGAGGAGCTGGGTTACACTACTGAGACCAGAATCGAGGTAGATAGCCCCGAGCAAGGCCTCAAAGGCGTCGGCAAGAATGGATTTGTTGGCCATGCCACCGGTGGCGGCTTCGCCCCGACTCATGAGAATGAGCTGAGCAAAGTCGAGGGAGAGAGCAACCTCGGCCAGGGACTCGGTGCGGACCAGCGCAGCGCGAATGTTGGTGAGCATGCCCTCCTGATAATCGGGGTAGGACCTGTAGAGATAGTCGCTAGTAATGAGTTCGAGCACTGCGTCCCCCAAATACTCGAGTCGCTCGTTGCTCTCGGAAAATTCGGAGCTTTCGTTGAGGTAGCTGCGGTGGACAAACGCATTTTGGATGAGGTGGAGGTTGTTGGGGGTTAGGTTGAGTGTCTTGAGGAGCTGGGTCAATTTTTGGTTAGTCATGTTGTTTCCTTTCGAGAATAGTGCCGAGGACGCCGTTGACAAAACTCCCGCTATTTTCGCTCCCGTAGGTTTTGGCGATTTCGACGGCTTCGTCGATTACGACCTTGGCTGGGGTATCGGTATAGAGGAGTTCGTAGGTAGCCTGGCGGAGGACGGCTAAGTCGAGCTTGTTAATTTTTGGCAGTGGCCACTCCGGGGCGGCGGCACTGATTGCCTGGTCCAGGGCCTTGAGGTGAGGGAGAATCTCGGAGAGATCGGCGGGGGACTGGTCGGTTTGGTAGGTGTAGGCAAAGAGAGCTTGAACCCGGTTAATCCGAGTTTGGTGTCTTGGATCTTTGGCAGTTTTCATGGATAGTTAGTTGTTGCAGTTGGTGCAGACGGTGTGAGATTGTTTGAGTTGACTGCAAGTTTTGCACTTGACTAGTTTGGGGAGAGCAAGACTGATACTAGCGCGCCGTTTGCCTTGGCGACGAGTGGACCAGCGACGTTTTGGTAGGGGTGTCATATGGGGTATATTTTACGGTTAGTTTGGGGTTTTGGCAAGTAAAGTCGCGACATTACGCGTGGCTTGGAGCAGGTTGGGATCGCTCAGACTCGCGAAACGGAGTTCGAGAGAGCCGCTTTGCAAGGTGCCAAAAATATCACCAGGTCCCCGAGTGGTGAGATCGTACTCGGCGAGTTTGGCGCCACTTTTTTCGCGGACAAACAAGCTGAGGCGCGCGACTGTTTTGGGATCGGTCTTGGCTGTCACCAGAAAACAGTGGCCTTGGCCACCACCCCGCCCTACCCTACCCCGGAGCTGGTGCAGAGTAGAGAGGCCAAAGAGCTCGGCGTTTTCGATTAGAATAATATTGGCTTGAGGAATATCGATCCCAACCTCGATCATGCTGGTAGCAACGAGGATGTCAGATCGCCCATCTCTAAACTGGGCCAAGCGCGCCGTTTTTTCGGATTCTTTCATTTTGCCGTGTACGTAGTCGATTTTGAGGTTGGGAAAACTGGCTCGGAGCTCCTTCTCGAGTGCACTGAGGGCCACTTTGGGGGATTCTTCTTCGTTTTCGGCTTGCTCGATTAAGGGGGTAACAATAAAGGCCTGTTGGTGTTTGTTTTCGACTTCTGCTTTTAGCCAGTGGTAGGCGGCTAGGCGTTTGGCTGTGGGGACGACGTAACTTTTTACAGGCAAGCGGTCCTTGGGCATATCGGGCATAGGGGTGACATCGAGATGCGAAAGCGCCGTCATGGCGAGCGTTCGGGGAATGGGGGTGGCTGAGAGCATGAGGAGGTGGGGCGTGGGGGTGAGGGTGCGGAGCTGCTCGCGGTCCTTGACCCCAAAACGGTGTTGTTCGTCGATGATCACGAGCCCGATTTGGGCGAAGTTGTAGTTTTGGCTAAGGATGGCGTGAGTACCGACGATGACGCTCGCATTTGGGTCACCTTTTTTTGCCCGTGTGATCAGACTCGTGGTAATGGGCTTGGGGAGGTGCTGGTTTAGGCTAGCGTGGAGCTGCTCGGCGAGGATCAGGGTTGGGGCCAGGACGAGGACGCGGTGACCACTGGCGACGGTCCAGAGCGCACTCGCGGCGGCGACCAAGGTTTTGCCGCTACCCACGTCACCAGTGATTAAGCGGTGCATTGCCTGGGGTTTTGACAAATCGGCGATGACGGCGGCGATGGCCTGAGATTGGCTCTGGGTGGGGACAAAGGGCAAACGGCTGAGCCAGGAGCTTAGGGCCTCGTGGCTCCCCTGTAGCGGCGTGGTGGGGGGAGACATGCTCTCTTTGAGCAGCAAACTCTCGGTTTGGAGGGCGACTAATTCGTCAAACCCAAGGCGGTGGATGGCTGATTGGAGGCTAGCTTTGGTATCAGGGAAATGGAGGTTTTCGAGGGCTTGTTTGAGGGGGTAGAGATGGTTCTCGGCTAAGATCCCTGCCTGGATCGGATCGTGGAGTTTGATGACTTCGAGCGTCGATTTGATGATATTGCGGAGGTGGCCGGATTTTAGGGTCGAAATGGGCGTATAAATCGGGAGAATGAGAGGGCCAGTGAGCTCACTGTTAGCTTTGGCGATCTTTAGTTGGGGGTTAACCAGCTGCTTTTTGCCGGCAAAAACCTCGATTTTGCCCATCACCTCATAATTAACGTCAGTTTTGATACTGCGGACAATGAAGGGGCTGTTAAACCACCTAAGTGGGAGTGACCCGGCGGGGTCGCTAAACTGAGCCGATTGCAAGCTAACTCGGCCAGTATGTTTGCTAAAAGGCTTGGCAATAGACCCCGTGAGGATAGCCCACTCCCCGATCTGGGCGGTGGCGGTGTTTCGTTTGTGATAGTAACGGTGGGTGCGGGGGTAGTACCTGAGCAACTCCTCTGGAGTCTCGATCCCGGCGCGATTTAAGATCCCGACTGTTTTTTCGCCGATCCCGGGAATGTCGATTAAGTCCATATGACTAATGTACACCAATCACAAATTCTCAAATTTCAAATTTATGTTTAGCGGATGAAGAATGGGGCAAAACTGCTGGCAATCAGGGCGATGGTGGCGATGGTGGTGATGACGATCCAGATTTTGCGTTGACGACGAGTTAAACTCATATAATCTTTATCTTTCTATATATACGTTTGCCTATTTTGATAATTTGGCCATTAACCGTATTAATCTGAATAATTTGATTTTGATTTGTTATTTTTATGTTTCCTATGCTCACTCCGCCTTGCTTGATTAATCTCCTGACCTCACTGTTGCTGATATTCAAATTTGCTTTTGTTAGTATGTCAATAACCATCATTTCATATTGTGCGTCCTTATTTTCTACTGATAGAGAAAACTCTTCGATATCATCAGGTGTTTCTTTGTTTTGAACTGTCTTTTGAAAGTACTCGGCGGCAAGGTCGGCAGCCTCTTCGTTATGTAACTCTAAGACGATTTGGTGAGCCAGGGCTTTTTTTAGATCCATGGGGTTGGAGCCACTCTTTAGAGATTTTTCATATCCAGCAATCTCTTCTTTTGTAATATTGGTTGCGAGAGTAAAGTAACTAAGGATGAGATCATCTTTTAGTGACATAACCTTGCCATACATTTCGTTTGGTTCGTCGTCTAACCAGATCGCATTTCCCCAACTTTTACTCATCTTACGCCCGTCTGTCCCCTCGAGAAACCCGTTGGCGATAATGAAGCTTTCTTTTCCTCTCAAATCTTTTTGAAGGATGCGACCTGCTTGCATGTTGAAAGTCTGGTCAGTACCACCGAGTTGAATGTCGGTGTCTAGGTGGTAGCTGTCGTACCCTTGCATAACAGGGTACAAGAGTTCGTGGAGCCCAACATGCTTGCCGCTACTTAATCGCTTTTTTATGAGTTCGCGGCCGACAAAGTCTCCGGCGGAAAAGTGCTGGGTAAGTTTGATGATGTCGATAAATGTTAACTTACTTAACCATTCAGAGTTGTAGACTACTTTTACTTTGCTAAAGTCTAAGACTTTTTCTGCCAACTTTTTATAAGAAGCGAAATTAGCTCTAATCTCTTCGGTTGTTAGGACAGGGCGTTCAGAATCTTTATCCGATGTGTCACCAATTAAAGCGGTAAAATCACCGATAAGGAACGTTACGTTATGACCAAGGTTTGCAAATGAGTTCAGTTTTCGGAGTGGGACGGCGTGGCCAATGTGAATCCGGGTAGCAGTGGGGTCGATACCGAGGTAGATATTTAGTTTTTTACCAGAATTTAAGAGCTCTTGAAGCTTGGTCCTGCTTGGGATAATATTTTCGACTCCCCTATCGAGTAGATCAGTTTTCATGGTACTAATTGTACACCAGGTGTTATACTCTTTACTATGCAAGAGTGGATGCAGACATGGAACAGGCGCAGAAGGGGCGGACGACTCGGTGGGTTTGGGGTGAGGCGTAACTGGGATCGGGCGACGATTTTGAAGTATCTGGGAGTGATGGCGCTGGTGGGGGTAGTCTTGGGGATTGTGTTGCTACTCATTGTCCTCGCTTGGACGGCGCGGAGCCTGCCCGACCCCAATACGGTCATTCGACGCGACGGCTTTAGTACCAAGATCGTCGACCGCGAGGGCCAGACCCTCTATGACCTGTATACAGATTACAATCGCCTCCCAGTCAAGTTTGAGGAGATCTCCCCGCTTTTGCGGCAAGCGACCGTGGCGATTGAGGACAAAGAGTTCTATACCCACGAAGGGTTTAGTGTTTGGGGCATGATCCGAGGTGGCTCCAGACTATTTACCCGAGGACGGGCCCAAGGAGGCTCAACCCTGACCCAGCAGTTGGTGAAAAACGTTTTGTTGACGGCTGACCGGAGCCTAATCCGCAAAATCAAAGAACTAGTGCTAGCGATCCAGATAGAGCGCAAATTTAGCAAGGATGAGATTTTGACGATGTATCTCAACGAAGCGCCGTATGGCGGGACAGCGGTCGGGATTGCGGCCGCTTCGGAGCGATACTTTGGCAAGCTGCCGTCGGACCTGACCTTGACCCAAGCGGCCATTTTGGCGGGGATGCCCCAGGAACCGTCCCGTTATTCGCCCTATGGCAATGACCCGAAGGCCTATATTGGTCGGACCACAGCAGTCTTGCGCCGGATGCGCGAGGATGGCTACATTGATAAAGCTGCCGAGGAAGCGGCGCTAGCCGAACTACCCAATGTCGAGTTTCGGGACCAGAGTGTCGAGATTAGGGCTCCCCATTTTGTGTTTTATGTTAAGGATCAGTTGGTGGAGCTCTTAGGCGAAGCGGTCGTCGAACAAGGGGGCTACACGGTCACTACCACGCTTGACACGGAGCTGCAGGAGCTCGCCCAAACGGCAGTAGCCGAAGAAGTAGGCAAGCTCGAAAAAGCCGGGATCAGTAACGGGGCGGCCATGGTGATGAATCCGCAGAATGGCGAGGTACTGTCAATGGTCGGATCAAAAGACTATTTTGCGACTGACTATGACGGCAAATACAACGTGGTGATGGCTCTCCGCCAACCAGGTAGTACGATCAAGCCAGTGACCTACGCGGCAGCCTTTGCCAAAGGCTACTCCCCCGCCACGATGTTGCTTGATGTCCCAACCAAGTTCCCTGGAGGACGCGAAGGCGAGTTTTATGAGCCGAGGAACTACGATGGCAAGTTTAACGGGCCAGTGCAGCTGCGGTTTGCACTAGGATCTTCGCTCAATATCCCGGCAGTTAAGCTGCTATCGCTCGTTGGCCTGAGGGAGATGCTCGCCCTTTCGTACGAAATGGGCTTTACATCGCTCGAACCGACCACCGAGAACTTAAAGCGCTTTGGGTTGGCTGTTACCCTGGGAGGGGGCGAAGTGAGGTTACACGACCTCGTGAGAGCGTATAGCGTGTTTGCCAACGGGGGGGAGCGGATTGAGCCAGTATCGATCCTCAAGGTAGAGCGCGACGGCCAAGTGATTTATGAAGCCAAGCAGGCCAAAAAGCAGCGCATCATCTCCGAAGAAGTGGCTTTTTTGATCAATCACGTGCTCTACGACAACAATGCCAGACTCCTGACTTTTGGGGCAAATAGTTACCTAAACATGAATAACCGGCCGATCGCGGTCAAGACCGGGACAACTAACGATAAGCGCGATAACTGGACTATTGGATGGAGCACTAACGCAGTCGTGGGTGTCTGGGTTGGTAACAACGACAACTCACCGATGAAGGAAGTTGCCTCAGGAGTGACCGGAGCTTCGCCTATCTGGCGTAAAGTCATGTTAAAAGCGTGGGAGAAGTACAAGGGGGATGAGTTTGTGGCCCCCTCGGGGGTGGAGGCGCGGCAAGTTGACGTGGTGTCAGGATATCCAGAACACGATGGTTACCCAAGCCGCGCGGATTACTTTGTCAAAGGGACTGCTCCTACAGAGCCAGATCCGATCCATACCAAGGTCAAGGTGTGTCGGAGTGACGAAAACAAGCTGGCCCCGGAGGTAGATGTGGCGCGGGGGGAGTATAACGAAAAAGTATTCTACGTCCTCAAGCCAGAGAGTTCGGCTTGGCAAGATGATATTTGGGCCTGGATAGACAGCCAGGGTGACCCCAAATACAAGGTGCCGCGTGAGTACTGTAGTGCAGACACCGACCTGGTGATTGGGTTCGAAAAACCAGGCAACGAAAGCCGAGTCGAGAGTAACACCTTTGAAGTGAGAGTAAGAGTGACAACGGCAAAAGAAGTGGAGTGGATCAAGCTCTATAGTAATGGCAGCGAAATCGAGAGTTTTGGAACCGAGAAAACCATCTCGACCAATATCACCCTGGCAGATGGACAGTACGAGTTGATGGCCAAGGTGAGAACAAAAGACGGGAGCGAAAAAGATACGCGGGTAAAGATCGGGGTCAAGATGGACTGGAATGCAGCGCCCAGCCCGAGTCCCTCCCCCTCACCTTCGCCGAGCGCGAGTGTTGCGCCCTAAGACTTTGAGGTGATCTTGAGTTTCGTTTTTAGAGTGTTGAGGAGATGAGTGATATCGGTTTCGACTGAGGTTGAGTTGGCAGGCCAAGTTAAGGTGAGGAGATAGTTGCGCTGGTTGCCGAGGGGGGTTGCGGCTTTGCAGGTAAAACGGTAGGTGGGGTTGAGGAGCACAATTGCCTCGGCGAGGTCTGCGTAGCTAAGCTGGTTGGTGGCGAGGAGGGAGATGTCGCGTTTGATCTCATGATGAAATTCGCTAAGAACGTTGGTATAGGGCCGGTAATGTTTGTGGAGCTTTTCGGTGTTGAGCGTATAGCTATGCGGAGTGAGGGTCCCGATAACCTCATGGTTACAGTAAAGACGGTTGTGGTTGTCGAGGTGATAGTTAAGCCCGAGCTGATGCATGAGGGTGGCGAGGGAGGGGCGGATGTCGGCGGGGCTGAGGACGCAGAGGACCGATTGTTCGGTATACCCCTGTTTTTTGGTTTGGGCAAAAACTTTGCCGATTTCGAACAGTAGAGGTGGCGTGAGTTGATGTTTGGGGTAGTTGGTCTGGATCGCTTGGAGTTTGGGGAGGGGGGAGGTGCGGAGGGCGTTTTGGTCGGTGGAGAGGGCGTTACTAAGGAGGATCTCGCCAGCGACGTCACTTTGCTTGACTAAACTGGTGGTGACGTGTTCGTGAGCGCCCTGGGCAACCAGCAGGTCGCGGAGCTGTTCTTCGAAGCGCAGGACGGGGGGAGTAATGTCGGGTGGGACAGGGTTGGTGAGTGGGGTCGTGGGGATGCGGCTGTAGTCACTAAGTCGCAAAATGTCGGCAATAATGTCGTCCTCCACCTCGACATCAGTCCGGAAGTAGGGAATCGCGAGGGTGAGAGAAGTAGGAGTTTCTTTTTGAATTGAGTACTCGATGGCGGTGAGGAGACGCTTAATTTGCTTGAGTGGGAGGTCGAGGCCACTAAGGAGCTTGAGCCGAGAGTAGTTGAGAGTCAGATGGTTGGGTTTGGGGGGGGCGGGGTAGTAATCGACGTTGTCATAGATAACGGCTCCCGTTAGTTCTTGGAGGAGGTAGGTTGCGCGATCTAGGGCGATTTCGCAAAGCTTGGGGTGGAGAAATTTGTCGTAGCGGCTGACGGTTTCGTTGATGATCCTCAGTCGACGACTAGTTTTGCGGACGACAGCCTGATCGTAGTTGCCGGCATCTAAAATGAGCTCGGTTGTGGTATTTGTTACGCTAGTTTCTTGGCCGCCAACGATGCCACCAATCACGGTTGGGACTCCCCCGCTACTAAGCACAAAAGTGTCCTGGTCCAGGGTAATGTTGGTGCCAAGAATCGTTTTGAGACTCTCCCCTTTTTTGGCAGGACGGAGGGTGATCTCACGTTTTTTGAGTTTGGCGGTATCCTGGGCGTGCATGGGCTGGCCGTACTCGACCATCACAAAATTGGTAATGTCGACGACGTTGTTAATACTTTTGATCCCATACGCTTCGAGGCGCTCCTTAAGCCAGGCTGGTGACTCCCCTACCCTAACGTTTTTGACAAGCCGCGTATTAAAGCGACGGACGTGGGGGGAGTTAACCGTAATCTCAATCAACTCTGCGGGAGAGACCTTTTTTAGTTTGGTGGTACTGGTTTTGGGGTGGGTTAACTTTAGTTGATTAAAGGCCGCATAGTCACGGGCGCAGCCGAGGATGCTGAGCCAGTCGGAGCGATCCATCCGATGTTCGAGATCTAAGACCCCAGAGTTGTCGAGCGGCTTGTCGAGCATGAGCCCGAGCTGAGTAAAGCTGTTGGCAATTTCGCGCGCCGAAGCATCTGTTTTGACATAATCTTTGAGCCAAGTTAGTGGGATTTTCATACGTATACGAGTTCGCCTCCATAAAGTTTGCGGATGTCTTTGATCCCGTACTTGCTCATGACTAACCGGTCTAGGCCCATGCCAAAAGCATAGCCGGTGTAAATCGTGGGATCAATGCCACAAGCCTTTAGTGTGTTAAAGTGGATCATGCCGCTACCCAACACTTCGATAAAGCCACGATATTTGCAAACCGAGCAACCTGCTCCCGCGCAGAAGCGGCACTGCATATCGACCCCCATACCCGGACTGACTTCGGGGTAGTATTTGTAGCGAAAGCGCAGCTTGACATCGTCTCCAAAAAGGAACTGATGAAACTTGGTTAACGTATCTTTGAGATGCTGGATGGTGATCCCTTTGTCAACCACAAACCCTTGGTATTGGTAGAAGAAACTAGTGTTGGTGGCACTATTGGTTTCGTTGCGGTAGCATTTGCCAGGGACAACGACCCGGAGCGGGAGCTGGTTGTGATATTGGGTGAGGAGCCGTGTCTCGACACTGCTGGTGTGGGTGCGCATGAGGTACTGTGGTTCTTTGACAAACAGCGAATCTTGGAGGTCGGTCGCGGGATGACCCTCGGGGAGGTTGAGGCGGCGAAAGTTGTATTCGACGTCCTCGAGCTCTGGGCCCTCGCCAACACTAAAACCGAGGTAGCGAAAGAATTCGTTCATCTCGCGGATAATCACGGTGGTGGGGTGGAGGCGACCAGTCTGATTTACTGGGCCAGGTACGGTGAGGTCGAGATCCTCTAGCTGGGTGGCGTTAGTTAACTCAATTCTTTTGGTAGCGAGCTGGGCTTCGATCGATTTTTTGAGCTGGTTGAGCTGGGGACCATACTGTTTTTTGGCTTGCAGACTGAGAACTTGTAGGTCCTTCATGAGGTTATTGACGATCCCCTTTTTGCCCAGATAAGTGAGATAGAGGGTGTCGAGGCGTGAGAGAGAGGCGGCTGAGGCAAGCTCTAGGTTGAGAGCGTCAGCAGTTTGTTTGAGCTTAGCGTCAAGAGTGGTTGTGGGTGAGGCGGTCTGAGTGTTAGAGTCCTCAAACTTTCTACTGGCGGGTGGGGTAACGGTGTAATGGATCAGGGTTGAGTTTGTGGTGTTCGTTGCCGTGGTGATTGTGATAGGCCAGATTGGATCGCCGGTTTGGAGCTGGGTGCCCCCATCCGGAATATGATAGCGGTCGCCGATGCTGAGGATACGGAGTTTCTTGCTAGTTGGGAGCTTGGCAGGGATCCAGTTGGCGAGCTTTTTTAATTGGTCTAGGGTGACAAACTGGGTTTTGAGTGGGGGCTTGCTCGCAATTAGCGAGTTGAGGTGCTGTGAGAGCACGGCGATATCTAGTTGCTGAATACCCTCGTACTCGATAAAAAATTTCTTGCCGATACCATGCATACCTCGGATTGGAACGAGGTGTGGATATTGCTCGCGGGCGACAAGATCTAGTAAGTGACCGGCAGTGTGCCACTGGGTGTGTTTGAGCCGGAGACTCTCGTCTATCTCGAGAGTCACATTATCTCCTACCTTGAACTCACCCTTTAGGCTCCCTATGTGCTTAATCTCGCCGCCGTTGTATTCGACAGTCTTGACATGAAGTTCGGCTGTAGTAGATTTGATCAAACCCTTATCACTAGGCTGTCCCCCACCCTGAGGATAGAAGATGGTTTGGTCGAGAACTAGGTAGTCTTTTCCTACTTCGACCACCTTGCCAGTATTAGAGGTAAGGGTAGAATCTGATAAATATAGTGCTTCGGTCATAAGGTTTATTCTACAACAAGCTCGCGCAAGCTGGCGGATATTTGATTAATCGATGCCTCGGGGTCTTGACTTATTTGACTGATGATTGTCGCTTCTTCGGCTAGTAACTCTGGCCAATCGTTGTTAGGAAGCTGCCCCTTTTTTTGGGTAGACCACCGGTGGACAGCGGCTGCTTTGTAGGCAAGATCTGTGTAGGCAGGATTACTTAGCGCTGTTAGGTTGTTTGCGATGGCCTTGGCAGATTTGAGGTTGTTAACGGTAATGAGAGCATAAATTAGCATATGTTGATGCCAAGTCATTGCGGAGATAACCTCGGGATTGACCCCCGTACTGCGAGAGATTTCTATGATTGCTTGTTCCTTAGTTTTTATAGACATATAGTTCCTTTTGATGGATATATTATTGCGGGGTACAAAAAACCCCGCTGTGTGGTGCGGGGTTGGTTTGGACTTTAATTATGGATAATTACGCCGCAAACGCCCCGCTGGTAAAGGGGGTAAAGAATAAATGACGATTGGAGTGAAGTGATTGCATAGTGAGAAAGATACTACCAATCGAATTAGCTGTCAAATTTCCTCAGTTATCATTTATGGTTTCGTGGATTTGTGACCAATTCTTTGGGTCGGCCCAGCATTTAACGCAGAGATCGCGTTTATGTGAAGTACTCATTCTTCTGTGATGCAAGATTGCGAAAGACGTCTATATACGCCAAAAGCAACCTTCCTGCCAGACATCCCGTATTAGTGGGAAGCTGCGGATGGTTGCTTCTCGCAAGAGCTGAATCTTACACTATGGGATGAAATCCTGTCAACCCCCAAAAATAGATTGGGTGGATACTCTCGGTTATTTGACTTTGTCGACAATTTTTTTGAAGGTCTCTGGGTCAGAGACAGCGATACCGGCTAGGACTTTGCGATCTAACTCGACTTTTTTGGCGCTCATCAGGGCGACAAATCTGGAATAGGTTAGTTTTTCGTCGATAGCGCGAAGAGCCGCGTTAATCCGAACAATCCAGAGGGAACGAAAATCACTTTTGCGATCACGACGACCCTGAAAACTGTAGTCGAGGGCGTGGAGGTAAGCTTCGTGAGCCACCTTCCAGAGACGGTTTTTGGTCATGCGGAAGCCGCTCGTGCGTTTGAGAACTTTGTTGTGACGAGCGCGTTTGGTTGGTCCACCTTTGACTCTGGTCATAGATTTAGATTCCTAAAGCTTTTTTAATACGGCGGCCGGTGCCCCCGGTTAAGAACTTGACGGTTTTCATGCGCCTGACCTGGGCACTACCCTTGTGACTCCGGCGGTGCCTCATGTTCTGGGTCCGGTGAATAATCTTGCCGGTTTTGGTCACCTTGATCCGACGGACTAGGGATTTGCGGGTTTTGCGTTTCATAATATTAGCTTATAGTTAATAGTTTATGGTTAATAGCTACTTATTATTTTGTTTCTTGGCTGGATTGAGGATAAGGAAGAGTTGTTTCCCCTGGAGTTTGGCCACCCCATCGGGAGTAGCTACCCCTTCTAATCCTGCCAAGACTTTTTTGATTAATTCGTGACCAAATTCTACACGAGTGATTTGGCGACCGGTGAATTTTACCACAATTTTGACCCGATCACCATCACCGAGGTATTCTTTGATTTTCTTGAGGCGTGAGTCCATGTCGCCTTGGGCAATAAAAGGAGTAAATCGGATCTCTTTGAGCTCGACCTTGTTGCTGCTACTTTTGCCCTCCCGCTCTTTTTTGGCCTCGATGTACTTAAACTTTTTAAAGTCGATGAGTTTGGCAACGGGGGGCTGAGCCATGGGGGCAATCTCGACCAGGTCGACCCCGAGGTTGCGGGCTTTTTGGAGCGCATCTTCCCTGCTTATGACCCCGACTTGTTTGCCGGTCTCGTCGACTACCCGGAGCTCGGGCGCCTTGATAAAACTATTAGTGGCGTAGTATTTCATTGATACTCGGTATTATACCTTACTCAAGACTTCTTGGGTGAGTTTGGCAATTGCCTCGTCCAGCGTGAGTGTCTGCTGATCCCCAGCGCGATTTTTGAGGGTGAGGGTGTGCGTTTCGAGCTCCTTTTTGCCTAAGATTGCGAGGTATGGGACTCGGAGGTCGCGGGCTCTGACCAGTTTTTTGCCGAGAGTGGCGTTGGTCTGGTCCACTTCGACCCTGAGGCCTGCCGTTTTGAGCGACTGGGCGAGGGTGAGGGTGTAGGCGAGCTCGTTTTGGGAGATGGGGAGGAGGTGCAGCTGGACTGGCGCAAGCCAGAGTGGGAGGGCTCCGCCATAGTGTTCGAGGATCACCATGAGAGCCCGCTCAGAGGAGCCGAGGATGGCCCGATGTATCATGACGGGACGTTTTTTGGTGCCGTCAACGTCGGTATATTCCAGTTCAAAACGCTCAGGTTGGACCATGTCGATCTGAACAGTAGAGAGCTGCCACTCCCGACCTAAGGCATCGGTAGCCATAAGATCCATTTTGGGGCCGTAAAAGGCGGCTTCGCCGGGACCGTCGTAGTATGGGATGTTGTTGCGTTCCATAATGGTGACGGCCCATTTCTCGAGTTTGTCCCAGACTTTAGGATCACCGAGGTACTTGTCGGGTTGTTGGGGGTCACGTGTGCTTAAGCGGTAGCGGTATTTAAAGCCAAAAGTCTGCATGATTTCTTTGGTCATGGCGAGGGCGAGATCCACCTCGGCATCGACCTGGTCCTCGCGACAAAAAATGTGGGCGTCGTCGGTGCTAAAACTACGAACCCTGGCTAAGCCATTGATCTCCCCGGGCTTCTCGTCCCGGTAGAGCATGGCAAAATCGGTGAGGCGCAACGGCAGATCGCGGTAGGACCTAGGCTGGCTGGCGTAGATCTGGGTATGCTGGGGACAGTTCATGGGCTTGAGGAAAAACTCTTCGTCACTATAGTTAGAGACCACCCTAAACATGTCCTCTTTGTATTTGTCGTAGTGACCGCTCTTTTTAAAGAGCTCAGCCTTGGCGATCTGGGGGGTGTGGACCTGGAGATAACCCTGCTTGCTCTGCAGCTCCTCGACGTAGCCATTGAGGAGGCGGCGTACCAAGGCCCCCTTGGGGCTATAGAGCGGCATCCCGGAGCCCACATAGTCGGAGAAACTAAAGAGATCGAGTTCCCTCCCCAGTTTGCGGTGATCGCGCTTTTTGGCCTCCTCCTGAAGCCAGAGGTAGTGATCTAACTCATCCTGGGTATAGAACGCCGTACCATAAATGCGAGTGAGCATTTTGTTCTTTTCATCCCCGCGCCAGTAGGCCCCGGCGAGCTTGGTGAGTTTGAAGAATTTGAGGACTTTGTTGGGCTCATCCACGTGGCCACCGCGACAGAGGTCACGGAAGTCTCCTGACTGGTAGACAGTTAGTTTTTGTCCCTCACTACTAAATTCATTGATTAATTCTATTTTGTATTCGTTGTCTTTAAACTCGGTTTTGACATCGTTTACACTTAGTTCGTGGCGCTCAAAGCCTTTCCAACTAGATAGGAGCTGCCTCATCTTCTTTTCGATCTTGGGGAGATCAGCATCGGTGATTTTGGTATCACCAAAATCAAAGTCGTAATAGAAACCCTGTTCGATGGCTGGGCCGATGGTTCTTTTGGCCTCTGGATAGAGGGCTTGCACGGCGGCGGCTAAGAGGTGGGCCGCGCTGTGGCGGAGTTGATCGAGTGATTCTGAGTTATTGACTGACATATGATTTCCTTTTGTAAGTATAGCTTATTTGTGTGTTGTACACCCTCCTTCGCTCTTTGAGCTTCGGCGGGGCAAGAAAAATCCCCTCGTGGGGGACTAATGGAGTCGGCACGACTACTCCAGTCCCCTAGGGGTTGGGAGTGGTAGTGGTTTTGATTGAGATTGATTTCATAGTTGGATTATAACACTGTTGTAGCTAGGTGGTTGGCAATAGTCTGTAGATTATGGGTGACGTTGCCGTCACGAAATATGGCATGAGGGAGGTTATTGATCTCGAGGTATTCCCCGCGGTTTTTAGGTGGGGTATGTGTGTAGAAAGTTTTGACCATTTCGGTGTTTAAACGTGGGAAACCCTGGGGATTGTCGAGACTGCGATTACCATAATCTGACTCGAGGTAGCCAAAGCTGCTGTGGTTACGGACGGTTAGATGAACAACGTCGATTATGACGTTTGATTGGAGCGCGGGCAGTGTTGAGCTAACTGTTGGCTTGGTGGGGTTGTACCGCTGATATCCGGACCAGGTGTTTTCTTGTTCTACGTCCTGAGTTTGATCATCTAGGTAGTAATCTGCAGGGTCAAAGAAGATGGCGTGGCTGATAGACTGAGCATAATCCTGATCTAATAATGCCTTAACTGTTGAGTAGGATCCCATGCTAGTGCACCAGAGATCAATGGCTTTAAAGTTGTGCTGATGGATCAGTTGGCTTAGTACTTCTATCAGCTCCTGGGATTGCAGTTCGAGTAGTCCAATCTTGTTGCTTTTTTGACTAAAAGTAAAAGTGCAAATAGTGTGATTTGGCAGCTTGTTTGTTAGCATGTTAATAAGGGGGTCAAAAATCTCTGCTGGATCCCCTACCCCGCCGATTAGGACCAGGCATTTGTTCTTTGTTGTGGAGGGTGGGTTTAAGAATATTTCCATACGATACGTGGAGAAGTTAAGCTGAGACAAATTTAGTTACAAGTTTTGCTACTTCCTCCTCTTTGTCAGTGTAGGTGTGATTGCATCTCGGGATTAGATGAGTTTCGCACTGAGGTATAGTCTTTTTCAAAAAATTTAATACGGTTCGTGGACTTTCATTAAACTCTGGGTAAGTGACAAACTCGTCTTTGTCGCCTAATATAACTTGAACAGGTATAGGAATTTTTTTTAGAACATCTCCATCATAATCGCTGCGGTAAAAATCCCAGATACAACTGAGTTCGGTTTTGTTGTACCAAGATAAGAACGTTGTGTATGAGAGTGGGTAGTCTTCGTATTCAGGTGTAGGTACTATTTCTCGACCTTTTCCTTGGTCAATTTTTTGATGTGCTATTTCTAAGAATTGATCCCAGTTACTAGCAGCTCTCTTTGCCATAAAGGCGTTTTTGTCGAATGGTGCTAGTAAAGTTAATTTTTTGATTTTATCTTTGTGCTTGCCCTCGAATATATAGCGAGTCACTTTGATAGTACCAAGAGAATGACCCATTAAAATTATCTCTGTATATCCTTCGTTTAAGAGAAATTCGATGTGGGCATTAATGTCGAGATGAGCGTCTTCGATTCTTTCAAAAAATGAACCTAAGAACACCTCGTGACCGTTGGTCTTGATAAATTCTGTTTCGATACCTGTACCTCTGTTTTGAGCGAGGAGAAGAGCGTAGTTGTTAGATTTTAGTTTTGACCCTATTGTATGGGGAAAAACTGGGCTATAAAAATCCGAGGTAAAACCATGAATAAAAATGATCGCTGGTTTGTCTATCTCCCCTGGTTGGTAAAGTCCTGATAAATATATTTGATCCTCTGTGATGACCCGGATCAAATCGTAGTTTTGACTCATGTGTTGATTTTAGCAGTTTTGTGGGCAGTAGTGGACGATGTTGGGACCTACTTTTTTAAAAATATTGTAATAGCGTCTGGATCATGGGGTTTGCCATTCGAAATTATAGATCCTATAGGGTATTTACAAGGCTCTACTTTTAAAAGCTGTAGTCCTGTTTCGTTAGCGAAATAATCAGGAGCCGAACTAATCTCCACGAATGTCATAGAAGTATTATCAGGAATATTTATCCCACCAGTAATTTTTTTTTGCTGCAAACAATTATCGTGATTGGTAACATCTTTCGAATCCAAACTAAGTCGATGTAGAGTAGATAGAGTTAAAATGTATATTAATGCCCCATCTTTGGTCACATTTTTTAGATTGCTAAGGAGCGTAGTGTATTCAGGGATAGTTAAAAAATGGGTGACGTTACGTAGAATAATGCAGTCGTATCTTATTTGTGTGTTTTTTATCCAACTAATTAAGTCTTCTCGAAAGATATGAGGTTGAATATTCTTGTTTCTTGGATCAGCTTTTATCACATCACACATCTCAGGAGATTGGTCGATTAATGTTAAATCTATTATTTTGCCATGATTCATTAACGCCTGACTTAAAAGAAACTCGAAATGTCCAGTTCCCGCGCCAATACTTGCGATATGTAAAGATTCATTTGGATGTTCGGCAAGTTCGCTTAGAACAAAACTTCCACCGAACATTACATTAAGATCTGCAGTTATATTTGTTAGGCCTATTCCTGCTTTTATCTGGGCGGGTTCTTTGATCATATATGTATTATACAACTATAGGGTTAGGTTTTAAAACAATGTTTAACCAGGTTACAAATCTATAGTCTCTCGACTGTGATAAATGATTGGTAAGTGAAAAAAATTGTCGATCAACGACTCTTTATATATGTTTTATCTAGATTGAATTAACGAGAATAATTAGCTGAATTGATTATTGCTTGGTTGCACAAGATACCCTATAAAGGGCAAATAATATATTTTGATCTATCTAAGGGCAAGGATTCTCACAGCGATTATCACGGCGTATGTGCGGTAAGTTACAACGATATTTTGTTGCAGAGAAAAATTTTGGCTATTGGTAAAGAGATGATAAAATACGTGAGTACTTTGAATCCGGGCTCGTAGCTCAGTTGGTTAGAGCGCTTCGTCGACATCGAAGAGGTCAGAGGTTCGACTCCTCTCGGGCCCACAATTTTTGAGTCAGGCATTTTTCCCGGGTCAGCGCCCCAGGCGCCCCGCCCCGCCTGGAGCGCTGCATAGCCCCTTTTTAACTCGCCGCGGAGGCGGCGATTATGAAGCCCAAAATGTCTGCCAGCCAACGCAAAAATTTTAAGGTACTAACACTATGTTAGTACCAAAAAATACCCGAAGTCAACACTGAATAATTAACCAGATAACCGAGGAGAGTTCTGTCCATGCATATCTTTTAATACTTCCCAATTTTGGTGTGAGTGAGCATCGTCGGGGAACATATAGCAATTCCCTCCCTCAAACCTCAGATTAAGGAATACGACTAGCAAAGTAGTGGTACCCATCATATTCTCAAACGAATTCAAATCATTAAGTCTAATTTGATAAACTTCATAATTCTCATCTTGTCCACTTCTTACAGATGGAGGAAGTTTATCAAGAACTGCTTGGATAACTGGGCCTGTTTTTTCAACCTTGATTGGTTGTTGCCACCTTCCACGATTTTTGTAATAAGGAGCAACATTGGGAGGTGTGGTTCCATCGACTACTGGTTGAATATGAAATTCGTAATTAGTTTCAGCTGTTCTGCCGTTAAGACTGTCAACCATTCCCTCAATCTGATCCAGTCGTGCCATGGGATAAGCATGACAAGCCTCTACTGTAGAATCCCATCCACCTTTTGGTTGATTATCTTTCTTCCACATAGAAATTTAGTCAAATAGTGTAACAATGGCTAATCCAGCACGACCAATAGCTTCCTCCATTTTTGCTACGTCAATTGCTTGTATGTCACCATCTTCAAGAGCGTCGTAATCAATAACAGTATCTGGAGGTACTAATTCTGGATTAGCCTGCAAAAATCCCATCATTTCCTGACGTGAGAAGTGATACCAGATAGAACCCTTTGGCATTAGCCCTCGATATTTGTCTACCATGCCCTATAATATACATCAACTACAAATAATTTTCAAGATGTGTCATGATGTCGCCAGCAAAGCTGGCGGACCGCGCGCGAAAAAAAACAAAATGACTGCGCGGCGCCCCGCACCGCCGCGCTCCCTTTCAGGCCGCCGGAGGCGGCCGGAGAGACGTTCTAACATCTACATAAAAGGCCACATCAAGCCGTATTAGTGATGTTTAGTTCCAGATAGCAGTATCTTTAGCAAAAAAACTGGAATTCATAATTCTTTGGCCTTTTGGTGTGTTCTGGGTAAACGTGCTTAGGACTTCGGAGCAAGCTACTCAGCCTGCACCCATCTGCACGGCGCGCTCGTGGGACATGCTGTATTTAGTCCCAGACTTAGAAACTTGATTCCAGTAGTAACCTTTGCCCTTACGTCCCTTGCTGGTGGCGAGCCAGAGCGAGGCATCTTCCATGCTTTTGCGCATAAACTTGATCCACTCCTTGAGTTTGTGGAAGTAGTTGAGGTGGTAGACACCTGTTTCGGTGACGTTGTCCATGATGGCTAGCTCGACCTGCTTTTCGACTTTGCCCATGGTTTTGACAAGGAGAGCGAGCTCGGACCTGACCCCATTGATTTCTTGCTTGAGTTTTTCGTCTGCAAAACTAAATAGGACCTGACTCTCTTTGAGGGAACTCACGTGTTTGGGGGTCGCCTCGGCTTTGCCGGCTTCGTAGGCGGCGGCCTCTTTTTCGGCGATGAGCTGCTCGAGTTTTGATTGATCGAGCGGGTTTTCGGTTTTGGGGACTTTATTGCTCGTGGTTGAGCCGAGGAGCTGATCAAAAATACTCTGAGCTGTTCCCTTGAGTACATCGTTTTTTAGGGATTTGACGACAGAGCCACCCATGTCGCGGATGTTCTCGACAAAACCATCAGAACGAACAGACGGCGTCTTTTGTTTTGCTCGAGCATCGTTTAACGGCTTGAAGTTCTTAAAGGGATCGTTCATACGCAACTATTATACCTAATAGGTGCAAGTATTGTCCTATAAGTTTCGGAGGAAGTCAAGTGTTTTGGACCTCTCCTCTGGCTTAAAACCCTGGGATTTGCCAATTTCGTAGAGAATAAACTCGAGGCGGAGGTTGGTCTTGGCGGTTCCCTCGTAGTCTTTGACTAACTCCTCGACGGTTTTCTTGATCGATTTGGCGTAGTCTTCGACGCTGAGCTTGAGGGTGCTGAGCTGTTTGGCCAACCGCTGGATGGCGGCCTTGGTTTCGGCCAGGACGAGGATGGGTGAGACCTCAAACTTGATGGTGTCGAGCAAGGCGTCAAAATACTCGGGGAGCTTGTCTTTTTCGTCTTTAAATTTTTTGATAGCTTTTAGTTTTTTTTCGTAGCTACCGAGTTTTAGCTCAGGAAAAGTGGCGGTTTTGACACTGAGTAGCCAGTCCTCCCCTTCTTTCATAGATTTGGGGGTTACCTCGGGGTCCACTAGGGGCAAAAGGGCATTGGTTTTGACAAATTCGGCATAGACCTGGGGGAAGGCGTGCTCTAGGCTATGGGCCAAAAGCTCGGCTTTGTCGAGCGATTTTTCGACCATGGCAGCGGGGGCTTTGCCTTTGCGAAAACCGGGGAGGGTCACCCGGGCGGCGTATTCGGCGACGGTTTCTTGGTAGGCGTGAGCTAGGGCTGTCTTGGGGATCGTGAGCGCAAATTCGATCGTGCCGTCGGGCGACTGAGAGTAGGCTTTTTTGGTGGCTTGTTTAGTCATAGATTCAGAGATTATAGCATGTGCCGGAGACTGGCCTCCCAGACTACTTCGTGTCTGGAGGGCATTTCTCAGGCGCTAATCGCGCTTGATGTGCAGACTTGAACTGGTTCTAGTGCCGGAGACTGGACTTGAACCAGCACGGATTGCTCCACAGGTTCCTAAAACCTGCGTGTCTACCATTTCACCACTCCGGC
>CAZZNJ010000012.1:19484-26722 GCA_964655755.1 uncultured Pseudomonadales bacterium | reverse complement strand
GCAGGCGAGGCCGCTCAGTGGGCCGCCGCTATTGCCTCAGGCAAACCCACCCTCTGTACTATGACCAAAGACGAAGTTAGTATTCAGTATCTAATCTATGGTAAAAAAATGAAATCCACTACTATTTCTAGTGTTGGTGGAGTCAAAAAAACCTACCATATGATTAACGACGAACAATACGTATACCTATGGGATGCGGGTGAAATTGCAGGCACCAAAACGCGCATATTTAGCGAAGAAGAAATTAATCCGATGACCACAAACCCTGATTCCGATGAGTCTAATATTTCCAAACAGCCCTCTTTTGATTCCGAATCATATTTTGATGACCTCAAAAAAACTGGCCTAGACATTAACTGTGTCAGTTCGGTTGCCATTAGCGCCGACTTTGTGCCTCCCACCAACATCAAATTCGAAGATCTTTCTGGATCGACCAAAGCCCTCCCTTCACCTAACAAAGCAGGTGAATACGACATGAAGGACTTAGAAGAAATGGCTAAAAAGTATGGTGCCACCATGCCGAGTACTGGCGAATAACTAGCTCGCAAGCGCCAACGACACAACCCTAGCCCACCCCGCCTGCTTGAGCACCCGTACACACTCCCTGATGGTCGCCCCACTCGTCCAGACATCATCGATTAAGATTAATGCGTTATATTTGAGAACTTGAGAATTTGGGATTTGAGAATTGTATACAAACGCTCCCTTTACATTCACTAATCTCTCCCCTTTTTTCAAACCATACATTGGTTTAGTTTTCCTAGTTCTGGTTAACAACTCGTGATACTCAACCCCCCACCGCCTTGCGACCGCTCTCGCGATCAGCTCTGCTTGGTTGTATCCCCGCAACCGCTTCTTCCCCTCCCACATCGGCACACTGGTCACCACAATCTCACCCTCTGGCCTCTTAGGTGCCCAGATCTCAACCAACTCAGCTACCAGGTCATATGTCCCTCGATACTTGATCTCTTTGATTGCGCGACGCACGATTCCCTGGTAAGCCAGGCCACTTCCCCTCCGCCTTACCAGCCTCTGGCAACGCTGGCAAAAGTAGCCTCCATTGGCCCTACAACCCAGGCATTTTTTCGGATATATCCAGTCTAGTATCCCCATGTCTCTAGTGTACTCAATTTGTCATTTGCGATTTGAGAATTTGAGATTTAAGCGCAATATCCACCTATTTTTGACTTTTTACCCCTGATGTGGTATATTGAGCGCTAATGGGGACGTCTTGCTTTGACGAGGCGACTGTTCTTTAACATCTGCATACCGACTTTGACGAGAGAAGTCGTAAAACAGCGTCAAAAAATATCTGTCAAATCTTTTGCACAGACACTAGCTAACGGTTATGCTCGCTTAAACAGTGCTGCAGAATACGTAGCCAGTCTTTTCGCTCCTCGCGTTAATTCCGCTTGGGCCTAAAAGCATTTACATCTGAGTCGCTCATGGCGACGGTGTAGGTGGAAACATACATGAGCCGTAACCCAGACAGTGGTCGCGTCGGGGCCAAATAATTGACCACCCTCATGCTTATCTTGGTCTGATAGTTACCTAATAAGCTAGAGGCTAAAATCCAAAACCTATCTATGTATGTAGATGATGTTAAAAACTCGCTCCGGACGAGGGCTCACTGCCCTCCGTCTCCACTCTTCGCCTCTCGCTTTCAGTTCGAGGCTTCGAAGTGGCACAGCCACTCATATATCCAGATTGCTTAACCAGTGCGAAGAGTGTCCCCAACGTAGCTCGTAGAGCGAAGTGGGGCTATACTTTAATTTGTGTACTATAGTTATATCCTTAAGCTCAGAGATGGCACTTACTACACTGGCTTTTCGTCAGACCTAAAAAATCGAATAGCAGACCATAGCATAGGTCACGTACCACAAACTAGAGCGTTGCGACCAATTAAACTTGTTTTTTATGCGTCATTCATTAGCAAAAAGCGAGCTCTCGACTTCGAAAGGTATCTGAAGACATTTTCTGGATTCGCTTTCCGGAATAAAAGGTTAGTCTAGTTTTTCAGCGCCCTCGCCATTTCCCGCTCTACATCTCTTTTTTTAATATCAGCTCTCTTCTCCCACTCTTTCTTCCCTTTCCCGAGACCTATCTCGCACTTCACCCACCGCCCCTTAAAAAACAATCGCAGGGGGACCAGTGTCAAATTTTTCCCTTCTGTTTTTTGCACTATTTTGCCGATCTCGTTCGCTTTTAACAACAGCTTTCTGGACCGTTTGGCATCGTAGTTTTGTCCCGAAAAATGGCCGTACATCGGAATATCGGCCCCCACCAAAAATAACTCGCCGTTTATCAACTTTACGTACGCGTCCCGCAAACTCCCCCGCTCCCCCCGCAAACTCTTTACTTCTGCGCCCGTCAAAACCACCCCTGCCACCCAAGTGTCAGTGACCGCATAATCTCTCTTGGCCAACTTATTAACAATCATGCGTATATTGTAACCCAACAAAGCTCGCACCGAATCTACAACACCCACTCCTTAATCACGTTCTCCACAAGCACGTACCCCTTCCCCCCAAAGACCATAATGTCCGTTGCCTTCCCAAAATCCTCTGCAACATACTGTTGTAGGTACTGCCCATTGATGTCGAGGGTCACTACTCGTTTGGCGCCGCGCTCCAGGATATAAATCTTTTCCTCCACTATTTGCATGGCAACTGGGTCGACCAGTAGGCCGGACTCGCTCTCACTCGGGAATCCCGTCAAGCCAAATTTTGCTGGCGCGCCTCGGCTATATTTCTCCAGTTTGCCACTCGCAGTCAAAAGCCAGATATCCCCATCCACCACCCAGTCCACTACTCGCGACAAATCGAGCACTATCCCCGCCCCAAACCAACGTCGCCGCTCCGCGTACCCCTCCCCAGTCGCGGCATATTTCCAGATCTCTCCCATCCCCCGATCGAGCAGATAAATATTGTTGCCAAATGTCGTCACTTGGGCGATCTCGCCCCACTCTGGGTCAGTCTCAATCACTACCTTTTGCTCGCTCTCATCCCCCACCCAGACCCCGCCACTCACCAGTCCTGTATATACCCCGTCACGCACGCCAAATGGGCGCACAAAACGCTCGTTTTCGACGCTATAACTCACTTTTGACAAATCACTACTGGCGATCCCCACAAACCCCCGACTCCGGTCATCCCAAAAATACATTGTCCCAGCCGTATCATCAACCAAACTCTCCGCTCTTAACCCTTCGGCCAATAAGTTGAGTTCAATCGTGGGTAAGAGCGCTATCCCCCGCACCCGCAAGATCTCTTGTTCTTTGCTCTTAATCTTCCCCAAGCTCTCACTCGCTGCCTTGAGATAACTGGCTTTTGGTTCAGATTTGATATACAGATCCAATACCTCTATGCTCTGCGCCAACAGGATCTTGGCCCGCTCTGGGTTGCTTTGGGCTACAGCCTCTGCCTCCGTAATCATTGTCTCCGCTCGGCCAATGACCTCTTCGTATTCGTTTTGCGCGACCCTCTCCCTCCGTACCAGTAGTCCCACCACAACCAACACAACAAGCGCCGCCCCCACCACGCCTCCAATAATCATATTGATCCGCCTTGGTTCCTCGCTGAATCGCTTTACAAAAATCTTAGGCAGTCGCTCCTTTTCCTTTTGTTCCTCCGCCTGGTCAACCCCACTCGCGTAGTCTAGCATTACCAGTGCAATCTCGTCCTGTGCTTTGTCCTGATGGATCAGCGGGGCCAACGTCTCCACATAGTTTGCCACTCCCAACTGGAGCGCCTCAACTGTAGCTGGTTTATCGCCTACGGTGAGCCCTGCTTGAGTCGCCAGTATCACCACGTCGCCCTCCTGTACTCCCCCCGCAAGTCCTTCCCCCCAAGCTCCACTCTCTGCCAAAGTCACCAACCGTCCTCCCCGGTACAGTTTGACCCCCGTCTCCCCTCGCCCCCACGCCCAGAGTTTGTCTTCGTTACTCCATGCGACTGCCACGCTCGGCGTTATTTCTGGCGCCAACTCCCCCAGTTCTTTCTCGACAAATTCCTGCCACTCAACCGCCGAATGGGCCTCTTTACCATATTCATGAAAGCGTTCAAAAATTACCCCCCCGATCGATCCCAAGTCTACAAATCCCTCTTCGCCCTCGATTTCTAGTTTTAGTACCAGCGCCACTACCATCCCATCTTGGACCAAACTCTGTCCCTGCGACCAACAACTTTTGGTAGGGGTGCCGACCAAACTATGGGCATTAGTTAGTGTCATTTTTTGCTCAGTTAGGTGGCTGGGAACCAAGACAGGACCCACACGACTACCGCAAATCCACAATGCAGAGCTCCCAAACCGCGGATAATATAATCGTCTTGCATTTGAACTGCTTTAGTCATGGCGTTAATCTGCTTCATCATCAAAAACGCAAAGAGGGTATAGACACTCAAAAGCACTACCAACAAAACTTTAACCAGGAGGGTCAAACTAAAACTATCTAGTAAGGTAAAAACGTCCATATTATTTCACTCTCCCTTCGATCTTCTCCTGCTCTTCGTGGTCGATCAGTTGGTTCAAAATCTTGCCTACGCGGTCCGGATAAGGGATCGCCACAAACTCAAACTGCGAAACCTCGGCTGCCGTCTGGATAAACACGCTCCCATACCCAAAAAAGGTCTCAAAAGCGCCCGACGACTGCACGTTAACGTCCTGGATCTCCTCGATTTTTGCCGTTGAGATCTTGCGGAAAAAGATGTTATGAAAATCTACGTCCACGATCCGCTCGTCCGTGACGATATAAATATTAAAAAACCAGCCCATCAGCTTGGCGAGGGTATAGCCAGCCACAAACAGGTACCACCCGAGCGTAACCACAAACTGCATCCCGGTTGGCAGTGCTGCATAAGGGGGAAAGAAGGCAAAAACCGAAGGCAAAGTCAACATAAAGATTGCCATCACTATCCATGGCAGGTTGACGATAAAATGCTGTCGCATAAATAACACAATTGCTTCTTCATCCTCCTGGGATTCAAAGCAAATATGGGTCGGAAACGACGCAAACGAGGTAAACAACGAGTCGCCCCCCATCCGCCCCACCATCTCTTTTAGTTGCTTTACCGACTTACGTTCGTGGGGTCCGTGGCTGGTTTTTGCTGGATCACTTTTTTTGGCAACATACACATCTGGCATAGCTCTATGGTACCACAACTATTTCCGTTCGATATTAAAGAAGGCAAAGCCCTTCTGGGGAATCGCAATATAACCGGGGGCCCTGGTGTTAAATACCTCCTTAAACTCAGCTCCAGCAATATTTAACTCGCCTCTGTTTGTCACAAATCGCACGTTGGTCGTGTTGCCACTCCCGTCGTGCGTCACCGTCGGCTTGCCCGAGATACTCGTTACCGGGTTGTTGGTTTTTGCTCTCAGTTCAGCCATCGAGTATGGTTCTCCCCCCTGGCCTCCAACTGGACAGCTCCCGATCGTAACCGGCAGAACCCTGCCCGTATCCGCCCCGCTTCCTTCCCCTTTCTTGAGGATCAACCACGCATTGATGATGTCTGCCATTTCTTCTTCTGAGAGCCAGGGTTTGCGCCCACACGCGTTATCGGTGTTTTTGTATCCATTGCGATACCATGCCTTATAAAACCAGGGTGACCCCGCCACGCTCTCGTATGCTCGGCTCGTCCAGTCACCACCCCCCGATTTGTCCGTTGTGTCCCATCCCGAGGTACTCAGATATCCTCCGGCGGTCGACGAATAAAACGTCACCACGTCCTCTAGGACCTGCCCCCGGGTGTCTTGCACTGCCTTGCGCCACGCCTCTGGGGGGTTATCTGCCTTGCTACTCAAAAACACCTGACAGGCTTCGGTGGTACAGATAGACTTGCCCTCAGTCTTGTAGCGATATGCGTACGTTCGCGCGGCCACTGCCTGTGCTTTTAGTGCTTGTTCTGGCCAATCGGCGGGCATCTCTGCAATCCCCATGAGGTAGCGCTCCTCAAAGTTCATCGAAGCCCCGTTCACTATAATGTCCCCTCCAGTATCTTTACTCACTGGTCGCTTCCCATAGTAAGCCTGCAAAATATCCTCATAACTCTGGCTAGCCGCCCTCGCTTTTGCCCCATACTGGCTCATCCCTTTGCGGTGAGTAAAAGCCCCAAAACTAAAGACTCCAAAGGATCCTCCCGGGGCGTTGTCATTAAAACCCGCAATCGACGCATCATAGTCCGAGCCAATCGGCACCGACCCCACCCCCGTAATAAACGAGCCCGATCTCGCCGAGAGAATGGCCTGCTGTTTGGCAGTTAGGGTCGCAATTTTGCCCGACAACTCTGCCTGCCACTTTTTGGCTCCCGCGATTTCTTTTTCAAAAAACGCTTTTTGTGTATCAATTTTGGCCTGAAGGTTAGCGAGCTTGACCTTGTCTAACTCGAGTTGTTTCTTATCCTCCTCTAGGGTCATTATTTCTCGGGTAATCGCAACAATCAGTTCCTTATCTTCATCCGCCGTTGCTTCTTTGTAGGTCAGCTCGCGGGTCAGCTGGCCTGCGCTCTGCGATGATAAGAGGGTGAGGAGGGGCGAGTAAAACCTGGTCTTTTTGTAGTAGTCTCTAACTTTTGCCCCCAATACCGCATACTGCAACTTAATTTTGTCCTCCCGCTCGTCGATGTCTAAGGCATAGTTGGTTATTTGCCCTTCGTAATCCTTAATTTGACTTTGGATCCCAGCAATTTGCTTTTGCAGTTTGCTAACCTCAGCCTCAAGTGGTGTGGTCGCGGCCTGCGAAAGTTTGAGTTGGTTGGTCAGGTCCGTAATCTGGCTTTCAATTTCCTCTAGGGATTCGGCTCTCACTGCCTGGTGTGTTACAATAAACCCCAGCACTATGCCGACCAAAATCAGCGTATGACAAACCTTATTCCAGACAGAAAACATACCTCCATCCTAACACAAGTCCTATCTCTCCCCATACTTTCTACTTTCTACTTGCTACTTATCCCTTCACCCGTAAGGGCAGTTGATCCCAATGGCAGCTGTGGCGAAACCGCCATCGACACAGCCCTAGGCTGCCTCAGCGTCGATACCAAGGGTTTTACCGTTACCCTCCTCCAGTTTCTGGCTGGCACCGCAGGAGCTATCTCCCTCGTTATCATGCTCATCGCCACAATTCAGATCATGACTGGGGGCGATAATGCCGAGCAAGTCAAGAAAGGCAAAGAGCTTTTTACCAGTGCCATTACTGGCCTCCTTTTTATTATTTTTTCCGTTACCCTTCTGCGCATCGTTGC
>CAZZNJ010000012.1:0-19384 GCA_964655755.1 uncultured Pseudomonadales bacterium | reverse complement strand
CTCCCCACCCTCTTAACCCTCGCCGGCATTATCCTGTTTGGCATGCTGGTCTCCGGTGGCTTTACCATGCTCGCGGGTGCCGCCGACAAAGAAGCCCAAGAAAAAGGCAAAAAAACTATCACTAGCGCCCTTTTTGGTTTTGCTGTTATCTTCCTCGCCTACTGGATCGCCCAGATTCTCCAGGTCATCTTCAAAATCGACATAGTTGGGTAAAATTTTCTACGAGTGATTGGTGCAGTGGTATCTCGCAGTCAAAAAATTTAGCGCAGGCCGGGTAGGCCGAGCTCGAGGTCGCTGGGTTAGCAAACCCAGACAGACCGCTTTTTTGCGAGACGGTACCACGAACCAATAAGACGAGTAGAGTTATCTATTTTCCAAATCGACGCTGTCTACTCTGGTACTCCTCAATCGCCTCCCCAAATTTTTCTGGCGTAAAGTCCGGAAAAAGCGTCTCAGTAAAGTACAGTTCGCTATACACTGCCTGCCACATCAAAAAGCCCGATAGCCGGTAGTCCCCCCCTGTTCTAATAATCAGGTCAGGGTCTGGCATCCCAGCAGTATCTAGCTTGCTTTCAAAATCTACTCCGCCTTTTTGGACCGCCCGCTTAATCTCATCTCTCCCCCCGTAGTTTAGTGCAAATGTAACTGTAATCTTGTTGTTTTTTTCGCTCTCTTTCATCACTCGTTTCATCCCTGCCTGAATGTCCGGGCTAAACCTACTCATGTCCCCGATCATCTTTAGCCTCGCCCCTTTTTTGATAAACTTCCCCGCCTTGGTTTCGATCGCCTTTCTAAAGAGGTTCATTAGTCCCGCTACCTCCTCCTCCGCTCGCCCCCAGTTTTCGGTTGAAAAGGCCCACATTGTCAGATAGGCTACGCCCATCTCCCCCGCCCGCTCAATCAGTGCTTCCACTGTCTTCTCCACCGCATACGCGTGTCCCGCAATCGCTGGTAGCCCCTTGGCTTTTGCCCACCGCCGATTCCCGTCCATAATAATGCCAACGTGGGTAGGGATGTTGCTTTTGTCTAACATATTAGAGTTCCTACTGTTTCTCTCCCGAGCATCGCGGCCTCTACTCGCCCTTCTACCATTCCACTCACGATCGCGCTAGTAACTCCTAACTCGGTTAGTGCCAAACATTCCTCGACCTTGTGCAGCATCCCTCCCGACACGTCTACCCCCTTTGATCCCCCCAGGTGTTGTTTCACTTCCTGAAAGTTGTCTTTTGTGATTCGCTCAAACACGCTGGCCTGCCCTGTTTTATATACCCCCTCTTCCGCACTCACGTGGATGACTTTAACCTGATATGCTCCGGCAAAATACTTTGCAAGTTCGTCAAACACTCGCTCAGTCGAATACACGTCACACCCCCGTGCGGCGTCCACCATTACATCTCCGTAAACTAGAGGCACTATTCCTTGTTGTATCCCATCCTCGATTGGTTGAACAAAAATCTCCTTGGTAGCTCGTTGTTTTACGCTCATCAAAGATGAGGGTGAAAAGGAAAAAACGGGGATATTTGCTAACAAGAGTTGTTCAAATACAATTTGGTTTAATTTGACCGCGTCGTGACGCACCCATCCCATCCCGATGCGCGAACCTTCATCCACAAACCCCTCAGTGGTTCGATATTTGTGTGCCGAAAAATGGGCAAAACTCCCCGCTCCATTTCCGATAATTAACTTTGCCTCTCCCATCCCAGCATATCCTCGGGCAATTTCACCAGCAAGTCTCGACAACACGTCTTCTCTAAGTCCGTAGTGCACGTTCTTGTCCGTGATTACCCCCCCTCCCAGCTTAACCATTAGCATTTGTTTCATAAAATTTGTGCTCCACTAGCCGCACTATTTTCAATCATCATGATTACTTTGTCGATCGCTGATAAGCCTTGCGTCACGGCAGGCAAGTATCGTTTCTCAGTGATAATGTGCACATTTGCCCCTGCGTCCATTGTGTAAAATGCCATTACTCCATGTTCTCTTAAATCCCTAACAGTAGCCATTACTTCAAAAGTGGCACCATTCAGGTAAAAGATGGGTGGCTCACTCATCATACAAACCGTGTGTAGAGACATCGCCTCAATTTCTGTCACCACTCCCAACTTCTCTAAATCTCTTGCTTTAATCGCCTCTATTGTCTCACTTACCCGATTCTCAATATTCTTTAGCCTCGCCTGCATATACTCGTTTTTTGGTCGCACATGACCCTCCCCAGAGCTTACTTTTTTGTTGCCCACATCTACAACACAAACCAAATCAATTAGATCCCAATGGTCAGCAGGTGCAATCGAATACGCATACGAATCACTACCGTCGTCTTTTGCTCCTTTATCCCAAACCACAAACCCGTCCGGGATGCTCCGACAGGCAGAGCCGCTACCTGATAATCTAGTCTCGATTGTCAATTCTTTTTCGCTAAGACTAGCTCCATAAGATTCGTACAACGCTTTTGTTAAAGCAGAAAAGCCAGAAGCTGAAGAGGCAATTCCTGTCGCTTCAGGAAAATTGTTCTCTGATTCGATTCTGACTCTATTTTTTGTCCCAAGTTTTTCTCTCACCCTCTCAACCACCTTTAACGCTTTCTCTCTTGCTATTCCGCTCGCCTCAACCAATTCCTTACCCTTAAATTTAATTTTTATCGAATCTTCTTCCCACTCGCCCCACTCACAAGATGTGGTGGTGGTGCACCCACTCATGTTCATCGAGACTGATGAGTTTAGTGGCAAAATCAGATTGTCATCTCTCCTCCCCCAATACTTAACAAATGCAATATTAGCTGGAGAAGTTATCGTAACTTTATTCATGGATCCACCTGCTCATCATCATATGGGGTCTCCGGTATTCTATTGTCTTTACACAATATTTTAATCAACCAATATCTCACATCTCCTCCTTTTCCAGCCAGAATTTGAGCATCTTTAATATTTTCATCGCTAGCTATTATGTTGTCGAAAGTATGGGTCGCAGACAACCCTCTATCATCATATACTTCTTTCTCTCTCATCAAACTACCCAGACTAATTGACACAAATATCCCCCACTCCTTCCACAAACCGTGGATCATTAATAATTAATTTATGCCAAGGTGAGTAAATGTCTGGGTTCTTTTCCATATCTTCTTTCATTTCCTCGTATCCCATCCACTTTGCGTCCTCTGCCTCCTCAGGGTTTAGATCACATCTAAACTCTCCTGCGCTCAGCGAAGCCGAAGTGCCGACGATTACCGTATCCACTTCGTTCTCACACCAACCAGGATTAGTGAGATCAGGAGCCTCGTAGCTAAAGCGATACAGTATTCTCAATTCTTCTGGCCTTACCTCAATCCCCATCTCTTCGTTTAGCCTCGACACTGCTCGCTCAATGTATGTGTCTCCTGGTCTCAGGTTAGTGCAACAAGTATTACTCCATAATCCCTTAAACACTGGCTTGGCATGGGACCTCTTTTGCATCAATATCTCAACACTTTTCTTTACCCCTAACGTAGTCATAGACGAAGTGGGGCGATATAAAATCACCGACAACGCCCGATGCTTTTTTCCCTCTCCTTGATGTGCTACCAAAATATCCTCTACCCCCACCTCGTTGTCGTCCAGATCGACGAGCACCACCTTCCTCTCCTCATAAGCACTGTAGTCCATATTCTGCATAAAACATTGTGTCGCCTATTTACCAAAAATCATTCGGCCGTAGCAACTATTATCACTGCAGCAGTTTTAACTTCATCTGGTTTTTCCTCATGAGTAAGCATTGTAAATAGTTCTTTTGCTGTTCCACCACAATTAGGACAAGGGGCACCTTCTCTAGGCGGAAATATCTTATGGTCACAGTGAGGACACACCTCACCCACTAAACCATATCTCTGTTTCTTTAATCTCCAGTGTCTTGGTATTTCCACAACTAACTAGTCGGCCACACTCGTCTAATCATTCGACTCACTTGACAAATATACATTTAAATGTATATTTAAGTGTATATGAACTACATAACCACGACTCAGCTCAGGACAGATACGCCAGAGCTACTCTCGACGCTCCAGGCAGGCAAAACCACCCACCTCCTTCACCGCTCAAAGGTTGTAGCAGTTATCACTCCCATAAACCAAAGTGCTCCCAAGATCTTTGATGGAGAAAAATATCTAGAAGAGACTAAGGGTATGGTTACCAAAAAATATACCCAAGAACAAAGAGACAAAAACTATCACAACTATTTAATGGGTAAGTATGGCAAAAATATTTCTTGATACTAACATTCTCATTGACCTTTACGATCGTAACCCAAAACTAGCTAAACAAATATCTGGACACCTAAACTATGTTTCACCTTTATCGTGTCATATTTTGTGTTATGTAAACAAAGTTACTATCCCTAATCCCAAGCTCTCAACTCTCCTTTCTGGTATTAGCATCGTCGAACTCACACAAAAAATACTTACCAGAGCGATCGAAGGGCCCACTGATGATATTGAGGATAATATTCAACTCCACTCAGCAGCTGAATCTGGTTGTGATTTTTTCCTAACAAACGACAAGTTGCTTTTAAAAATGAAGTTCTTCGGCCAGGTAGCAATCAGTAATACTCTCTAGCGTACCCGCCAAAATCTCCACACCAAAAGTAGTAGTAGTCCCTGCCACATTAGTAGCCCTATCAGGGTTGAGCCTAGTATTAGCGCCATTATTTCCCGCCCCATCTCCCCGAGCGTAAACACGTAGCTCCCTACCCGCCCCACTACAAACAGTCCCACCAACCCAATAAGGGGGGATAGGGTGACTGGCAGTAAAATCCGCTTGGTCAAAACAATCCGTCGGATTGACTGGTATGGGTGTATTGCTAGCCCCGCCAGCGTCGTCCCCCACACATAACTAAACCAGAGGATAAGCATCGACTTCTTCACGAAAATCCTCCAAACAATCCCAAAATTAATTCGCGGGCATCTACACCATAAACCATGCGCCATAAACCATAAACCAACATACTCAATGGCACCATCACTCTCCATGGGTTAACCACCAACCACTCCCCCACCCCCCGAGCCCACCTAGGCATCAGCTCAGTGTCTAGGATTCGCTTCTCCTCTACTGCCTTCTTTTCGATGATTTTCAAAAACTCTGCTTCACTCTGCATGGACTTGATACGCCACCGCAAACGCGCTCCTGGCGCGGTACAACAGCGACTCCGTTGCCTTAAAAGATAGTTTCATCTTGGTCGCAATCTCCTTGACCGACATCGAGAGTTCGTAGCGGTATGACAAAATATCTTGGTGTGACTGTTGCAGGCTCCGGTAAGCCGCCACAAACCTCGCCCTTACTTTTGATTTGTCCCACACTCGCTCCGGGGTCTCAACTGTTTCGAGGAGTTCTTCGAACAAGGGGCCTGTCCGCTCCACGAGCTCTCTCACGTACCGCTTGCGATAAAAGTCGGCTACTTCGTGTCGCGCGATCGCATACATCCATGACAGTAGCGCAGCGTCCCCGCGATAAGTCGGCAGCGAGTCAAACACCGACAAAAACACTTCTTGCAGTAGGTCTTCTGCATCCTTCTCATTCGGCAGTTTGGCCACCAAAAACCGCCTTAGCTTGGGGGCGTACTCCCGGTACAGGCGCGTTGCCGCCCCTTTTTCGCCGTTTAATATTTGCCTAATAATCGCATCCACACCCGCTATTCTACTCCCTGCTATAATGTTTTCATATTATGGCTGGCTTTAACCTAGGCGACCGACTTCTTTTTCAGGGTAGTTCCGCGGACTCCACCTACAGTAGTGCCAGCGACTTAATCAACGCCATCCTCCCCAATGTCTACGTCGCCGCCGGTGTGGTCATCTTTTTTATGTTTATCCTCGGGGGATTTAGCGTAATCAGCGGCGCCAACGACAGTCACAAGATGGAAGAGGGCAAAAAGACCATTACTTTTGCTATAATTGGGCTATTAGTCGTCTTTGGGTCATACTGGATCATCCAGATAATCCAGGTCGTCACCGGACTAGAGATCTTATAAAATATATGGCAAGCATCTTTGGCGATATCGAAAATCCGATCGACAGCTACGGCAACGTGAATACTGGTTTGCCCAGTTTTATTTCTAATGTCGTCACTGTCGTTTTTGCTGCTGCCGGTCTATACGCTTTCTTCAACCTCATGATTGCTGGCTTTACTTACGTAACGGCCGGAGGCGACGAAAAAAAGATCCAGGCTGCTGTCTACTCCATCAACATGTCTCTACTCGGGCTCATCATCATGGTTGGAGCCGCTGCGGTTACTGGTATTGTTTCGTTCCTCCTTTTTGGCGACGCCGGCGCAATTTTGTCACCTACCATTACTGGACCTGGAACACTATGAATTTAGTAAGTAAAGTAAAAGCCCTAGAGTTTGAAACTATCACTACGCCTGGTGGCTATCAGCCCGGAACAGATATTGGGGGTAGTACCAGTGCGATCGAAAAACTAATCAGTAATACCCTCGTTGTTCTCACGGTTGTTGCAGGGATTGCGTTCATCCTCTACTTCCTCCTGGGTGGTCTCAACTGGATCACTGCCGGGGGTGACAAGGGTAAGATCGACAAAGCCAAGGGCATGATGACTGGAGGGGCAATTGGTTTGATTATTATCGTCCTCTCCTACTCTATTACCTGGATCGTCAGTGCTGCCCTCGGCCTCAACATCCTTGAACCAGGCGAGATTATTCAAGGTCTCACTTTTAACTAATTATGAAAAAAAGTATAGTTAATAGTTCATGGTTAATAGTTTATAGAAAAATTGCGTTTTCGCTATCTGCTATATGCTATTCGCTATTTACTGCGCCTACGGCGCATGCCGCAATTACCAACACGGCCGTACCTGGCGGCGAATCCCCGGATAGTGCCCCCACCCAGTTTGCCATCACCATGGCGACCTTGTGGCAAACCATTATCATTGTCGGGGGGCTCGCATTTCTTCTTTACTTCCTCTGGGGTGGTCTCAACTGGATAATGGCGGGTGGCGACAAAGGCAAGCTCGACGAAGCACGAGCCAAAATCACCCAAGGTCTCGTGGGTCTCGCTGTTTTGGCTGCGAGCTACGTCATCGTCAAATTTATTGAGTCCGCGATCGGCCTCGACCTCCTTAATATTATTTGGCCCACCGCAGGATAATAACTACCATGACTAAAAAAATACTCACCCGACTTTCAACTATTACCTTACTCCTTTTAACTAGCACACCCATGGTGCGCGCCGGCGGCGGCAGCTTCTCAATTAATGTCGACGACCAAGTCAAAGACCGGGTAGCCATCAACGAAGATCTTGGTACTTTTGTCTCCCGTAGTTTCTCCGCTGTCATTCTGGTCGCAGGTCTTGCGACTTTTATGTACCTCGTCTACGGTGGAGTCAGCTGGATCACTGCCGGGGGCGACAAAGGCAAGCTCGACGAAGCACGTAGCAAAATCACCCAGGCCATCGTGGGTTTGGGTATTGTTGCCTCAGCTTGGGCGGTTTATTTACTGGTCGATTACTTCTTTGGCATCGGGATTACCAAATAACTTGCTAATCCTGTTATAATTGATACACTTAGATCATAAAGTATATAAATTAGGAGAAAAATATGTTCAACCTGATCTCAACCGTCAAAGCTGCTCCCGCTGCCCCCGACCTCTCGATCGCCAAGCCCGACAACGTTGCTATTACTAATATTGGTACCCTCATCAAAGGGGCCGTCCAGGGAGCTCTCCTCGTCTCCGCCCTCCTTGTTTTTATGTACCTGATCTGGGGTGGTATCCAATGGATCACTAGTGGGGGTGACAAAGGCAAAACCCAAGAAGCCAGGGACCGGATTACGGCCGCCCTCGTTGGTCTCGCCGTCGTCGCCTCAGCCTGGGCTGTCATGTTGATCATCCAATACTTCTTTGGTATCAGCATCCTCAACGACAACATCACTCCGCCTACTGCTTACTAAGCTAAACATTGTTGTGATGTGTGCGAGCGATTAGGCGCAGACGTGTTTCACAACCAAAAAATGTATCGCAGAGCGGGTAGCTCGAGATCGAGGTCGCTCCGCAACTATGCGGAGACAGACCGTTTTTTTGAGTGAAATACATCAAACCCTAGCGAGCAATATCAATGTTATAATTCCCCTATGGACTCCGACGCCGCTCGCCTCGACCAACTCCCCGACTACTTTGGCAACGTCTTGTCAGCCATAATCCCCCTAATTGGCATGGTTGCCTTTATCATGATCCTCGTTGGCGGCTTTAAGATCCTAACCAGTGGCGGCGACCCCAAGGGTCTACAAGGGGGTAAACAAACAATTGGTTTGGCAGTGGGCGGACTCGCCCTCGCCATCATCTCTTGGCTCATTCTGCTGCTGATCGAAAACCTTACCGGAGCTCCAGTTACTCAATTTAATTTCGGCTTCTAATCATGAGCTTGTTCCGCATCGTTTTAGCCTCACTTCTTACTTTACTCCTTACGTATTCCCCCTTACTCACTCCCCCCGTAAACGCCGAATCGAGCGCTCCATTTGCCCCTTTTTCTGTCGAGGGTAACCCTGACGAAGAGTATCATTTTGAGAGTTTCTTTCCCCTCTTCAAATATATCCGCCCTCCTTTTCTCAAAATCTACGAGAACCGTGACCGTAGCCGCGAATACAACAACTGGATGATTTGTGAGGAAGGCGATGGTAGAGACTACACCTGTGCTGTAGATAACCAAACCGGCGAAGAGGTTGACCACTGCATGGGATCAGAAGCTCCGGAGGGCGGGCCTGTTGCTCTTTGTATCCGAGACACTACTGACGTGGTCTCTCAGGGGTATTCTTCGCCCAACGGCAGCTGTACCGCCAAACCCGACCCCGAGCTTAGTGGGGTCACTCGGGGTCGTTGCAGCTACGACAAGCGCCCCAGCATTAGCCGCACCGTCAAAGGGACCGATTTCTCCGCCGAAAAACCCATTTACCCCAAACTCCAAAGCGAAGATTTGGCTTTTGCCAACATTGGTACGAGCAATGCCATCTCGTGGGGTTCACAGTACCTTACTAGTAGTTTTTGTGACGTGGCCCTCCGCAAACTCATCGTTGTCAGACGAGCCAAACAAACCAAGGCCACGCTTGCTCAGACCGGGGAGTGGCCGCTCGGTTGGGTCGACTGGGGCTACCAAGTCGGGATCGACCACGACCAAAACCCCGACACCCCAACCCAGGGGACCAAAACTCTCCTCGACATCGATGATAGCCTGCCCGACAGCATCGCCGGCGCAGCCATGGGGATGATCGAACAACTCGACGACATGTACATGAATCCTGGCAACTACGCCCTCCTCGAAGGTCTGGGCGAAACTCAGGCTGCCATTTGCAAAGAGGTTAGTCAAGAAGCCGGCAAGCTCAACCCCGCCGAATGGTACGTTGACCTCATGTCAGCTCCTCTCTACGCTCCCTCATTCCGTCAGGGCTTTATTGGTCCCAGTATTTGCGTTTGGAACGTCTGTTGCCCCAAAAACCCAGACAAGTGCTGGATCCCCGACGAAATGCTCGTGGGGATCCGCCGCGGCCTGTTTTACGACACCTCCGTTTCTCAGGCCTTTAACGCCTCCCTCGACCAACTCTTCATGACCTATCCCCTTCAAGAAGCCATGAAAATCTTCCGCAACCTCGCCGCTCTCAACCCCCTGATCCGTTTCTCGACCGTCGCCAGTATCAACGGCGTACCTAGTTTTATTCACCAAAAACTCTACGAGGAACAAAAAGGTGGTTGTTTTGACTACGTCCCCTGGTCCAATTGGCGATACTTTCGGCAATGGATCGACTACCTCGATCCCGACGAAAAACTCGGTCCTCAAAAAAACTGTCCCAACTACAAACTCCAGCCCACTCTTACCAAAGACAAGGGTGGCTCCTACCCCGAGCTCAGCCTCTCCTGGTTGCTCAACCTCGCTTTTCTCGGCTGGGGCGGAGGTGATCGGGTCGACGAAGTCGAAGAGGTCAAATACCACCTTATCACCATCCCCGAAGCCATGGGTCAGTCTATCAAAGAGCTTCAGCAGGGCTACTACGACACTCGCGATACCCTAGCCGACCTCCAGGCTGTCGCAGATTTTAACGACGACCTAAGTAGCACGATCGACGACGAAGAGGAGCTTTTGTACGTCGGCAAAAGCATGGGCCCCGCCGATGCAAGGCGCCGCTTTGGTTACTACACTTGTGGTGACCCAATGTTTAGTAGCCAGCTCGACACTACCGTCGAACAATACGCGCTCGGCACACGGGTCGGCTGCGACCGAGCGGCCAACTCATCAGGCACAGCCATCGACCTCAGTGCCAAATGTGATGGTCAGCTCTTCTCCCAACTAATCAGTGGCTCAGGGTACGATGCCCCTAGCGCCAAAGGACAATCCTACTTCGATACTTATATCAAAGCCAACCTAACTGACGAGTTGATGGCAACCTACGCTACCGCCGAGAAAGAAACCGGAGTACCCTGCGAAGTCTTAGCAGGAATCCATTTTGTCGAAGGTGCTAACAGTCCCACCGCCTCACTCGTCTCTGGTCGTCAGCTCGGAACTCCCGAACCAGACGCTGGTGGCAAAGTCTTCAAAAGTCTTCTCGAAACTGCCACCTACGCCGGCGAACACCTAAAGGGCAAGGTGGGGGGCAACATTAACGACGCCCAAACTGCCATCACCGCCCTCTCCCGCTACAACGGAGGCGGCAACAGTAATTGTCAGCTTGGTTATCCCTACCCCATTCCTTACAACGGGTGTCCTAGACAATTCGAGGGTGAGGACGATCCCTACCCCACCAGCTATATCGACAACAAACACGACAACATGTATCTACTCTATTGTGCAGACCGCACCGCCTGCATGCCCCAGGTTTTTCAGCGACCCGGGAGCTTTGCGGTTGCCCTAGCAGTTTACAACGGCATTACCAAGGGAGGATACACGCCCTCCGAGCTCCCCAAAACCCCCTCTTCTCCCAACTCACAGAACCCCTCCAACCCCGCTCAGCCAGGTTCAGGTCAAGCTGGCTTCTTCCCTGCCTCTTGTGGCGAAGGTGCCCTCGCCACCGCCCTCGGCTGCCTCCCCTACGCTTACCAACCCTTTGTTGCCACCCTACTCCGTTTCCTCATTGGGATCTCCGGCGGAATCGCTCTTGCAGTGATGCTAACTGGAGTTTTCCGCCTAATGACCAGCGGAGGCGACGCCAAAGCTATCCAATCAGGCCGAGACCTCTTTTCGGCCGGTGTCGCCGGTCTCCTCCTTGTTATCTTCTCTGTCTCCCTCCTACGCCTCATTGCCGCTGATATACTAAAGCTACCTGGTTTTTAATATGTTACAACAACTAACTCGTCGCCTCTTCGCCAACAAATTTCTCTTAACTGCCGTCTCCATCTCCGCCGCCGTCTTTTTCCTCGTCCTCCTCTTCTCCTCCCGCCAACAGTCTACTCCCGACATACCTCCCAACAACTCTCAGTCAGAATCCACCAACCCCTTCTCTGAGTTCACTAATTTTACCGAAGAAAAAACAACAAACGCAGCCAAATACCGCACTCTTGTTTCCGACCGCTTCCCCATATACCTCAAGGATTTCAATACTAGTGTAGACATCACTACCACGATCAACATTTACTTTCTCAAAGATGACGATCCTTCAGTAATGCGCCTCGAAATTTACGGTCTCTCCTACATGAACAAAGACGAGCTAGACCCCAACAAAAACCCTAACATTACCGCATTTAAAGAGAGCTTCGCTAAAGCCCTCGCCTTAATTCGTGACGCTGGAGTAGATCCCAAGCAACTCATCTTCATCTACGGAGACCGCGCCGAAGTGCGCGTCTCTGCCAACTATTGGGTAGATAAACTTGGGCTACTACGCTAAAATCGCCTTATCTATGAAGAAAATCCTACTAGCCCTTTCGCTTCTCATTCTTCCCCTACTTACTCCTACTCAAGTTCTTGCCGCCAACAACCCCGGGTTTGTCGAATACCTAAGCGGAGCCATCGCCATCCAACTAACTGGTGCCAAGATGGACAAAAACTCAAGTGAACAATTCTCAGAGATTTCTGATAGTGCTCCAATGAACCTTGCCCCATATCTCGCGGGTCGACTAGACGAAAATGGCGAAAAGGCAGGACTACTCCCCATGGGCGGCTCCATGCTCGCCTCGCTTTATCAAAACCAACCCAGTAGTAGGGAGTATTTTGGAGATGTGGTCGCGAATATGGGACTACCACAAGTTTCGCAGGCCTATGCTCAAGGCACTGGTTATTCCGCCCTCTCTTCTTTTCTGCCTTTTTGGAAGGTCTTTCGCAACCTCGCTTACTCCCTCTACATCATCATGTTTGTGGTTGTTGGTATCATGATTATGCTCAGGACCAAGGTTAATGCTCAGACTATTATCACTATCCAATCTGCCCTCCCCAATCTACTCATAACCCTTCTTCTAATCACCTTCAGCTATGCCATCGTGGGTTTCATGATCGATATCATGTATTTCCTTATCTACTTTTTGGTATATCTTCTTAGTTCAATCAACATTATTGACACCCCCCTCACAGCCATTAATCGACTCATGTCCTATTCTTCTTGGGGGGTCGTCTTTGAAGGTCGCAACAGCATTGTTTCTGCCGTCTCACTCGCTATAGGAGATGTGTTAACGGGACTAGGTACGGGAGGCATTGAGTTGGCAGGTAGAGTGATCTCTTGGGTAACACCCATGTATCTCGTCGTCGCTGTCTATATGGCTATTCAGATGGTTAAGTTGCTCTTTGCTCTTATCCAATCCTACGTTATGATCATTGTCCAGCTCGTCACTGCCCCCCTCCAACTTCTCCTAAACGCCATGCCAGGAAGCAAAGCCTTTAGTAATTGGCTCAAAAAAACCGCCAGCTATATCATCCCCTTCCCTGTTGCCGCTGCCATGTTTATTTTTTCGGCAGTACTCATCGGTGACCCCACCAACGCCACTATTTTTCGCGATGTGTTCAATACTGGTAGTGCTAATCCCTTTGGGATCAATCAGGGTCACGAATTCTACTCTAGTTTTAACGAGTCAGTCTGGCTGCCACCTTTTACTCTAACTGGCGGGGTTGATTTTGTTGCTCATGACGTCATGATCCTCATTGGCTTTGTCATATTCACCATGACTCCCTCGGCCGTCAAGATGGCTCAGGAATGGCTCCAGGTCAAGGAAAGCCCCTATGCTGCCGAAGCCTTCCAGGGCTTCGTCGGTATCGCCTCTACCCCAGCCAAGGGAATTTGGTCTGTTGGCTCACACAAATATCAGGAAAACCAACAACGCAAGCTCTATGCTGAAATTGGTAAGAATATGTCTAAGCCTGAACCTACCTAGTTATTTCTTTACCATTGTAAAATTTAAAAATGTAGTTGTTTCCCAACTTCCTTTCCCAGTGGTGAAAAGAAATTAACTACATCCTCGCCCTCAAGTCCCAAGTCAACCCACAAGCCCCTCATAATTGTGTATGGGAGTGCCAAAAACCTAGAGGGCTTCTCTCTTAAATAATTTAACACGTCTTTTAGTGTTGGGTTGTCAACTTGCCACGGAATCTCAGCTCCAAAATATGCCGCATATTTAAAGCGCTTATTCTCTATTCTCCACTGCTCCGGGGTAAACAAACTTGATTTTAAGTAACCCTTAAGTAAATTTTTGCGCTCTTTCCATGAAATTGTTCTATAGCCGCTTCTCGCCGCTGCCGATCCATAAGCCGGATTCCCAAATAGATCAAACAACCCGTCAGTAAATTTAATAGTCCCTCGCCTGTACTGAACCTGGTTGTTTTGATCATACACATACCCATCTGCACCAACCCTAAAACCACGCCTCGCAGCATCAGCTCTTTCATTATTCGCTTTATTCGAGTTGTCCTCAGGATCGATCTTCCACATTACCGTGGTTTCCTTGCCTTTCTCATCCATATAAGTTTCCGTTCCTTCCCACTGCATTTGAGCGTTTCTTGTTTGTCTTGTATATACCTGCCTTGCTTTCCATGCTCTCCCATCCTCTCCAAAGTACTGTCCAACAATATCGCCTAACTGTTTCTGCATCCCAGGGTCCCATGGAAAGTCACCGTATTTTACAGATGCCTTCCAAAACTCAGAAGCGTAGCCTGTGTACTTAATGTTATCCGCCCAAAAATTATGGGGTAGTCCCTCATAATCAATTAGCCTCTGGAGGTTAAAGTTCTCAATCAATAACTTTAGCCCTGCCTCTCCCTTAGTGTTTACTCCATCCACAGCAATATAACCCATCTCTCCTAAAACGTTTTTCCAATCAAAGCTCACGCTAAAGTTATCACTCCCATCGTCCATCGCCTTAAACTTACCCAAAACTTTCGTGTATTCGCTCGGATTGCCTGTTATCAAGCTCCTTACTTCAGCCACATTTCTCAGCTCACCCGTAATCCCAAAGTTTTCCCACTTTTCTGGCAAATATACTATTTGTTTTAATACCTCATAAAATTTCTTTTTTTTGCTGAGGCTAACCCCTTGCTCTTTTAGTTTGGCATCAACGCGCTGAAAAAAAACCATATCCTCACTTCTCTCATCGACTGCAGCAAACAATTTCCACGCCAGGAAAGATCTCCACCCCGAATCAACATCATCCACTGCCGATTTTTTACTCATTTTTTTATTCTTGTGATAGTCTTCTTGTGCCGCGCCATGCAGCTTTCTTAGCCCGTTTGATAATTGTGGCCACCAAGCCCCCTTATTACCACCACGCTCCAAGCCTACCGAACGCAAGTGGATGTGCATCCAATCCATAGGCATGTCCGTATACCAACCATACTCATCTGCAAAATCAAATTCCCCACGCAATTCCTCAGCCAATCTTTCACCATTTTCACTTAGTCCTACCAAAGATAGTAGCGAGACTTCCTGGCCCTCGCGTCGCAGCATCCCGCCCCCAATTTGCCTAAACACTTCTTTGCCGTTAACGTTGGCATATTCAAATTGGATATCGAGCTGCTTACCCAATGCCGCCGCCATCATCCTCCGCTTATTCAGCCCAAACTCTGTCAGGTTTTTTGAACCCAGTAGCTTGGCTATCCAAATATCTCTTACGTCGTTTGATCCGGGGAATTGTTCCTCATACATCGATAGTAAGTCAGCAAAATTCAGTTTTAGTTGTCTCTCTGCTCCAGTTTCGTCAATTACCATCCCTATATCAATTTGATCCTTCTGAAGTATTGCTAGGTATGCTTCAGGTAAAAAAGATGCCACTTTTGCAAACTCCTCGTATCCCTCAACCCCACTCATAAACATTTTTACGTCGTATAGTGCCAATCTTGCCATCCAGGTATCCTTATAGTCTCCCTCACCTTTTAAATACCCCAGCAAACCATAAAGCTCGTAGGCTACCATCTGATTGCCGGGCGCACGTGACGCATCCCCCGTGCGCATAATTTCCATAACTTTATCTTCAATCCGATCCTTTAGATTGTTAACAAAGTCTTCTGGAGCCATCTTGCGACGCCCTTCTTCCACTTCAGCTCGCATTCTCCGCAACGCCTCTTGTTGGTCCCCAGCTAGGCGGCTCTCATCAATCAAGTGTTCTTTGCCAAATTCCTCAAATGTGTTGTATCTCGTAATCCTCCCATCCTGATCAATCTCTAACCCCACTGCATTTAATTGTTCTCTTCTCGCCTCTCCTTCCTTTGTGAGGATCGCTTTGCCCGTTTTTTTATCATAACCTGCAATCAGTTGCTGCCACTTCATCTGTTCGGTTTCTCCAAAAACATCTCCAATGTCTCTCTCTTCTCCAAAATCAATGTCCTCTCCTTTCACTATCGCTCGTCCCGCTGTGCTTTTTATGCTTTCAACCCCAAGCGCAAAGTCCCCATACTTTGCTCTCCATTCAGCTACATTATTTAGTATGTCTTTCGCCTGATCTAGTGTTATCCCAACCGACTGCAGTATTTCTTGTTGACGTGTAACGTCTGAACTATCAAAGTCTATCCAACTAAAAGCTCGTTTTATTCTGCTTGCTAGATCCCCCCCCACCCTGTCTACCACTACTCCCGCCATTCTTATTTCAGATCTCCCATGAGGCCTAACTGCCACATCGAGACCATTTACATTCTCAATAGCTTTGCGCCACTTATGTGTTTCAAGCTGGTTTGTTACGGCACTCAACCTAGTAATAGCGGTGTGGAGAAATGTTTTTTCTTTTGCATCGAGCTTGGTGTTTTTCGCTTTTTCTATTAACCTAGCAATAGACCCTCGATCATAGTTATTTGCTAACATACCAATATCGCTTGCAATGTCGTCAGTCGAACCAACCAGTAGATCATTGGCAACGGCTGAGTCTAATGTTAATAATTCTTGCAAGCTTTTATTGGGAGTTTGGTTTTGATGCGACTCAATCTCTCTTGCTAGCTCCTCTAGAGTAGTAGCCTCCTGTTTATTAGCTGATTGCGCCGCCCACTTGCCAGCATCCTCAAATATTTTGTTATCACCTCGCTCAAACTTGTCTTGTTTGGAAATAAATTGCTCTTTACGTACTTTAATCAACCACTTGGCAGCGTTTCTCTTTGACGTTCTATTTCCGGGGGTTTCTTTAATGCTTTTTATTGCCAACAAACCATCCTTTGCAAGATTGGATAGCAAATCTAGCTCAGGGGCGTTTACCACATCACTCCCACCCACCTCAATTATCAAATCCAGCGCTCGCCTCTTTATTTCTGCCTCTGTTAATGACCCTGCCTCCATTACCGATTCAACCAGACTCTCAACCCTACTACCTACATCCTTGCGTTTTTGTGTGAAGACTTTTAATAGTTGGGGGAGCGCTTCTTTGTCTTGAGCACTTAGCGCTCCCGCGGCCTCTCTATCTTGGAGGTCTTTAATCTTTTTCTCCATTGATCCTAGATCAATGCCTAGAAATAGCTTCTTAATGAGTCCTTCCACCATTCCAATTACTTGATCATCATCCCGCTTTACTACTCTCTCAACTGCTTTTTCAGCAGACCTAATTATCACCTCTTTTGTCATGTCCCAATTCTACCACACCAGGCCAGAGTAAACACAAATTACCTGCTAAAATAACCTCATGGCTTTTGACAGAGGAGTTCTCAATAGATATAGCTACTTTCGTAATGGTGGCCAGCTCGATCAGGCTTTTCTTGAAAACGTCCTGCTGCCTGGTCTCGCCGCCCAAACCAAATTTACTAGTGGCGCCATTGGAGTCGAACTCCCGCATGGCGACAGCACCAGACCAGAAGATGTCGAATACATTCCTATTAAAGAAGCTGCCGAGATTGCCATCGACTGGTTTGGTGAGCACAAAAATCTAGAGGGGTCAGAAGAGAGATCACTCGAAAAACTCCTCGGTAACGCCAGTTATCGTCAGATCGCTGACATTCTTCAGTTGGTATTAAAAAATAGGGTCGATGATCCCCAAAAACTCCTCCGCTCCCGACTCACCCAAAACGTCGCTGAGCTCAAACACATCCAAGATCTCGAAAAAATCGAAGCCAAATCAAACTCACCATATCGTCCCGCTACCGATTTATGTCAGTTCTACAAACTCCAGCTTGAGGTCTCTCGGCTCGCCGCTATGGGCGTTCCTGCCAACTATCTCGCGCAGCTCCTCCCTGCTAGTTTGGTAAAAAGCATTGATCCTACCCTAACTCAACGTAGTTTCCTAAATATTCTTACTAACCACCCGGAACTCCTTCAACAAGCCAAAATCAACTATGGCGATGATGATATTAACAAAGCTAACCTCACCAGATCGCTTGAAAAAATTGTCAGACAGTACCCCGAGTACTCCGGGCTCCTCAACTTTACCGCCATGGACGAGTTTCGCGACGCCCTCTATCTCACAGCCAAAAAAATCAACCAAAAACTAGATGAAGAGCACGTCTCTCTCAGTAGCTATGCTGACGCCAAAATTAAAGCGTCATACGCCCTCCCTCACCTCCTTCCCCACCAGTCTGAGCTCTACAATCAGCTAAAAAATCTCAAAACGTTCACCGATCCCACTAGTCAAGAGGCCTTTGCCCGCACCACCCTAAATCTATTGGTTGCCACCGCTAACCAACTCCTAACTGGCGATGATCTACTTAGGCTAGTTGGCAAAAAACTCAACCTTACAAACGACCAACTAACTTCTATTCAAAACGAAATTCACCGTAGCGGCCTACTTCCCGCCCTAGAGGTTGTGCAAAACAGCGCCTATTTTGACTTAACCGCCCGTCGCCTGACTTCGTCCGAAAAATGGCTTCAGGCTCGTGGCATCAATCCTACACATATTAATGATGACCTGACCTCCATCCTCGGCGAAGCCCAAAAAATCCTCTCCGAACCAGGATTAACCCCCCAAGATGCTCGTCTCAAAATGCAAAGACTCTACGAGCGCGAACTCTCAAGCAGCAACCCGAGTCAAGTCGAACTTTTCCGCCTGCGTTCTTGGTTGGATCGCCACGACACCCTCTCTTTTCTCGAACTACCCCAAAACTCTCAACTAAAAAGACTTGCCGGTCGGAGTCGATTTGAGCGAGGCCTAACTGACTTTACCAACAGAATACGTTCTCTCGAGACGAAGTTCTACAACAAGTGGTTTGAAATCGACGAAAAACTGCCCTGGAATGTTGCCTCGCGAAAATTGTTTGAATGGTACGACAAAAAAGCAGAAGAGTGGGTACTTACAATCCCCCTAGGAAAAGGTAAAAAACTCAATCTCCCCATTTTTAACTTCGGGAACTTTGTTCTAGACCAGTGGGACAAGTTCAAAATCTCCTCTACCTCTAAAGCCGTTAAATATGTTAGTGGTAAAAACTGGGGAGCGTTCGAGGGTCTTCGTAAAACCATCGTCCTAACTCTGCGTGAGTATCGTCTAGGAGGACACACCACTAGTGGCGCCATCTTTCATTACTCTCACAAGCTCTGGGGCAAAACTCTAACCTGGGCGGCGGCAAAAACTGGTTTATCAAGCGTGTTTAAATATTCTACAGCGAGCGGCGTCAGGATTGCGACTCGTTTTCTAATAAAAATCGGAGGTAAGGCGCTCGCCAAAATTGGAGTCAAGGCCATTGCTGCCCTTACCACTGCTGCCACCGCCATTGGTGCCGTTGTTTCGGTTGTTATGGTGATTGGCCTCGTTTTTGACCTTCTCAAAATGGGGTATGACCTAATCAAAAAGTTCCTTACCGACGTCGAATTTCGCAAATTTGTCCTAAAAATTAGTGCTATTTTTGCGGGTGTAGCTGCCTTCTTCTCCGGAATCAGGTTTGGATCGGTAATTTTTGCACTATTCGGCACCCTCGCCATTGGCCTCCTCACTGCTGCCTTGTGGGCCGTTGGTCTGGTTGTTGGTGTCGCCTTACTCTTTAATGTGTCCAACACTCTCTCCGCCCGTCTCGACGTTGGCACCTCCGAGCTTCAAATCCCTAGCGGCGGTAGCAC
>CAZZNJ010000011.1:0-26949 GCA_964655755.1 uncultured Pseudomonadales bacterium | reverse complement strand
GGCAAAAAGAGTGTGGTCTTAACCGACATTGCCGGGATCGAAGATCACGTCGGTGACATGGACTTTAAGGTTGCTGGTACCCGTGATGGTATCACCGCTCTCCAGATGGACATCAAGGTCAGTGGCATTAGCTTCGAAGTCTTGACGACTGCATTAGCCCAAGCCAAAGATGCTCGCATGCAGATTATGGATGTCATGCTGGGGGCTATTCCTGAACCCAGGAAAGAATTGAGTAAATATGCTCCCAAGATCGTCCAGTTTGAGATCCCGACCGACAAAATCGGCGAGATCATTGGTCCCGGCGGCAAAAACATCAAGCTCATCATGAGCGAAACTGGGGCCGACGTTGATATTGATGACGCAACCGGGGTGGGCAAAGTCACCGTCAGTGGCGTCGATCCCGAAGGAATGGACAAAGCTGTTAACTGGATTAAGGGTATGGTCCACGTCCCCGAGCCTGGCGAAGAATATGACGGTACTGTGACTCGTGTCGAAGGTTATGGGTGTTTTGTCCAGTTTGCTCCCGGCAAACAGGGCCTCGTCCACGTCTCCCGCATGAGCACCGAATATGTGCAAGATGCCAGTAGCCTCGTCAAAGAAGGTGACACGGTTCACGTCTGGGTCAAGGGTGTGGATGACCAAGGTAGGGTAGATCTCTCCATGGTCCCACTCGACCAGCTCAAGCCCGAAGCCCCTCGCGAAGATCGCGGTGGCCGAGGTGGCTTTGGCGGCCCTCGTCGCGGTGGTTTTGGTGGGGGATCACGCGGTGGAGACCGCGGTGGTTTCCGTCCTCGCCGCTAATACGTGTAATTAGGTAATTACAAATTTAAGAAAAGCTCTCTGGGCAACTAGAGAGCATTTCTGTAAATACTACTAATCTGTAGTACAATTTTGTTATGCCCGAAGCCACTCTCACCCCTCCACCCAGCGAAGAAACCCCGCAACTCCCGGTAGCCAGTGCGGTCAAAAGACCACCTCGCTATCTCTTTTTGCTCGGTGGGGTTGCGGCGATCCTCCTCTCACTCGCTCTCGCCATCACTTTTTTTGGGCGTGACACTCCCTCCTCACCCACTCCCGGGGGTGACGACCAATCCGATGCCCCTCCCGGTTATGTAAGCTACCGCAACACCCCTCATTTCTATAGCCTCGCGCTGCCCCCTCAGTGGAACGTGGTCGAGACCACCCCCGATCAATCAGGTAAATTGCTCATTCAGACCTCCGAACCCGCCCTCCTCGAAATCGAGAGTTTCAAGGCCACAACTGCTAACCTCGAGGAATATCTTGGCACGCTCCAAGATGGTCGCAGTAGTAGTCGGAATAGTCCCGTCAAAGTCGGGGACTACGACGCCATCGAACGGCTCGAGAGTTGGCCCAAAACCAGTCTCCAGCCCGTCATTACCTATACCCAAATTCAGGACAAAGTTTACGTCTTTCGTCTCCTGCCTGCTGGTGGCAAAAATGCCATCACCAGCGAGAGTTTGCTCAGAGACTACCGCAGTGTCCTCGCCACTTTCAAGCTCACTACCACCACCGAACTCGGCGTGGAGTGGCGGACCTTTACTTCGAGCACGGTCGATGGCTTGGCCTTTGGTGCCTTTACTTTTTCCCACCCTCAGTCCTGGGCCGTGAGCGAAAGCTCCGAAAATGGGACGCTCACCGTCTCTATCTATCGCAACAACTACGAAATCAAGGTATACCAAGCTCCAGTGGGTGGGGCAGTGTGTCTTTTTAAGGACAGTCCCGCTTTTCAGGGCTCATCCGGCGACTTGCGCAACAAAGACTATACCGAGTTTACGACCAAATCGAATCTCGTCATGCGGCGCTACTTTAACCAAAACGAAGGGGAAAAATCAACCTTTTATTTCTGCGACAAAGAGGCCGAAGGACCCTACTTTACGACTCCAACCGATTTTGGAGGCGTCACCTACTATGTGCCGGCCAAATACGATCTCAATATCCTGGCAGAAATGGACAAAATCGTCGAGACTTTTGCTCCCGCTCCGAGCGCTGCTTCTCCCTCACCTGCCTCTGCCTCCGCCACTAGTTCATGAAAACGACCACCACCCCCCTTATCCTCGGTATCTTTTTTGGCACGTTAGTTGTCTCCCTCTTTACTTTTTACTTTGTCCAGTCCCGGACGGCTGACGCCACCACCCCCCCTGACCCCGAGGTTACTTTTGTCTTGCCGGACACAACCGTCACCTATAAGATCCGGGATCTCCCGGTTGCTCAAGACCGCATCCTCATTCCTAGTCTCGACCAGTCTGAGCCCATCTTTCACTACGACTCCCATTCTGGGACGCTCACCCTCACCCGCTCGCCTCTCGATTACGAGCTCACGCTCGCCGACCTCCCCAACCTCAGCCACCCCCCCGCCGCTTCTCAGACTCTGACCCCCAACTATACGCTCGTACCGCGTTATCTCCCTCGGGTCGAGCTCTACAACAAGCGTCTCAACCTCGTCCACCGCGATAGTCTCCCGCTGACTCTCAAAGATGGCAGCCAAGACACGATCCTCCCTCTCCCACCAGATCTCCTCCGCCAGATCATTATCCCGACCTCCCTCGACCTCTCCGTCCCGCTTGCTATTGACGAACCCCTTCTCCTAAACTACATCCTCCCCCGGCTCACCCCCAAACAAAAAGACTACTTTAATCTCCCTGCCACCACTCTTAATGTCAAAGAAGCTCTCTCCTCACGTCTGCGGTTTCAATCAACCCCGCTTGTCTTGGGCGTCGACGCCGGCCCCACGAGTCAGGGAGAGCACGCGACCAAATACGTCGAAGTCGACATCTCCCAACAAAAGCTCTATCTCTTTGTCGGTGGCTCGCTCCTCAAAACCTACACAATCTCCACCGGTCTCGACTACCCGACTCCGGTCGGCGAGTTTTATATTTTAAACAAAGCCCCTCTGGCGTTTTCTGGCATCTATAACGCCTGGATGCCGTACTGGATGGCCTTTGCCTACGCCGGCGACGTCGGCGCCTACCTGGGCTTTCACGAAAAAGCCTACACTCACCTCGAAAAAGGTCAAAAAATCTACGCGCACGACCGTGAGATCGGGGACAAACTCACTGGGGGTTGTATCGCCCTCGCCGAAGGCGATGCTCAAGACCTCTATCTGCACAGTGACGTGGGGATGTTAGTTAGGATCGTGCCGTAGAGTATACTTAAGTTATGGATAATATTGCCCAAACCGATTTTGCCGAAGAACTAGTCAAGCTTAAGTCCAAAGTCGACGCCGCTAAACTGCCAGAAGATCTCAAGGACAAAGCCACCGAGATGCTTTCTCGTTTAAACCGCATGATTAATACTGGTGTCTACTCTGCCGAGTACGACCGGATCAGTCACTACATCGGCTGGATCACAAGTCTCCCGTGGGGCAGCTACACGGCCGACCAACTCGATATTGTCTCTGCCGCCACCAACATGAACAAAACTCATTACGGCATGCAGGAGACCAAGGACCGTATCCTCGAATACTTGGCGACCATCAAGCTTCGCCTCGACCAGGGAGGGGAGAAGGTAGTGCGCGCGCCGGCTATCTTTTTGGTCGGCTTGGTTGGTACAGGCAAAACCACGTTTGCTTACAGTCTGGCCGAAACTCTGGGCCGGAGATTTGCCCGCATCCCCTTTGGTGGCCTCGGGAGCGCTCAGGATCTCCGCGGCAAATCCAAGCTTTTTGCCGAAGCCGAGCCAGGGCACATCGTCAAAGCCCTGCGCGACGCTGGCAGCATGAATCCGATTATTTTGTTAGACGAAATTGATCGGGTCGGGGCAGAGGAGCGCGCGGACATTATGGGCGTCTTGGTCGAGCTCTTAGACCCCACCCAAAACAATCGCTTCTTAGACCACTACCTCGATTTTCCCCTCGACCTCTCTCAGGTCCTATTTGTCGCCACTGCCAACAACACGACCAACGTCGCCACCGCCGTCCTCGACCGTTTAGAGCTCATCCAAATGCCTTCGTATACTGACGAAGAAAAAATCCATATTAGCCGGGAATATTTGCTCCCAAAGGCTCTCAAAGACGCCGGGCTTTTGCCGACTCAACTCATAATCGACGAAGCCGTTTGGCCGGTAGTTGCCCGCCCGCTCGGCTACGACGCCGGTATCCGGACCCTCCAGCGCACCCTCGCCGCCCTAACTCGTCGGGTCGCGCGTGAGATCGTCGAAGGCAAAACGACCGCCGTCAAGGTTGATATGAATAATTACAAACAATACATGAAAGCGTACTAACGCTGACAGAAAGTTAACTTATGCTCAATACTCCAATCAAAATGATCCCCCTTGGTGGGATGCCCAACGTGCACGACAACATGTACGTCTACGAATCAGAGTCCGATATTTTTATTGTCGATTGTGGGATGGGTTTTCCCGAAGAAGGAGTCCCCGGGGTTGATCTGACCATCCCCGACATTACTTATCTCAAAGACAAAGTCAGTCGGATCCGCGGTTTTGTCGTGACCCATGGCCACGAAGATCATATTGGCGGTTTTCCCTTTATTATCCCCCAACTCGGCGGGCGCATCCCGATCTATGCGAGCAAACTGACAGCCGGCTTTTTGCGCGAAAAGTTCAAAGACTATGACATCGACCCCAAAATGATTAACGTGGTCGGTGATCGCCAACCAATCCAGCTTGGGGTGTTTGAAGTCAAAATGATCCCGGTGACCCACTCCGTCCCCGACACCAAACACTTGATTATCAAAACTCCTCACGGCAACGTCTATCACGGCAGTGATTTTAAGTTTGATTGGACGCCTGTCGGGCAGGAACTGCCTGACGTCAGCAGCATGACCCGCGCCGGCGCCGAGGGCGTTACCCTCCTGTTATCCGACTGTTTAAGATCCGAAAAAGAGGGGTACAGTCTCTCCGAAGCAAGTGTCGAAGAGAGTTTTGAGCGTGAGTTTCGGGACAATGACAACCGCGTCGTGGTCACGACCATGAGCAGTAACATTAGCCGGATCCAACAAGCGCTCTGGGTGGCCAAAAGACACAACCGCAAAGTTGCCTTTGTGGGCTACAGCATCGAAAAAAACGTCAGAGTCGCCGCCGAACTCGGCTTTCTCAAACTCCCGCCTCGGCTGGTCGTGGACAAGAGGAAACTCAAAGACATTCCCAAAAACGAGCAATGTCTGATTATTGCCGGGAGCCAAGGTCAGCTCGGCAGTAGTCTCGAAAAAATCGCCGTCGGGGACCACAAGCTCATCAAACTCGAGGCGGGTGACAAAGTCATTTTCTCGGCCGACCCCATCCCCGGTAACGAGAGTAACGTCTACCGCCTAATCGACATGCTCAGCATTAAGGGCCTGCGGGTTTCCTATAGCGATATTGCCGACGATCTCCACGTCTCCGGGCATGCCAGTTCTAGCGAAATCAAAATGCTCATGGCCTTTACCAAACCGCGCTACGTCATGGGTACCGGGGGGACTCACCGCCACGCCGTCCAGTTTGGCAAGCTCGCCCGCGAGATGGGGATCCCCGCCGACCACGTGCTCTCCAGCGAAAACCAACCCCTGATCATCGAGCCAGGTGGGGTAGTGCATCTCGGCGATCCTATCTCTTTGCGGACTGTCTACGTCGAATCTGGCCAAGTGGCTCGGAGTGACAAGCCCATTGCCGACCGCCAGGCAATGTTCCAAGAAGGGGTGGTAGTCACGGTGGTCACTCAGACCGCCGCGACCCTCGAAGTCGACTTTATCCCCAAAGGGATCATTACTCATATTGAACCCGCGGTCCTGACGCGATTCAAAGCTTCGCTGCGCACCATGCTGCAATCTCAAGACATCTCGAGGGATAAGGTGTATAGTAAAGATAAGATCGCCAAAGAGGTTAGTCGGCTTTTCCTCGAAGAGTACGGCAAAAACCCCCTGGTTATCCCGATAATAATAGACAACTGAGTTATTAAGTACCTAGTACCTAGTTTTATAACTCGGTACTTATTGCTTTTATCTAAAATATGGCTCGTCGTGGTCGTCGGAAAAACCCATTCAAACTCAAACTCCGCAAGGAGATCGTCTATAGCGTGGTCTCCGTCCTCTTTTTGCTTGCCTCTGCCCTGGTCATGCTCAGTTTTACCCGTAGTAGCCCCATCCTCAGCGACCTCTACCGTGTTTTGTTTCGGGCTTTTGGTTGGACCATGCTGATCCTCCCGTTTCTCCTAATCTCGATTGGTCTCTTAATGCTCTCACTCAAATGGGCGATCGCCTCCCCCAACTTGCTCTTAGGTGGACTCCTGGTTTTTATGGGTTCGCTCGGGGTGAGCGAGGCGGGCGAGCTTGGCCTAGTCATTAGCGAAGGGCTCGGGGCGCTTATTGGCAGCGCCGGCTCAACCATTGTTACCTCGGCCACGATTTTGATCGGGGGCATGATCATTACCAACACCCCGCTCGAAGAATTGATCATTGGCCTCTCAAAATTGCTTGGTAGTTTCCAAGCCATTTTTTCTTGGATGTTTACCAAGAAGGATGATTTTGGCGAACCCCTCAAAAAAGCCGGGAGCAAACCCCAGTTTCAGGCGGATACCGAGACCAAAATTAATATCCCCGACGCCCTTCCTCCCGCCGCCACTCCTCCCAAACCCAAAGACAAGCCGGCGGCAGGCGAGTTTGAACCTACTCTCAACGCCCCCAAAGATGGGACAGTCAAAATCTGGAAATATCCCAGTCTCAGCTTGCTCTCGGCGCAAAAGGGCGCCAAAGCCGATCGGGGTGATATCAAAGAAAACGCCAGCATCATTGAGAGTACTCTCGACTCCTTTGGGATTAGGGCTAAGGTGATGGAAGTAAATGGTGGTCCCGCGGTTACGCAGTACGCGATCCGGATTGCCGAGGGGACCAAGCTCAGCAAAATCAAAGGACTCTCCACTGACCTCGCCCTCGCCCTCGCCGCCCCGACCGGCACGATCCGGATCGAGGCCCCGATCCCCGGTCGCAACCTAGTCGGGCTCGAGATCCCCAACCGCTCACCCGAATACGTCACTCTCCAGGAGATCATGACTCACCCGACGATGGCAAAAGAAAAATCTCGCTTAGCGGTTGGTTTGGGACTAGGCGTATCAGGTTCACCCATTATTGCCGACATCAAAAAAATGCCCCACGTGCTGGTAGCTGGCTCAACCGGTTCGGGTAAATCGGTGTGTATTAACACGATCATTACCACCCTCCTGTTTCGCAACTCGCCCCAAGAGCTGCGTTTCATCCTGGTTGACCCCAAAAGGGTCGAGCTCACCGGTTACAACGGGATCCCTCACCTCTTAACTCCGGTCATCACCAACACTGAGGCTGTAGTCTCGGCCCTCACCTGGGCCACCAAAGAAATGGACAAACGCTACAAAATGTTTGCCGAGGTCGGGGTCAGAAATATCGAGGAATACAACGAACTCTCCGGTTTTACGGCCATGGAATACATTGTGATCGTGATCGATGAGTTGGCTGACATTATGCTCTCCTCGCCCACCAAAGTCGAAGACTTGATTGTCCGCCTCGCACAGATGGCCCGCGCCACCGGCATCCACCTGGTCCTCGCGACCCAGCGGCCTTCGGTCAACGTGATTACCGGCCTCATCAAGGCCAACATCCCGACGCGCATTGCCTTTAACGTCGCGAGCATGATCGATAGCCGCGTTATCATCGACAGTCCTGGGGCCGAAAAACTCTTGGGTCGCGGCGACATGCTTTATGTCCCTCCCGATCGCCCCCTCCCCACCCGGATTCAGGGGACCTATGTCACCAACGAAGAGATCAAATCGCTCATCGACTACCTCAAAAAAACCGACGCGGGCGAGATCAAATATCAAGAAGAAGTCACCGAGAAGTATATTACCGGCGAAGGGGGCGGCCACGCCTCCGAGCGTGATCCCGAATTTGAGGATGCGGTCAACGTGGTAATCGCGGCGGGCAAAGCGAGTACTAGTTTTCTCCAGCGCAAAATGTCACTCGGTTACAACAAAGCCGCGCGCATCATGGACCAGCTCGAGAATGCCGGGGTCGTGAGTGCCCAAGAGGGAGCCAAGCCCCGCACTATCCTGATTACTAGCCTCGAACAACTCAAAGCCCGTGAACAAGACTCACAATGAAAACCGCTGGCCAACTCCTCAAGGACAAGCGTCTCCTCCTCGAACTCACCTTGGAGCAAGTCTCAACCCGCACCAAGGTCAAGGTAGAGTATTTGCAGGCACTTGAGGCATCAGAATTTGATCAACTCCCAAGCGCCCCAGTCACCAAGGGGTTTCTCAAAAGCTACGCTCGGGTCCTACACCTCAATCCCGATACCCTAATTGCCATGTATCGCCGGGACTACGACGAGATTATGGGCGAGCTAGTCCCCCGCGGGCTCGTTGAACCACTGGTCAAAAAATCTCGGCTCTTCTCTATTCCTTTCCTCCTCACGGCTGTTTTTATCCTTACTTTTGTCGGCTTTATGCTTTACCAGCTCCTCTCCTGGTGGAGTCTCCCAAAACTTGTTATTCTGCAGCCTATCGACGGCGAAACTTATGGCGAACAAATAACAGTCAAAGGGACCACCGATCCTGACGCCAGCGTGAGGGTAGGGGAGCAGAACGTTGTCGTCAACCAGGATGGCCAGTTTAGCCTAGATCTCAAATATCCTGCCGGCACTCACCGGCTCTTGATCCAAGCCAGCTCGCGCGACGGTCGCACCCGCCTCCTTGAGCGCACCTTTACTGTCTCCAAATAGTTTCGGATTTCGAATTTAGAATTTAGGATTTCCTTTGATCTACTATATATGCTACGATCAAAGGATATGGACCTACCCCAAATTGTATTGCTAGTCATAATCGTTGCGGTTGGTGCGATCCTCGTAGTAATCGGGATCCAAGTTATTGGTCTCCTAAAAGACGCCAAAGAGACTCTCCGCAAGGCCGACCTGGTCCTCGAAGATGTTGGTTTCTTAACTCGCAGCTTAACCCGTGGCGGCACTGCGCTCGGCAACATGCTCTCCTCCCTCCAATCCGGCATGCAACTGGTTGGCTTAGTGACCAAAGTCCTCGCCCCCAAAGACAAAAAATAATTATTAGCTTTTAGGTACTCGGTACTAGAAACCTACAACTAATATGACCGATAATCACGACTCATCTGGTTTTATGTCCGGGCTCACCCTCGGCCTCATCCTCGGCGCGGCTGGCTCTCACTACCTAAACAACACCGAAGCCGGCAAAGAGGTCATGAAAAATCTCAAAGCCAAAGCCGGCGACGCCCTCGAATCAATCAAGGACAACCCCCTTTTGGTCGAAAAACTCAGCGAGCTCGAAAAAACCATGGATGCTGCCAAAGCTACCATCAACGCTGCTGCCGAAAAAGTGGTCGAGGCTACCGAACCCAGCTCTCCCAAATCCAAAAAGAAATCCTTCTTTCAAAAAATGGGCGTCTCGTTAGGAAAGTAGTGGGCCGTTACCTAGTGAAACCTAAGACTTAATTACCGAGTCAATACTCCACTTTGCTCCGGTGCCAAGCAAAATAACTCCCGGGATAACCGCCCCCCCACACATAGCTATCCCGCCTGAAAGTAAAAGTGTTAGTATAGAGAGTTCCTTCCAAGATTCCTTAATCGAAGGTAGTAGAGGCCCCTCTTTTAGTTTTTCATTTAACAGCTCTAAAATTTTCATGCTACATATTATAAGATTTAACCTTCCTACTTACAAGCTCTGTTATAATTCACCTCATGAAAAGCTCTGATATACGCACCCGCTACCTAAAGTTTTTCGAAGGTCGTGGCCACGCCATCATTCCGGCCGCACCCATTGTCCCGCTTGAGGATCCGACCACTCTCTTTACCAGTTCCGGCATGCAACCCCTCGTCCCTTACCTCAAGGGCCAGCCTCACCCCATGGGCACTAGACTCGTGGATAGCCAGCCGAGTTTTCGTGCCGAAGATATCGAAGAGATCGGGGACAACCGTCACACCACCATGTTTGAGATGCTCGGCAACTGGAGTCTCGGTGATTACTTCAAAAAAGAACAGCTCAGCTGGATCTGGGAGTTTTTTACCCAAGAACTCGGACTAGAAAAGGAGCGCCTCTACGTCACTCTGTTTGAGGGCAACGACTCAGTCGCCAAAGATACCGAATCACTCGCCATCTGGAAAGATCTCGGGATCGAGGAGAGTCATATCTATTACTACCCTGGCAAAAAAAACTGGTGGAGTAGGGCAGGGACCCCAGAACAAATGCCGGTCGGCGAAATTGGTGGTCCAACCAGCGAAGTATTCTACGAATTTCCCGAAGTCTCGCACGACTCAGCTTATGGCGAAAAATGTCACCCCAACTGTGACTGTGGCCGCTTTATCGAGATCGGCAACTCCGTTTTTATGGCTTACGAAAAAGTTGCCGGGGGGGTCAAGCCTCTACCCAAGCAAAATGTCGACTTTGGTGGCGGACTAGAGCGCATTGCGGCCGCTGTCCAGCGGACACCCGACGTCTTCAAAATCGATTTGTTTGCTCCGATTATTAGCGCCATCGAAACTTCATCTGCCAAAAGTTATCAGGGGAACGAAGCCCCCATGCGTGTCATTGCCGACCACTTGCGTGCTGCCACCTTCATGATGAGCGAGGGACTCGAACCTAGTAATAAAATGCAGGGATATGTCCTGCGCAGGTTGCTGCGCCGCGCCGCCGTCAAGGCTCGTCAGTTAGGCGGGGATGCCAAGGCCATTTTTAGTTCTAGTATTCCGGCCGTTATCAAAAATTATGCCGAAGCTGGCTTTATCAATGCCGACAAATTGCCTCATGTCCTCGCGGTTGCCGCGGCCGAGCTCACCAAGTTTGGCAAAGCGCTCGACCGTGGTCTCAAAGAAATGGACAAAGTCAGCTCCGCCGACTTAACCCCCCAGTTTGCTTTTGATCTGTATCAGTCCTACGGTTTTCCCTTCGAAGTTACCAGCGAACTTGCGGCCAAAAAGGGAGTCACGCTCAATCAAGCCGCCTATGATGCAATTTTTGCCAAACACAAAGCGGGGAGTCGGACAGCCTCTGCCGGCATGTTCAAAGGCGGACTCGCTGATCAATCCGAGGTAACTACCAAGCTCCATACCGCTACCCACCTCCTCCACAAGGCTCTGCGCACCGTGCTCGGTGATACCGTGCATCAGGCCGGGAGCAACATTACTCCCGAGCGTTTGCGTTTTGACTACACTTACGCGGGCAAGCCGACGGGAGCGCAGCTAGCCGAAATCGAGCAAATCATAAACGATGCAATTAGTGCGGATTATCCAGTCACACGCCGCATCGAAGACAAGGAAGCAGCGATCAAAAGCGGCGCCATGGCTTTCTTTGCCGAGAAATATCCTGACAAAGTGAGCGTCTACATCATCGGCAAAAATCCTGATCAAGACTGGTTTAGCAAAGAGCTCTGCGGTGGTCCCCACGTCGAAAATACTGGCACGATCGGCAAAGTGAGTATCATGAAAGACGAATCTCTCGGCTCTGGTACCCGCCGCATCTACGCAAAGTTAGCTTGATCTGTACGCTCCTTGCGGTTTGCTGTAAGCTATAGGTATGTCTACCCCCAACTTTTTAGATAAACTGACCGGCAAAAAAGACCCGACCCCCAAAACTTTTTTGGCGCTCGTCCTCTCTGACCATCGCGTCCAGGCAGCTGTCTGGCAAGTCGGCGTCACCGGCACCGAAATCGTCTCGCTCGGCACCCCCGTCGAATGGGATGGGGACGTGGCTACCACCAACGAGTTAGTTTCTGCCGTTGACGGCACGATTAGCAGTGCCACCGAAGGGCTGGAGCTGGATCCCGACGAAATAGTCTTGGGTCTCGCCAACTCGTGGGTTGAGTCCTCCGGGATCAAGCAATCCAAAAAAGATCTCATCAAAAGTATCTGCCGTGAGCTCTCCCTCAAGCCCATTGGCTATGTTGTCCTCTCTGACACGATTGTCAAATATCTCAAGATGCAAGAAGGGGCTCCGCCCACTTCTTTCCTCATTCAGGTAGACCGTCGAAGTGTTATCCTCTCGCTCGTTGAGCTTGGCACGATCAAATATACTGTCAGCGTCCCCGCTGGGAGTAACGTCAGTCAGGACGTTGCGACAGCCATCACCAAGCTCCCTCAAGATATCGCCCTCCCTTCGCGCTTTATCCTCGTCTCCGCCATGGAAAACACCTCTGATTTGGTACAGTCCCTCACGGCCTATGATTGGCAAAAATCTTTTTCCTTCCTCCATACCCCCAAAATCGAAGCTCTCCCCAAAGACGTAGAGGTTCATGCCACCGCCGTGGCCGGCGGCTCCGAAGTTGCCTCCTCCCTCGGTTTTAGCATCGAGGCACCAGTCGTCAAAGAGAGTAGTCCCCCTCCCCAGTCTGACAAGGCGGCCGCGGAGGCTCCCTCCCTTTCTGCCTCTGACCTCGGGTTTCAGCCCACCAAAGCCCAGGATCTTGTCACCCCGTCCCTCAAGCCCCCCACCCCCGAAGAAACCGAGGATCTCCCCAAAGAAGAAGCGCCAGGTGTCGTCGACGAGGTAGCCGAACTGGGCGAGCTCCCTCCGCCTCCCAAAGAACGCGCCCGCCCCGTTTTTCAGTTGCCAAAACTACCTCAGTTCCACCTACCCTCATTGCCCCGTTTCCCTTCGCGCTTCCCCTTACTTCCCCTGATTCTTGTCGTCCTCGTCCTTGCTGGACTCGTGGGTGCCTACTACTTTGTACCTCAAGCGACCGTGACCCTCACCCTCCAGGCCAAACCAATCACCGAGACCCTAACCCTCACGCTCAAAAGCGAGGCCACCACCGTCGACCCCCAATCTGCCATCATCCCCGCCCAGCTCACTCGTCACGAGATTAGTGGCCAAGATACCATCGCCGTGACTGGCACCAAAACCATTGGCGATCCGGCTCGGGGTGAAGTGACTATCTATAACCGTACCACTCTGCCCAAAACTCTTCTCAAAGGAACCACTTTGACTTCTGGCAACCTCAAATTTACTTTAGATAGTGACGTGACGGTCGCCAGCAAATCCGCCGGCGCCGATTACGTCGATGTCCCTGGTCGTGCCAACGTCAAAATTACGGCCGCCACGTTTGGCACTGCCGGCAACCTCAGTTCTGGCACCGAGTTTACGGTTGCCAGTTTTACCAAGGATAGTTATGTTGCCAAAAATGACGCCGCCTTAAGTGGTGGAACTTCGCAAGAGGTTACGGTTGTGACCCAGTCAGACCAAACCAAATTGCTCGACTCACTCACCGCAAAACTCGAGAGTGAGCTTGCGGCATCGTTCCTCTCTGCCCAAAACGGCTCAACCAATTATTTTGTGATCAGCGAAGACCTCGAAGTTATCAAGGCCGACTATAGCCGCAAACTCGGCGACCCCGCCACTGAACTGTCCGCGGAGGTCACCCTAAGTTTTGGGGTTTTAACTTATGATCAAACGGACGTTGCCACCCTCGTTGCCAGCACCATTGACCAGAGTGTTCCGGCTGGCTACCGCAAAACCGACCTTCCGCCCTCAGTTAGTCTGCGCGACACTACTGTGCTCGACAACCAGGATATCCAAGCAGACGCCGAAATCACACTCTACGTCTCTCCCATCCTGGACGAAGCCGCCATCACCCAGTCACTCAGGGGTCGCCGCTACACCCAAGCCACCAACCTCCTTGCCTCAATCCCTGGAGTCGTGGATAGTCACATCACTCTCAAACCCAATCTTCCGCCTCGCCTCCTTGCCCTCCCGCGCTCCGCGAGTCGCATTACCTTGTTGGTCGAAACCTCCAAATAACCTATGTACGTCTATGTCAAAGCTCCGCCTGGCCACACTCTCCGGCACCGTTCCCGCCCCCGGGAGTTTTTGCGGTTGACCCTCTCCACGATCTTACTCACGCTCGGTTTTACGGCCGTAACTACTGTCATCTATCCTTTTATTGCCTACGAGCAAATCTACGCCCCCAAATTTGCCACCAGTCCCACCATCCTCGGCACCACCGATCCAACGGCCCTCATCCCAAGTAGTCCCGAAACCACTCAGCCCCAAGCTCCCAGCGTGGTTCCCGAGGTTGTTAACACCGCCCTCGACTATACCAACGCCGACATCTGGTATGGCCACTCCACTGCTTCCACCTTTGATCACCTCAGCTACACCCTATCGATCCCCAAACTCAGGATTCATGATGCCGTCGTGCGCGATGACCACACCGACCTCAAAGAATCCCTCATTCACTATCCCGGCACCGCCCAGCCCGGGGATCTCGGTAACGGCGTGATTTTTGGTCACTCCGTCCTCCCGCAGTTTTTTAACCCCAAAAACTACCACACCATTTTCTCGACCCTACACACTCTCGAACCGGGCGACGAAATCCAGATTACGGCGGGGCCAGCAACCTATACTTACAAAATTACGCAGATGTACGTTACCGGGCCCGACGACCTGACTCCGCTCGCCCAATCTTATGCGACGCGGTCGCTTACACTCATTACTTGCACTCCTCCCGGCACTTACCTCAAACGCTTAATTCTCAAGGCAGAACTCATATGACCCACACTTACTTGGGGATCGATTACGGCCGTGCCCATCTTGGACTAGCGCTCGCCGATGGCCCCTTGGCCACCCCGCTCCCCCCTCACCCCAACAACCAAACACTGTTTGCGCATCTCTCCACCCTCATCGCCCGCCATCAGGTCACTCACCTTGTCCTCGGTTTGCCCACTGGCGCGCTCGTGCCTGAGATCCAGGTTTTTGCCAAAAAACTTCAGGACAACTTTCAGCTCCCCGTAATCCTTCACGACGAAACGCTCAGCTCTCACGAGGCCTCCCATCAGCTCGCCGTTCTCGGAGTGAGTCGTCGCAAAAAAAAGCACGAACACAGCTACGCCGCCGCCCTTATTTTGGAAGATTACCTCGAATCTATGCTACACTAGCTCCATAGGCTAAGCTCACAACGACTATGTTCAAAAAACTCATAACCCCCATCCAGCTCTGGCTTCTTGCTCGTGGTCAGTGTGTTGGTTGTGGTACCCCCCTCACCAAGGGCAAATCAGAAAAACGTGATCACAGCACAGCCAAAATTACATGTTCTTGTGGTCGGATTTTTATCTATGACGAGACCCAAAAAACCTACCGCCGCGCGCTCTTTAGCGAAATTTAGTTTGCTGGCGCTCATCCTTGCACTCCTCCTGGGGTGGGGGAGTTGGCTGTTTCTCTCCTCTAGTCCTCGGTCTGCTCCCGCTCAGCAATTTGTAAACATTCCTCCCGGCGCGAGTGCCCTCAAGATTGGACAGCTCTTAGCTACCCACCAGCTCATCCGCTCGCCCCGCGTTTTTCAGCTTTATGTTCGTCTGAACCGGCTTACCTTGCAAGCCGGGGACTATAGTCTGCAAGCGGGCAACCTTCCTGCCCTCGCCGCACAGTTAACTCATGGCAAAAACCAGGAGATTGTCGTGACTATACCCGAGGGGTATCGTCGGGAACAAATTGCCGAGCTCTTAAGCACCAAGCTCGGGCTTAGTTCTGCTGATTTTCTCTCTGCCACTAGCGCCCAAGAGGGCTATCTCTTTCCCGACACCTATTATTTTGCCAAAGACACCACCATTACCGAGGTTATCGCCCGCCTAAAATCCAACTTTGACGCCAAAACCGCCACCCTCAACCCAACCCGTGAAGACGTCATTTTGGCTTCGCTCGTCGAGCGCGAGGCCTTGACCTCAGCCGAAAAACCGATCGTTGCCGGGATCCTCAAAAACCGCCTGCGTGACGGCTGGCCCCTCGAGGTCGATGCCAGTATTCAATATATTATGGGCAAACCCGGCGATTGGTGGCCCACCCCCCTCCTCGGCGACCGCCGCCGTCCCTCACCTTACAACACCTACCAAAACCCAGGTCTCCCCCCCGCCCCCCTTGGCAACCCCGGCCTCATCTCCCTAGACGCGGTCAAAAATCCCGCAACCACCTCTTACTACTTTTATCTGCACGATAAGTCTGGCAATATCCACTACGCCACCACCAACGCCGAACACGAGGCAAACATCGCCCGCTATATTGACACCGGGCGCTAAACCTGCTTTAATACCCAAGCACGCAGATCCGCGGAGCTTTTTTGGGCGTACAAGAGGTCATGCCTCTAGTACGCTTTTTTAATTCGGTAATTCTTACTTAACTTTAAGGATGAATATATGACCAAAAACGCTCGCCAGTACTGGGGTAAACAAAACATCAAACTCCCGCCCCTCGACCTCACTGGTGTAGCCAAAGAGTCATACGACGCCTTCCTCAAAAAAGACATTAGCAAGTACCTCCGCGAAATCTCTCCCATCGACGACTTTACTGGCAAAACCTGGGAGCTCTCCTTCCTTTCGCACTACTTCGAAGAGCCCAAAGTCACCCCGACCGAAGCTGTCACCAAAGGTCTCACTTACGACATGCCTCTGAGGGTCAAGGTCCGCTTGATCAACAAAATCACTAGCGACGAAATCGAGCAAGACGTTTTCTTGGGCGACATCCCCAAAATGACCGAACGGGGCACCTTTATTATCTCCGGTATTGAGCGCGCTGTGGTCAACCAGCTCGTCCGCTCTCCCGGAGTCTTCTTTGCTGGCAACATTGACCCCACCACTGGCCGCCTCCTCTTTACCGCCGAGCTTCGCCCAATGCGCGGCAGCTGGCTCGAACTCACCGTCGGCAAAAACGATGTCATTACCGGCAAAATCGACCGACACCGCAAATTCTATGCCACCACGCTCCTGCGCGCCCTCGGCATCGAGGACGAGGACGAGATCAAGGCCCTCTTCAAAGAAGTTGACAACAACAACGACCACCAATACATTTTTGCCACCCTCGCCAAAGATCCCAACAAAACTCAAGCCGAAGCCCTGCTCGATCTCTACGAAAAAATTAGACCAGGCGAACCCGCCGTGCTCGAAAATGCCAAGACCCTTTTCTTCCAAAGCTTTTTTGATCCCCGTCGCTATGATCTCGAGAGTGTCGGCCGCTACAAACTCAACAAAAAACTAGGGCTCGACATCAAAAACACGCCTGATAACCAAGTTTTACAAAAAGCCGACATTATCGGGATGATCAAGTACTTGATCGGTCTGCAAAATGGCGTCGGGAGTGTCGACGACATCGACAACCTCAGTAACCGTCGGGTCCGCCGCGTCGGGGAACTCCTTGGTTCTACCGCTTTTCGTATCGGCCTCCTCCGTCTAGAGCGGAGCATCAAAGAAAAAATGTCCCTGGTCAAACCCGAAGAGAGCGTGACTCCCGTCCAGCTCATCAACGCCCGCCCTGTGATCGCCACCATCAGCGAGTTCTTCCGCAGGAACCGCCTCTCTACCATCCTCGACCAAACCAACCCGCTGGCCGAGATCGACAACCTCCGTCGGCTCTCCGTTATGGGCACCGGTGGGGTTACCCGCGAGCGCGCCAGCTTTAGTATGCGCGACATTAACGCCAGTCAATACGGCCGGATCTGTCCTGTCCGCTCCCCCGAAGGCCCCAACATTGGCTTGGTTACTTACCTCTCCCTCTATGCTCGGGTCAACGAATATGGTTTTCTCGAGAGTCCTTACCGCAAAGTCGAAAGCCTCAAAAAAGGCGGCAAAACCGTCATGCACGTCAGTGACGAAATCGTCTACCTATCCCCCGAAGACGAGGCTGGTTACTACATCACTCACGCTGGCGTTGCCCTAAGCGACAAAAACGAAATCCAAGACTCTTGGGTTCCCGCCCGCTACCTCGGCAACTTTGTCGAAGTTCCGGTCGAGAATGTCCAGTTTATTGACGTGATCCCCCGCCAAGTTGTCGGGACTTCTGCCAGTCTGATTCCCTTTATTGCTCACGACGAAGCCAACCGTGCCCTGATGGGTACCCACATGCAATGTCAGGCTGTCCCCTTGGTTCGCCCTGACTCACCAATCGTTGGGACTGGGATGGAAGGGGCTGTCGCCGAAAGCATGAACTGGGCGATCCGCTCCCGTCACGCAGGTGTTGTGAGTTTTGTCGACGCCAACAAGATCGTCCTCGATGTTTCTAAAGCTGATTTTGACAAAGCCAAAAAAGCGCTTGCAGGTAATGACACGACCGTCTACTCCCTCGAAAAAGGCAAAATCATCTACCACATCAGCAAGTTTGGGCGTACAGCCAACTCTACTTGCTACAACCAAAAACCCGTGGTCAAAACTGGTGACAAAATTAAGGTAGGGGACCTCTTGATCGATGGTCCGGCTAGTAGTGGGGGTGAGCTCTCTCTCGGCAAAAACCTCACCATTGCCTATGCCTCCTTTATGGGCCTAGGTTACGAAGACGCCATCATTATCTCTGATCGTTTGGTCAAAGAGGATGTGCTAACCAGCATCCACATTAACGAGTACGAAAGCTCCGTCATGGACACCAAACTCGGAGCCGAAGAACTAACGCGTGATATCCCGAACGTGAGCGAGCACGACCTCCGCAACTTAAGCGACGATGGGATCGTGGTCGTTGGGGCCGAAGTTGGGCCCAATGATATCTTGGTGGGCAAAATCGCCCCCAAAGGCGAAACCGAACTGACCGCCGAAGAGCGGCTCCTCCGCGCCATTTTTGGCGAAAAAGCCCGCGAAGTTCGGGACACTAGTCTCCGGATGAGTAACGGCGAAAGTGGCACCGTCATCGACGTCAGTATCCTCGACAAAAGCGAAGGTGACGAGCTCGATCCCGGCGTCCTCAAGGTCGTCAAGATCAAGGTTGCCCAGATCCGCAAAGTCACCGTCGGCGACAAGCTCGCCGGTCGCCACGGAAACAAGGGTGTAATTAGTCGGATCATCCCGGTTGCTGACATGCCTTATCTCCAAGACGGCACCCCCGTTGACATTATCATCTCGCCGCTCTCTATCCTCGCTCGTATGAACCTTGGTCAGCTCCTCGAAGCTCATCTCGGTTGGGCTGCCCAAAAGCTAGGGTACAAAGTCGCGCTCCCCGTTTTTGAACCAATCAAAGAAACCGTCATCGAAGCCGAGCTCAAAAAAGCCGGACTGCCAGTAAGCGGCAAAGTTACGCTCTACGATGGGCGTACCGGTCTGCCTTTTGACAAAGAAACCACCGTGGGGGTGGGCTACATTCTCAAGCTCATCCACATGGTCGAGGACAAGACTCATGCCCGTAGCACTGGTCCATACTCCTTAGTCACCCAGCAACCACTCGGCGGCAAAGCCCAGATGGGTGGACAGCGCTTGGGCGAAATGGAGGTCTGGGCCCTCGAAAGTCACCGCGCTGCGCACGTCCTCCAGGAAATGTTGACGATCAAATCCGATGATCTGGTAGGCCGCGCCAAAGCCTTCGAAGCCATCGTTAAGGGCGTTGACATCCCCGAGAGCACGGTGCCTGAGTCCTTTAAGGTCCTCCTCAAAGAACTCAACTCCCTCGGTCTCGACGTCGTTCCGGTCGAGCCCAAAGAGGTCATTGTCGAAGAAGTCGACGCCGAGACGCTCGAAAAAGACAAAGTCATCTTAGCTGACGACGACGCGGTAGTCTCCGACGACCCAGCCGCCACCGACGATCCTGCCAGTGATCCAGCCGGGGTAGCCGCCAGCGACGATGACGATTTAGACGATCTCGAAGGTCCATCAGATGAAGAATTAAAGGAGAGCGAACTATGATCAAAAACATTCTTGACTTCAAAGGGCTCAAGATCCAGCTAGCCTCTCCTGACACTGTTCGTGAGTGGAGTTTTGGCGAAGTCACCAAGCCCGAAACCATTAACTACCGGACTCTAAAACCCGAAAAAGATGGACTTTTCTGTGAAAAGATTTTTGGTCCAACCAAAGATTACGAGTGTTATTGTGGCAAATACAAACGCATCCGTTACCGAGGCATCATTTGTGATAAGTGTGGCGTCGAAGTTACCCAGAGCCGCGTCCGCCGCGAGCGCATGGGCCACATCAACCTGGCCGCGCCGGTTGCCCATATTTGGTACTTCAAAGGGGCTCCGAGCAAACTCAGCCTCCTGATGAACGTTGCCCCCAAGGCACTATCTTCGGTCGTTTACTTTAGCAAATACCTCGTGTTAACAGTCGACAAAGATCAAAAAGCCAAAGTCATCGAGAGTGTGATGACCCAAAAGCAAGCTGCCCTCGACGCCCTCGATGCGAGCGTCAAAGAAGCCATGGAAAAAGTTAAGAATGGCCTCGACAAAGCTGCGACCGAACACGCCAAACTTAGCGCCAAAAAAGCCATCGAGACTCTCCGCGAAAACTTGGTGATCGACAAAGACCAAACCGAAGAGATCTACAAAACCGTGGTCTCTATGGCCAAACGGATTGTCCCCGGGACTGTCATGTCCGAAGATGAGTATCTCAAGCTCGAAGAATATGGCGCGGTCGACCACTTAACTGTTGGCATGGGTGCCGAATCAATCCTCGCTTATCTCGAAACCCTCGATATCCAAAAACTCAGCCGCGATCTCAAAGAAGAGCTCAAAAACGAAGTGGCCGGGGCCAAACGGGTCAAACTCGCCAAACGCCTCAAAGTGGTTGATGGGCTCAAGAACGCCGGGCTCTCTGCCGCCTGGATGGTGCTTAAGGTCCTCCCAGTGCTTCCTCCTGAGCTAAGGCCAATGGTCCAACTCTCCGGTGGTCGCTTTGCCAGCTCCGACCTAAACGACCTCTATCGTCGTGTTATCAACCGCAACAACCGTCTCAAGCACCTAATCGACCTCGGCGCCCCCGAGATCATTCTGCGCAACGAAAAACGGATGCTCCAAGAGGCTGTTGACTCCTTGATTGATGCCTCTCAAGCCAAAACCTCCCGTCGCCGCGCGGTCAAACCCCTTCGCTCCCTCTCTGACATGTTGTCAGGCAAACAGGGTCGTTTCCGCCAAAACCTCCTCGGTAAGCGGGTAGACTACTCTGGTCGCTCTGTTATCGTCGTCGGTCCCGAGCTCGCTCTCGACCAATGTGGGCTCCCCAAAGACATGGCTCTTGAGATGTTCAAACCATTTGTCCTCAGGGAATTAATCAGTGGTGGCATTGCCCCCAACGTTAAGAGCGCCAAACACGCCATTGAGCGCAAAGACCCGCTCGTGTTTGATATTCTCGAAAAAATTACCAAAAATCACCCTGTGCTCCTCAACCGTGCTCCTACCTTGCACAAGTTGGGTATCCAGGCTTTTTACCCTGTGCTCATCGAAGGTAACGCCATTCAGCTTCACCCCTGTGTCTGTGCTGGCTATAACGCCGACTTTGATGGCGACCAAATGGCTGTACACGTCCCCTTGTCTGGGACTGCCGTCGCCGAAGCCGCTTCCAAAATGCTCGCCGAGAATAACCTGCTCAAACCCGCCAATGGTAGTCCCATTACGGTTCCCAACAAGGAGATGGCGCTCGGTTGCTACTACTTAACTAGCCTTGATCCCGATCTCTCTGCTTCCACCGAGATCTTCCCCGACGAGCACGCCGCCCGAGTGGCTTTTGATGCCGGTCGTCTTAACTTACGCCAAAGCGTCAAAGTCCGGATCGGTGGCCAAATCATCACCACTTCGGTGGGTCGGATCATTTTCAACGAAGCCTTGCCCGAACAGCTCCGCTTTATCAACGACAGCGTCAACGCCAAAATGATCACCGATTTGATCAAAGAAGCCATCCGTCTGTTTGACAACAAAGCGGTTGCTGCCTTGGTCGACAAAATCAAGACGCTCGGCTTTTCCTACTTAACGATCTCGGGTCTCTCGGTCGCTGTCTCCGACAATATCTTGTTCGAAGGCAAAGATCAGATGATCAAAGAAGCCGATAGCCGCGTTAACCAGATCTTAGAGACCTACAACCAGGGCCTCATTACCGAGGAAGAGAAGCGCCGGCTTAGTTTTGAAGTCTGGATGGAGACTACCGAAAACATCGCCAACGCTACTTGGGACAAATTTGACGAGCGTAACGCCGTCAAGATCATCATCAACTCTGGTGGTACCCGGGCTAGCCGAGATCAGGTCAAACAGCTCTCCGCCATGCGCGGACTCGTGGTCGACCCCTTGGGTAAGATCGTGGAGATGCCAACCAAGAGTAACTTCCGCGAAGGCCTCTCGATTTTTGAGTACGTTACCTCCTCTCGCGGTTCCCGCAAAGGTCTGACCGACTCCGCGCTCAAAACCGCCGATGCCGGTTACCTGACCCGTCGCTTAGTCGACGTCTCTCACACTGCCATTGTGCGTGAGGACGACTGTGGCACCGAAGAGAGTCTCACGATTGAGACCACAGGTCCCCGCGGCAAACATTTCGAAAAACGCGTTCTTGGTCGAGTCCTCGCCAAAGCGGTCAAAGGTCTAGCCAAAAAAGGCGAGATCGTCGACGACGAGCTAGCACGCAAAATCGTCGCCGCCAAAGTCGAGAGTGTCGAGATTCGCTCGCCCTTAACCTGTCTTGCCAAAGTGGGTGTCTGTGCTCACTGCTATGGTTGGGACTTTTCGACTCGCCGCTTAGTCGAGGCTGGCACCCCTGTTGGGGTCATCGCCGCTCAGAGTATCGGGGAGCCCGGCACTCAGCTAACCATGCGGGTTAAGCACGCCGGTGGTATCGTCGGTTTGGACGTTACCCAAGGACTGCCTCGGGTCGAAGAACTATTCGAAGTAAGAAATCCCAAGGTTGTCGCCCCGCTGGCGACTCTCTCTGGCCGTGTCGAAGTCGAAGAGACTCCTGATGGGCACAAAGTCACGATTACTGACACCAAATCAGGTGACAAGGACGAGTATTTTGTCCCCGCCACCCTCACCCTCACTGTCAAGGACAAAGACGTGATTGCCGCCGGTATGCCCCTGGCCGTTGGTCCCCAGAATGTCCAAGAGGTCTTGCGTGTTCGCGGTCTCCGCGACGCTCAGCTCTACCTAATTCAGGAGATCCAAAATGTCTACGAGAGTCAGGGTATCCCGATCTCGGACAAGCATTTTGAGGTCATTGTCCGCGAGATGAGTAGCAAGGTCAAAGTCGAAGAGTCCGGCGACACCACCCTGATTTCGGGCGAAGTAGTCGACCGCTACACCTTCGAAGGGGCCAACGACGCCGCCCTAGCCGAAGGGGGAGAGCCCGCCACCGCGACTCAAGTACTTTTGGGTATCACCCGCGCTGCGCTCCACACCCACTCTTGGCTCTCGGCTGCCTCCTTTGAGCAGACTACCAACGTCCTTTCCGAAAGCGCCCTCGTCGGGGCGATTGACCCACTGTTGGGTCTCAAGGAAAACGTTATTATCGGTCGCCTCATTCCTACCGGGCCTAACCCCGAGGGAGTTGTGGTACAATAATCAAATTCTATGCCTACAGTCAATCAACTCATCAAATATGGTCGCCGGAGCAAACCCGCCCGTGGTAAGGCTGGGGCGCTCAGAAAAGGCTACAACGCCAAAAAGCGCTCAATGGTCGAGTATAGCTCGCCCCAAAAGCGCGGCGTCTGCACCATCGTCAAGACCATGACCCCAAAAAAACCAAACTCTGCCTTGCGCAAAGTTGCTCGTGTCCGCTTGTCCAACAAACAAGAAGTGACAGCCTACATTATGGGTGAAGGCCACAACCTAGCCGAGCACTCTGTTGTTTTGGTCCGGGGTGGTCGCGTCAAAGATTTGCCTGGTGTTAAGTATCACATTGTCCGCGGCAAATACGACACTGCTGGAGTCGAAGGTCGCAAAACTAGCCGGAGCAAATACGGCGCCAAAAAACCAAAAGCTAAATAAAATAAGGATTAATACAAAGTACTTTATACTTTAAACTTGTACCTTGTAACTAAATACTATGCGCAGCAAAGCCGCCAATAACAAAGCCGTCACCGTTGATGGCAAATACAAAAGCCTCGAAGTCGCCAAGCTCATCAACCGCGTGATGCTCGATGGCAAAAAAACCATTGCTCTCAAGCAGGTCTACAACGCCCTGGATATCGTCGAAGCAAAAACCAAACAAAAAGCGCTCGACGTTCTCATGCTCGCCCTCAATACCATCAAACCCAAAACCGAGGTTCGCTCTCGTCGCATCGGCGGCGCGGCCTACCAAGTCCCGATGCCAGTTTCGCCTCGTCGCCAATTTAGTCTCTCGATTCGTTGGTTAGTGGAATACGCGGGTGCCAGGAGCAACAGCGAATTTCACAGTTTTGGCGAAAAGCTCGCTGCCGAGATTCTTGACGCCAGTCAAGGTCTGGGGGCCGCCATCAAAAAACGCGACGATGTTCACCGCATGGCCGAGGCCAACAAGGCCTTCTCTCACTTCCGCTGGTAACTATTTTCTAAGTTTTTCCATTAGGATTGCATAAAATCTCAGATTATGGATTGTCGCGAGCCTAAGCACACTTTTATCTTTTGCCTTCCACCTTTTATATAAATCTGCTCTCGTGATGGTGGTGCAGAGTTCGCAGTCACACGCTGAGGACACTGGAATATTTTCTTCTTTGTGACTCGCGTGGGTCGGGTTGTAGTATTCATAAAAAGCAGGGGAGTGAACATCGATTTTGTCCATCGATTCTGCGGTATAGACATATAGCCGGCCGTGCCTCGCGTCCCGGGTGGGTAGTACACAATCAAATATCTGCCAACCTAGAGCGACACACTTCACGATATCGTCAGGCTTGCCAATTCCTAGTCCATAGAGTAGCGCCTCTTTTGGCAGAGTTTCTGCCATCAACCTCGCGCTCTCTTCGTCAAACACCCCGTCCTTCATCGGCCAACCCCCATATCCGTATGCGCTAAACCCAATTTCCATAAGCTCATTCATACTTCGCTTCCGCAGCTCTGGATAGTTCCCACCCTGCACAACCCCAACCAAGTAGGGGTGACTCTTGCGGTCGCCCGTGCGATCCTTCCCCAATATTCGTTCGTATTCATCTTTACATCTTCTTGCCCAGAGCGTGGTTCTCTTAACTGTTTCTTCTGCTTCTTCGTAAGTTGCATCTGGTGGGGTAAAGTCATCCAAGACTACACATAGATCAGTTTTCATCGTCAGCTGATATCGGATTGAATCCTCTGGGGTTAATAGATGTTCTTGGCCATCCATCACAAATATCACTCCTTCATCGGTTATTCTCCCGCTCCCACTCTTTGCAATACTCATTACCTGAAATCCACCTGAGTCCGAGATGATCGCTCCATTCCATCCGATCAGTCCTCTCACTCCGCCTGCCGCTACTGTTTTCTCATAACCCTGCTCTCTCAGTAGATGAAAGGTATTAACCAGCACACCCGGCAATTTAACACCCACTACATCCTCCCATGTCAACTCGCGGACAAACCCCCGTGTTGCATCAGGAAAAAATAAGGGTAGGGGGAGGGTAGAGCCGTCTATTAACCTAAAATCCTTTACCATCCGCCTAGTATACCGCACCTTCAGAGTCCGACCTTGTAGGTTTAACCCTAATACTAAACAAGTTACAATTACGTGGTGGATTTATCTAAAATATTTTCAGACATCTCTCACCTAATGCGAGATGACAAGAAATGCATAGTTGCAATCGATGGTCGTAGTGGCTCAGGCAAAACCACAGTCGCCAGCGAGATAGTATCCAAAGTTCCTAACTCGATAGTTATACACACAGACGAATTTGACCTCTATCAAGGCGCTTCATCCATCGATAGATTAATCAAAGAAGTAATCATACCGCAAAAGACCAGTCAATCCTCGTCAAATCTCCTAATATTAGAAGGTATCTTTTCGCACGATGCTAAACTCCAGCAATACCTTAACTACAAAATCTGGGTCGATATTGACCGAGATGTTGGTTTTAAACGTGGCTTAGCTAGAGACATTGCTCTTAACGGGCATGATAACCGGGAAAAATGGCTTAAGTACTGGTTGCCACTTGAAGACAAATATATCGCTGAGCAAAATCCCCAAACCGAGGCCGATGTAGTGATTAACAACCTTCAAGGTCCGACCCTGTATGCTTGACATTCGGGTTGTATTGGGTAATAGTTAAATTATGACAGAGACAGAAACTAGGATAGCCATCTTCAAACAAAAAGAAATCCGCAAAACAATTTATAAAAATGAATGGTGGTTTGTAGTCGAAGACGTAGTCCTTGCCCTTATCGATTCATCAAACCCAAAACAATATATCCAACGCATGAAGCTAAGAGACCCAGAGCTTGCCAAAGGGTATGTACAATTTGTACACACCCTTTCTATTAAGACATCTGGCGGACTTCAAAAAATGTTGTGTGCCAACACCGAGGGTATTTTCCGCATCATCCAGTCTATCCCAAGTCCCAAAGCCGAACCCTTCAAGCGTTGGCTCGCCAAAGTTGGATATGAGCGCGTGCAAGAGATCGAAGATCCAGAGTTAGCCACCAAACGCACGCGTGCGTTATACAAGGCCAAGGGATACCCCGACGATTGGATCGAAAAAAGAATGCGTGGGATCGCGATAAGGGAGGAGTTAACCCAGGAGTGGAAAGAGCGGGGAGCTAGAGAGGGTAGAGAATATGAGATCTTAACTGCCGAGATCAGTCGGGCTACCTTTGGTGTCACGCCGAGTCAGTACAAAAAACTAAAAGGGTTAAAGCATCAAAACCTACGCGATCACATGGATGACCTAGAGCTCATCTTTACCATGCTTGGTGAGCGTGCCACCACCGAGATCCATAGAACAGAAGATAGTCAGGGTTATCAAAAGTTAAAATCCGACGCTAAAGCTGGGGGCGATATCGCAGGTAACGCCCGCAAACAGCTCGAAACCCGCCTCAAAAAGAGTATCGTCACCAAAAAGAATTTCCTCAAATAACCCTTCAAAGTCCGACCTTGTAAGTACGCTGTCCTCCCGCCTGCCTGTAATTTGACAAATCCTCTCTCTCTCTCGATAATCGTTATTAGTTAATAAACTAAGGAGAGTTATGACAAGTGAACCAGACAATAGTTTCTATACAGAAGTTCCCGCAGATCAACTAACTCAAACTGGAGAAAAACAACCTGAAGCTACCCGACAATACATAACCGACCAAGATACTGCTCATGATATTGCGCTAGTCCAAGATCAAGAGGGAATGGCCGCAGCTCTAGCACGTGAGGATT
>CAZZNJ010000010.1:23330-30447 GCA_964655755.1 uncultured Pseudomonadales bacterium | reverse complement strand
AAATTTGTAATTTGTAATTTTTTACTCATGCATTCCTCCCGCACCCCCACCTCCAAAATGTTTCGCTTGGGGTCTTTTTTGATCACATACAGCGGTGGCAAATTTGTCAGATCAACTTTTGGATCTGGAATTTCGGATTTCAAATTTAGTTCCCATCCTCCTCGCGAACCGATTGTATAAAACCAAAGGCCCTCATGCCTCCCCACCTCCCTCCCCTGCCACCAGACCGGCCCCGGGTTGGTGCCTAGTTTTACTCTCAAAAACTCCCCCATGTTCAACTCGCCGATCATGCACACCCCCATCGAGTCTGGTTTATCCGCATTTTGTAACCCGAGCTCAGTCGCCCGCTGCCGCACCCAACTCTTTTTGACGCTGCCCAGTGGCCACCGGATTTTGCCGAGTTTTTCCTGGCTCACCTGCCAAAGAAAGTATGTCTGATCCTTGCTCAAATCAACTGGCTGCTGTAAGTAGTATTTATCATAAGTATTTGTCGAGTTTAGATTTTGTTTAGAATTTAGGATTTCTGATTTGGTGCTTCCGCGTGAAACGCGGCAGTAGTGTCCCGTGGCCAAGTAATCAAAACCCTGCTGCTCCATGTGCTCATACAACAGCCCAAACTTAATGTCTCGGTTACAAATAATGTCGGGGTTAGGGGTCCTCCCCTCCCGGTACTCGTTCAAAAAATAGTCCACTACCGTCTGCTTGTATTCGCGGCGCCAATCCAAAACCTTAAACGGGATCCCCAGCTTTAGGGCTACCTGCAGCGCGTCTTTTTTGTCCTGATCCGTCCGACAGCCCGGCTCGTTGTACGCTTCGACATACACCCCATGGACTTTGTATCCCTGCTCTAGTAGCAACGAAGCCGCCACCGAGGAATCTACTCCCCCACTCAACCCAACTAACACTTTTTTCTTGCTCATACCCCTAGCCCACCACAACCGCAAATTGTTTGAGGTCCCGCCGCCCTATCAACATTTTTGTCCGCAACCGCGACCGGTCCGCAATCGAGATCTGGGTTTTTACTCGCCTCCCTGCCATCACAAATGTCACTCCCACAATCTTGCGTTTTTTGCGGCCGAGCGCGTTGCGAAAGTAATCGTAGTACAAAATATTGTCGTCATCGATTAGTCCCAGCTCGTGCGCCAGCGTTTCGTCAATACTACTACCATCCGCCCCCGTATCAATTTTTGCTCTCACGGTCAGGCTGGTGCCGTTTAGCCCATGCACCTCCACTTCTTCATACGCCCCCACCGTTTTTCTCCCCAGCCCCTTTTCCTGCAGTTTTGGGTCCGCAAACAAGGCCTGAGCCACCCTGATCCCGTGTCGGGGTGAAACGATCTTTAGCCCTTGCACCCGGTTGAGTCGCTCCCATAGTCCTGCGCGGTTGGCAATCTGGATTTTGAGCCCTGGCTGAGCGTTGACCTCCAGTATCATCGGCACCGCTTCTTGCTCTAACTTTTCACTTTTACCTTTTACCTTTTCACTCGGTATTGTTTGGAGCACTATATCTGACGCCATATAGCCGAGACCAATGGCCTTAGACGCCGCGATCGCGGTCTCCATCACTTCCTCCCACTGGGGGACATGAATCCCAGCGAGCTTGCGCCGCGTCCCGGGGAAAAAATCGATCGGCCGCCCGTGATGCACCCCATAAGTCGTAATCCCTGTGGCAATATCAATCCCCGCTGCTGCCGCCCCCTGAAACAGGTTGGCTCTACCCCCAGATTCCTCGGTGGGCAAGCGCACATAGCTCATGATCGGGATCTCGTTAAACACAATCACTCTAATATCCGGGGTCCCGTGGTAACTATATTTTTCAAAAACTGGGTGCACCCGCACCCGCTCCTCAATGTAGGCCACGTCTGGCTGGTCATCCATCGAGTAACGGCCCGACAAAATATCGGCCATATGCAGCCGCAGGTCGGCGGTGGCGTGCATCCTCCCCTGCGAATCCACCCACTCCCCGGCGTACTCCCCCCTCGCCTCGATTACCACGATACCTTCTCCCCCCAGCCCGTTGTTTGGCTTGATCACAAAATCTGGTGGGAGGGATAAAAAGTCAAAGTTTTCGAGCTGCTCCTGGGTCGCAATCTTTACGTAGGTTTTTGGGACCCTAACGTGCGCTTTTCTTAGCGCTTCTTTGGTCAGGAGCTTGCTATTGGCGATCCGTTTGCCATGCCGGTTGTTGTACCGCGAAGTGTAGAGGTGGTTGCGGGAGTTAAGTCCGAGAAAGTCATGGAGTTTCATAATTATTTCCCATTACGCATAACTCCTTACCCATTACCTCTCACTCCTCTTCGTCATCCTTTACAATTCTGCCAAACAACAGATACTCCGAGAGACGTAGCCCCGTATACTTACCCATAAAGATATCAATCAAAGCTAATCCAAAAAAGATAATCTCCGGCGCCAGGATCACGGCACGTTGGACCACCTCCCAAGCCAAGATGAGCGAGGTAATAATGGCCAGGCCTACGGTCTGAACAATCAAGTTCCTGGCTTCTGCGGCGCTGCGCCCCGACTGCAGATCAATAAAGGTTTCGGCCAAAAGCATCAAGATCAAAATCGGGAAAATCCCGATACTAGTCAGATCGGTATAACCCCATTCGCCGGCCCCCACCAGTAATGCCAAAACCCCAGCCGACACAAACCACAGCAGGAGCGCGACTCTGGGCAAGTACTGCAGGCGAAAATTCTTTAACAAGCTGCGTGACAGGATCGTGACCGTCAAAATCAACCCAAACAAGATCACGCCCTCCCACACCCCCGTCGCCAAAAAAGCGACCGACAACAAGGCCGGAGTCAAAATCCCCGTGCCTCTGATCCCGATCAAGTGGCGGCTAGCCGCCACCAAAGTCACTGCCAGGGGGAACAGGATCACCAGGACCAGCGTGTTGGCTGGCACCCCCCGCTCTACTGCCCGCTCCATAAAGTATCGCAAAAAGTTGTTCCACGACAACTCGCCGACCGGATTCTCCTCGATAAATCTGGCTAATTTTCCTTTTACTTGCTCGGTGGGCTGCGTTAGGTCTGCCTTTGGCTCCGGTGTCGCCTCAGTTTTGCCTGCACTCTCGGTCGCTACGGCGCTCTCGGTTGCCTCCGCTGCCGTGGTCGCCTCCTGGGCCCGCACTGGCCCCAGCCCCAACCCCATGCATACAACTAGTACAAATAGTAACTTAAGCATACAAAAGTATTATACCAAAAATCCCCCGCTTAGCGGGGGATTTATTTGGCTTGCGAGACAAATAGTCTATGTTTTCAGTTTAAGAGCGGTTCAAACGCGCTCCAGGGCTGGGCACCGGAGATAATGGTTTCGTTAACAAAAAAGGTTGGGGTTCCGCCACCTCCCGTGAGGGACTGCACAAAGGCCATGTCCTCTGCTGGTTGGCCGGCGTACTTTGCCCCCTCGATACAGCTCTGTAGTTTGCCGCCATCGGCTGCATTCCCGATGATTTTGATCAGCTCACCCACCTTGGTGGCGTCATTGCGCACCACATCGTTGATCAAGTCATATCCTACTTTAGTCATGAGTTTGTCGTGCACTGGCCAAAACTTATCTTGCTCATGCGCACAGTAGAGCAGTTGGGTCGCTATCTCCCCGTTGCCATGGCCATTTGAGTAAAGGAATAGGAACGCGGCCTTCCCTTCGTCCACCAGTTTTTTGATTTCGGGGACTGGGGGGACATAGTTCCCGCCGTCAGCTACCAGCTTAAACTGCGCACTTGAGTTGTTGAGCTCTGGGTGCAAACCAGCAGCGATGTGACAAAATGGACATGACGGATCCGATACTTCGGTAAAGATGAGCTCGGCATTCTTATCGCCAAAAGTAATGTGTTTCCCGTCAAATTTTGATTTGACTGCTGCCAAATCTACAGTGGTCGGCTCAGCTGGCTGTTGTCCTACCTGTGGTGTAGCTGTCCCCACCCCTTTCTCTAGCATCTCGGTTTTGGTCTTATAAACCCCCAAAAAATACGCTCCGACTATCAACAAAACTATCATTACATACTGCTGAATTGTTTGCTTCATAACCCAACTCCTCCCAAAATTATCACTGTTAGACTGTGCCCTACTATATCTTAATTATCTCAGCCTGCCAACCCTACCAAAATGCCTCAAACTAACCAGTTAGTATTTAACTTGACACAAAGTAACAAAAGTAATAAATTATTACTTGTATGAACAACGTCATCGCCAGAACCAACACCAAAGGTCAGTTTGTCCTACCTGTAGCCATGAGAAAAGCACTAGGTATCACCCCAGAAACCAATCTTCATATTTCACTCGAAGACAAGGTAATTACCATTTCTCCTCTCCCTCCCAAACCCTTCCAAACCAAAAAGTCACTTTACGAGATTCTCAAATCTACCCAAGGCGCCTTAGCTGGAGATGACTGGCCAGAAGCAGAGGCTAAACAGAGAAAAGTCGAAATTAAAGCAGCCAAAAAACTCAAAAATTCATGGTAATCATCGACACTAGTCTTATTATTGACCACCTCCGCCAAAAGACTTCAAAAGACTCACACCTCGCCACACTCTCACTCAAATATTCAAGTGGTGAGCTAGCTATATCTACAATTACGATCCAAGAAATATTTGCAGGTAAGAGCTCTTCATACAAAAAACCGCTAGAGAAAATAGCCACCACACTATCAAACCTAAATACTGTAGACTATTCACTAGAAATTGCACGACTAGCCGGTACTCTAGCTCGTGATTCCAAGCGCACTCTCCAATTTGCCGATGCGGCCATCGCCGCAACCGCCGTCCACTATGGAGCTTCCCTAGCCACCCTGAACACCAAAGATTTTAAAGGCGTTCCAGACCTTAAGCTACTCAAATTATAGCCACTCTAACCACTGCCTCTGCTATCACCTCCGCTACCCCAGCATCAAACATGCTCGGTAATATTTTGTCTGCCTTAGGCTCTACGAGACCAGCTAAAGCTATAGCTGCCGCTTGACGGATCTTTACCGTCTCTCGTGGTATCCGCGCTGAGAGTAGTCCCTTAAATAGCCCAGGGAAGATAAGGGAGTTGTTGACCTGGTTGGGGTAGTCCGAGCGACCAGTCCCCACTACCGCCGCCCCTGCCGCCTTCGCAATGTCTGGTAAGATCTCCGGCTCTGGGTTCGCCATCCCAAGCACTATCGCATCCTTGGCCATCGAGGATACCATCTCAGAGGTCATAATCCCGCCCTTTGACACCCCAATAAATGCATCCGCTCCCACTATCGCCTCTGCGAGACCTCCGACTCTACCACTCTGGTTAGTAATCTTGGAAAACTCAGCCTTTAATCCCCCACCCTCCTCTGTAATCACTCCTTTAGAGTCTAGAATTATTACCTCTTTTACCCTTCTACCAGCCACAGCTTTGAGAATTGGTAAATTGGGGTATTGAGAATTATATTCTCTCTCGAGTGATAGTAGCATCTGCGCAATCGCCAGTCCCGCTGCCCCTGCCCCACTAATTACCACTGTTAAATCTTCAAAGTTTTTCCCAACCACTTTGGCCGCATTTATTAGGGCCGCTGTTACTACCATCGCCGTTCCATGCTGATCATCATGCACTACCGGGATCCCCAGATCCTGCAGTCTATCTTCGACTTCAAAACATATTGGGGCCGCAATATCCTCGAGATTTATCCCCCCAAAAGACGGGGCAATCGCACGGACAAAGTTAACTAGTTCATCGGCCGTATGTAGGTCAACGACTATCGGCACCGCATCTACCCCGCCAAACTGCTCAAATAGGAGCGCCTTCCCCTCCATAACCGGCATCGCTGCTACCGCCCCAATATTACCGAGCCCTAGCACGGCCGAGCCGTCCGAGATCACGGCCACACTCCTCCCCCGCATCGTCAAGTTAAAGGACTCCTCCGGGTCCTTGGCCACCTCCCGACATACTTGGGCCACGCCTGGAGTATAAACCAGTGACAAATCGGCTTTTGATGTAACCGAGACAATCGGCGTCACCCCCAGCTTACCCTGGTGTTGCCGATGAAAATCTACTGATTGTTGGTAAACATCACTCATAAGGCCTCCTCAATACTATTAGCAAAATGTCTAACAAAAATTCGAGTATCTTTTTTGTGAAATTTTTCGCAGTGCGTGCTAGCACGAGACAAAGGAAAAATCGCACCAGCGATTTATTCCGGTTTCAACAAAAAATGGTACGAGAGTTTTTGCACATTTTGCATATTCATAGTTATCGACTAGCCAGCCATCGCTCAGCATCAAGTGCTGCTTGGATCCCCATCCCCACGGCCGTCCCTGCTTGGCGATAGCGATGGTCCACACAGTCGCCGGCTGCAAACACACCGGGTAGGTTGGTCATTGTCGGCCACTCCACCTCCAGGGTCTCACCCTGTAGGCTCTTGGCTGCTTGGGTGAGGATGTAGCCCTCCCCGTCCAGCTCCACCCCCGAATCCTTCAAAAATCCAGTTGCCGGGATATGGCCGATTGCAAAAAATAACCCTTCAGCGGGGACGGTTTGCTCCACTCCATCTACATCCAAAACCAGCTCTTCTACTCGCTCCCCTTTAATCGCTCTCAAATTAGTGTTCCACATTACCTTAATCTGGTCCTTATAAGTTTCCAGGCGCTTCTGCATCGCCACACTCGCTCGAAGGCGGTCCCTGCGGACCAAGAGCGTCACTTGGGAGGCAAATTTGGTTAGGGCGGTCGCATCCTCGATCGCGCTATCCCCTCCCCCAACTACATACACATTTTTACCTTTATAAAACGCTGCGTCACACACCGCGCAGGTCGAAAAACCCTTGCCCCAATACTTCTCTTCGCCCACCCCCAAGAGTCGTGGTGAGGCTCCCATCGCTAGGATCACCGCGTCATACTCACTCTTTAGCTTGTCTAGGTCGCTTATGGTTTCATAGACTACATTTGTTCCAAACTTGGTGGCTTGCTGGGTCATCTCAACCATTAGCTCTGGCCCTGTTTTGCCCACTACCCCAGGGTAGTTCTCGATCTCGGTAGTCTTGGTTAACTGCCCTCCTGGCTCTTCACCTGCATAAACAGTCGTCTCTATCTCTGCTCGACTAGTATAAATCGCCGCCGCCAGTCCGGCTGGTCCTGATCCCACTATCGCAACTTTGTATTTGTTCATA
>CAZZNJ010000010.1:6753-23230 GCA_964655755.1 uncultured Pseudomonadales bacterium | reverse complement strand
TTCATACATCGGCCTACCCGCAAAGCCAACCTTGCGAGCCACTTCTTTACCATCTTTAAACATGATGACGGTTGGGATACTCATCACCCCGTATTGCTGGGCCGTGGCTTGGTTGGCATCCACATCTAGTTTGCCTACTACCACCTTGTCCTTATAGTCGTCCGCCAGCTCGTCCACCACTGGGCCTGCCATCACACACGGCCCACACCAGGTGGCCCAAAAATCCACCATCACTGGTTTGGTCGCTTTTAACACGCTCTCCCCAAAGTTCTGATCCGTAAATGTTGCGGTATTGGCTCCTGCCATATATCCTCCTAACTTATATCAAATAATTGTTTAAGCAACTTATCGAGTTTACTGCCTTTATTGTTCTTTGCACAAGCTACGGCCTCACTTTTGAGTAGTTCTTTCCCTACCCCAGATAGGGCTGCTCGCACTGCCGCAATTTGCGTCACCACGTCCCCACACTCCCGACATTCCGAATACATTTTGATAATCCCATCCACTTGTCCCCTGATTCGTTTGAGTCTTTTCAATATTGCATCTTCCATTCCCTCAATATACCCCATGGGGGTATATTATGTCAACAACAACCAAGCCCCCATCGCCAACAATACTAGGGCTAGCCCCAGGTGCATCCACCGCTTAGCCTTGTGCTCCCACTCCTTCATCTCCACGATTTTCTCCCCTTTCCACATCACCAGTAACACCACAATTAGAGGCAGGACAAACAAAAAGTTGTAATACAAAAAATACAAAACTACTAGCGGAAACGCCATCCCCGACTGCGACAGGATCGTGGCTGTCCCTACATAGATCGGCAGGGAACAAGGTGTTTCTAGTAAGGTCACCAACACCCCCAATAGCACCGTCGCCGGGTAGTTGGCCCGCTCAATCAGCTGGTGGAGCCGCGCCTTGCTCGCTGTTGGGATCCTCAGGTGTGGCCCCCCCTCGATCCCCAAAAAATCTTTAAGCTGGATCAAACCCGCGATCAAGAGCGCTCCCCCCACAAGATAGTTGAGGATGTTTGCTCCCCCTGAGAGGTCAAGTTGCGAGATAAAAGAGTAAAGTCCGAGCCCCACTACCAGATAAGTCACAAAAACCGTCCCGATATATAGGAGCCCTGTCTTAAGTACCCGGTCTGATTTTTTGACAAAAACGAGCAAGTAACCGAGCAGCATGACCATCATCCCGATCGCACACGGGTTAATCCCATCCACCAGTCCGGCCACTGTAATCAGGGGCAGTGACAAGGCCTCGCCCTTCCCCGCCAGGTAACACGCGATCCTTGTGCATTCTGCTGCTGCCATATGTTTAGATCCTACTACCGATAGGGCTCTAGCGCCAGTCTGATCAATCCGTAGCCCACTAGGTACCCCCAGACTCGCAGTCGCTTGGGCATCAACCAAATCACCCCAAACAACCCCAGGTTTAGGCCTGCCTCCATCCCCCACCAGGGTACCCCTAGGACGCGGTTGGTAAACTCCCCGTTTACTCCGTTTGCCAGCCTCCCAATCGCTTGGGCAACCGGTAGTGGCGTCACTATCGCGCTCACGAAGTTAGCCTTCTCATCTTTTGTTAATTGTAAATTGGCAATTGTAAATTTTATCCCGATCAACCCCGCGATGATCGCTCCCCAGATCGACAACCCTCCCTCCCAAACATAAAATACTCTCCTCCAATCCAGACTATAGTACTCAAGATAATCAACAACGTGATAAATCCGCGCCCCAACCAAAGCAGCTATGAGCAACCATGGTATGTATTTTTTTAGTTTGGGCTCCAGGTACTCGGCCAGGCTCCACCACATCACTGCCGCAATACCTACGATAAAACCATATATATTTAAGTTCATAGTACATAGTAAATAGTTAATAGAAATCATTCGCCATCAACCATTAACCATATACTATAAACTATAAACCATGAGCTACTTCACCCAACCCACAAGCTAAATATCCCAAAGATCCCAGTCATCACCCACATAAAGACCAGCCTCTCTTCGTCTCTAACTTCCCGTTTGATCAACCAAAACAATCTAAGGTGCAGTCGCCGGGGGTCTTTTTGCTGCAATCTCCAGCTGTCAAACAAAATATGCAACATCAGTCCCATCACCACCCCTTTGCCAAACAGCGCCGTCGTTGAGGTGAGCGCAAAAAAAGCAACCGGCACCCACACTGCCATAAACAGGCTAGAGCGAAAAGTCAGCCGCTCTGCCTCTAGCCGGCGATCGTAGAGGAGGGATAGGGCGTTTAGATACTTTTTTTGTTTCCAGTACCACGTATACTGCTGGGCGATCTGTGTCCCTGGGTAACTGTAGGTATACACCACTCGGTCAATAAACAGGATCAGCACCCCAACCCCAACCCCCACGATCCACCCCAGCCAGTTGGCATAATGCGCGATCCCACCGATCGGCCACAACCCCTTAATCAGGAAAATCAAAATCCCGTAACCCAGCGCCATCGGTAGGTGCGTCAGAACATACTTTTGCATACCTCAACTATATACCATCCACTTATCCCTTGTCCCTTTCACCTTGCACCTTTAACCTTACTACTTTCTTTTAGCTCCCGCAGTTTCCACATAAAGATCCGCGCCTTGCTCCGCGCATTCGGGGCATCCAGGGCAAACGTCCGCGCCGCGTCCAGTAGTCCCCTCGGAGTGGTTTTTGCCAGGCGCATATACAGGGATTTGTGTCGCAGATCATCCAGGTCGACTGCGAGCCGGTAGGCATAGTCCTGAAACTCCTGGGTGATATATTTTCCGTCTTCCTTGGGTTGATATTTTGCCAAAATATCCCCTAGTAGAGTAGGTTGATTCGTATTGCTATTCATAACTATGTACCATGTACTATGTACTATGAACACTAATATACATTTGTTTAATTTCTGTAAGTGTCGTGCTCTCCGCAACACCCTTATCCTCCCGAAACTTAACGAGGCGGGGGAACCGGAGGGCGTACCCTGCCGAGTGGGTTGGTGATTTTGTGATCTCATCGGCCGCAATTTCAACGATCACCTCTGGCTTCACCCACACATCTGGCGTCAAGCTTTCGCTCACTACGTAGTTTTCTAGTTTCGGATTTTGGATTTCTAATTTTTTTAGCTTAGCGTACAGCTCCTTAAACTGCTCATCCGATAACCCCGTACCTATTTTTGCAATCGTCATAATCTGCCCCTCGCTCCCCCTTACTCCGACCAAAAATGCCCCAATCCCAAAGGTATTACGCTTCCCCTTGCCTGGGTAGTATCCCATAACCACACAGTCGATGGTGTCCGAGAGTTTGCCTTCGGCGTTTTCGACCTCCTTTAGTTTGACCCAGTTAAATCCCGTCCTGCCCGGCGCATAAGTCCCGTCGACTTTCTTAACCAACACCCCTTCTCGCCCAAGGGCTAGTTGCTGACTATGATAATCTCTAATCATGTCTGCCGTCTCGGCTTCGATTTGCTCGTTCAGCGCCAGGATCTTTTTGGGTTTTAACACTTTCTCCAGGATTGCTCGCCTCTCCTTGAGCGGCTTGTTAATCAGGTTAGCGCCATTTAAGTACATGATGTCAAACACAAAAAAACGTAGTGGGACCGCGTCCTTTTTGTCCATGACCCCGTGCTTCCGTTTGCGCGTAATCGTAAGTTGAAATGGTAGCTGCTCCCCCGTCGCTGGGTCATAGCCCACTGCCTCGGCATCTAGGATCACGCTCTCGGCCTCTATTTCGTCCTCAATCTGCCTAAGCTCGGGGAACTGCGCCGTATTCTCATCCAGATTTCGGGTATAGGTCTTTACCCAAACTTTTGGGGTCTCCTCCTCAAACATTGAAGTTTGGATATTAGAATTTTGGATTTGTTTGGTGCTTGATAATTGGTGATTGGTGATTTCAAATTTATTTTGCTTGGCAAAATGAATTTGTACTCTCACCCCATCCAACTTAGGTTCCACATACACCCTCCCCATCTTTTCGATCATTTCTTCGGTCGTCGACAGTCGCTGCGCTAGCGCCGGTATTACTGGGACTCCCAGGCTCACACTGGCCCTTTGCAGGGTTACTTCGACCCCATCGCCGACTATCTCTTCGCCCAAAAGCGCCACGTCGGGGCGCAGCTGGTACGCCTGCTCTAGCCTTTTGCTATAGTCTTTGTTCCCACTCACGTAGTAGGACAACACGTCGAGCATCGTGCTCTCGCTAAAGCCGAGTCGCAAGCTCTCGTTGACCATTCTCACAATATATTTCGCTTCGGTCGCACTGGAGGACGCTATCAGTTCCGCCAGTTTGTTTTGTTTCCTTTCCTGGCTACCTGTCCCACTATCTTCTGCCAACATACTAAGCTCTTGATATACCTCCTCAATGGTTCGCCCACCCCCCAAAACGCCGCTCCCCCTCCGTAGTTCCTCCACAACTCTCCCGATATCGCCGATCGCTCTAAACTGCCTCATCACTTCCTCCCTCTCAATTTTTGCGCTCTGCGCAATGGCCCGCACTAACATTTTTTCCGCTAGGTTAAATTGTCGGCGCTGGTATGGCGCCGCCAGCTGTCCTAGTGCCAGGTTAATCACTACCCGCACCTCTCCCCCCTCAATTTTTTTTAGTATTTCTGCCAGGATCGCTGTTTTTTCTAGTCTTTTGGGTGTTGCTTCGATCCGCTCAAAATATCTACATAGTTCTGCAAATTTCATAACTTGATTGTACTTCATGCGAACATAAAATAGTGCTGACGTCAATTTTTTGTGCAGTGTAAGTCTAGCGAGCTACAGAATGCGGGCATATCTCACAACAAAAGTACTTTAAGGGAGCTCTCATGTATGATTTTCAGCCCGGAGCGTCTCCTCTGGCCTGACCAGATAGCTGTGAGGACTGCAAAATCGTACTGAGAGCGACCTAATAATGCTATGTTGCAATTTACCGCAAAAAGTGCGGTAATACAAATAGAAGGAGCTAGTCATCGCCAGCAACTACTACCCATGACCTATCAACCAAAATATACCATCACCAATCGTCTCCTCTCGCTGGTAGGTAGTGTTGACGCTGCCCGCGAAGTTATCACTACCGCCCCCCTGGTCCCTGCCTGGGAACGCAAATTTCAGACCGAAGCCCGCCTCCGCACCATCCACCACGGCACTCACCTCGAGGGCAACAACCTAGATCTCGATCAGGTCCAAGAGATCATGGGTGACGAAAAAGTCCTCCCGACCCACCCTGCCCGCGAGCGTGATATCCAGGAAGTAATCAACTACCGCGAAGTCATGGACTACATCGATGACCTCGTCCTCAAAATCAAATCACTTCAAGCAGAACCTGACCCATCACCCACTACCCATGACCCCCTATCCCTCCCCCATGGCTATACCCTCTCCGAAGCGATGCTCAGCGAGATTCACCAAAAAACTGTCAAAGGGATCCTGAGCTCAGCCGAGGCCGGCACCTACCGCACCCTCAAGGTCGTCATCCGCAATACCACTACCGGCGAAATTACTTTTCGGCCCCCTCCCCCGGGTGAGATCCAGGCCCTAATGACCAATTTTTTTGCTTGGCTCTCTAGCCCCGAAGCCGCCACCACCCACCCCCTGATAAAGGCTGGCATCCTCCACGCCGAGCTCGTCCGCATCCACCCCTTCACCGACGGCAACGGCCGCGCTACCCGCGCCCTCGCCCTACTCCTCCTCCTCCTCGAAGGTTACGAGGTCAAAAAGTTCTTTAGCCTGGACGAGTACTACGATGCTGATCCCCAGGCCTACTACGACGCCCTCAAAACCGTTGAGATTACGGGGGAACTAACTGCCTGGCTCGAATATTTTGTTCATGGGATCAATGTCGAGTTTGGTCGCATCAAGACCCAGGTTCAAAAACTCTCGCTCGACGGCCGGCTCAAAGAAACCATGGGCGGCCGCCAAATCGCCCTGTCAGACCGCCAAATCAAGCTCGTCGAATACCTCGAAAAATACGTCAGCCTGGGCATGAGCGAGGCCCGCGACCTCCTGCCCTACGTCTCCGACGACACTATCCTGCGTGATCTGCGCGATCTTGTCGAGAAAAAACTCATCTCTCGTCGCGGCAACACCAAAGGTGCCAAGTATTATTTAGCACATAGTAAAAGCCCATGAACTACGCCGCCGATCCCACCTTCCTCATGATGATCTTTATCCTCCCCTCCCTCTTTGGGCTCTAGCTCCTGGGAGAAGGGGTAAGCAAAATCATGAATTATGATCCCCGTGGCTAGGTCGGGGTCACTGCGGGCGGTTGCTTTTTGATAATTATTATCCTGGCTTACTTTATCCTCAGCACCAACGCTCTGGGATAATCCCCTCTATTGTCCGATCGTCCCTGGCACCACTTCTTCCCAGCGCAGTGCAAACACCTTCATGGCCTCTGGCATATTAACTAGTAGGTCAGGACGGTATACAAATGTCTCGCTCGCTTGTGATACGTTGCCTGTAATCAAATCTCTTCCAAAATTAATCCCTCCCCAAACAACTACGCTCCCCTGAAACTCTACTGGCACATCAACTGTTGCATTAGTCTCGGTTGACAACACCCCATCCACCACAAACAAACCCGCAACATCCGTCACTGCTGGAGAAACTCTCACATCCCCATTTACGATATATGCCAAAAAGCCCCCTTCCTCTACCACTACGTCCGCCGCAATCCGCAAGTCGCCGTTGACAAATACCACGTAGCTCTCCCCCGCCGCCACTGTCCACGGGCTCGTCACGCTGGCTTCGCTCCCACTCGGATTTTGGTAATAAAACACCCGCTCTGGGTCGTTGGCTGGTTTATTCATCGTATCTGCCGCCCAGTAGTTGACAGTGCTCGGCGTCACCCCCATGTGCGCTGCAAAGTAGTCGTAATTCATCGTCCTTCCCCGGTATGCCGTTACGGCACTATACCCCTCCGCAGACACTTCTCCCGCCCCCGTATCGAGGCTGCCCGACGCACGCATCAGGGCCCCCAGCGCCCCTCCCGCCCCCGGCACTATCAGGGCCTCACTGCCACTCGGCAGCTCACTCCGCACGCTCCCGCCCGCATACACACTCCCCCCGACTGCCTGCCACCAGGCCTCACGGTAGGGGGTAAGGTAAAAATAGTTTGTTGAGCTGGGGTTACTCACTGTCGTCAGGGTTGCCCCTTGGTTGCACCCTGCCGCTGTACTTGGCACATAAGTCGCTGGGATGTTTTCGAGGTCGAGGTAACTAATAGGATTCGTGTCCCCACCATAAAATCCAAATCTGCCGTCACTCCCCACATTACCAGAGTACGCGGTCCCTCTGACTGAGACTGTGAGCCCACCCAAGTTCCACGGGGTCGTCCCACAGTTGTTATTAGTGTCCAAGTATACTCGACCAGACAAGGTCACGGCAGGCGTGGTATAGGTCGTACTCACGCCAGGTGTACAACCACTACTCTCATATGTCACTACTCGGAAATAATAGGTAGTATTAGTTGCTAACCCAGTCACTGGTGGATAAGTGTAATTAGTGTTAGCCGAAAATGGGGTCATAACTGCGTTCACAATACACGTCCCACTCTTACAACCACTATTAACAGCCGCCTGCGAGGTCCCGACATAAATCCGCTGTGATACGCCTCCGGTCCCAGATCGCCAAGCGACGTTAGCTGTGCTGGCACTCGCACCTTGCGTTACCGTCAGATTACTTGGTGCCGTAGAGTTACACACCGAACGGCAGCCGTAAGTTACTATTGTATTCGCCACACAGTAAGTCTCTTCAGTCTCACAATCTCTACACATCTTGCTCGGATTATTTCGAGTCGGACAATAGTACCAGTCTCCACAAGTTGTGCGACCTCCACGTTCCTGACAGCATCCAGCAATAGCTTGCGCAGTTCCAGGACCTGGACAGTAACTTATCCTAGCGCAAATACTGCTAATTACATTTGATTTATCTACAACCTGATTGGGGCCGCAATTAACTTGACTCCATTCACAAGAATTTTCTCCTCCACCACAGCTCCTACACTTCCCATCCGCCCGCACCCCACACTCGCACGCTTCCCCACCACCAACATCACAACATACCCTATTGCACGCATAATACCCAGGACCGCAACTGACTTCTGATTCACAATCCCCCGTCAAGTTACACGTCGGGTTATCACTACACCCCGCCGGTGTCCCTGTACAAGTTGAACTACACCCATTTTCATCACAGTTATAATCGTAACATTCCCAACCAGCACATGCGTACGCGCCTACAGACTGGACCCCACCAAACAGTAGCATGACAAATGCAAAGATGGTCAGGGTTAGCGTACGCATACTTCCTTTATATCAAGATTGGGGACAAATGCCCACCAGTCATGTGACTTGATCTCTCTTGCCACCCCGATCGTCCCTCCCATTCCTTCCCGCGTCACCTCTATGCTGACGTAATCACCTACTCTGGCTCTCTCCCTCCACTTGTCCACATCGGTGGTGACAAAACTAGTAGTCTCTATCCGCCCGTCTTTACCCAGTAGCTCCACATTCTCCGCACTACACATCACAAAATTGGTATATACACTAAATTCGTCCACACTCTGGCGCTTAAGTCCTGCCTTGCCCCACACCCACACCTCTCCATTTGGGCTTGTCCCAGCCAGTATTCCACTATATCCCCCCGGTCCTCCGGCCTCATACAGCCTCAGCTTGGCCAGTTCTCGATCCTGTTGACCCAAATTATAAGTCATCCACAAAGCCTGACCAAAGTACCCTAGTCCAGTAAAGATAGTTAGACCCCCTAAACACACAACTAACAGAGAAGCAAAAATAATCCTTTTCACTACTCCATTGAATCAAAAGCTATCAATAAAAGCAAATACACACTCTACTCAAACGCTTGTATTTGGGAGGTAGCAGCAGTGTAGTATAAAACTAACCCATGTGTATGTGAAAAGTCACCTTTCTCCATCTCCTTAAAAATCTGCTGTATTCTGGAGCGAGTAAAGTTTTCTCCCGTCTCAGGATCAAGGTATTGCATAGTGAGCTTAATCGAATCCTCTGATAGATTCCATGGAACAACATTCATTCGGTCAGCGTATAGCTCTACTGCCCTTCTCCAGTTACCGCGAAATCCCTCTTTTAACTCCTTCACTCCAGTAATTACTGGATACTCACTCGGGTCTACTCCCTCTATATAGTACGGTATATACACCACCAAGTGCGGCTTTCCATCTATCATGGTCGACCCACACCAAGGGTTATTCTCTTTAAGAAATGGTGCAGTTGTGGGATCTTCATAGTTTGGTGCTGTCTCATGGTTAGGCACTAAAACCTTATTCCCCAAAATAAACGGTGTCTCTAGTCCAACCTCACTCAGAGGTTTAATCTTGCTTGGATCAAACATACCCTCTGTCAGCTGGCTTTGTACCCAGTTGGCGATATTTTGCAGCTCGCTAGCCTCGTGCATATGCTCAGGGTTGAGATTGTTATCTGCAGTGAGGGTATCGTACATAGTTTCGCACAAAGCTATTTCTGTGAGTACTTTCTCTGGTGCCGTCTCCACCCAACCACCAACTTCTTCATCCCAGTCATAGCCATCTATTGATATACCATTTTCATCATCAAAATTCACATCGGCGGGATCGAGGACCACGGTCTCGCCGCCCACGGTCAACAATAAATCTCCTGCTCTGTTAACTTCTAATCCAGGAATAGGCGATCCCTCGAACAATATTCCATCTTCTAAAGACGTCAGGGTAAAGTTTTCGTGCTTCGCAACCTCATTTTGCAAATTAACAAACTCAGGTGAGACATAACCAGCAAACTCAGCTAACGCTGCCAGTGGTTTTCCACCCCCACCATTTGCGTTAAACTGCGAAACTCCATCAACAATATCGCCATTCGGGATCAAAATAGTCCCTGTATTACAGTCTATTAGTGGCTGAAAAACATCTTGACCGTCTATATTAATAGTGATGCCTAGCATATCTCCCCACTCACCTTGACCAAGTTGCAATCCAAAAACTTTCGCGTTCTCTTCACCCGTCTTAAATCCAGACAACTTACCATCAGCATCAACTGCTAATCCGACCACCATCTGGTCTGTTCCAGCAATCTTTGCAAATACTAAGTTAGTCGCTTCCTTTTCTATCGGAACAAATCCCCCTCTTTGCAGATGCGTATACCCAGGTACAGTGTTTGCAGTTTTTAGCTCTGCATCAACTAATCTAACAACGTAGGCATCAGGTGAAAAATAATGACCAGTGTCTCGTATGGATGCAGCATGTACATTTGCTAAAACCTGATCTGTTAGAGGATTTGAGTACGCTGGGTACTTGATTACCGAATCAACTTCACCTAACCCCAATCCAGATAGTATGCCCTCTATCTGAGTATTTCCATCGCTCTCACGCTGAACATCACTATCAACAACAAAATAACTTTCATGTCCATCCTTAACCCGACCCTGATCTACGTATAATTTACCATTAGTACCAAGATCTAAACTATCATCATCCCCTACATCTACTCCCAAACTTTGTAGGTGATCACTTTTAACCATTGCCATTGCATTATCAAAATCAATAGCTGAAAATCCAAGCGCAGTTGCTGCGGCACCAACCACAAGGGCCCAGCCTTCAGGTGTTGCAAACAACCTCCTGGTAGACTCAGGTAAATCTTTAACAATATCTACAATTAATTGTGCTGCGTCAGTGAGAGGAGCCCCTCCCTCTAGAGTTGCCACATCAGGCATTGAGTTATCTTTAATTAACTTATCCAGACTCATCCTAACCTCACATTATAGGTTGTAAATATAGCTTCGTCAAATCCTATAATAAAACCACCAGAAAAGCTATACACACTACTTACACACCCCATAGTACGCTTTGGCATATCTGATACTAAATATATCATAAGTTGAGAGACGGGCAATAGTCACTTCTTGCCAATATACTGCAATACGTGGCTATGTCCCGCAACGTCGACTCTGGTAATCGAGCAATTTGCTATCGCGTCTTCTCTGATTTTTGTAAAGGTGGCAGATTTTTCTTCTAAAAGCGAAGGCTGGAATTTGTTACGCAAGTAGTCTGAGATTATTCCTTGATGTGTCACAATAACTAGACCATTTTCTATCATATTCGCAGCACGAGTCATAAAGTACTCTAGCCTCAAACCGCTCGTATACGATGACTCTGCGTTCGGGAGTATATAGTCACGTTCATCAGAAGATCGTGCACACAATTTGCGGAAATTAGTGTAACCCATACCTGGCACGTCCAAAAAATCAATTCTTTCTTTTACCAACTCGCTTTTTTGATATGGTACTCCCAAGTTTTTGCTAATAATGATCCCTGTCTCTACCGTCCGCCGCGTAGGACTACACACTACCCCATCAATTTTGGATAAATCAAAACGTAGCGAACGAGCTTGTAGCTGCCCTTTTGGCGTCAGTCTGGGATCATTAAGCGATATTTCGTTTTCTCCGTGCCTCACAAGATAAACTGTCTTAGATCTAGGATTCATATACTAAAACTACCTAAGTGTATTATAGGCCAACCGTCAACCTACCGAGAACCTCGGTATATAGAATTATGACAGTGATGTATCATATCAGCATGCAACCTTTTGACTTCACCCCCTACCTCACCCAGATCAAAAAGCCTGATCCTAATAGCCGCAAAGGCGACAACGGGCGGGTGCTGGTCATTGGCGGCTCCCGCCTGTTCCACGCGGCTGCCTTTTGGAGTGCCAGTATGGCCAGCCGCCTCGTGGACATGGTGCACTTCTCCAGTCCCGTCATGGAGAACAACGAGCTCATGCGAGTGAGGGCCAAGGGAAAGTATTGGGATGGGATCGTAATCCCCTACGAAGATATCGCTCACTACATCGCCGAGGACGATGCCATCCTCATCGGCCCAGGCATGGAACGAGGCGCCTCGACTCGAGATATTGTTAACGACTTGCTCCGTCAATACCCCAACAAAAAATGGATTGTGGATGGTGGGGCTCTGCAAGAAGTCGATCCCATCCTCTTAACCGATAGCATGATCATCACCCCCAACCACAAGGAGCTACAGCTCCTCAAATCCAAAATCTCAAATTCCAACTTACAAATTAAGAGTACAGTCCTGGCCAAAGGCGAGACCGACACCATCTCCTGCTCCGCACCATATACCATGTACCATGAACCATGTACTATAACCGGCGGCTCCCCAGGCCTGACCCGTGGCGGTACCGGAGACGTCCTCTCCGGGCTGGTCGCCGGCCTTGCCGCCAAAAGCGACAATTTTGCGAGTTGCGTTGTCGCCAGCTATATCCTAAAATCAGCTAGTGAGGAGCTAGAACACACCTTTGGTTCTTACTTCTCGCCAAACGACCTCATTATAAAGACTATCACCGCCCTAAGATCGGTTATAATTAACAAATAACAGTTTTTAATAACAATACGCCAATAACAACATTGGTATAAAAGGAGGATTATTATGAGAGAACCAGGAAGAATAGGTGAAAAAGATCTAGATGGTACACCAGAAGGGAGTAATGGGCTTATAAAGCCACCATACACTCCCGAAAATCCCACTCCAACAGGCATAAACGATCTTGACGGCACTGATGAGGGCGCTTTGATTGTAGATCCAGATACAGGCGAAGTGAAACCTATGAAAAAACCAGAGTAAATTTAACTATAACTAATCTCGAGCTCAACCAGTTCGTAGTATCGTAGTTATCGACCCACTTCCTAACGTGTTCCCGATCCTCTCCTCCGCGCTCGTCACCACCACCTGCCTCCCCTCAATCAATTTGACCACTTCTGCGCGATGGGTCTCATCTAGCTCACTAAAAATATCGTCGAGCAGTATCAGCGGTTTGACCTTTAGCACTTTCTCTAGGTAGCTATTGGCCCCGACTTTTAGGTACAAAACTCCCAGCCGCTGCTCCCCCCTACTGCCATAGGTCATCAAGTCGACCTTACCCTCACTCCTTCGCTTATCACTAGTGTAGATCACAAAATCATCTTTGTGAGGCCCAACTAGGGTATACCCCACTGCAATTTCTGCTTCCAAATATTTGGTTAACCGCCCCGGTGAAACCACCGAATCAATATAAGTTAGACTATATTCTCCGTAAGGCACGCTCACCATTTCCGTCAGGTATGTCAAATAATCACGACGGTAATTACTCAAGATCGTCCCATTTTTTACTAAAGATGCGTCCCAATAGGCTAGCTCCGTTCGCCTCGACTTTCCCTCTCTAATCTGATCCAGCAATCGGTTTCGTCGCGCTAGCGTTGCTGCATAAGTCACGAGTGCTCGTCCGTAGTCAGGGTGTGCCGCGGACAATACATTGTCCATATATTTGCGCCTTCGCTCCCGCGAGCCCTCAATCAACCTCATATCCTCTGGGGTAAACAGCATTGTGACCAGTTTCCCCACAAACCCACTCCGCATTCGCGGCACCCCGTCAACGAGGTACCTGCGTTTGGGACTACGTTTGCCTGCCACCATCCCCCGGGTTAATACAACTGTTAACTCCGTATAGGATTCGTCACTATTGCGGATCACCCCAACCACACTCCCCACTTCTTCCCCCCACCTAATCATCTCCTCTATTTTGCCTGCGCGTTCACTCACACCAGTAGCTAAGAGGTTAATCGCCTCAAGTAGGTTACTCTTGCCGCTCCCATTCGACGCTGATATCAAAGTCGCCGGCCCAAAAGTAAAAGTCTTAGCGCTATAGTTACGAAAATTCTTGAGTGTCAGTCGCTCTAGTCTCATTGTCTGCATTATACCTTGACAGACAAGTCTAAAATAAGAATATATGAATAATATTATAGAAAAATTCGAGGCTTTTACAAATAGTGCCTTCTACTTAAACTGGCTACATCCCCTAATCTATAGATTTCTTCCTCAACCAAAAAAGGTTCCCCATGGATTATCACTCCCCAAAGCTATGGAAGTTGTTCATAAAAAAGGCCTAACAGTAGTTGGGCATCGCATAATTTGGGGTGATGATGATAATAAGGATAGCTATATTGAAATCATTGAAACCGTCAAAAAATAATAAGCCTACTTCTGACAAACAACACAAAGCCATGTCCCCCTTCCTCCCACCACTACTCTCCTCAATTTTTGGCCGCACTTAAGGCACGGCTCCCCCGCCCGTCGGTACACCCTAAACTCGTCTTGGTATCTCCCGCGCGCTCCCAGTGCGTCCACATAACTATTGTCACTGGCTCCGCCCGTTATGAGCCCTCGCTCCATTACGTAGCACAGTTTCTCTCGCAACCTCGCCGCTTCGCCTCGCGTCAAACTGTTTGCTGCCCGCCGTGGATCCACCCCAGCCTCCCACAACCCATCGTTGGCATAGATGTTGCCCACCCCTGCTAACAATTTTTGATCAAGTATCAGGTTTTTGATTGGTCTACCATATTTTTGACACAGAGCAAAAAACTGCTCCACCCTCAGCTCCCAGGGTTCAGGCCCGAGGTTACGCTGCGTTTTGCGCTGCTCGTCGGCTACCCTCTCGACGTGCTTAACATACCCAAAAGTCCGGCTGTCCCAGTAGTATAATTTTCTGCCATCTTGGAGTTGGATAACCACTCGCGTATGTTTTGCTGTCTCATAATCTAATGTGAGAATTTGAGAATTTAGCACTAGTCTCCCGGTCATCTTGAGGTGCACCACTAACCCCCGGCCTGACTTAAAGTAAATAAACAGATACTTCCCCGAGCGCCTAACCTTGGCTACCTTCTCCCCCGCAACCTCCCTGCTCCCTGCGTAACAGCTCGCCCGCCGCACCATAACCCCCAACAACTCCGCTCCCACCAGGGTATCCGCTAGCTGTCGCCTGATGGTCTCGACCTCTGGTAACTCTGGCATATTAAGCCTTTTTTCTTAGTTCTTGGTTCATTACTTTCAAAAATTCCCGCTCAAACCGCTGCCGCGAAAAACTGTGTCCCCACGCTGCAATTTTTTTGTGATCCCACTTTACTGTCTCCATTTTCCTAATCCCCATAACCACGCTCTCGACCCTGGTATCCTCCACAAACACCCCTGTTTTTACTGTAGCCTGCCTCTTCCCCACTTGCTTATTGATCATTGGTGACTGGTCATTATCAGCCAGCACTGTCTCCTGATATCCTCCGCTCCTCAGTGCTAGGACTGGGGTGCCATGCTGCATCGCCTCAACCACGGTCATCCCAAAATCTTCGTCGCGAGCTAGGGCAATAAACCCCTTTGCCTTACTATAAAGTTCTGCTAATTGACTATCACTCACCCTCCCCAGATACTCCACATACTTTTCACTTTTCACTTTTAACTTTAAACTAACTTCCTCCCCCACTAGCTTTAGTTTAAATTGGCCGGCCGTCGCAGCCGCCGCCGCTTCTTGCACTCCCTTGGCCCCCGTAATCCGCGTAACCAACAAGTAGTAGTCTTCCCTCTTTTCTTGTCCCTTTTTCCTTGCCCCTTTCACCTCTACCGGTGGGTACACTACCACTGCCTCTCGGCGATAAAACTTCTGGATGCGCCGAGCAACCTCTTTTGAGTTGGCAATCCAAACGTTTACGCGCTGAGCGCTCTGGTAATCAAAATAGCGCAAAAAAGGCCCGGCGAGCATGACAAACAGCTTGCCCCACCACTTCTGGCCTGCCCCGGTCGGCGTTTCGTAGCCATAGAGCCATTTTGGTGGGGTGTGACAGTACGCCACCACCCTAGTCTTTGGTCCCACCCCAAACCCCCGTGCAATATACCCCCCCGAAGTCGAGGTAATGACCAAGTCGTACTGGCTCAGGTCTAGGCTTTTCCAGATCCAGGGGAGCATCAACCGCAAATAGCTAAACAATCGTCCACGCTTTAGCAACCACCCCCACTTACTTTCGTACAACGTACGATCCGCAAACATTGCTCGCGCCGTCCCATTCTTGATAAAGGCCGTATAAATCGGAGCCATCGGGTACATCTCGGCGAGTACTCTAAGCACTCGCTCCGCCCCCCCCGCTTCGTTTAAATAGTCATGAACTAGTGCGATTTTCATCCTCAAAAAAGTCCCATCTGGTTACTATTTAACTTGCCTGCCCCTTCGGAGCCTTTAGGCGGAGTGGGGTCTCCCCAGATCCGCCGGATCAAACTCTTAAATCCCAGCTCCTCCAGCGTACCTTTTAGGTTGTCGGATTTGATCTCAGCGTACTCCATTTCCTCTAGAGTTATCGCCAGTGGCATCTCGGTCACTATCCTCGATAGCTCTTGCGACAAAAACGCGCTCTCCTTCCCGTCCATCAACCTAAAAGCCACCTTCTCCCCAAAATGGAGCTGCACTTCCTTGATATCTCTATAGATCCGCTCAAGTGACTCAAACATTTTTAGCAACTGGACGGCTGTTTTTGGGCCGATCCCCGCGACTCCCGGGATATTGTCCGAAGCATCCCCAATTAGAGCCTTGTAATCCACAATTTGCGAGGGCCACACCCCATACTTCTCTCTTACTTCGTCGACCCCGTACCGCTTGGCTGGGATCTTGCCCTTTGGTGGGGTCAACACACTCAC
>CAZZNJ010000010.1:2963-6653 GCA_964655755.1 uncultured Pseudomonadales bacterium | reverse complement strand
ATATCATCCGCCTCGTACCCCTCCACCTCACTCTGTAGTATTCCCATTGACTCAATTACTTGCTTAACTATCGGGATCTGCGCGACCATCTCGGCATCTGCTTTTGGGCGCTGCGCTTTGTACCCGACGTACTTTTCGTGTCTAAACGTTGGTTTGGGCAGATCCCACGCGACCATGACGTGGCTCGGATTTAATTCGACTAAGGCCGAATACAGCATCGAGGCCACCCCATACACTGCTCCCACCACTGTCCCATCGCGTGCTGTCAGGGGGGGGTATGCGTGGTACGCCCGGTGCAGGAGCGCACTCCCGTCAACTAAGAGTAATTTCATCTTATTTATATACTACGCTATACTTTGCACTCTTTTTGATTTCCTCTTTTGAGACTCCGACCAACCGCTCAAAATCATCCCGTTCCAGTGACTCTTTGTCCATCAGCTCCACGACTACCCGATCCATAACCTTGCGCTGGTCCTTGAGGATTTGCATCGTTACTTTTTCGCACGCATTTACGATCCGCTTTACTTCTGCGTCAATTTCGGCCCGTTTTGCCTCGGATACGTCAGTTGGCTCCAGGTAGTTCCGCCCCCATTCGGAATAGCCCTCCTGTGGTCCAAAATCAATAGGACCTAAGGGGCTCATGCCGTAGTCCACCACCATCGCTCGTGCGATCCGAGTCACCCGGTCTATATCGGAGCTAGCTCCCGCCGTTAAGTCGTTGTAAATCAGCTGTTCTGCGGCTCGCCCGCCGAGGAGTGTGCAGATCTCCTCGAGTAGCTCGGTTCGGGTACTCTGGTACTTATCTTGGGCTGGCGGTATTAGCGTAAACCCGAGCGCCCGTCCCCGCGACACGATCGAAATCCGGTGCACTGGGTCCGTGTGGGAGAGAAAATGGGTCACAATGGCGTGGCCCGCTTCGTGGTAGGCAGTCATCTCCCGCTCCAGCGCGTTGAACATCCGTTTCTTTTCTGGGCCCATCTTGACCTTGGTCGCCGCCTCCTCCAGGTCGGCGTTGGTGATCTCACTGCGATCTTCGCGGGCGATCAAAATGGCTGCTTCGTTGAGCATGTTTTCTAGGTCTGCTCCCGTAAAACCGACTGTGCGCCTTGCGGTCTTTTGCCAATCAATGTCCTTGGCAAACGGCTTGCCAGCTGCGTGGATCGCCAGGATCGCGAGGCGCCCCTCGATATCCGGCATATCCAAGGTCACGCGGCGGTCAAACCGTCCCGGCCTAACGAGCGCTGGGTCTAGCACGTCGGGTCGATTGGTCGCAGCCAGTACCACCACACTCTCGTTTGCCGTAAAGCCATCCATCTCGACCAAAATTTGGTTTAGCGTCTGATCACGCTCGTCGTGCCCCCCCATCGAGCCCGCTCCGCGGGTTCGACCGATCGCATCTACTTCGTCGATAAAAATGATCGCTGGACTAGCTTTTTTGGCCGTCTCAAACAAGTCGCGCACCCGGCTGGCCCCTACCCCCACCAGCATTTCCATAAACTCAGACCCCGCCATTGAGAAAAATGGCACATTTGCTTCGCCGGCCACCGCCCGCGCCAGTAGTGTTTTTCCTACCCCGGCCGGCCCCACCAATAGCACCCCCTTGGGTGCTCGTGCCCCTACCTTAGTGTACTTGGCTGGATTTTTCAAAAAATCGACGACTTCTTCGAGTTCTTTTTTGGCTTCGGTCACCCCCGCTACCCCGTCAAACTTGATCGATTGTTTGCCCTTGGCAAACAACTTGGCTCGGCTTTTGCCCATCCCAAACATCCCGCCCCCCATCCCACCTGGTCCGCCGCCCCGCATCTGTCGAAAAATCATGATAAAAAACAGGGCCATCAGCGCAAAAGATAAGATGTTGATCACTCCCCCGAGCGAGTCCCAAAAACTCCCGTTCGATACCTCAAAGTTGACTGTCGCCGGATCGATCTCGTACTGGGTGAGTAGTTCTGTAAAACTCTGCCCCGTCTCCTTGGTTGATAGCTTAATCTTTTTGTCTGGGTAGTTTAGGATTAGCGAGTCCCCCACCACCTCTACTTTTTCGACCTTTTGCTCCTTAATCTCCCCCATCGCCTCGGTTACTGTCAGGCTCGCTTCACTCACCCCCCCGTTTAGATAAGAAAAAATGGCCGGCAAAAACAAAAAGATGATAAGGAGCCAGACCACGAGCTTCTTCATGTCAAACCGAAAACTCCACATCTTAATATTTTTGCCCTTCAGTTCTGGGGGTAGTTGAGTTTTCTCACTCGCTTTAGCTTTTTTTGCTTTCTTCTCCATGCCAGCTATTCTACCAGACTCTTTAGTGAAATTCGCTGCCAAGCGGCACCTCGTCCCCGAGCCGCACAATGTATGGCTTGCCATCCACCGTGTCACAGGCAAACAACATCCCCTGCGACTCTCCAAACGGCGTCTTTTGGGGGGGGATATTGGTCACCCAGATGGTTGTTACCCCTACCAACTCCTCGGCTGTGTACCACTCCTTGATCCCCGAGAATATTGTCCTATTTTCAGAACCAAAATCCACACTAAATTTTAGTAGCTTCTCACTCCCCTCTGGTACCTCGGCCGCCACAATTTTCCCTACCCTCACCTCAACCTTGGCGTAATCGGCAAATGTTATTGGATCTTTCATAACGTGTATTGCTATTTTATCCGGAAACCGCTTTTTTTTCTCCCGTTTTTTGAAACTGGCTTCAATCTTCCACTATCTCCTATTCCACTTGCGTGAGGTTTCTTCTTCCCTGCGCCATAAGCAGCTATGCCAAACAAAACTGCAGCCGAAATCTCGTTGTTTTCCAGCCAATATGGCCGTATTAGATCTAATGCTTCCTTTTCGGTATGAAATTTCTTGCCAAATCTAGCATGCAAGCTACGAGCAAGTGCACTCAATTCGTTCTCCTCCATATATTAGCGTATTTTACATTACCCATTCAATTTGTTCCGTTCTCCGGTCATTCCATAAACCTCGAGTAGTGTCTCTCCAGCGACTTTCCTGGCTTTTTTTGCTCCTTCCGCCAAGATTGCTTTAACTAACTCCATGTTCTCCTCAAGCTCTTCCCGTTTGACTCGTGCATCTGCAAACATTCGCTTATGTGCTTCTATCAGTTTCTGCTTTACCTCCACATCCCCCACTGTCCCCGCTTTATATCTAGCCTTCAAATCTTCAACCTCCTCTTTGTTGTAATTCATCAGTTCGTGATAAATAAACACTGGGTTGCCCTCTACCTTCCCCGGATCGGTTGCTTTTTTGCGGTTAGGGTCGGTAAAACAGTTCATTATCTGTTTTTCGATCACGCTATAGTCCTCAAAAATTCCAATCGTGTTCCCTAGGCTCTTGCTCATCTTCCTTGTCCCGTCTGTCCCAATGATTCGACCCACATCTTTCCTAATTAAGGGTTCTGGGAGCGGAAAAAGACTAGTTTTATATGTCTTATTAAAGTTGTCCGCGATATCTCGGGTTAACTCGATGTGCTGTCTTTGATCTTCGCCTACTGGCACTCCATACGGTTTATAAAGCAGGATGTCAGCGGCCATCAGGATGGGGTAGTTAAACAGTCCCATATTGATCGATTCTTCGCTGATACCGCTCTGCAATTTATCTTTATATGCATGCATCCGCTTCATTTGACCATAACTAATATAGTTGGCCAAAACCACGGCTAGTTGTGAGTGCTCTGGCACATCTGATTGACG
>CAZZNJ010000010.1:0-2863 GCA_964655755.1 uncultured Pseudomonadales bacterium | reverse complement strand
TACTCGTTGTCAGCTGCACCACAATAAATTTCGTCTATTTCAAGCATTTTTGAGTCGGCATACAGCGGGATCTCAAAACCTACAGGCGGGACCAAACCAATCTGATAACCAAGTTGAGACAACTCCTCTTTAGTCGCCAAACTCAGTCGCTTAACTCGCAAAAACTCACGTAGTTTTTTACTGCTTACTTTGGTATCCCCCCTGCGTTGCACTGCTACAAATCCATTTTCAGTAGAGTAAATCATTGTGGCCAATGCATACTTCATGGTTCGCTCATGGAACTTCATGTGTTCCTCCACATCGAGCGAGATATTGTCGGGCAACTTTATCAACTCATACTTAACCCTCGCCTCGTCCAATAGCTTTAGTACTTTTTCTTTCATTACATTAGTCATATGTTCTCCTATTTTCTATATTGTACCTGTAATTTGTTGCTCCGTGGTATCCTCTGCACGAAATCTCGCCAGTTCTCCAATCACTAACTCACTAGTCCTCTCCTTTAATTCACCCATTAGTAATTCCCCTTTTACATACTTGTCATAAAACGATTGCACTTCTGAGTCATCTTGATTAAATGCTTGCTGTAGCGCAAAGACACTACATGTCTCTGGTACCCCACCAAATCGTTTGTGATCATCTAGAGATCCTAATGCCCCTGTAAATCCGCGTTTAATTTTCCGCCGTATATCTTCTGGCTTATCATCCAGAAAAAGTGCGCTCTCTGGATTAGATTTAGACATCTTCTTCTCTGGATTAGCAAGGCTCGGGAAAAATCGCAACACGAGCTCAGATGGTGGTACCATCCCTATTTTTCTCGCAACATCTCTAGCCAGTAAAATATAAGGGTGCTGATCAATCCCTACAGGTATTAAGGTATGTCTTGGTCCTCCATTTTGTGTTAACTGAGGCATCAATATCTGTGCCAGCTGAACACAGCCACGGTAAAAAACTTGCCCTGGATTTGTCAGTGACTCTACACCAAACAAATGAGTAAGTTCTGCCATGCTCACATATCTACTGAGTTCAATTGCAAATTGATATAAACCAACCTGTTCTGTATCTACTAAGTAATGAGTACGCTTTGGGTCAAACCCCATTTTTTGTAGGATTGGGATTATTTTCTCTTTCGCGTTTCTCGTCCCATCTGACAGTTTATCCACTTTCCCATCAACGTAGCTCTCATCATCTGTCAGAGGGATATACACTTCTCCTCCCATTTGCTGAAGTTCTATCAACATATCAAACAGAACCTTATGACCCAGATGGAGCTGTGACGACGGATTAAGTCCAGAGACGATTGTAAATGGCTGCTGTTGACTAATTAGACTCAGGATATTTGCATATCCCATCTGTGCCACAACAAATCCTCTACGCGTTGCTAAAGGTTGATATTCAAGGGGCGTATAAGACAGTATTTTATCCAACCCACTCAAACCATTTTTCCTGCTTTGAGAGTCATAGTATTTGGCCAATCTAGTCTTTATTGCCAACTTTTCTAGGTATTCGTTCGGGTAGATTTTCATTTGACCTCCCTGAGTAGTACTAGGACCTTGTCTCGTAGTATCCCCCTGTTTTGAACTAATACTTGGATTTGTTTTCCCAGTTCACTCGCTTCGATTTTGTCTTGTCTGATTTGATCTCTCATCGCTACAATACTCGCCAAATCCATTAGTGGATTTGCATACCTAGTCTCTCTAGGAGCATAGCAAGTGGTAATCAACTCCCCTATCTCCTCCTCACTCGTCCTTCCGATCATAATTCTCAAATCTTGCAACTTATTACTCCCCGCTTTGTATGGCGTTAAGCCATATTCCTCTATCTCAGGATGCGTCAAATAAAACGAAAAATCCGACGTAAAAGGATAGCTCGGACGTAAATATATAGCACTATAACTCTTACTCATTTCCTGACCAATATTTTGCGCAACAGTATCGTAATTTTTTTCCCTTGGCGGTCCCACTTTTAGGTCAAAGGTTAAAGCAAGTCCAATCGCCTCGGCACTATACCTAAAACCACTCGCCTTCTCTTGTGCTATACGGTTCTGTAGCACTGTGGGGATCAGCTGATCTTGCAAATCAATTCTATCTTTTACCAGTTTCGAGACTTTGCTCACTAATTCAATCACTTCTTTCTCACGAAACAAATCACTCATCAACTTAACTGACACATGTTTAACCTGCAACTTTTCGAGTATTTTCCTAATCTGTTCTACCCTTCGCTGTCCCTCTAACAGTAGTGATTCTTTTTCTACGACTGATGGATTTATAACCGAATGGAGATCCCCTTCCACCACAGTGCATTGCACATTTTTCGCTGCAACTCTCGCTAAATATTCAAGGAATAGATAGTATTTTACAGAGTCAATGGTGATGCCCAACGCATCATAGGTTTCTCCATACAAAATCCTCGCACCGTCACCGAGACGATCAGCTAAGCCCAAAGTTTTTTGCACTACCAAACTCTCACTCAGTAGTGAGTTAAGCTGTGTATTGATTATTCCTTTAGTGTTTTTCATAGGTGGGAAAGATAGGATTCGAACCTATATTTCTCGTTTTGGAGACGAGCGTCCTAGCCCTTGGACGACTTACCCAATAAAAAAGCCCTTGCCCACCCACCACAATATATGTGATAGATAGACAAGGGCCCTTCGGCTACGCTCAGGACGATACCACCTTGTATTCATTTCTTACAAAAAATCCCTCAAACGAGGGACCACGCAAGAAATCTCTTTCTACGCGAGCTCCGTTAGTTTACGACACTCGTTGCTGACTGTTTACGGTTTCGCCTCCGTATCTGACATCTCTTGGGGAGTAGCCAGATCAGCTAGGAAATTCCCAATCAAATTTCCATAACGCCTTTATTC
>CAZZNJ010000009.1:0-34024 GCA_964655755.1 uncultured Pseudomonadales bacterium | reverse complement strand
TCCAGTGTCTCCTTTCGTTGTTGCAAATTTTTTAATAATTTTGGATTTGTTATCGAGTTTTAGCATGGTTGTATTAGATAATAGTTTATAGTTTATGGCACATAGAATGTGCGCGTATGTGGTGTATTGTAGCTTACAAGGGGCAATCTGGCAATTGTCAATTATTGATTACTGCCCTTAAAGATCTTAGGCTTGAGCCAATCCGCCTGAGGTTCGGCGACAGGCTGCCCCACTTCGCTTACAGCTTCGGTTGGGGTCTTCGCTTCGCTTCGAGTATCAGGATCGATGATTGGCATGTCGGCTACAATCTTGGCTTGCTGCGGGGTCACAGTCTTGACCTGGCGCCGGGCGCCTGCACGATAAAGCACTGCCAAGGCCTCAAAGGTATCGGCGGTCATGTTGGGACTACTTAAGTTGTCCGTCCCCGCTTCGATCCCGCTCATCAAGTTGTTGGCAATATCGACATCCATCGGTAAGGAGAGCTCTTTAAGAAGCGCAGTGACTAGCTCGCTGTTACTGCTAGAAGGATCAGTAATGTTGATCGCACCAAAATTACCAACTTGGTTACTGATGTTGGCAATGGTTGATTTGGTAAAGAGCTCGACTTCTTTTTCGGCGAGGGCCCCAATGTCTTTGAGGTCGGCGGCACCGATCACGAGGATCAAGTCAGCCGTCGCGCCGGAGTAGCCAAACACGACGTCTTGGGCAGTGATGGGATCGCTCCCTTCCCGAGGGTTAATGATCAGGTTGAGGTGACCACCCTCGGTGTTGCTGGTGACTTTGTCGACGCGATCTTCGGGAACATTGAGCGTGATTACGAGGTTGTTGCCGCCAATGTCAGTTTTGACTTTGTCGAGAGCAACCAGGTGGCTGTCGCGGACAGTGACGGGGTTGCTGGCAGCAATTACGACCTTCTTGCCAGAACTTTTGAGGGACAGGTAAAAAGCGAGCGCCGCGGCAAGACTATCTTGGTTAGGGACGGCCGCAAAAGTGATTAAAACCGAGTTGATCTCTTGGAGTTTGGCTTTTAGAGCGTTGAGTTGATCTTGCATATATTAGCTCATGGCGTATAGCACATGGCTAATAGACCATATAATGCTATACCTAGTCGTCTGTCTTAATTTTCTTATAGGCTATTATAACGTCCTTTTCCCTGATGTCAAGGTTGGGAGAGAAGAGAATACCACATTCTTTGCCTGCCTCGATTTCTTTTAGTTCGGTTTTGCCAGTTTTGATACTCTTGATCCGCGCCTCCTTGTTAACATCTGTGCCGCGTTTGATATGAACTGTGTCGCCAACACTTAGTTTGCCCGTATCGACTCTGGTGCCCCCAATGTGATCGCCGTTTATATCAAAGACCTTGAGGATAACCCCAGTCCCCAGGGTCTCTTCGTCGATGGTGGGCTCCATGAGGCGCAGGACCTTTTTCTCTAAATATTCTAAGAGTTCGTAGATAATTTTGTAGGACTTAATCACAACCCCCTCGAGCTCGGCCAACTTGGAGACGCTATTGGGGACGCGCACGGCAAAGGCGAGGATGAGGGCGCCGGTGGTGCGGGCCAAAAGGACGTCGCTTTCGGACACGTCACCTGTCCCGCTCTCAATAACCTGCAACTCTTCGGTAAAGCTACCTTTTAGGGCTTCGAGTGAACCTAGCGAGTCGGCGCGAACGATGAGTTTGAGGCGGTTGGCAGGAGTGGACGAGGGATCTTGGGTAAGGGGTGAGGGGTCATGATCCTGGGGTGTCGAAGTAATTGTCTGCCCTACCTGAGGTGGCGTGTTAAAGCCGAGGAGCTGAACGGGCGTACCGGGCGTGGCCTCCGGGATTTGGGTGCCAGCGTAGCTAATAATCGAGCGGATTTTGGTGGGGACGGTGCCGACATACACTGAGTCACTGGTTTTGAGGGTACCACTCTTAATAATGGCCGAGACCAATACTCCCCTTTTCATATCAAGCTTAGATTCGATAATCGGAGCAGATAACTCCCCTTGCGGGTCGTTTTTGAGCTCTTCGAGCTCGGCCAACAAAAGAATAGTTTCGAGGAGCTGGTCAACCCCTGCCCCAGTTTTGCCGGAAATCAGGACAAAAGGAGTGTTGCCGCCGTAGCCTTCGACAAACACCTGGTGCTCAGTGAGCTGAGCCTTGGGGAGCTCGGGATTGGCCTGGGGTTTGTCGGTTTTGTTGATTGCGACAACAAAGGGGATGCCTGCAGCCTGAATGTACTTGATGCTCTCGACAGTCTGGGGCATCACCCCATCGTCGGCGGCCACCACCAATACGGCCACGTCCGCGACACTAGCCCCGCGGCTGCGCATTTTGGCAAAAGCGGCGTGACCAGGAGTGTCGATGAAAGTCAGGGTGTGGTCTTTACCACCGCCATGGGCGGGGTCTCCCTTTGGTCGAAATACCGCCTGGTAGGCGCCAATACTCTGGGTAATGCCGCCGGCTTCTTTTGCCGCCACATGACTACTCCGAATATAGTCGAGCAGGGTGGTTTTGCCGTGGTCAACGTGGCCAAGGATTGCTACGATTGGAGGACGTGTATTAGTCATAAGTACCTAGTTGTTAGTACCAAGTAAGCAGTGTTATCTTTGTTCTGCGTCGCGCTCGGCCGCAAAGCGAGCCGCCTTTTCGGCTTCGTCTTTGGCCATCTCGGCTTTTTTGTAGAAGCGAGCAATCGCCTTGCCTGTCTCGACAAAAGCCCGGGGATCGAGCTCGTCGATCGTCGGTTTGAGGGACTCCAGTTTTTCCTCGAGTTCCTTTACGGTCGTAATTTTGAGGTCGAGGAGCGTGTTTCTAACCTTACTCCCCAGTCCGAGCCGGTCGATCTCAAATTCTTCCTCACCGGTGACGGAGTGGACGTCATTGGCTGTGGTCCCTTTGAGGTCAACTTTGTAACCCAGGAGCTTGGCGGCGAGGCGGGCGTTTTGACCACCGCGGCCGATGGCGAGACTGAGCTGGTCGTCGGGAACGGTGACAGTAACTTTGCGCTTGCTCTCGTCGATACTAACTTCGAAACCTTCGGCTGGGGCGAGGGCAGCTTTGACGTACTCGACCAAGTTTTGACTGTATTCGACGATGTCGATCTTTTCGCCGTTGAGCTCGTTGATGACAGCCTGGACGCGGACGCCTTTTTGACCGACACAGGAGCCGACGGGGTCGATCCCATCCTCGGTACTTTTGACACTGATTTTGGTACGGTGACCAGCTTCGCGGGCAATGGCGACAATCTCAACACTGCCGGCGCCTACCTCGGGGACTTCGCGGGCAAAAAGTTCTTTGACCAGCTCAGGGGCGCTACGGCTGACGATGATGGTCTTACCTTTGTAGGTATCTCTGATTTCTTTGATGTAGACGGCGACTCGTTGGTTGAGGCGGTAAAACTCGTTGGGGATGGCCTCGGCTTGGGGCATCATGGCTTGGCCGCGACCGATGTCGATCACGACGTTGCTGCCATCAAACCGCAGGATCATGCCAGTGACGAGCGTACCGATTTTGTCACTGTACTCTGAGATAATGGCGTCTTTTTCGGCTTCGCGCACCCTTTGCATAATCACCTGCTTGGCTACCTGAGCCGCGATCCGCCCAAAACCCGCGGGGGTGGCATCCTGGCCGTCTTTGGTAACAGTGATGGCCCCGGTTTCTTCGTTGACACTGACCTCGTAACCTGAGAGCTCTTCGTCTTCGGCGAGGTTGAGATCGCGCTTGAGGGCGGCTAAAATCGCGGTTTTGATGGCCTCGATCACCATTTTGGGGTCGATCCCGCGCTCGGCGCAGATCTGGTTGAGGGCTAACATAAATTCAGACTTGACTTGGGACATAAGCCTCCTTTAGGTGTACATAGTACACAAGTACGTGGTACATAATTTTTAATGATTTGGGTGGAGTTAGTGGATAATACATAAAAAGGTGGGAGACCCACCTTCAACGAACATCACACTAAACCCGGGTGAATTGTATCACTTTTTGCTCGCGCTGACTAGTTAAAGAGGGCGCGAACCGCCTGGATGAAAGCCGCGAATGACTGAGACAAAAACTCCCAAAAACTCGCAGGAGTGCTCGGGGAGGGCGTGGCCTCAGTCACCTCGGCAATGGTCAAGCTCTCGGTAGTTAGCCGAACGTGAGTCTCGGTCACAAACTCGGCGTTATCCGGGCGGCGCTGGATCGTCTGGTCGGCGGCGCGGGCCATGGGAGTAGCGGCGAGCAAAAGCGTGAGAGTGAGGATCAAAACCCAAGACTTCATAGGTTAAAAGACCAAACTTTCGAGCCACCTTTTGACAGGATTGGTCTCCTGCGAGATGGTAGTAACTTCGCCAGTTTCGGCTGAGACCTCGGTAGCACGGCGGAACTTGAGCCTTAGGCCGAGGAGGCGGCGCTCCTCCTCCCGCTCAAGCCGGTAAACCAAGTCGCCACGACTGTTCTCGGTTAGTTCGGGGGCGACGGTGGGGTCGTCGAGGACAATCCCGCGATTGCGCAGATTTTCGACTGCTTGATCAGGGAGCACGGTGACGACCTTGGTGGTTCCGTCGGGGCGAGTAATTATGAGTTCGTTGTCTGGACCAACGCTGAGGGGTAGCTGGGTCTCGGTCCTGACCTGGTTGCGAATAAGTTCGAGTTTTTGTTCACGGTTTTCGATTCGCGCCTCTTTATTTTCTTCGCGCTGCTCTTGACGTTCGCTCTTTAGCTCCATGATAACGGGTTTGATCTCGGTCCGCGCACCATCCTCACTCTCGACGTGCAGGGACTCCCCTGCTTTTAGTTCGACCTCTTTTTTGGTAGTGTTGCCGGCTCGGTCAGTGATCTCTTGTTTGAGCTTAAATTTGCCCTCTTCGGTCTTGATTTCGAGGCGGGATTTGAGCTGGTTTTTTTCGTTTAGGCGTTGGCGAGCTTCGATCTGTTGCTCGAGTTGTTGTTTGGCTTTTTCACGGACTTGTTCGGAGCGTTTTTTGGCTTCTTCGGATTTTTCGATTTTGGCCTCGGCGTCATCTTCGCCGAGAACTGAGCCTTCAACCGAGATTAGGGTCCCGGAGCGGTCATAGAGGTAGTCGGCCTGGACAGGGAGCGCGAGGAGCGCAAACACGGTCATGGCAAGGACGGTTGCGAGTGCAGATTTTTTCATAATAACTCCTTGATTTAAAATAATTTAAAACTAGTAGATTGTTCGGTTTTGTTGCCACGCTCATCCGTGATGCGGACCGCGTAGGTGTGATCCGTACCAGCCTCGCCTTTAAAACAGTAACGTGTACCGGTAAAACTGACCCAATCGTTGGAGTCGATTTTTTGGTCAATTTTGAGATTAGAAACGGGCGAGACGTTGTCCGAAATATATTGGGGAAAGAGACAGGTGCCATCACTCCCCTCGTTGTTGGGACCAATGAGCGTAAAGTTGGGGGCAATGTTGTCGGCAAGATTGCGAAAATCTAGCCTGGCAATGTTGTTGGTATAGCTGGCTTCGGCGATGGATTTGGTGTTGTTAATGTTGAGCTCGAGCTTGTGGGAGCCGAGGGCGGTGGTGGTGTCGTGACAGACATCGTACAGTTTGGCGGCTTCGAGTTTGGCGTACTGTGACAGAGTCCCTTCGGAGACGATTTTGCCATTTTCGGTCAGGGTGTAGCCGAGCCGACCCCCCTCGAGATCAGTGTTGCTTACGACGTGGAAACAGACCGTAACTTTGGGTGACCAGACAGCTTTGACTTCGTCAAACTCCCCGACTTGGATGCTACTAAACTCCCGGTTGATCACCCGCCCAACGCCAGAACCGTCGTCGTAGGTTTGTTTGATATGCGCGCTCGGGTTGCCAAAACGAATGTCGGTGGTCGTGGGGGTGGGAGTCGGAGCGGGGGTAGAGGTGGGGGTGGGTGAAGCCTTAAGGGTGGGTTTGGGGGTGGGTTTGGAGGAGGTTGTGGGTGAGGAGATGGGAGTAGCAGTGGGCGAGAGCGTAGGAGAAGGGCTCGGGAGGGCGCTTGGGGTGGGGGTGGGGAGAGTACTAGCGACCTCTTGTTTGAGCCGCGCAAAATAGTACAAGCCGGCGAGCACAGTCGAAACAAGAACAACAACAACAATGCCTATGAGCATGGGAACAAAGGGGGAGAGTTTTTTGGGTGGGTTCACCGGGAGTTCGGGGGTGAGAGTAGGTTCGAGTGGAGTGTCCATTACCTTACTATAGCGCGCTGGCGAGCTGTTGTACAAGCTCCCGGGCTTTGCGGCTGAGTTTTTCGGGTAACATCACTTTGAGTTTGATGTAAAAGTCGCCTCTGGCGCTACTGCGCAAGTGCTTTATCCCCTTGCCGCTCAGGCGGATGGTGGTGCTCGGCTGAGTACCGGGTCTGATTTTGATTGTTAGATCACCATCGAGCGTGGGGATGGTGGTCTCCCCGCCCAGGAGCGCCAAGGTGAGCGGGATCTCGTGGAGGAGATAAATGTCGCTCCCCTCCCGGCGAAACTGGGGATGGTCTTTGACACTAAGACTCACGTCAAATTCGTTGTAACGGATGCGGGTACCGTCGTCGGCACCAGCAGGGATTTTGACTGTAAAGGTCTTGCCTTCGTGAACAAAGCTCTTTTCGACGCCACGAACGGCGTCCATAAAGTCGATCGTGAGACTGTAGTGGGGTTTGGGGCGGTATGACCCACCAAAGGGGTTGGTCCCACCAAAAAATGATTCAAAAATGTTAAAGGGATCCTGGAAGCCCTGCCCCTGGCTCCCAAACAGGTCCTCAAATCCGCCGCCGGTAGTATAGGTGTAGGTAAAGGGCCCAGAGCGGTAAGACTGCCCACCCCCAAAACCGCCAAAACCAGCGGATGGGTCAAAGGCTGAGTGACCAAACTGGTCGTACTTGGCCCGCTTGTCATGGTTGCTTAGGACTTCGTAGGCTTCGTTGATCTCCTTAAACTTGGCTTCGGCGTCTTTTTCTTTGTTTCTGTCTGGATGCCATTTGAGGGCGAGCTTGCGGTAGGCACTTTTGAGCTCAGACTCAGTCGCCGAGCGGGAGACCCCGAGGATCTCGTAGTAGTCGCGTTTGGTTGCCATATAGGAGGATTATAAAGACTACTGTAGCAGATGACAAGGGAGAGTGCTAAGCACTCTTCAATTCAGCTAAATTTATAGTCAAAGCGTGTCTAGCTACTTCGTTTAGTAATTCTAAGTGATCAGGACGAGTGGAGAGTTCCCACACATTACCTAGAGACATCGCACTGGTAATATTGCTGACTAGTCTACCACGTGGGTCACCTTCAGCAGCTTGAGTACGTGCGAGTAACCCATGAAGTAAGAAATTTAGTTCTTTGAATTTACCAAGAATAATTGCTTGACGATAAACATCAAACCCACTCAAACCTAGTGTGCCTCTGAGCGCTTTCATTTCCTGTTCAGTAAGTATACCCACCTTACATACTGATTAGAGCGGAAATATATTAAAAATACTATGCGTCGTAGCTATGTAACTAACAAAATTATGGAGATATGTGTAATTGCTTAAAGTAGACACAGGGTAATACAGTAATAACCAGATCTTGAGGCCATCTTTTTGGAGCAGCAATATCAGTGGGTCTTATAAAACGAAGTGGATCAGCTAGGTATTTACGAAAATCATGTGTAGAGGGACTGCAAACTCTAGAATCACTCCATCAGATGCATAAGCCCAGGCATCCTCTAATAAAGTTGAGAGATTTGGCGTGGGGTTACCTATCCGGTGGGCGTGGTATAAATCTGAATTTAGTTTAGAAATATCAAGGGCAGCACGAACTGCTTTAGTTCCATGAAAGACTTTAACGAGCTCTGTCATTGTGCGGATTATACGATCGTGTTGTGATTATGCAAGTGTAGTTTGCGTATAGTGTTTAGGGTTGCTGGGAGGAGATTGGGGAGTAGCAGTGCATCATTTAGGCTAAACCATTTAGCTTCTTGGATTTCGTCGTTATCAACTTTGGGGAGGTCCTCCCCTTCGACGTGACACTCACACTGTAGGGCAATAAAGTGCTTGGATTTATGAAAAGCTGGGTCGTTAATAAACTCCGCAACTTCGATGACTCGATCAAACTTAACATTAAGTCCGACTTCTTCTTTTGCTTCGCGCACTACCGCCCCTGCTATGGGTTCTCCCCACTCAATGTGTCCGCCCATGACCACCCATAACCCTGCCCATTTGTACGATTTGACTAATGAAATCTCTCCTTTTGAATTACGAATAAAGCAACCGACGACTACTTTGGGATAATCTTGGTTTATAGACTTAGTTATATATTGCATGATCTCTATCAGGCAAAGCACACAGTTTCTCATAGAAGTGTGTTAGTTCCGGCTCAGGACCATGGTCGCAGTCTACTCCAAAAAAACCGTTTTGCAGGAGATATTCAACAAGTGTGGTCATTTCTTTTGGTTTCATCAGAGAGAGAGCGACATACTCTTCGGGTGAGAGCGTGAGTCTTGGATCATTGAGTAACTCTAGGTGATTCCTGTTAGACATAAAAACAGTTTAGCAAGAAAGTCAATACTCTGGGGCGTGGGGTTGGAAAATACGCCCAATAATATTGCCGTCGGCGTCGACTACTGCCCTAAACATGTGACACAGGAGGGTCGCACATGCACGACAGTCATCGTCCAGGTGGACCACGACGCTGTTGTGGAGATCGCCCTCGGGTGGTTCGCAGTACCCGGTACGAACTTGTGCTTTTCTGACTGGGAGATTGTGGAAAAAATCTTCCCGTTCAGACATAAAAAAAGAACCCTCGCGGGTTCTCCCAGATTTTTACTTGTTTGGTATGTCCCAGGTTCAATTTGCCCCCTGGGATTTGATTTTATCCAATTTATAGATCATGAGTCAAGGTGGGTTTGACATTACAGTAACTGGAATGTATATAGTGCCAATATGAACAGGAGCTTAACGATCGGACAGCTAGCCAAGGAGACGGGACTAAGTACCAAGACAATTAGGTTCTACGAGGAAATAGGGTTAATCAAGCCTGCCGAGCGCACAGATAACGGCTACCGTAGCTACCCCAGGTTAATGGTAGAGGAATTAAGCATTATTAAGACAGTGCGGGACCTCGGCCTCCCGATCCCTGAGATCAAAAAACTAATGATTGGATGTGATGAGGGAGGATGCGAGCATAACCAAGAGTATTTAGCTAAAGAGATAAAAAACTACGTGGAGATACTAAAGGAGAAGATCTCACAGCTCACCAAACTAAAGTCTAAACTAGAAAACCTAAAAGTCTCAATCTGCGACTGTGACAACCATGAAGACTGTACTTACTGTTGTAATGTACTCGGGCAGATCGCCCATAGCGCGAAAGGAGGTGAAGACAAATGATCAAACAAAATACTGGTTGTGGTTGTGGAACTTGTGATTGTGGGGGGAGCTGTAGCTGCTAATTGCCAGCACATAGTAGTGTCGCGCATGCTAGCTGTGCGACACTAAGACTGAATAAACTTTAGAGCAAGGTTGTACATTTGTTCCCATGCGTTTTGTTCTGTTGGGGTGCTGGGGCGCAGGAGAGAGTGGCCTACCCCGATGATGATATGTGATTCGCCATTTTTGACTGCTCTCGCTGTGTAGTGTGCGATTACTCCCTTGGGGATAACGTCGTCGTGCTCACCATACATCACCAAAACCTTGCCAATGTAGTTATCCAAATCAACAAAAGTGTCTGTGTCTTGCCAACTCCCCTTGCGGCGAAGTTCGGCAGTGAAGTCAGGACCAAAGGGGATATGTTCGGCAGCTTGGGAGTAGGCAGCAGCAGACTGGAGGATTACGCCAGCGAGATCTGGATGAGTCCTGGTTAGCCTAGCTGCTATATGACCACCCATACTACTACCCCAGACGAATATATTGTGATCTTCGAGATGCTGCTGTGATTTTAGTAATGCTAGTTGTTGCTCTGCCTCAGCTAACCTACCTGCGAGCGTTGTAGCATGATGATCAAAGGCGTGACCGATTATTCCAACAGACGAAAAGTGCTCAATTAGAGAATTGTAGCGATTATGATCGGCATGACCTCCGCCGTGGAGATAAAGGATTGCCTTCATATTGCACCTCGCAGTTTTTCGGCATACTCTAGTCGCTTAGCTGGATCGGCGAGGTGTTTGTCGTGCATATTCGGATGGAGCTCATCGTTGTCATAACGAGGGAAGATGTGGAGGTGATAATGGAAGGCGTGTTGACCGCCTGCTGGCTCGTTGTTTTGTAAGAGAGTTATCCCATCGCAGTCATAGGATTTTTTCATAGCGATCGAGATTTTTTTGGCGATAGCCATAATATGTGCAGACACACTCTCCGGGAGATCGTAGATATTTTCGTAATGCTCGTTCGGGACTATGATCACGTGGCCAGGGTTATTTTTGATCCAAAAGGAATTGATAAAGACTGTTACTGTCTCGTCGATATGGACAATATCTTGGAGTCTGAGCAGTGTTCCATCGCTCTCTACCCCATTAACACCGAGACAGATGGGACAAGTGTAATCAGAGTCGGCGTGGTTGTGCATAAGGATTATTGGATTATAATCCATTTGTATGAAATCCAATGCGATTATTTTTGACCTCGATGGTACGGCAATTGATTCTCCTACGCAGAAGCTACCTAGTGTTAAGCTTGTTAATGTAGTAAAGGAACTAGAAGCAAAATATTTTTTGTGTGCGGCGACTGGTAGGTGTTGGACATTTGCTAAAGATATTATACAAGGACTTAATCTAAAGGATTTATGCATTGTCTCTGGAGGAACTCAGATTTGTGACCCAACCACGGGAGAAGTAGTTTGGCAAAAAGATATCACTCCTCAAGCTCTAGAAAAAGTGATTGAAGTGTTCAAAACTAACGGTGAGCAACGACTAATATTTAATGACTATACTGAGGACGACTACTTTAATGGTGGAGTCCTACCAAAAGATTTTGACATTACTCAAAGGGTTAACTGGATGTCGCAGAGTTTTGTCCCTGATGAGTTAGCTATTCAACTCCATGGGGAGATCGAGAAAATCGACGGTGTGACGTGTGTCATGGTGGTTGCACAGAAACCTGGTTGTCGTGACCTACACATAGTTAATGAACAAGCTACGAAAGAGCATGCAATAAATGAGCTGCTGAGTCGTCTCGGCGTTGATAAGTCAAACTCAATCGGAATAGGTGATGGCCATAATGACTTGCACTTATTTAATGCTGTTGGGACAAAAGTAGCGATGGGAAATGCAGTGCCTGATTTGAAAGCGGCGGCGGACATAGTGATTGAGGATGTAAAAGATGATGGGTTGGCGAAATATTTTGAGAGTCTAAAGTAAGTTTAGAATTGAAACTCTATTACCACTTAGTTTTTCCGAATTTTTTCCTGATTATATTTTCATCGCTAAATTGAAAGTTTGGCCTAGCATCTGCAGCAACAACAATTGTTCCATATGCTGGGGGCCTTAGTGATTGTAGATAATATGGTTTTAGTATTTCGATATCAGGTTTTTCTTTAAATAGATCAAAAATATTATGTGTCCGCTCTGTGTGCTTTAGATGGTGGGAAAATATTAACGTGTACAACTCGTTAGGTGTAACAAGGTGAGGAGGAAAAAATTGATCAGCGTACCAAATTATTTCTGCAAAAAATTCTAACAGACAAGTGTTGCAGACTGCATAAACTTGCTCGTGGGTATACATAATCAGAATTATACTCACTAAGTAAATAGTAAAAGCCCCCTTGCGGGGGCTTTTAAGGTTTAGTAATTCTTATTTCTTATCGCCGCCTTCGTCGACGACCTCGCCTTCTTCAGGTTTGTCGCCGTTTTTGGGTTCGTCTTTTTTGGCATCACCAGCGGGTGCGCTCCCGCCGTTGGCGGGATCTTCGCTAGCGCTCGACTTATATAGTCGCTCGCCGTATTTAGAGAGAGATTCGGAGGCTTTTTTGAAAGCCTCGTCGATAGATTCGACAGTCGCATCTTCTTTGTCTTTGGCCTCTTTGAGAGCTTTGACTGCTTCTTCGATCTCTTTTTTCTCATCCGCAGTGATTTTGTCACCAGCGTCTTTGAGCGTCTTTTCGGTCTGGAAGATGAGGCTATCTGCCTCGTTCTTCTTTTCGACGAGCTCTTTTTTCTTTTTATCCTCTTCGGCATGGAGCTCGGCTTCTTTTTTCATCTTCTCGATCTCGTCGTCACTCAAGTTGGTGGCGTTTTGAATCGAGATCTTTTGCTCTTTACCAGTCCCCTTGTCTTTGGCGCTCACGTGGAGGATGCCGGAAGCGTCGATGTCAAAAGTGACCTCGATCTGGGGGACACCGCGAGGCGCGGGGGCGATACCGTCGAGGACAAAGCGACCGAGACTCTTGTTGTCGGCAGCCATGGGACGCTCGCCCTGCAGGACATTGATCTCGACCTGGGGTTGGTTGTCGCTGGCGGTACTAAAGACCTGGCTCTTGCTGGTCGGGACGGTGGTGTTTCGCTCGATAAGAGGGGTCCTGACACTGCCCATAGTCTCGATACCGAGGGTGAGGGGGGTAACGTCTAGGAGTAGAACGTCGTTGACTTCGCCACCCAAGATCCCAGCTTGGATTGCAGCACCAACGGCCACGACCTCATCGGGGTTGACCCCTTTGTGGGGCTCACGACCAAAAAAGTCGGCGACCGCTTTTTGCACCGCGGGCATGCGGGTCTGGCCACCGACTAAGACGACTTCGTTGATATCGCTAGCTTTGAGTTTGGCATCGGCCAGACATTTTTTGACGGGCTCAATGGTCTTTTTGATGAGATCATCGACCAACTCCTCGAGTTTGGCGCGGGTGATGGTCATGGTGAGGTGGAGGGGGGTACCATCTTTGCCCTGGGTAATAAAGGGCTGGTTGATCTCGGCGCTACTACTACTAGAAAGCTCGATCTTAGCTTTTTCGGCCGCATCACGAATGCGCTGCAGGGCTTGCTTGTCGCTACTGAGATCGACCCCATTGGCTTTTTTGAACTCGGCGACAATGTAGTCAACGAGCTTGTGGTTAAAGTCGTCACCACCGAGGAAGGTGTCACCATTGGTGGCTTTGACTTCGAAGACGCCGTCGCCAATCTCGAGAATACTAATATCAAAAGTGCCTCCCCCGAGGTCGTAGACGGCGATTTTGCCGGATTTCTTTTTATCAAGGCCGTAGGCGAGAGCGGCGGCGGTCGGCTCGTTGACGATCCGCTTGACCTCTAGCCCCGCGATTTTGCCGGCTTGCATGGTAGCCTGCCTTTGAGAGTCGTCAAAATAGGCGGGAACAGTGATGACGGCGGAGTCGACTTTGGTACCAAGATAGCTCTCGGCATCGGCTTTGATTTTGCTTAAGATCTTGGCGCTAATCTCCTGAGGGGTGTAGACTTTGCCGTCCACTTTGACGCCAGCCATGTCGTCTTTGCCGGCAGCCACTTCGTAGGGAACTTTTTTGATGGTGTCTTTGACCATGCTGTCGCTCATCTTGCGACCCATTAGGCGCTTGACGCTAAAGATGGTGTTTTTGCTGTTTAGGACCATTTGGTTTTTGGCGACCTGGCCGACCAGGTTTTTGACTGGTTCGACGATACTAGGGATGGTGTTACCACCCTCGGCACTAGGGATTACCTTGGCTTTGCCCCCTTCCATAACCGCAATACAGCTATTGGTGGTACCGAGATCGATGCCAATTGTTTTGCCTGTGTTAGTCATTTTGACTCCTTATTATTTTGTACATGGTACATGGTACATAGTACATAGTATTTTTAATTAACTTGTTGAAGGTTGGCCGTTGCCAACCGTGACGCGAGCAGCGCGCAAAAGTTTGCCGTGCAGCAAATAGCCGCGAGATTGGACAGAGACAACTCGATCTTTTTCGCCGGGGACGGTCTCGTGGCATTCCATGGTAGCGGGATCGTACATACCATCGACCTTTACTTCGGTTACCCCCTCATCCGTCAAGACTTTATCAAAAGTGGCGAGGATCATTTTGAGGGAGGTGTCGCCGTTGGCGGCAGCCATGCCGAGGTGGTCTCTAACCTCGAGGAGGCGACCTAAGAGATTGCTATTGGCAAATTTGATGATGCTAGAACTGTCGCGCTCAAACCTTTTTTCGAGGTTGGCATAATCGGCGAGGGCACGCGCCAACTTGGCTTTTAGGTCGTCGAGTTGCGGATCTGGTTTATGCTTGGGTTTGGTTGAGGTCATAGTTTAGTTCCAGCTAGCGGATATTTCGTCGAGTAGACTACTCATGTGCCTAAGCATCGGCATAACGTAGGGGTAGTTGAGGCGAGCAGGGCCGAGGACACCAACGTGGCCCCGCATTTTGCCGGCGTTCCAATCGATGTAAGCCATGGCGCAGGGGTAGAGATATTCGTTACCAAACTCATCCCCCACGACGATGTGGAGGGGCTGCGTATCGATGGTTTTGGCAAAGATACTCTCCATGGCACGCGAGTCCTCGACGATCGAGAGGACCTGGCGCATGACGTCGATATCGTAGAACTCGGGAAGGGAGAGGAGGTTAGAGTAGCCACTACTATAGATGATGCCGTCGCCGGTGGTAGCAAAGCCGATGGTGCCAGTTTTTTCGGAAAGAACGCGAGCGGCCTCCTGAAGAAGGCGATCGAGCTGCATGCGGTGATCCCAGATCCGCTCCTTGACACTAACCTCCTCGGTCACGGGGAGGTCGTGCTCGCTCATGAGTTCAGAAACATAGAGTTTGAGGGCGACGGGGGTTGGGACACGGCCGGCGCTGGTGTGGGGCTGCTTGAGGTACCCCAGGTCTTCGAGCCGGACCATTTCGTTGCGAATGGTGGCGGGCGAAACACCGAGGTTATATTTTTTATCGAGCGTCTCGCTACCCACGGCCTCGCCGGTACTGGTGTATTCTTCGACAATAGCTTTGATAATACTGATCTGACGTGGACTAAGTGGCTTCATGTAGCACCTCCGGTGCAGTAAATAGTTAATAGCTCATAGCTCATGGTGAGTTGTAAGCTATTAGCACTATGATAACGAGAGTGCTAGGGTGTTGTCAATACTTCGGCTTGCTCAGCACAAGCTAGATTTTCAAAACCTCAGTAAAGGCTGATTGGGGGACCTCGACCCGGCCGAGCATTTTCATTTTCTTTTTACCCTTCTTTTGTTTGTCGAGGAGTTTGCGATTACGCGTCATGTCACCTCCATGGAGTTTGGCCTCGACATCTTTGCGATAGGCCCTGATGGTGCTGCGCGCAATGATTTTGCCGCCAATGGCAGCTTGGATTGCGATCTCAATCTGGGCGCGGGGGATAACGTCTTTGAGCTTGTCCACCAAGATCCGTCCCCTCCCCTCGGCCTGATACCTGGGAGCAATAAAACTTAGGGCTTCGGCGGCCTCGCCGTTTAGGAGGATGTCGACTTTGACGACATCGATCGCTTGGTACCCAGCGTGTTCGTAGCTCACGCTCGCGTAGCCAGAGCTAACCGATTTGAGGCGGTCGTAAAAGTTGGTAATTAACTCGGCCAGAGGCATAAGATAGCTGAGCTTAACCCGAGAGCTGATATACTGCATGTCGATAAATTCGGCCCGTTTGTTCTGGGTGAGCTCCATGATGCCACCCACATATTGTTCGGGGGTATAGATAGTTAGCTCAACCACGGGCTCCTCCACACTCTCGATTACCTCGGGCCGGGGCCAGTCGGCCGGGGAGCTGATCTCGAGTTTTTCACCATTTTTTAGCGTCATGTGGTAAGGGACGGAGGGGCTGGTGTTAACAACCGAAACTTCGAACTCGCGATGGAGGCGTTCGGTCACGATCTCGGCATGGAGGATGCCCAAAAAGCCAACGCGAAAGCCGTGGCCGAGGGCGGGAGAGCTGGCGGCGTGGTAAGTGAGGGCAGAATCGGAGAGGGTGAGTTTGCCCATGGCATCGACAAAATCACGATAATCGTCTGCGTCGATTGGATAGAGATCCATAAAGACCATGGGTTGGGGTTTTTGGTACCCAGGAACTGGGGTAATTTTGGAGCCTACGGTAGTGACGGTATCACCGATGGTGATTGCCTTAATATCTTTGTGGCCGGTTGCGATAAAGCCTACCTCCCCGGCTTTGATCGTTTCAGCGCTTTTCATGAGCGGGGCAAAATAACCGAGGTCTAGGGGAGAAAATTTTTCCTCGGTAGCGTAGAGATAGAGGTTGTCCCGGTTTTGCTTGTTAATCTCCCCTTCTAAGACTTTGACAAAAGCAATGACGCCTTTGTGGGTGTCGAAGGTACTATTAAAGATAAAACCTCTGAGTTGGTTGGTAGTTGATGGCTCATGGCTCATCGTTGGTGCGGGAACGCGAGCGACGATCGCCTCGAGCAAGGCAGGCACGCCCTCGCCGCTTTTGGCGGAGACTCGGAGGATTTCGGCTTTTTGAAAACCTAGGTTATCGATGAGCTCGGCCTCGACCCGATCGGGTTCGGCAGCAGGCATATCGATTTTGTTCAGGACAGGGATAATGGTTAAGCCAGCGGCTTTGGCTTTGTCGTAGTTGGCTAGGGTCTGGGCCTGAATCCCCTTGGTGGCGTCGACCACGAGCACGGCGCCTTCGCAAGCGTAGAGGGCGCGGCTGACTTCGTAACTAAAATCCACGTGGCCGGGAGTATCGATCAAGTTTAGTTCATAGTTAATGGTTAATAGTTTATAGTTCATGCGGACGGGGGCGAGCTTAATCGTGATCCCCCGCTCGATCTCGATCGGGTTACTATCCATCAGCCGAGCCGAGCCGCCCAGGGCGACTGTCCCCGTTTCTTCGAGCAAGCGATCGGTTAGGGTAGTTTTGCCGTGATCGATGTGAGCGATGATACAGAAATTTCTGATATTCATCATAAATTTTATTAAATCCTAAATTCTAAATTCGAAATCCTAAACAAATTAGAAATTCAAAATAATAAACAAGACATGCTTATTATAACGGATGCTCTAGACTAAACCGAACTGTCATCTGAATCGAGGGTTTCTTTGCTCTCGGACAGTGCCTTGTGCCAATTGCCAATTTTTTCGACGAGCGCAATAAAGACGGTTAGCTCGCGGATCTTGAGGAAATAGGAGAGGGTGAGGTAGACCCCAATCCCGATTAGGCCGACCGACAGGGTGAGCATAATGAGCGGGACAGTACGGGTAGTGTCAAAAACCATGCGGTCGAGCACGCGGAGCGGGACCCAGAGAGCAAAACCAGTCACAACCGTGGATAGGAGGATCTTGCTAAGCGGAAAAAGTAGGTCGCGCAGCGAAAACTTGGCGTAGCCATAAAGAATCGAAGTTAGGACAATCGTCTCCAAGAGGCTTGCGAGCGTGATCGCAAAAGCCATCCCCAGGATGCCGGCCTGGGCGACAAACAAAAAATAGTAGCTAACGCTCACGTTAATAAGAGTTGAGAGGAGGTTGACCACGAGCGGGACGGTAGTGTTGTGGAGGGCATAAAAGACTCGGACAACAACGTGGGTTAGGGAGCGAGCAGCGATACTGAGGGCCAGGATGGCCACGAGTTTGCCAGTGAGGACGGTTTCGGCCCAGGGAAAAGAGTCGGCCCCATAAGCTAGGCGCACGAGCGGGATCCGCAATACCAAGACGATCGCCGAGATTGGTAGCGCGAGGTAGAGCATTTCGAGAATGGTGTGGTTAACCATGGTGGAGAGATCGCTTTTTTCTTTGCTTGTGGCATTTTTGGCAAAAAATGGGAGTGAAGCCTGGCCGATCGGCACCCCAACGAGGCGGACTGGCATGGCAGAGAGCTGTTGGGCGATCGCCATTAGGGTGACGGTACCGGTGTTGAGCCAAGACGAAAAGGTAACAATGATGGTGGCTTCGATCTGAGTCAGCGAAAGGGTGAGGGTGCGGGGACCCATGAGCCGCAACATCTCCGAAACCGCCGGAGTTTTGGGGGAGATAGTCGGGAGGTAGCGGAAGCCGAGTTGGCGGGCTAAGGGGAGCTGGGCCAGGAGGTGGAGAATGGCGCCGAGGACCACCCCGAGGGCGGGACCATAGATCCCCAAGGAGGGACCCAGGGCAATGATCCCAATAATTATCCCAAGGTTGTAGAGGATGGGTGAGAGTGCGGGGATCAAAAAGCGCTGGTGCGACTGGATGATCCCCGTTAAGAATGAGGAAAAGCCAAAAAACAGCTGGGCCGCCGCCATGATGCGGGTTAGGTTGGCCATGAGGTCGAGTTGCTGGCTGTCAAAACCACCAGCTATCACCCCACTAAGAGGGCGAGCAAAAATAATAAGCAAAAGGGTGAGGGTGAGCATGACCAACATAATGGCGTTAATCATGGAGCTAGCGAGGGCGTTGCTCTCACGTTTGTTGCCGAGATATTTGGAAAAAACCGGAATAAAGGCGGAGGAGAGCGCCCCGACAATAATAATTTGAAAAACCATGTCAGGGAGCCGAAAAGCCGCCCAAAAAACATCGAGGACGGCAGTGTCGTTGTAAAAATAGGTAATGAGCAAGCGGGTGCGGATTAGGCCAAGGAGCGCCGAAGCGAGCGAGGCGCCCATAATGACCGTGGCGGCTGAGAGGATGGAGCTGTTTTCTTTGAGAAAAAGGGTTCGGCCATTATTAATGAGACGTTTGAACATATAGGGTTAGTTTAAAGTGTAAAGTGCAAAGTGAAAAGTCCATTGTTTTTTTGACGCCTGCTTGGTATACTACCGCACATATGCCAATCACCAAATCAGCCATAAAAAAACAGCGAGTCGACAAGAAGCGTTTGATCGTTAATGCCCCGATTAAGGGACAGGTCAAAAGTACTCTAAAGGCAGCGCGTAGCAACCCCACACTCGCGAGTATCAGTAATTTTTATAAGGCTGTTGATCGAGCAGTAAAGAAAAGCCTGGTTCCCAAACGCACGGCATCACGCCTCAAGTCACGGTTGGTAAAGCTCAGCAAAGGGCGGGGATTGCCCGTTTTTGGCAAGAAATAAGCATTTAGTGTTACACTGGAGTCATGCAGCTGCCCGCTTTTTTTGGTCGTCGTCGGGCGATCAACTTATTACCAAAAGATTCGTTTGAGAGTAGTCAGATCGGGATTGTTTTGGCGTGGCTTTTGATTTTTGGAAAATGGGCGGTCATTATTACGCAGTTAATCGTGATGGGGGCGTTTTTGTGGCGCTTTTCCTTGGATCGCGAACTAACAGATCTCAAAAAATCGATCGCCAAGAACGTGGCCGTCATCAAGTCGTATGAACAGATCGAAAGAGATTTTGTGTTGACACAAAAACGACTAGATACTGCCAAGGTAGTGATAAGCCAACAAAAGATCATAACCAACGAATTTTTGACCCTCAGCCAAATCACCCCGCAGGACGTATGGTACGAAAAACTGACAGTCAGCCCAAAGTCGACCATAATCACGGCCTACAGCCGCTCGCTGCCAGGCTTTAGCCAGTTGTTGACGGCACTACAAAACGACCCGCGCTATAGCAGTATCTCGGTGTCCCGGATCCAAGATGGCGGGGTAGCCAACGCCCAGATGCAGTTTGAAATTAGTATGAACCAAGCGACGGAAACAAAAAAATGAACAACAACCGACGCCTCCGACTAGACTTGATGCGGTATTACCGATTGCCGTCTGTCCAAGTGTCGTTGGGGGTAGTCCTAGCCCTGTTGATAACGGCATTCTTTATCATGTTTGCCATTAGGCCAACGCTCGTAACGATTACCAAACTACAAAGTGAAATTGAGGAGTCACGCAAAACCCTAACTCTGCTCGAGACAAAAGTACAGGCCCTCACCACGGCCTCGACACTGCTCGAAAAAATCAAGCCGCAGTTACCAAAAATCGAAGAAAGCATTCCGGGTGAAGGGATGAGTTACGAAAAACTGGCTTATAACCTAGAGGCCTTGGCCCAAAATACAGGCACGAGATTAGAGTCGTTTACTTTGGGGGAGTCACTCCTCTCATCCCGCCTAATTAACGCTTATGCCGAGAACAAAAAGCAAGAAGTCATTGCCTCGCGGATCACGATTAGGATAAACGGGGCTTACCCCCAGATTAATGCCTTCCTGACGCGGCTTGCCAGCACCATTCGCCTCACCTCGATTGAGAGCGTGGCGATCCTGCGCGATGGCACAAAAGCCAACGAAGCTGGGTCAGGCTCACTGAGTATGACGATTAGTGGAGAAGTCTATTATCTCGCAGACCCGGGGGCGATAAAAAAAGTTTTCCCTGAAGAAAGGAAGAGGTAATATGTCACACCGGACCATGGTGATGGTAAAGCGGACTTATTTGCATATCGCAGTTTTGACCATGATGACAGCGGTGCTGTGGTTGTTGGTGAGCATCTATCTCTCGCTGACGACGCCGGCCGAAGTGACCGTGGATGCGGGTCTGCGTGAGGCGATCAAACCAAGTCTTGACCAAGAGGTCTTTGACGAAATAGTGGGGCGGGAGTCGTTGAGTGAGCTGTCATTTGAGCCACCGAGCCCTGCGACGGCGAGCGGGGAGTTAGAGGTTAGCGAAGAGGTTGAGGTGGTCGAAGAAGCGAGCGAATCTGCGGAGGTAGCGAATGAGTAAATATGGTAGCATGAAACTATACTGTACTGGCTAATTTTATGCTTGGCAAAAAGATCCCGACCCTAGTGGCTTTGTTAATCCTAATTTTTGGGGGAGTCTGGTTTTGGTTTTGGCAACAAAAAGGCATCGGGAAACAACAAGCAGGAGTTACCCCGCAAGCGATAAAAATAACTAACGTCGCAGATAACAAATTTAGTGTGTCGTGGAAGACAGAGGTCCCCACGGTGGGGCGGATCGAGTACGGTGGAGTCGGAGAAAAGTTAGAAAAACAGCGGGGAGACGACCGCGGCGAAACCTATGTGGGGCGGACCCATCACATAACCGTTACGGATTTGCAGCCTGGGACAAACTACGCATTTAGGATTTTGTCTGGCGAAAAATTGCAGCGGTTCGATAACAACGGGAGCGTCTATACCACAACGACGGGCACCACGATTGCGAGTGTGCCGGCCGCGAGGAGCCTGTACGGTGATGTTAGTGGGGGGAGCGAAGATACCTTAGTTTATATTACGCTACCAGATGCCCAGCCGGCGTCGGTGACCCTAAGCTCGCGGGGATCGTATAGTGTCCCATTGTCGACTATCCGCAGTGCGGATATGCGGAGTTATGTGAGCTATGACCCAGCGGCCACGGTGGTCTCGTTGTTGTTAGACAATGGGGTAGCTACCTCACAAGTGAGCGTGTCGACGACCAACATTGCCCCAGTGCCAACGATTGCACTCGGACAAAATGCCGATTATCGGGCACCAGTCCAACAACAAGAACCTAGTCCGGCGGCCGTAGCCCAAGTGGAGACTACTGAACAACCAGTGGCGCAGCCCGTGGAGATCTTTAACGTTGAGCCGCTGGCTAACCCAGAGGTTAACGCCGTGACTACGGGTACCTATACCCTAACTAATCCGGCAGTCGAAGGCGAAGTGCTAGCAACCACTAAACCCGAGTTTCGGGGGACCGGGGTAGCTAACGCGGAGATTCAGATCGCAATTACAGGACAAAAAGCAGTGAGTGATACCCTGCGGATCCCGACCAGCGGGAACTGGAGCTGGACACCGGCAATCGCCCTGACGGTGGGACGACAAAAAATAACGGTTTCGTACAAAGACAAAGATGACAAACCACAGACGATTGTGCGGAATTTTTCGGTTACGGCCACGAGCACGACCAGTGAACCCGCGTTTGTCTCGACACCATCGGCGAGTGCAACGACGAGTGGCGCATCCCCTTCCCCGCGAACCAACATACCCGCAACTGATAGTGGCGTACCAGTTACAGGGGTGATCACGCCTACGCTATTGACGGCAGCCCTGGGGTTTGCCATTATGGTGGTAGGCGCTTTTCTATTAGCGCTTTAGGTGCATGACTATGACTGACCCAAATACACAAACACCTCCCACCGATCCCCAAGATTTGATCGATCAGGCCCTAAGCGGGACTACCCCGCCACCAACCCCTGAGACAGCGACTGATCCTGCGGTGACTGCGACCCCAACAATAACGGAGCCCGCTCCCCTCCCAACCCCAGAACCCATGACTCCGAGCGAGCCTACAAAAACACCAGAGTCCGCACCAGAACCCACACCTGAGCCTACGCCAGAGCCGGCGGTAATGCCGAGTGAGCTAGTTAAGCCGGAGGAAAGTGTGGCGGAGGCGCCGCAAGCAATGCCGAGCACCGAACCTGCGATATCAACCAAAGCAAGCGACGAGAGCAAACCGGAGGAGATGATACAACCTCCGATAAAGATGGGGGAGGATGTGCCGCTTGCGTTTGCCCCGAACGCGCCGACAGTAGAACCTGTTGTTGCGACTGAGGCTGCTGCGCCACCAGCCGAAGTCCCACCTGCCAATGTCCCACCGGCGATAGTAGGGAGCATGACTAGTGCCGAGCCTACTCCGACCCAAAAGCCAAAGAAAAAGGGATTAAAAATGGTGGGGTTGATTGCTGGGTTCTTTCTGTTGTTTGGAGTGGTTGGGGCTGTGTCTTACCAGATGTTTACGGGCGAATCACTGATAGCTGCTGTTTTTACCCCGAAATTTATTAAAGATGGTGAGAAGACAATTAGAAACCCAGACTGGGATCCTAATGCAGTCGTAACTGATGATGATGGCAACCTAATTCGTGAGGAAGATTTAAGAAATAAGGAACTAGGAATTAAACAGGAGACCTCAAAAGATGTCTCGGGACTTGGTAAAAGTGCTTGCGAAAAGAGTGGTAGCGGCGGGCAGTGGTGCGAGAGTGTCGATAGTAGGGGGAAGCCTTACGCGTTTTGTATGTCTAACGATGGTAGTCAGGGAAATTGCAATAACCGAGCAATTGAGTTGGGCTATACTATTCAGATTGGTAATCTACAAAATGTATCTTGCGAGTGCAAGAGTACGGACAGAGAAACTGGTGTTTGCACAAGTTGGGCAATGGATGCAGACTCTCAGAATGCGTACAAACCTTATGGACAAGAAACTTTAAATAAGGCTAATGAGCTATGTAACACGGGAAAGGGCACTATTAACTTTGGATCGGGATCATATATTTGTAGAGAAGGAAAGGCAGGTAAAGGTGGAGTTGTGTACACTGGAGGGGCGTGTACTGAAACTAACGGCTTTTCGTATAACGGTAACTTGGGCTGTTTCTGTGGGACAGTGCAAGTAGATACACCTAATGGTCACACGAGCTATAGCTCAACTTGTGGCTGTGATAACGAGACCCCTGAGCCGAGCACACCAACGCTGACCTCGGACCCAACCCTCATGTGTAAGAGCTTGACTCGAACACCAACAACAGCGCCAAAAATTGGGGACAGGCTCACATTTACCTGTGCCGGAGCGTCAACGCCAGCTGGGGCAGTTAACTTGACCTACAAATTCCGCTACAGTCTAAATAGTGGGGCGTATATTGCCCTGAATAACGCAACGCCGACTACAGCCGAACTCATGATTGCCTCCTGTGGCAACTACAAGGTACAGTGCCAAGCATGTGGCACAATAAAAGGAACACTAACCTGTGACCCGACCTGGAGTGCAGCAACACAATAACAACCTATGACTACACAACTCAAAAAAACACTATTAATCGTAGTCGGGATCCTCGCAGTTGTTGTGGTCTCACTGGGAGTGATTTACCTCGTGAGACAACCCTCGACCCAACGTCCATCCCCTACCCCCACCCCACAAGTAGTCATGAGTGACCCGTCGGTCACCCCAGTGCCGATCGGGATCAATGAGGTGGCGCCGCTGGCCAATGCCAAATGCGAACTAAGTTTTGAGGTGGCGTGCGGATCAACTCCGCCTTCGGCCACGCCTTCGGGGACTCCCCCCACCTTCCCCTCACCCTCGCCCTCGACCCCAGCAACAGCTGACCTGGACTGTGTAACCAAAGAGGTATACGCCGACGACTCGCGAAACCGCGCGGGCTTCTATTACCTAGAGTCGCGGGTGGCAGACGCCTCGACCTTAGCGTCGGGGACAACGATTGTCTATAGCGTTATTGCCAAAAACCACGGGGGGGCGAGTGTCCCAGATACCAAGATTACGGACACCCTCTCGTCTAACCTCACCTTTATCGACGCCGACTCAGACTGTACGTATGACAGTGCCACTCGGACCGTAACGTGTAATATTGGGACCCTCGCGGCCGGAGCCCAAGCCCAGCGATCGATCCGCGCCAGGATTAACGTGGCCTCCAACACCTCGATTGCCAATACCGCCGAAGTCTTTTCGTCGAACGGACAACGGAATAGCTGTAGCGTGCAGTTGGATGCAACTGGCAAGATCGTGGTTCCACCCTCCCCTGTCCCAACCGAACTGCCTCAGGCTGGAGTGTTCGAAGTCACGGCCGGTACCATCGGAGTGGGAGTGGTCTTCTTGATCTTAGGTGCCCTCGGACTACTACTCCTCTAGACTACGAGAGACAAAGCTTTATTTCCAGTTAGGGAAGAGTGTAAAAAAGGTTGACCAGTAACTACTCGGGAGGGGAAAACCGTAGAGCATGGGGGAGACGAGGAGGAGGGAGAGGGTCAAAGTAAAAAGGGATAAGTACATCATTTTTTTGGGGAGGGTGAGTAACCAGCTTGCGAGGATCGGGAGCAAAAAAGTAGCGCTCGGGAGGTAGTGGTAGTAGAACATAATCCGTGGCGAAAAAATCCACGGGACAAAAAAGATAAAGTACAAAAGGTAGAGGACAAAGGAGGGGTAGCGGCGGACTGTCGGGAGTTGCATAACGAGCGCAAAGAGGCCGAGCCAAAGGATGAGGGGGTTGGCGTGAACGTAGAGGTGACTGACCACGCCCGTACCGTATTCGACCCAATACCAGACCGGCCGCGCCGCAAAAACCCACTGGAGGGGGGTAGATTGGTAGGCATGGGTTGCCACGAGGTTGGTGTGGTAGTACCACATTTGACGGTGGAGTTCCCACCACTGCGCCCAGGTATGACCTGCGAGAATAAACGGGGTAAACGTGAGGATGTAGACTGCGAGGGTGATGAGGATTAAGCGAAGAGCAAAGAGAGTGGGGCGGACAAAAGAAGTGAAGGTTGGTTTAAGCGCCGCCGAATGAAGGTAGATCAAGGCCAACGGTAGAGCACCATAGAGCGCGCTCCACTTGCTCCCCAGAGCGAGCCCATAGAGGACAGCCATGAGTTTGTAGCGGGATTTTACGGCTGCCACGAGGGACCAAAGGTAGAAAGTGAGCATATAGGTGTCATTCATGGCAACTCGGGACTGGGCGAGGTGAGTCCCCTCGATCGTCATCAAGAATGCCGACAGGAGAGCAAGGTTTTGGTTTTTGGTGAGAGTAGAGACAAAGAGGTAAAGGCCCAGGATCCCGAGCACTCCCATCACGGCCGAGCCAACGCGATACCCTAGCTCCCCTTCCCCAAGTAGTAACATCCCAAGGACCATACCGTATTTGGCCACCGGGGGATGAGTCCATTCGTAAGCAACCCCTTCGGGGGGAGTGGTCCACCACTGCCAAGCTTCTACGTGGTTGTGCAGATACTCTTTGGCTGTAAAGCCGTGGTAGACTTCGTCAAAAATATAGGCGGGGGGATGGGAGAGGTTGACGAGCCGGAGGAGTGAGGCAAGGCCAAGGATGAGGAGCAGGGTTCGGTGAGAGCGCGCTAAGAGTTTGAGGTGGAGGATAAGACCAGGATAGATGGTGTGGACAAAAAGGGTAAGCACTGTGAGGACCGTGGTGTAGCTGACTGTCCGGATTACCCAGGTTGGGAACGGCCATACTTGATTTTGCAGGACCCAGACAAAGGCACCATAAAGGTTAAGAATATATGCGAGGGTGAGGAGGAGGTAGGACCAAAGCAGGCGAGGGACAAAGAGGGTGGAGGCAGCCAAAAAAGGGAGCCCAAAAAGGAGGTGTCGCTCGTGCATCCGCGTCGTAAAGGTATAAAAGATGATAAGAACCAGGGCGGAGAGGAGGTAGCTTAGACGGGGGGCCCAGTGCTGAGTTTTCCAGAATTTGGCGAGCGTAAAAAAGGATAGGAAAAAGACGGCCAAGCCAAAAGTGCGGCCAGAAATACCAAGGACGGAGAGGTGGTCCGGGAGCCAAGCAGTGTTACCGGTGAGGGTCCAGAGATTCCAGGCGTTAATGCTCAAGTAGGGATAGGTCCCGGCTTGCTCAATAGCCCGATGCCACAGAAAACCTATGACTTCCCACGGGGCTTTGACAAAAGGTAGAGCGGTGAGAAAAAAAGTAGTGCCAGAAATCAGGGGGAACTGCCACCACCTACCCCGCTTGATCGAGACGACCCAGAGGATGGGAGAGATGAGGAGCATGATGGGTTTGTACGCAACCGCTAGACCATAGAGCAGCGCGCTAAGGAGAGTCCGTTTGGGGGTGAGGAGGGGTGATTCGACCAAGAGGGTGAGAGCGAGGAGGGTCAGGAGGGTGGGGAGGGAGTCGACCTGGCCCCAATAGCTAGTGTTGCCAAGGAGCGCGGGGGAGAGGAAAAGGAGCAGAAAAAAGCGGAGGTGTTGGGGGGGCTTGTGCAGAAAAGTAAGCCCTAGGATCAGGGCGAGTTCGATCAGGGTGTGAAAGGTTTTGAAAACGAGGGCAAAGTCGAGCGATGTTAGGTTGGCGAGCATGAGAGGGAGCGAAAAAGTAAGGATGGGGAGCGGGAGGTAGTCTGACCAGATACTCCCAAAAAAGTTTTGGGGGCCAACCGCGAGCAAGTGCGTGGCCCAGGCTTGGTACGTCCCAATGTCGTAAGGCTGCGCGGGGGTGGCAACCCCGTAAGTGCGGAGGGCTAGGCCAAGGAGGAGAAGGAGCGGTAGCGTGAGTTTATGGGTTAAGATTTTGTTGAACATAAGCGTGGATGGTGGGCCAGTCAGTGGTCGGGATCAAGACCCAGGCCCCGCCGTAAGGAGCGAGGTTTTTGGGATTAGATAACAAATCCGTGATAGAGACGCTATGGAGCGAATCAAAGTTGAGACTGAGACCTAGTTTGGTAAAAGAAGAGAGCAGGGAGTCTTCAATGTTGGTTTTGATTGAGCTCGAAAGGGCTGACCTGAGGGTAGTGATGCGAGCAGTGTTAAAAATGGTGTCGGTCGAAATGAGACTACTAATAAAAGCTTTAATAACTTTTTGCTGTCTGGCACTCCGGGCAAAATCTGTCCCCTCGTCCCCCAGAGCGTGGCGAGACCGTACAAACTTGAGGGCAGTGACCCCGTCCATTTTTTGTGCGCCGGCCTCAAACCGCAAGTGCTCGTACCGCTCACTCTCGGGTTCGGCGTTTTCTTTGCCGGGAATGGGGTATTTGTAATCGTCAAAAGCACGGTCGACTGTGACGGTGATCCCCCCCACAGCGTCGATTGCTTTGATAAAGCCAGAAAAATCGAGGAGGAGGCTGTAGTGGATAGGCAGACCCGTGACCTCGGTCAGAGCAGATTGGAGTTTGGTTAGGCCGGTGCCGGCCTCGGCTTGTTCGCCGTAGTAGTAGATCGAGTTGATTTTGGCACGGGCGCTGGTTAGGTAAATATCACGGGGGATGCTGATTAAGGTGGGGATTTTGCTCGGGTGGTGGATAGAGGCAATGAGGATACTGTCGGTTAACTCCCCGCCTTCGTGCGCCTGACCGCCGATGCCGAGCAAGGCGACGTTGGTACGCTCGTCGGTGCTGTTAAGCACGGTCGCAGGTGACTGGGTGAGGCCACGGGCGTAATCCTGCGCCCTGGTACTTTGATAAAACCAGGCACCAGTTAAAGCAGCGAGACCAGCCAAGATGGCAGTAAACAGCGGGAGTTTAGCGCGCATGAGCTACCTGAGACAAAATTTGGTTAAAGTGAGCAGGATCGAGCGAGGCGGAGGCGACCAAGACGCCGTCTAATGCTAGCGGCAGGAGTGAGGCAATGTTGTCGGGGGTTACTGAGCCACCGTAGAGGACGGGGGCGTCGACATAATTTTTGATCATGGCGGTGGTTTGGCTGATGTGATCGAGGGGGGCAGTGACAGTACCACCAATATCGGCGGGCGGCTCAAAACAATAGAGACATTGATCCTGGAGGTCATCGTCGAGGGCGGAAAACTGAGGCTCGATATCCTCCCGCGCGAGACAGATGACCGGGGTAATGCCAGCGCTGTGGAGCATGCGAGCTTTGTTGGAGACATCGGTTGCGGTTTCGTGGAAATAACGCCTGCGCTCGGAGTGGCCGATGAGACAGTAGGAGACGAGATATTCTTTGAGTTGAGTGGCATTAACCGCTCCAGTGTAGGCGCCGGGGGGGAACGGAGAGACGTCCTGAGCACAACTTGTTATTTGTTTATAGTTAATAGTTAATGGTAAATGGACGAAAGATGGCGAAACGATAGTTGTTATTTTGTCTTTACACTGGCCAGCCACTGGTGCGACAGCTTTGAGCCAAGACTCGACCTCGTGACTATCCTTGTGAGATTTAAAATTGGCGAGGACAATAAAACTCATATGTAGTACTATTGTACCTTATGCATACCTACCTCGACGAGTTAAATGAAGAGCAGCGTAGAGCCGCAGAACACCTGGGCACTCCCCTACTAATCCTGGCCGGGGCAGGCAGCGGCAAGACAAAAACCCTCACCTACAAAGCCGCCCACCTTTTGCACTCGGGTGTCGTGAGCCCGGAGCAACTGTTGCTAGTGACGTTTACCAACAAGGCAGCCGGGGAGATGAAGGAGCGGGTCAAAAAAGTCGCGGGGACTGCCCTACCTAACGTTGGGACTTTTCATTCGTTGTCGGCGCGGATTTTGCGCAGACACGGCGAGAGCCTGGGCATCGGCCATGATTTTGTGATTTACGATGACGGAGATCAAGAGGACTTGGTCAAACAGATCCAGGGTGAGCTGTCTCAGGATCCCAAGCGGTTTAAGGCGAGAGCGATCATGGGCATGATCAGCTCCGCCAAACAGGAGCTGGTAACTCCGGACAACTACAAGAGCATGGCGCGGGGACCGTTTCAGGAAGCGGCGGCGGCAGTCTATACCAAGTACCAAAAATATTTGCGCAACTACCGGGCCGTGGATTTTGACGATCTGCTTTCCCTCACTGTCGAACTACTGCAGCAGAATGAGCGGGTGAGAGACAACTATCAGGACCTATTTAAGGCTGTGTTTGTGGATGAGTATCAAGATACCAATACGGCGCAGTATCTGTTGACCAAACTTTTGGCGGCCAAAGCGGAGCTAACAGTAGTCGGGGATGCGTCGCAATCGATCTATCGGTGGCGGGGAGCGGACTATCGCAACATGACCAAACTCAAAAGTGATTTCCCTACCCTCACTGAGATTAGGCTGGAGCGCAACTATCGGAGTACCCAAAACATCCTGGATGCCGCCACCACCGTGATCGGACACAACAAAAACCACCCGATCCTGTCCCTGTGGACTGAGGCAGGAGCGGGCGAGATGATCGGCCTAATCGAAGCTTATTCGGGGAGCGACGAAGCGAGCCGGATCGTTGAGTTGATCCACAAACATCGAAACGAGGGACGGGAGTGGAGCGAGATGGCGCTCCTTTACCGCACCAACGCGCAGAGCCGGGCGATTGAGGAAGGTTTTATTAGGAGCGGGATCCCCTACGTTTTGGTAGGAGGAACCAAGTTTTATGAGCGCAAAGAAATCAAAGATTTGTTGGCCTATCTGCGAATCCTCTTAAACCCAGAGGATAAAGTAAGCTACGCCCGGGCCGAAAAAGCGGGCAAACGGAGGCTGGCGATGGTCTTAGCGATCCGCGAAAAAGCCGAGGTGAGTAACACGCGGCCAGCGGAGTTACTAGGGATGATCCTGGAGACATCAAAGTATTTGGAGCAGTTTGATGAGGATGATCCGGAGGAGTTGTCGCGGATCGAAAATATTAGGGAGCTGCAGGTCGTGGCTGAGGAGTTTGCAGACCTACCCACATTCCTCGAAAACGTGGCACTAGTGCAGGCGGAGTACTACGCAGGCGAAAAACCCACTTCGGCCCGCCAAGGCGGGACTTCGTTGGGGTCAGGGGGCAATGTTACTCTAATGACTCTTCATGCCTCTAAGGGATTAGAATTTCCTATCGTCTTTTTGATCGGGATGGAAGAGGGTTTATTCCCCCACTCCCGCGCGCTGATGGAGCTAGAGGAGATGGAGGAGGAGCGTAGACTTGCATATGTCGGGATAACTAGGGCAAAAGAAAAGCTCTATCTATCATATGCCAAGCAGCGTACAGTCTGGGGCAACACCGGGTTTCAGACCAGGTCTAGGTTTATTGACGAGATTCCCCCTTCGCTTTTGCAAGCTACGGAGGGACACAGTCCGACACGGAGTGAGCTGGGAGGGCAAACCACCCTGCGCTCTAGCGAGCTACGGAGTGGCACAGTTAAGAGTAAAAGTGAGAAGGATTTTTGGGAGAGCCACGGAGCACAGTTTAAAACCAAGAAGACTGGAGTGAGGATCGATAGTTTGAGCGACTCGACCTTAGATGATTTTTTGTCAGGCAATTTGAGTATTGATGAGTTGTTAAATAGATAAAATATAAATTCTAAATTCTAAGCACCAAATAACAAACAAATCAATAAAGTTTAAATATTAAAATTTATAAACATTTAATTATTGTTTTGGATTTGTAATTTGAGATTTTGATTTTTTTAAAGTACTGGTATTTGTTTGAGATGCTAAAATTAGACTATGGTTGTGGATAATAAAGACTGGAATAAGCAAGCTAACCACCCGCTCCAAGCATGGGAGTGGGGGGAGTTTAGGGAGGCAACTGGGGTAAAAGTAGTGAGAACAGAGGGGATGCAGATTACGATCCACCCCGTCCCCCACACACCCTGGACAGTTGGGTACTACCCAAAAGGGAGCCAGCCTAGCCCCATGCAAGCAACAATGCTAGGAAAAATTGCAAAAGAAAATAACTGTATTTTTATCAAGTGCGAACCGATGGTTGAGCTAAAAGGTGAAAGGGATAAGTTAAAAGAAAAACTAAAGTCTCTCGGGTTTGTAGAAGGAAGGTCCTTGTTTACCAAATATAACTTTGTGTTGGATGTGACGCCGAGCGAGGAGGAGCTACTGGCCTCTTTTAAACAAAAAACGCGGTACAACATCCGGGTGGCCCAAAAGCGTGGAGTGACAGTTGAGCTCTCGGACAAACCCGAGGATTTTGAGCGTTACTTACAACTAACAGAAGAGACAACCAAGAGACAGGGGTTTTATGCACACGGCCCCAGATATCACGCCACGATGTGGAGCATTCTGGGGAAATCAGAAAACAGAAATAAAAAAGTCGAAACAGATAAGCTAACTGCACACCTGATGGTAGCTAAATTTGAGGGACAAGTGATCACTACCTGGGTACTGTTTAAGTTTGGAGACACGCTCTACTACCCCTATGGGGCTAGCACGCGGGAACACCGCGAGGTAATGGCCAATAACCTGGTGATGTGGGAGGCGATAAAACTAGCAAAAAAATGGGGGTGCGATACCCTGGATATGTGGGGGGCGCTGGGACCAGACCCAGACAAAAATGACCCATGGTATGGGTTTCATACCTTTAAGGCCGGATATGGAGCGAGGCACGTGGAGTACATAGGGACGTGGGATTATGTCGCCAATCCCCTACTCTACAAGATCTATCGTGTAGTAGAAGCCGTGCGGTGGACTACGCTGAGACTCGCAAAGAAAATTCTCAAATCATAAATTCCCTGCCTGCGCAGACAGTCAAATTAACCAATTGAGATGTAAGCTGGTTATTTTCGATCAACAGTAATCGTGCACTCTGAGATCATGGCGACTAGGGCACCGAGGACGACGAGTGGGGGGAGGAGGAGCGCGCCGACTACACCAACTGTGACGGGGATAGACATGATGACCTTGCCCTTGTTATCTTTGACGGTGATCTTTCTGACATTCCCCTCTTTGATCAGTTCTTTGACCTTGCTTACTACTTTTTTACCTTCGACCTTAAATTCTTGTTGTTGTTTTTTGCTAATTAGTGGTTTCTTTTTGGTGGTTTTTTTGGTGGGCATAGTTATCCTTTATTATTTATTAATACTTAGTTATTTGTATCACAAAAAAGTTGGCAAAGATACGCCATTTTTGAGTGAGTGAGATGGCTAATGATTTGATCTCTGAAGGTCATATAGCATGTTTTCCAAGTTGTTCCATCGTTGAAACCAAGCCTTAGTCCAGCCAGAATCCACAGCAAACTCGGTGTCGATTATGTCCTGAATTACTTTAATAGCATTTTCTATTTCTGGTTGATCGCTCTGAGAGGACATTGCTTGATTAATCTCTTGTAACTGCTCCCTGATAGCTTGAGGAATTGATCCATTCGTTTTGGTTGCTAGGTCCTGTATTATACTTACTACACTCCCAAGTTTTCTTTGCACTTCACTTTGCACTGTCTCTTTTATTGTTCCAGCAGCACCGCTGTCTTCGACTTTAGATACTTGTAATACTTCTGCCTGACTCTGAGATCCCAAGAATTGATCATTTTGGAGACTAATGTCACTAAGTGCTGCTACTGGGGTATGTCCCACACTTCGCTCGCCAAAATAAGTAGTGACAATTGCATCTAGTTCATTGGCTGCAAATTCGGCATCTCCTATTCGTAGCTGTTGTGCCTTTCTTTGTAGTACCTTGGCTAGGCGCTCATTGTCGACTTGTTGGCCCTGGACAGCAGAATCTGTAAGTTTTTGACCGGTATCTAATCGTCCAACCCACCGACCCATATCGATGGCGTCGCTAAGTTTAGGTTCAATTTCGTGAGATTGTGGTTCTTCTAAACTCATGATGATATTTTATATTAATACTATACAGATTTCTATATGTTTAAGCTGGTGTGCTGATACAATAACAAAATGAGTAATGTGTCTATAGCGTACATTCTTTCGTTTTTGTGGCGGAGCTGGTTCTGGCTGGGAATCTGGATTTTTTATTACCTAAAATTTACTGATTACGCTGGGATTGGCTTTTTAGAAGCAGTAATGATAACCACCGCAACTATTGGCGAAATTCCTACAGGAGCGATTGCAGATATACTAGGCAAAAAGATAGCTGTAATTATTGCGTTTGCGAGTGCGGCGGTAGGCAACCTAATGATGGCGTTGGCACCATCTTATGCAGTACTGCTCTTATCAATAGTCATGATGACATTGGGAGGGTGCTTTTATTCGGGCTCATTAGAAGCGCTCGTATATGATGGTCTAAAACAAGAAGGCAAAGAGGGAATTTTTGACAGAGTGGTGTCACGAATGAATAGTATGCAGAACCTGGGCATGGCGATATCAGGAGCGGTAGGAGGGTATTTGTACACAATCCACAACTCTCTACCATTTGTGATGGTCGCTGTGTTTTATGTTGTGGGCGCCCTAGTTTCGTTGTGGTTAGTAGAACCAAAAATTGATACAGAAAAGTATTCTTGGCAAGCGTTTGTCTCACAAAATCGGGCCGGATTTGCTCAACTTTTTAACAAGGACGAGGTTAAAAAAGTCGTGATTGCCCTACTTATACCCAGTGCGTTTATGGTAGCAACAGAAAATGTGTTGAGTGACGCAACAGCTGTTGAGCTGGGCTTAAACAGTGTACAACTAGGAATCTATGCATCTATTCTATTTATGGTAGGAGTTATTTTTTCGGAAAATACTGAAAGAATAATGAAGTTGTTTAGTTCCAAAATACTGTATTTGTTGCTAACTAGTCTTTATCTAACTACCTTAGTATTTATGCCAGCAGTTGGCTTGATATTGGGGATAGCGCTACTCTTTTTGCGGTATGCGGCCCAGACAGTCTATGACAACTTTACTTCGGTGCGTCTAAACTCAGTAATTGAGTCTAGGTACCGAGCCACCACACTCTCTACTTATTCGCTGATCCGCAACATCCCTTATGTCATCTTTGCTACAGGGATAGGCATGATGATGAACTTACTAACCGCAAAAACATTCTCATTGTATTTTGGAGTTCTTTTGACTGCAGCCCTGCTAGTTTATACAGGGTTAACTAGACTTAACTTCTCGAAGAAATAATCTCAACAACTTCGGGGAACTGATTGTTGATGGGGTTGTGGTCAGTCATAAAGTGACCACGATTGGGCAAGACCAGTA
>CAZZNJ010000008.1:0-37448 GCA_964655755.1 uncultured Pseudomonadales bacterium | reverse complement strand
ATTGCGCTAGTCCAAGATCAAGAGGGAATGGCCGCAGCTCTAGCACGTGAGGATTACCTTAGAAAAACCCATGAAGCAGGTGGATATACGCCAGAACAAATGGAAAACATTAAGCTGATGGAGGGATTACAAAAACAATTTCCTGACTCATTTGATGTCATAACCACTAAAAAGGGTGAGCAACTCTTGCTGTCTCGGCCAATCCCACAACAAACGATCCAGAGAGTTTATGAAGAACAGAATTTAATGAATATAACATCCAGACAGCTGCTTACACCACATGGATTTATGAGTCTTAACAAAGACAATCCCGAGATGAGTAAGGAGGTTTTTGACAAACTACTATCAGAAGCTGATTTTTCAGAATTAACTGAAGAACTAGTAAAAAGGAAAAAGTTGTACGATGCTCATACATACGTATCCCACCCAAAAACCGGAGGTAAGATTGGTGTGCAGGTGTACAGCTGGCAAGGTAAGGATCTGATAGGCAACCAACCATTAATAGAAGTTAAAAAAACCACTTTTACTGAAGCAGGAAAAGCACATCTTGCTCTCCAGAAAGAAAACACTCCTATAGCAGCTGAAAGTATCTTAGAAATGTTCAAGCAGTAAAAATTGACTCAGGCGCCGTAGTCGTAGGTATATTCCCAAACTCCCTCGACTAAGGTACAATACACTCTTGCTCATCATAGTTTTGTACGAAAATGGGCGCCTCATTTGCTTGAGAATTAATTAATATTTCGTTTTTCGATTTGTTTCGAACTTCGAATTTCATATTTAGGATTTAAAAGGTATGGCGCAAAACTCAGTCAAAACCCAAGACCGCGAACTCCCGATGGACAAGATCCGCAACATTGGTATCATCGCCCACATCGACGCCGGCAAAACTACTACTAGCGAGCGCATCCTCTTCTACACCGGCAAATCCTACAAAATCGGTGACATCGACGACGGCAACACCCAGATGGACTGGATGGAGCAGGAAAAAGAGCGTGGTATCACCATCGTCTCCGCCGCTACCACCACTTTCTGGACCCCCAAACTCCCCAAGGCCATGTTTAGTGCCCAGCATCGCATCAATCTTATCGATACTCCCGGCCACGTCGACTTTACTGCTGAGGTCGAGCGGTCTCTGCGCGTCCTCGACGGTGGTGTCACCGTGCTCGATGCCGAAGAAGGGGTGCAATCCCAGTCCGAAACCGTTTGGCGCCAGGCTGATAAATACAAAGTTCCTCGTATCTGTTTTGTTAACAAAATGGATAAGCTCGGCGCTGACTTCAAAAAGACCTTGGCCGACGTCGAAGACAAGCTCGGGGTCAAGACTGCCATTGTTACCTATCCAATCGGGGCCGAAAACACATTTAAGGGTGTCATCATGCTCCTCGAAGAGCAGGCCGTCATTTGGCTTGGTGACGAAACCGGGGCCAAATACGAAGTGGTCGAAATCCCCGAGGACTTGAAAGAGGTGGCAGCCCGTGAGCGCGCCATCCTCGTCGAACAGATCTGTGAGACCGACGACACTCTCCTTGAGAAATATCTCAATGGCGAAGTCCCAACCCTCCCAGAACTCAAAGCCGCGCTCCGCAAAGCTACCATTGCCTACAAACTCGTACCCATGTACTGTGGCACCAGTTTGCGGAACAAAGGCGTCCAGCCCCTCCTCGATGGTATCGTCGACTACCTCCCCTCACCCCTCGATGTCCCTCCCGCCGAAGGCACCCTCCCTCGCAGTGAAGAAAAAACAGTCCGCAAACCCGACGTCAAAGAACCTTTTGCGGGTCTCGCCTTCAAAATCCAAGCCGATCCTCATATCGGCAAGCTCACTTATGTCCGCGTCTACTCAGGCAAACTTGAGTCTGGTAGCTACATCTACAACGCCACCCGCGACGTTACCGAGCGGGTCGGTCGCCTCGTGCTCATGCACGCCAACAACCGCGAAGAAGTGCCGTACGCTGAGGCTGGCGAGATCATCGGGATCGTAGGCCTCAAAGACACCAGGACTGGCGATACCCTCTGTGCCAAAGACCACCCCGTCATCCTCGAAGGCATTAGTTTTGCCGAGCCCGTGATTAGTCTGGCGATCGAACCCAAAACCAAGGCTGATCAGGAAAAAATGGGGACGGCCTTAGCTAAGCTGGCCGAAGAAGATCCAACCTTCCGCATCAAGACCAACCACGAGACTGGTCAGACCCTCATCTCTGGCATGGGCGAGCTCCAGCTTGAAGTCCTGGTCGACCGCATGAAACGGGAGTTTACCGTCGAAGCCAACGTGGGGGACCCACAGGTCGCCTATCGTGAGACTATCACCAAAGATGGTCAAGCCGAAGGCAAGTACATCAAGCAAAGCGGTGGTCGCGGGCAATATGGTCACTGTTTGCTCAGGATCAAACCACTCGGTCGGGGCGAAGGCTTTAAGTTTGTTAACTCGATCGTTGGTGGGGCTATCCCCAAAGAATTTATCACCCCCATCGAAAAGGGCGTCAAAGAAGCCATGGAAAACGGTGTGGTAGCTGGCTACCCGCTCGTTGATATGGAGGTCGAGCTCTACGACGGCTCGTTCCACGAGGTCGACTCCTCAGAAATTGCCTTTAAGATCGCCGGCAGTATGGCCCTACAATCTGCTGTCCGCGCTGCCTCTCCCGTCCTCCTCGAGCCCATCATGAAACTCGAGATCACCACCCCCGACGACTTTATGGGGGACGTGATCGGCGACGTTAGTAGCAAACGGGGTCAGATCTTAGGCACCGAACAACGCGGCAATACTCGCATTATTCTCTGTCAAGTTCCCTTGGCAGAACTAAGTCGTTATGTTACAATGCTAAGAAGCATGACCCAGGGTCGGGCCAGTTCGTACATGGAAATGTCCCATTACGAGCCCGTTCCTTCTAACATTGCCGACAAAATAATAAATAAGGAAAGTAAAAATTAATTAACAACAACTGACTTGTTACTTGTTACTTTTAACTTGTAACTAGCGACTGATAAGGAGCTTTATATGGCAGATGCCGCCAAATTCGTCCGCAACAAACCTCACGTCAACATCGGGACCATCGGTCACGTCGATCATGGTAAAACTACTCTCACTGCCGCGATCACTACTGTGCTCGCCAAAAAAGGACTCGCTCAGGCCAAATCCTACGCGGACATCGACAGTGCCCCCGAAGAAAAGCAACGCGGCGTTACCATCAACCTTTCTCACCAAGAATACGAGACCGCCAATCGCCACTACGCCCACATCGACGCTCCCGGTCACGCTGACTACATCAAGAACATGATTACCGGTGCCGCCCAGATGGATGGCGCCATTCTCGTTGTCGCGGCCACCGACGGGCCCATGCCTCAGACCCGCGAACACATTCTCCTAGCTCACCAGGTCAACGTCCCCAAACTCGTCGTTGCGCTCAACAAGTGCGACATGGTCGACGACCCCGAACTCCTCGATCTCGTCGAGATGGAGATCCGCGATCTTCTTACCAAGTATCACTACCCCGGTGACGAAGTCCCGATCGTCCGTGTCTCCGCGCTCAAAGCCCTCGAAGGCGACGCCGCCTACGAAGCCAAGATCGAAGAGCTCATGGCCAAAGTCGACGAATACATCCCCACCCCCGAGCGTCCTCTCGACAAACCATTCATGATGGCCGTCGAAGACGTCTTCTCCATCAAGGGTCGCGGCACTGTCGCTACCGGCAAAATCGATCGCGGGATCGTCAAAGTCGGTGAAGAAATGGAAGTTGTCGGTATGGGTCGCGACAAAAAGACCGTCGTGACTGGTGTCGAAATGTTCCGCAAACAACTCGAGCAAGGTCAGGCTGGCGACAACGTTGGTCTCCTTTTGCGCGGGGTCGAAAAAGACGACATTGAGCGCGGTCAAGTCATCGCCAAACCCGGCAGCATCAAGCCCCACACCGATTTCGAAGCCGAGGTCTACGTTCTTACCAAAGAAGAGGGCGGCCGCCATACTCCCTTCTTCGGTGGCTACAAACCTCAGTTCTACCTCCGTACGACCGACGTTACCGGTGAGATCAAACTCCCCGAAGGTGTCGAAATGGTTATGCCTGGAGATAACGCCAAAATGACCGTCAAACTCATCGTTCCTGTCGCGATGGAAGAAGGTCTCAACTTTGCTATCCGCGAAGGTGGCAAGACCGTCGGTGCGGGCGTAATCACCAAAGTGCTTGCCTAAAGCACCACTTACTACGTACTAATGTGTTCCTGAGCCAACCTCAGAGAACCATGCGTCCCGATATCATCATCGGGACGCAAAACATTAATTAAACCAAGAAAGGCAGTCAAACAATGACAGCTAACCGGATCCGCGTCAAACTCAAATCTTTTGACCATCGCGTCATCGACGAAGCCGCCGCCAAGATCGTGGATACCGCGATCCAGACTGGCGCTCGGGTTATTGGCCCAGTACCCTTGCCAACCCGCCGCAAGCTCATGACTGTCTTGACCAGTCCTCACGTCGACAAAAACGCCCGTGATCACTTTCAGATTTTGACTCACAAAAGACTGATCGACATCGAAAAACCTACGGGCAAAACCATCGATGCGTTGATGCACCTCGAACTGCCTGCTGGTGTTGGTATCGAAGTCAAAATGTGAGGATAACCACAAACTATGAACACAATTTTTGCCAAAAAAATCGGGATGACAGAAGCCTACATCGGCGACGTTCGCCGTAGTGTAACGATCCTCGAGGTTCTGCCGCTGACCGTTGCTTACCAAAAAACGCTCGACAAAGACGGTTATGCCAAAACCCAGGTCGCCGTTGGCCAAACCGCCAAAAAACCCAACAAAGCCGCCGCCGGTCATCTCAAAAAACTAAAAACTTCCCCTCAATTCCTGCGCGAAATCACCGGTGCCGAAACCCAAGAGGTTGGGACCGAACTTGATCTAAGCGAGCTCACCGTTGCCGGGACAGTCGTTGACGTAACCGGTACGAGCAAGGGCAAAGGCCTGGCCGGGGTTGTCAAACGCTGGAATTTTGCCGGCGGTCCTCGGACGCACGGTCAGTCTGACCGACTCAGGCGCGCTGGCTCCATCGGGCAGGGGACTACCCCCGGACGTGTCTACAAAGGCAAAAAAATGTCTGGACGCATGGGCAACGACTCAGTCACCATCAAAAACACCTTTATTGTGGCCTATAACGCCCTCACCCACCAGCTATATCTCGCTGGCAGTGTCCCCGGCTCCGCGGGTACCCTAGTTAGGCTCGTCAAAACTAGCGCCGCTCCCGCCAACTTCCCCCCCGTTACCCTGACCAAAAACAATACCATTCCAAAAGCTGCTCCCCAACCAACCGAAAGTGAGACTGTATGAAAATCAACGTCTTTAACGTCAGTGGCAAAGCCGCAACCCCCTGGGACCTAGACATAAAAGTCTTGGGCAAGTTCAACCCCGCCCTCTTAGCCCAGGCTCTCCATGTCTACAAAAGCAACTCTCACCAGGGTACCAGTAGCGTCAAAACTCGTGGCGAAGTCGTCGGCAGCACCAAAAAAATCTATCGCCAAAAAGGGACCGGTAACGCTCGTCACGGCGCCAAGTATGCCCCAGTTTTTGTGGGTGGTGGTGTCGCGCACGGCCCCAAGAGTTTGCGCCCAGAGAACTTGCGTCTCAGCAAAGCCCTCCGCCGTCGCTCGCTCGCGAGCGCGCTCTTGACCAAACTCAGCGACCAGTCTCTAACCGGGTTGGTCGGTCTCAAAACCGCGACCGGCAAAACCAGTAGCGCCACCAAACTGCTCGCTCTCGCTGCCAACCACCCCCAAAACAAAGTCTTGGTCGTCACCAAAAACTCCGCCCCTCTGCTTTATCGTATGGTTCGCTCACTCCAGGGAGTCACCCTTAAGCGCGCCTCAATTGTTAACGCTTATGACCTCGTCTCCCACCACCACGTCCTAACTACCAAGAGTGCCTACGATTTGCTCGTTTCGCGCACGCTCAAACCAACCACAAAAGAGGTATCACATGACTAATATTTTGCTCAAACCCCACTTTACCGAAAAAACCATGGCTACTACTCAAGCTTCTGGCTTTACTTTTCAGGTTTTGCCATCGGCCACCAAATCGCAGATCAAAGCCGTCGTTTCCCAAGCTTTTGGTGTGCACGTCATTCGCGTCACCACCCGCTTAACTCACGTTCCCGGCAAAAGAAGCAATGTCCGCCGCACGACCACCAACGATACCCTCATCAAGTACGCCACTGTCTATCTCAAAAAAGGCGAATCAATCAACCTTTTTGAATTTAAGGATAACAAATAACTATGTTAAAAAAATCAAAACCCACCAGTAGCGGCGTCAGACACCAAACTAAGGTCATCAAAAATCTCACTACCAGCAAGCCCCAAAAATCCCTGACCGAAAAAGTCAAAAAGAATAGCGGCCGCAACGCTCACGGACACATTACTACCCGTCATCGTGGTGGTGCCGCCAAACGTCGCTACCGCATTATCGACTTTAAGCGCCGCAAACAGGATATTGATGCCCGCGTGCTCTCCTTGGAGTACGATCCCAACCGTAGTGCCACCATCGCACTCCTGCAATACCGCGACGGCGAAAAACGCTACATCCTCGCTCCCGATGGTCTCGAAGTTGGCATGACCGTCACCGCCGGCCTCACGGTTGAGCCAAAGGTGGGCAACGCCCTCCCCCTCAAAAAAATCCCGATCGGCATGCCCATTCACAACATCGAACTCAAAGCTGGTGCAGGTGCCCAGATGGCTCGCGCTGCCGGGACCGCGGCTCTCATCCAATCCAAGGAGGGGGGAGTCGTCACGATTAAGCTTCCTTCAGGCGAAGTTCGCTTGTTAAAAGAGGATTGTTTTGCTACAATCGGCCAGGTCTCTAATCTGGACCACAAAAATCGACAGATCGGCAAAGCGGGGCGCAAAAGACACATGGGCTGGCGTCCTTCTGTTCGTGGCGTCGCTCAACACCCAGGCTCACATCCCCACGGTGGTGGAGAAGGTCGCTCAGGTATCGGTATGCCCGGACCCAAAACTCCCTGGGGTAAGCCCGCTCTCGGCAAGAAAACGAGAGGTAAATATAAATACAGTAATAAATATATAGTCAAAGACAGGAGAGCCAAATAACATGAGTCGAAGCAGCGCCAAAGGTCCTTTTGTTGACCAAAAGCTTCTCGCCAAAGTGCTCGCCAAGGTGAGTGCTGGAGTCAAAGCTCCCATCAAAACCTGGGCTAGGAGTAGCAGTATTCCTCCTGAATTTGTCGGCCACACCTTTTTGGTTCACAACGGCCGGGTTTTCAAAGAAGTCTTTGTTAGCGAAGAAATGGTCGGCCACAAACTAGGTGAGTTTTCACCCACACGCACTTTCCGTGGTCACGGCAAGATCGTCAAACGCACCCTAACCAAAACCTAAACATAAACCATGAGCTATAAACTATAAACTAACATATGCAAACCACACAAAAATACATCCGCATGAGTCCCCGCAAGCTCCGGCTCGTGGCCGACGCTGTCCGTACCCTCCCTCCGGTCGAGGCGCTCCAATATCTCAAATTTACCAAAAAAGCCGCCGCCGCCCCGCTCTACAAAGCCATCAAAACCGCGCTCAGCAACGCCAAAACCAACTTTGGCCTACAACCCGATTCCCTCATTTTTTCCGAGCTCGATATTCAGACCGGCTTTACCATCAAACGTTTTCGGGCAGTTTCCCGAGGTCAAGCTCACCATATTATGAAACGCACTAGTCACATTCGTGTCGTACTGAAGGAGAAAAATGGGACAAAAAGTTAATCCCCTCGGTTTTCGCCTCGGGATCCTCTACAAACCTTCTTCTGTCTGGTTTGCCTCCAAAAAGGAATACCAGGTTTTGGTGTTGCAAGATATCAAACTCAAAGCTTTTATCCAAAAGCGCTTGCAGTTAGCCGGGATCGCGAGTATCGAGATCGAGCGCTCCATTAACACCATGCGCGTCATTGTCCACGCCGCCCGACCTGGTGTCGTCATTGGTCGCGGTGGTGCCAACCTCGAAATCCTCAAAAAAGAAATCGAAAAATACCTCAAAACCATCGGCGCCAACTCTTCGCTCAAATTCCAACTAGATATCAAAGAAGTCAAAAACCCCGATCTCTCCGCCAAACTCGTGGCCGAGCGGATCGTTGATCAACTGATCAAGCGTTACCCACACCGCCGCGCCATCAGCTCAGCTCAGGAGCGCATCCTCTCCGCTGGTGCCAAAGGGGTCAAATTCCAGCTTTCTGGCCGGATTGGGGGCGCCGAGATTGGTCGCACCGAAAAGTATGCGTTTGGCTCTATTCCGACTCAGACTCTGCGCAGCGACATCGACTACGCTGAAGTCCCGGCCCTAACTCGTTCTGGCTATGTCGGGATCAAAGTCTGGATCTACAAAGGGGAGGCGGCACTATGATGCAACCCGCTCGTCGCAAATACCGCAAAGAGTTTCGGGGCATGATGAGTGGCGACGCCAGTCGTGGGGTCAACGTCGCTTTTGGTGATTTTGGGCTCAAAGTTCTCGAGAATTCCTGGATTACTTCGGCTCAACTCGAGGCCGCCCGGCGCACCATCACCCACCACACCAAGCGGGGTGGCAAACTCTACCTCCGTGTTTTTCCCCACAAACCCCTTACCAGCAAAGCCGCTGGGAGTAAAATGGGCTCAGGCAAAGGGGACATCTCGCACTATACTAGCGTCGTCCACGCCGGCACAATTCTTTTTGAGCTCGGGGGCCTAGACGCCGCCACCGCCAAAGAAGCTTTTCGCAAAGCTAGCTCCAAACTCCCTGTCGCGACTCGCTTTGTCATTAGAGGAGAAATCTAATCATGAAAAAACAACTTCTACAAGAAATTATTAAAAAAGGCGAGGGTGAGATTATGGCTCAGGTCAAGAGTTTCAAGCTTGAGCTCCAAACTCTCAAACTCAAAGCAACTCGGGGCGAACTCAAGAACCTACGTGCCGGGCGCGCCCTCAAACGCAACATCGCTCAGCTGTTATCTTCGCTTAGTCTTGCCAAAATAGTAAAGGAACAATCATGAAACAGTTTGTTGGCACCGTTGTCTCCACTATCGATCAAACCAGCGCTGTCGTGTTGGTCGAATCTTCCTGGAAACACCCCCTCTACAAAAAAACTGTTAGACGCAGTAAAAAATTCTTAGTCCAAAACGACGTTGCGGCCAAAGCCGGCGAAGTCGTGACCATTCAGGAGACCCGCCCCCTCTCCGCCCGCAAACGCTTTATGATCACTGAGGTACTAAAAAAATAAACTATGATTCAACTACGCTCCATCCTTATTCCAGCCGATAACAGTGGTGCCAAGCGGCTTCGCGTGATCCATATTCACGGTGGCTCCACCCGCCGATTTGGCTACATCGGGGACATGGTGACTGCTGTCGTCGACCAGGCCGACCCCAATGGCTACGTCAAGGATAGCGAAAAGGTCAAAGTTGTCATCGTCCGCACCCGCAAAGAGACTCGTCGGGCTGACGGGACCTACGTCCGATTTGACGATAACGCCGGGGTTATTATTGACCCCAAAACCAAAGATCCCTTAGCCTCACGCGTGTTTGGTCCAATTGCCCGCGAAGTCAAGGAACGCGGCTATAACAAAATTGCATCCCTTGCCTCGGAGGTTCTATGAGCACCAAAAAATTCAAAAAAGGCGATCTCGTCCTCGTTACTGCCGGGCGTGACAAAGGCAAATCAGGCAAGATCCTCAAAATCAACCAACAAAACCATACGGCCATCGTCGAAGGAGCGGCTCTCTACAAGCGCCACGTCAAACCCACCCAAAACTCCGCTGGCGGGCTCAAAAGTCTCGAGCGCCCGATCTCTTTTGCCAAAATCACCCACACGGAGGGTGGCCAGAATATCCGCGTAGGTCTTAAGCGCGACCACGCCAAAACCATCCGTATTAGCAAAAAAACCGGAAAAGCTCTATGAAAACCACAACCGACGCCTCACTCAAGACTCGCTACGAGCAACTCATTCGCCCAGAATTAGGGCGTGAGCTAGGGATCGCTAATCTCTACGCTATTCCTCGCCTCGAAAAAATTATTGTCAACGTTGGCATCCGCAAATCCGACTCTTCTGACAAAGACATCAAAACTGCCTTTGCCGAGCTCCAGACTATTACGGGCCAGACTCCCAAAATCGCCGGGGCCAAAAAATCGATCGCCAGCTTTAAGATCAGGGCAGGGGACCCGGTTGGCGTTAGCGTAACCTTGCGCGGCAAGTTAATGTTTGATTTCCTCGATAAATTGTGTAGAATAGTGCTTCCGCAAGTCAAAGACTTCCGAGGTGTCAAAACCACTGCCTTTGATGGCTCTGGTAACTACACCCTCGGCTTAACCGAACAGATCATCTTCCCTGAGATCGATTATGCCAAGGTTGAGAAGGTGCATGGTCTCGAAATCGTTATCGTCACCAGCACCAACCGAGACGCCCACGCCAAAGCCTTATTAACTGCGATCGGCATGCCGTTCGCCAAAGGAGAAAATAACTAAAACATATGGCTAGTCGCTCATTAATTATCAAAAGCCAAAGGAAGCCAAAGTTTAGCAGTCGCACGGTCAACCGTTGCAAACTCTGTGGACGCTCAAAATCATATATCCGCCAATTTGGGATGTGTCGTCTCTGTTTTAGAGAGCAGGCCCTCCTTGGCAACTTACCCGGAGTTACCAAAGCTAGTTGGTAAAAACTTATGCACAGTGATATCCTCGCCGACACTCTGATTCGTATCAAAAACGCCCAGGCAGTCAAAAAGCCGAGCGTCATCGTGCCTTATACCAAAATGAATCAAGCCGTCCTCACTCTGCTCCAAAAGGAGAACTACATCACCAAGTTCGAAAAAATCGAGGAGGGGAGTTTTCCCAAATTCAAAATTACGCTTAAGTACCTCGGGGGAGTACCCGCCATCTTTCACCTCAAAAAAATCTCCAAACCCGGCGTTCGTATCTACAGCCGAGCCGACAGTCTCAAAAAAACCCTTTCTGGCTATGGGCTCAAGATCCTTAGTACCAACAAAGGGATCATGACCGATATCGAAGCCAAGCAAAACAAATTAGGAGGAGAAGTTCTCGCCGAACTCTGGTAATACTTATGTCAAAAATTGGCCGCGCCCCCCTCACCGTCCCCTCCGGAGTCAGCATTACCCAGACTGGGGCAGTGCTGAGCGTCACTGGCCCCAAAGGGACACTCACCCATACCATCCCTAGTGGCATCACCACTACCCTCGATGGAGGAGTCCTCACAGTCACTCGCGCTAGCGACGAAAAATCACACCGGGCTCTTCATGGGGTCACCCGCGCAATTTTGGCCAACCACTTAACTGGTGTCACTACTGGTTTTACCAAAACTCTCGAACTAGTCGGGACCGGTTACCGGGCGCGCATGCAGGGTTCGACCCTGGTTCTCTCACTTGGTTTCTCCCACGAGATCGAGTTTGTCGCCCCAGCTGGCGTCACCCTCGCTGTCGAAAACACCAACCTCATCCATGTCAGTGGCATCAACCGTCAACAAGTCGGCGAGGTTGCTGCCAAAATTAGAGAGTTTCGCAAACCCGAGCCTTACAAGGGCAAGGGTGTCCGCTACCAAGGCGAAGTTGTCCGCAAAAAAGCCGGCAAAGCTGCCAAAGCGGCGGGCTCAGCCTAAAGGAACCATATTATGAAAAATCAATCCAATCATACTCGCCGCGCCCTCCGGGTCCGTGCTTCGATCCGCCGCGCAGGGGGTCGTCCGCGCCTCAGTGTCTATCGTAGTGACGCCCACATTTGGGTGCAGATTATCGATGACGCACAACACAAGACCTTGGCTTCGGCTTCGGATCTCGGCCTAAAAGGCACCAAAACCGACAAATCCAAAGAAGTAGGTGTTAAAATTGCCCAAGCTGCCCGCGCCGCTGGGATAACCACGGTCGTTTTTGATCGCGGTAGCTACCGGTATCATGGTCGGGTTCGGGTCTTAGCCGAAGCTGCCCGCGCCGCCGGACTTACATTCTAAAAAAAGGAAAAACTGACTCATGAATCAAAATAATAACCATCGCCGCAGTAGCGCCCCCAAAACTCCGCAGGAGTTTGACGAAAAAGTTATTCGGATCTCCCGGGTTTCCAAAAAAACCAAGGGTGGCAACCAAATGGGCTTTAGCGCGCTCGTTGTCGTTGGTGACCGCAAGGGTAGGGTAGGCGTTGCGCTCGGCAAAGCCAAGGATGTTAGTGGCGCCATCAAAAAAGGTGTCCGCCGCGGCAAAAAAACCTTGATCAATGTCCCGCTCGTTGACAACCGCACCCTCCCGCACGAAATGGTTCTCAAATATGGGGCTGCTCGCCTCTTAATCAAGCCCGCTCCCGCCGGGACTGGCGTGATCGCTGGTGGTAGTGTCCGGGCCGTGCTTGAACTCTCCGGAGTCAGGGACGTTGTCGCCAAATCGCTTGGGACGAGCAACAAAGTTAGCAATGTTGTCGCGACCTACCGCGCGCTTAAGGCTATGAAAGCCACCGTTGAACGCAAAAAAGCGCTGGGCCAAAACCAACCAAAACTCAAGCTTAACAAAACTGAGGAGCCACACAAATGAAACTTCATACCCTCCCCAAACTAACGCAAAAACCCAAAAAACGCCTCGGACAGGGGTATGGGTCTGGCAAAGGTGGCCACACCAGTAGCCGGGGTCAAAAAGGCCAAAAATCCCGCGGCAGTGTTCGCCTCAGTTTTACCGGGAGCTCCTGGGTTTGGTTTAAACGCTTGCCCTTTATCCGGGGTAAAGCCCGCTTTAGTGGTCTCTCAACCCGCTATACTCTCTCACTCACTGATCTCAACCGCTTCAAAGCCGGGACCAAAGTTGATCTCACCGCCCTCCGTCAAGCCGGTTTAATCGGCAAAAGCGAAGGAGCCAAAACCATGGTTCGGATCGTTGGGACTGGTAAGCTCAGCAAAAAATTGACGGTGCTCATTCCTGCCAGTAGCACTGCCATCAAAGCCATTACGGACGCAGGTGGGAGTTACAGTGTCAAAGCTGAATGATCTGATTTCGACAATCAAATCTAGTCGCGAACTCAAGCGAAGGCTCTTAACTACGCTTCTTATCCTCACTCTCTTTCGGATTATCACTCTGATTCCAGTCCCCGGAGTCGACGTCAGCGCGATCAAAAATGTCTTTGCCAGCAACCAGCTCCTCTCCCTCCTCGACATCTTTTCTGGTGGGACCCTCGCCAACTTTTCGATCCTCGCCCTCGGTCTCAACCCCTACATTAACGCAAGTATTATCATGCAGTTGTTGACCATGGTTGTTCCCAAACTCGAAGCCCTCCAAAAAGAAGGCGAGTCGGGGAGCGAAATCATTAACCAGTACACCCGCATGATTGCCGTCCCCCTCTCCCTCCTGCAAGCCGGCGCCATGTATATGGTCCTCCAGACTAGCAACTTAGTCTCACTCAGCTCCCCCTTGGCGCTGATTGCGCTCCTCCTAACTATGTCAGCTGGCAGTATGCTCCTGATGTGGCTCGGCGAAAACTTAACCGAATACGGCGTTGGCAACGGGATATCTCTCATTATTTTTGCTGGGATCGTCGGGCGTTTGCCCGTTACCCTGTTTCAGACGCAAGCCACTCTCGCCACCGTTAACCCCTGGAATCTAGCCTTAATTCTTGCGCTCGGTGTTGCCATTATCTATGCCGTTGTGACCGTAGACGAAGCCAAGCGGCAGGTCACGATCCAGTACGCGCGGCGGATTCGCGGGGGCAGTGTCGGGGTTAGCTCCTCCTACCTCCCCATCAAGCTCAACAATGCCGGGGTGATCCCGATCATCTTTGCCATCGCCCTCGTCCTGGCTCCCTCTATGATCGCTCAGCTCCTTACCCGCTTACCCAACCAGGCCTTGGCCACCGCTGCCACCAACTTTGCTGCCAGTTTTACCCCCACTTCGCTTAGTTACAACCTTATTTACTTTACCCTCGTTGTCGCCTTTACCTACTTTTATACCGCCGTAGTTTTTGACGCCGACAAAATTAGCGAAAACCTCAAAAAAAACGGGGGCTACATCCCCGGTATTAGGCCGGGCACTCACACTGCCAATTATCTGCGTCGCATCGTTAGTCGGACCACGCTGCCCGGCGCCGTCTTTCTTGGCCTGATTGCGGTCTTGCCGAGCTTAGTTTCCGGACTCACTGGGATCCAGACGATTACCGTGGGCGGGACCAGCCTCTTAATCGTGGTCTCCGTGGTCCTCGAGACTTACCGCAAAATGCAGACCTACTCAGTCACCCGCAGTTATGACAGTTTTGTTAAATAATAACTCACAAGTAGGAGTAAAGTTATGAAAAACATCATTTTTTATGCCCCTGAAGGCGCAGGCAAATCGACTCAAGCCAAAATGCTCGCCGAAAAACTTGGCGTACCCTGTTTGATTTCTGGCGACTTGGTGCGATGGGGGGCGGAGTTTGACAAAGGTCTCATCGGCGACGTTTGTCGCGAAGCCTTACAAAAAGGCTACTACGTTGCTGACTCAGAAATGTTTGTTCTCTGGAAAGGTCGTCTCAAACAACCCGACACCCAAAACGGCTGGGTAATCGATGGTTTTCCACGCAACATGACACAAGCCGAATTTTTGGCCGACAAAGTCGAAAAATACGGCAAAAAAATCGATCTCGTGTTTTATCTCAAAGTTCGTGAAGAAGTTAGTATTGCCCGGCTGCTTAAGCGCGGTCGCAAAAATCCTGATGGCACGACCAACGATACCGAGCCGCTCATCAAAGAGCGTCTCCGTCGCTACAAAGCCGAAGAAGCCGACGTTCTTGCCCATTACAAAAACCAAGGAGTCCTCGTTGAGATTAATGGCGAACAGGACATCGACGCCGTTCACCAAGAGATCATGTCTCACCTTTCATAATGAACAAGTCCGCAGCCATGACCATCGGGGGGGCCATGCTCGGCCGAGTCCGCGCAGCCCTCTACACTTATACCCAAGTCGGGCGGACGCCTTGGGAGATCGAAACCGAGGCTCGGCGCTTAATCAAAGCCGAAGGGGGTGAACTCAGTTTTACCAAAGTCCCTGGCTACTCCTGGGCCACTTGCATCAATCTCAACGACGGGGTTGTCCACGGCATCCCGACTTCGGAGACTCCGCTCCTCAGCGGCGATCTGGTCACAGTCGATGTGGGCGTCTACTACAAGGGCTACCATACCGACGCAGCCTTTACCAAGGTTGTTGGCACCGCCACTCCCGCCCAAATCAAGTTTCTGCAAGCTGGGATGGAGGGGCTCAAAAACGCTCTCGCGGCCGTCCACCCCAACAACTATATCGGCGACATCTCAGCGGCGATGGATACTACAATCAAAAAACACGGCTACTGCTGCACACGCGAGTTGACTGGTCATGGGGTCGGTCGGGAACTCCACGAAGAGCCCCTGATCAGCAACGTCATCCTTGGCAAACGCGAACAAACGCCTCGGATCAAGGTCGGCGATACCCTCGCCATCGAAATAATTTACGTTGAGGGCAAACCAGAGCTCGTGATGGAAGCCGACAACTGGACGATTAGCACCAAAGATGGTAAAATGGCGGCCGTGCACGAAGAAACCGTCCTAGTGACCTCGGACGGTTGTTCTATTCTGACCACACCTACATTGTTTCAGATTACCTAATCTGGTACAATTCGCTCTATGGCCAAAGCTAACGTTACTGAACATTTGGGTACAGTCAAACTCGCCCTCCCCAATACCATGTTCAGAGTGACGCTAGACGATGGCAAAGAGATTTTGGCTCACTTATCGGGCAAAATGCGGATGTTTCGCATCAGTATTATGCCTGGTGACAAAGTTAAGGTCGAGATGACGCCCTATGACCCGTCTAAGGGGCGTATTACTTATCGGGTGCGTGAGGGGCAGGCAATGCCCACCTCCACCCCCACTGAACAACAAAGTACATAACTTTATAAACTTGAGAACCTAACAACTAACTATGAAAGTCCAGAGCTCGCTCAAAAAACGCTGTCTCAAATGCAAATTTGTGCGTCGCAAAGGTGTTTTATTTATTACCTGTGACAACCCTCGTCACAAACAGAAACAAGGATAACCCCCGCTATGCTGCGCTTAGTTGGTATCGATCTTCCCGAGAGCAAGCGCATCGAAGTGGCGCTCACCTACATCTACGGGATCGGCCCCAAGATCGCCCGTGAGCTCTTGACTAGTGCCAAAATCAGCCTAGACACCCGTGCCAAAGACCTCACCGCCCCAGAAGTTGCCAAACTCCAAAAACTCCTCGAAACAGTCAAAGTCGAAGGCGACCTCAGGAAAGAAATCCGCGAAAACGTTCAACGCCTCAAACGCATTAGTAGCTACCGTGGTTCCCGTCATAACGCCGGCCTGCCGGTTCGCGGCCAACGTACCCGTACCAACGCCCGTACTCTCCGCGGCAAGCGTAAGACGATCGGTGCAATGAAAAAAGAAGACGCCGCCAAATTAGAGGCCGCCAAGAAATAGGACAATCCTTATGCCAGTTACCGCAAACAAAAACATGATAACCGATGGTCGCATTTACGTTGTGGCCACCTTTAACAACACCCTGATCACCATTACCGATGGTGCCGGCAACACCGTGACTTGGAGCTCAACCGGCAAAGTTGGCTTCAAGGGAGCCCGCAAATCGACTCCGTTTGCAGCTACCCAAGCAGTTCAAGCGGCTCTCGACGTTGCCAAAGCCAAAGGGTTGCGCAGCGCGGCAGTCTATATCAAAGGCCCCGGGCCAGGTCGTGACGCTGCCCTCCGAGTTTTTCGCAGCGCCGGGATCAAGGTTACCGAACTCAACGACGTGACCCCAGTCCCCCACAACGGGACACGGTCCAAGAAACCGCGTCACGGTTAATCATTATTACTAAGTACTAATAACTAGGAACTAAATATGGCTAGAGACATCCGCCCTCGCAATAAGATCGCCCGCCGGATCGGCAGTGACCTAGGGTTAAAAACCAATCCCAAATCACTCGAGCGCCGGCTCCAAACACCTCCCGGTCAACACGGCAAGCGTGGTCGCGGCAAAATGTCAGACTATGGCACCCAGCTCGCCGAAAAACAAAAAGTCAAAGCCATTTACGGTGTCCTCGAGCGTCAGTTTGCCAAATACTACGAAGTCGCAACCCGGAGTTCGATCGCGACCGGCGAAGCCATGCTTTCCCTCCTCGAGCGCCGGCTCGATAACGCCATCTACCGCTTACATCTCGCCCCCACCCGTCGCGCGGCGCGCCAACTAGTCGCCCATGGCAACGTCCTCGTCAACGGCCGCAAGCTCTCGATTCCCTCTTATCGCGTTAATCCCGAAGATGTGATCACCCTTACCCCCCACGCCCTCAACATCCCGGCTGTCAAAGCCCTTCAGGAGGAAAAAGATGTCCAACTCCCGGCTTGGTTAGCCAAAAAAGCGAGTGTGGGCAAAATTATGCGTCTGCCCCAGCGTGCAGACATTTCCGAAGCCATCAACGAACAATTAATCGTCGAATTTTATAGTCGCTAAAAAAAGGGGGTACCTCGTTATGAAAGCCATGAACTTTCAACTCAACACAATCGAAGAAACAGCCAAGAAAGGAGTTTTTTCCATCGAACCACTCGAAAATGGGTTTGGCCACACTCTCGGAAACTCCCTGCGTCGCGTCCTTCTTTCTAGTTTCAAGGGAGCTGCGATCACTTCTGTCAAAGTCGCTGGTGTTAGCCACAAATTCTCGACCCTCGCCGGCATGAGCGAAGACATGATCGATCTGATGCTCAACCTCAAATCAGTCAAACTTGCCTACGCTGGTGACGACGTTGTCACGGCCACGCTTTCTGTCAAAGGACCAAAAGTTGTCAAAGCTAGTGATATTACTGCTCCCGCAAGCGTCACAATCGTTAGTCCCGACGTCGTCATTGCCAACCTGGCGGCTGGGACCAAGCTAGATCTCGAACTCACCATTCAGTCCGGCTACGGCTACTCGCCGGCCGACGAGCGTCCGACCGAGACTCTTGGTGTGCTCGTCCTGGATGCCATCTATTCTCCTGTCGAGCGGGTGAGTTACCACGTCGAATCAACACGGGTAGGTCGCCGCACCGACTTTGACAAACTCGTGCTCGAAGTCATGACAGACGGTTCGCTCTCCCCCCGCCAAGCCGTTCTCGACGCTTCATCGGTCTTGGTCGCGGCCTTTAACCAGATCATTTCTCCCGCCCCGCTGCTCGACGGTGAAGGGGTCTCAACCAGCTCACTTTCTGCCGCGGTTTCCACCGACGATCTCGCCCTCCCGACACGGGTAGCCAACGCGCTCAAAAACGCCGGCTACAACACCGCCCAAGAACTCTCTCGGGCGACCGACAAAGATCTCAAAAAAGTCAAAAACCTTGGCGAGAAATCTTTTGGTCTCATTGACGAAGCGCTCAGCGCCAAAGGGCTAACTCGTACGAAATAATTATGAAAAAGCACACCTCTAACTACCATCTCTCGCGGGACACCCAAGCGCGCAAGGCTCTCTTCAAAAGTCTGGTGCGGAGCTTGATCCTCAAAGAGAAGATCACTACCACCACGACCAAGGCAGCGGCGACCCGCCCGATTTTTGAAAAGCTACTCACCAAAGCTAAGGTTGGGACTGTTGCCAAGATCCGCGAGATCCACGGCTTTTTGGGCGACAACACCCTTGTCTCCAAACTCGTGCATGAGATCGCCCCTCGATACAAAGACGTGATTGGTGGATATACCAAAATCGTTCGTTATGGTAGCCGCCGCGGCGACAACGCCACCATGGTTGTCTGGAGTTTAACAAAACAACAAGCTTCCGCTCAACCCAAAAATCCTTCCAAAGAAACGCCAGAAACCAAAGCCGTAGCTGCGTCTAAAGCCGCCAAGCCAGCCAAAACACTGGCTCCCAAGGTTGTCCAAAAAACTCACGCTAATACTGTCAAATTAGCACCAAGTCGCGCAGGCAAGAGAGGGGACAAATGAAAACTTTACCTAGCAAAACCGCCGGCATTGTTCGAGAGTGGCATCTTTTTGATGCTAGCACTACTACTCTCGGTCGCCTAAGCACTCAAATCGCCAAACTCTTGCTCGGCAAGCACAAATCTACCTATTCCCCCAATATCGACAGTGGTGATTATGTGGTCGTCATCAACACCGATCAAATCAAGGTTACTGGAGCCAAGCTGACGGACAAAAATTACTATCGCCATTCTGGCTACCCCGGTGGTTTTCACCAAACCACTCTGGGCGAGCAACTCGCCCGGGATAGTCGTCGGGTGATCGAGCACGCTGTCTCTGGCATGCTCCCCCACAACAAGCTCCACGATCCTCGCCTCCGTCGTCTCAAAGCATACAAAGGGGATACACATCCTCACGCATCACAGTTTAACAAGGAGTCTAAATGAAAAAAACTGACTATACCTACGCCGTCGGCCGTCGCAAAACTGCCATCGCCCGTGTTCGTCTCTACCCCAAAGCCTCGGTTCCTGGCAAAGATGGGACTCAACTCCTCATCAACGACAAACCAGCCGAAGTCTATTTTGGGGGCAACGCCGAGAAAAACCAATATCGTCTTCCCTTTATTTTGACCGAGACTTTAACCAAGATGTCTGCTTCGGTCAAGGTGGCGGGGGGTGGGATCCAATCCCAGCTCGACGCTCTAGTTCACGGCGTCGCTCGTGCTCTCACCAAACTCGATTCAGCCAAGTATCGTGCCACCCTCAAAACTGCTGGTCTCTTGACCCGTGATCCCCGCGCCAAGGAGCGTCGCAAAGTGGGCACTGGTGGCAAAGCCCGTCGGGCAAAACAAAGTCCAAAGCGTTAATCCTCCCCACCGCTACTATCGTCGGCTTGATCATTCTCTTAATGCAACTATTGACATTCGGGTGTGTTTTGGGTCATAGTGAAGGATAGATATTTATTTCTGCCCAAAGGAGTAATTATGGCTAAGGCCGCGAGTGTTACCGACAACCCCAAATCCAATCTTCAATCCGAGAAACTTCAGGCGATTAAAGTTGCGATGGAGCAGATCGACAAACAGTTTGGAGCCGGCTCCATCATGAAGCTGGGTACTTCGCATCACATGGACATCGAGAGTATCCCGACTTCTGCCTTGAGCCTCGACTTGGCCTTAGGTATCGGCGGTTTTCCGCGTGGGCGCATCACCGAGATCTACGGCCCCGAAGCCTCGGGCAAAACCACCGTTTGTCTCCATGTCATCGCCGAAGCTCAAAAAAAAGGCGGCACCGCTGCCTTCATCGACGCCGAGCACGCCCTAGACCCTGCTCGTGCCAAAGCCCTCGGCGTTAACCTCGACGAGCTCCTTATTTCTCAGCCCGATACCGGCGAGCAAGCGCTCGAAATCGCCGAGACTCTCATCCGCTCCGGCGCCGTGGATGTGGTCGTTGTAGACTCCGTTGCCGCTCTGGTCCCAAAGGCCGAGATCGAAGGGGAGATGGGCGACGCTGTCATGGGCATGCAGGCCCGTCTCATGAGTCAAGCTCTGCGCAAACTCACAGGCGTCATCAGCAAAAGTAAAGCCGTCATGATCTTTACCAACCAACTCAGGCAGAAGATCGGCGTCATGTTTGGCAACCCCGAAACCACGACCGGCGGTCAGGCCCTCAAATTCTACGCGAGTGTCCGGATCGACATGCGCAAAATCGGCAACATCACCGAAGGCGAAACCATTATCGGTTCGCGCCACCGTGCCAAGATTGTCAAAAACAAAGTTAGTCCGCCCTTTAAGGTCGCCGAGTTTGACATGACCGCCTCCGGCATCAGCCGCTCTGGCGGTGTCCTCGATGTCGCGGTCGAGCAGGGGATTATCGAAAAATCCGGCAGTTTCTTCAAATACAAAGGCGAGCTGTTAGCCCAGGGCCGCGAAGCCACCAAGACAGTTCTCGAAGAAAAGCCCGATCTCCTCAAAAAGATCGAAAAAGAGGTCTGGGACAAAATCAAAACCCAAGATGCGGCCAAAACTTAGTCCCCGCGCTCGCGCCCTCGCCCTATTTTCTCTTCGTCCCCGCTCGCGTTGGGAGATCAAACAAAAACTACTTCAGTTAGGCGAAGTCAACTTCGAAGCAATCCTTACAGACTTTACAAGCGCTGGCTTGCTTGACGATCTTCGTTTTGCGCGCTGGTTTGTCGAAAGCCGCACTCATGCTCGCCCCCGCAGCCCAATGCATTTGCGCCTAGAACTTAAGCAAAAGGGGGTAAGCCCAGCGATTATAGACGAGGTCCTGGCCGACCCACAGCTTGAGCAAACCGCCCTCGCAACTTTGATAGCCCAAAAAGCCTCCTTACCATACCCCAAACTCCTGTCATTTTTGCTCCGCCGCGGCTTCAAATACCCCCTAATCCAGGCCAAACTGGACGAGTTGGGGATAAAAGGGTAGAATAACTCTACATTCTAGATAATACGCTAATTATTTATGTATCAATGTGTCACTCAGCCTAATTTAGCAACCGCCCGATAAGGGTCAGTTCTGGCACCGGCGTTTTTTCTAGAGATATTAACAGTTGTTTAAGAGGATTCGTTCTATGAGTTTACTACTCAAATCATTATTAAAAACTTTTCAAAAAAACCCCGTGGCCCCCAAAGCCAAGCCCCCAAAGGTTGAGGTCAAAAAAGAAGTCAAAAAACCCGCTCCCCCCACTCAGCCCGCCGAAGCCAAGGCACTGACCCAAGAAGCCGAAGGCACCGCCCGCGAAATCATCGCTTTTGCCCGCGAAGAAGCCGAAAAAATCAGGCGTAGCGCCAAAGCCGAGATGGAAGAGCTCAAAAAAGCTCTCAAAGGCCTCGAGGACAAACTCAAGGCAGACTCTGCTTCGCTTGAACGCAAAAGCGAAAACCTCGCCCGCACCGAATCTGACCTCGCAACCAAACACAAAGCCATCGAGGCGCTCAAAGTCGAGATCGAAGAGCTCAAAAAGAAACAGGTCGAGAAGCTCGAAAAAATCAGTAGTCTCACGCGCGACAAAGCCAAAGAAGTTCTCCTCGACGCGGTCGACAAAAAACTGACCCGCGACGTCGCTGAACGCGTGCGGGAGGCCGAGGCCAAAATCAAAGAAGAGGCCGATCAAAAAGCCCAAGAAATCTTAATTGACACCATCTATCATGGCGCCACCGACTACGTCGCGGAGTACACCATTAGTACCGTCAAAATCCCGGATGATGACGTCAAGGGGCGGATTATCGGCAAAGATGGCCGCAACATCCGGACTTTCGAAAAAGTAACTGGGATCGACATCGACATGGACGAAACCCCCGGCGTCATCCGCCTCTCTAGTTACGACTCGGTCCGCCGCGAGATCGCGCGCGTTGCTCTAGAGCGCTTAATCAAAGATGGCCGGATCCAGCCCTCTCGGATCGAGGAATACGTCAGCAAAGCCAAGCGCGATATCGAAAAAATCATGTTCGAGGAGGGCAAGCGCCTCTGTCACGCCGTTGGCGCTTACAACGTCCCGCACGAACTAATGGCCATGCTCGGACGATTTAAATATCGCACGAGCTACGGTCAAAACATGCTCAGTCACACCCTCGAAGAAACCAAGATGGGGATGAAACTTGCCGCCGAGCTCAAGGCCAACGTCGACATCGTGCGACTCGGTTGCCTTTTCCATGATATCGGCAAAATCGTCACCGACGAAGAGGGGAGTCACGTCGAGCTAGGGGTCAAGCTCCTGCAAAAGTACAACATGCCCAAAGCCGTGGTCGACGCCGTGGCCCAACACCACGAAGACACTGAGTTTACGAGCAAAGAATCGGTGCTCGTCTATATTGCCGACGCCATTTCGGGGGCTCGCCCTGGTGCTCGCTACGAAAACATCGAAGAATACGCCACCCGTCTGCGTAGCATCGAAGACATCGCCATGAGCAAACCTGGCGTCTACGAAGCCTACGCCATTAGTGCTGGACGCGAAGTCAGGGTGATGGTTGACCCAGGTCGCGCTACCGACGACGAAGCCATCCGTCTCGCCAGCGATATCCGGGACGAAATCAAGGCCAAGGTTACATATCCCGGCACCGTAACCGTAACCGTCATTCGCGAACTGCGCGCTCAGCAAGTCGCCAAATAATTATTAGATAGGCTTGCCCTTAAGCTAGCCGAAGGGAGAATATGAAAAAATCTGATTTTTACGACATCGTCGCCAAAAACGCTCACATGACCAAAAAAACTGCCAAGGACGCCATCGACACTTTTTTGGCCGAAGTCGTTAAGACGCTCAAAAAAGGTGACAAAGTTGTCCTCTCAGGCGTTGGTACACTTTCGGTTGGCAAAGTCGGCCCCAAAGACGTTGTCCCGTTTGGGAAGGCGGATAAGCGGGTGACGGTCAAGAGTCATCACGTCGTCAACTTCAAAGTTGCCAAGCCGCTCAAAAAAGTAATTTGGTAAAATCCATGTCCGTAATCACTGTCCAAAACCTGACCAAATCCTACCAGACACAACAAAAGCGAGCTGGGTTGGTTGGGTCACTCCAGGATCTCGTCTCCCCCAGGTATCAGGACAAGCTGGCCGTTAACGATCTTAGTTTTTCAATTGATCCAGGGGAGTTAGTTGGTTTTATTGGTCCCAACGGGGCCGGCAAAACCACCACGCTTAAGACCCTCTCCGGCTTGCTCTACCCAACTAGCGGGACTGTCCGAGTGCTCGGACACGACCCTTGGGATCGTCATCACGATTTTCTCCGTCAGATAAGCCTCGTCATGGGGCAAAAAAACCAGCTCTGGTGGGATCTGCCCGCGAGCGAAAGCTTTGCCCTAACCCGGGATATCTACGAGATCCCCAAAGCGACCTATCAGCAAAACCTCAAACAACTCGTCGAAATGCTGGAGCTCGGCGACGTCCTCAACGTCCAAGTTCGCAAACTCTCCTTAGGTCAGCGCATGAAGGCCGAGTTGGTTGCCGCTCTCCTTCACTCCCCCAAAGTACTATTTTTGGACGAACCAACTATTGGTCTTGATGTCACGATGCAAGCGGCTGTTCGGAGTTTTATCAAAGAATATAACCAAACTCACGAAGGCGCCATCATCCTCACGAGTCACTACATGGCAGACGTAGTTGAGCTCTGTCGGCGCGTGATCGTCATTAGTGAGGGCACCCTGCTTTACGACGGTCCGCTCTCCGGGATAATCGCCAAGTTTAGTCGTCACAAAATTATCGAAGTAATTTTGCAGGATGGTACCACCAAAACTTACAAAGTTTTGAGGAGCAAGATCGCCGAAAAAACTGCCAAACTCTTAGAAGACTTGCCGGTCTCCGATATCAACATCAAAGAGGTCGCCATCGAAGACATCATCCGTCAAGTTTTTAGCCGCCAATAACACGCTGGACTTCGTCCCCGGCCCTATGTACAAAAAATACTTGCACATCTTTACAATTACGCTCCAAGAATATTTTGTTTATCGCCTCAATATGCTCATGTGGCGCGTCCGCCAAGTTTTTGTTTTCCTGCTTCCTTACTTTCTCTGGCGTGCCGTCCTGGGACAAGGGGGAGATCTTTATGGCTATAACTTTGGCAGCATCATGACCTATCTTTTTGGTACCACGATTTTGCGCTCCCTCGTGATGGGGAGTCGGACGGTCGATCTCGGCTGGATGATTAACAGCGGGATGCTCACGATCCCCTTGTTGCGCCCCCTTAGTATGTTCAAATTTCTCCTAACTCGTGACGCCGCCGACAAGCTCTTTAACTTGAGTTTTATGTTTATCGAAATCCCCCTGATCCTACTCATTTTCAAACCTCCCGTGTTCTTGCAAACTGATCCCTGGTCCTTACTCTCCGCTGCCTTAAGCACCCTCCTGGCTATTTTGATTTACTTCTACATCAACGTCATCTTTGGCTCGCTCGGCTTTTGGACCCGCGATGTCTGGGCCCCGAGATTTTTACTGATGGTAGTCCTCGAGTTTGCAACCGGCGCCATGTTCCCCCTGGACATGCTCCCCGAGTTTTGGCTCAACCTCCTCCTTTGGACTCCTTTTCCTTACCTCTTATTTATCCCTCTTCGGACTTACCTCGGCGCTAGCTTGACGGCCCCCCACCTCTTAGTCCAGTTTGTCTGGGTGCTCATCCTCGCCCTCCTCGCCCATCTTATTTGGAAAAAAGGCTTACATCGCTACGAAGCGGAGGGGAGGTAGACAATGCTTAGACATTTTCGCTCTTACTTGCGCGTCTGGCTCAAACTGACCTCCCAGCAGTTTCAGAGCCAGATCAGTAACGCCCGTGGGGCCGCCCTCCTCTTTATTTTTGGCAAACTTTTTCGGTTGGGAACCGCTTTTTTGCTAGTGTACTTAGTCGTCGGCCGCGCTCAGCTAATTAGCGGCTACCGGCTCGAAGAGGCCATTCTCATCCTGGCGCTCTTCAACTTTTTCTCCACACTGACCCAGCTGTTTATGCGTGGGATCTATATTTTTCGCCAAAAAGTGGTCGACGGTACTTTTGACTTTTACTTGATCAACCCCTTATCCGAATTGTTCTATAGCCTCTTTAGCTACACCGACCCCATGGATCTCCTCCTGATCATTCCTTATGGTGGGATCGTCGTCTGGGCCTGGCTCGGAGCCGGCTACCCCATCACTGTACTCGCTCTCCTGGGCCTGGCCATCGCGTTAGCCATTGCCTTTGTTATGGCCGTTGCTTGGCATATCCTCATCATGGGGATCGGCATCAGATACCTCGAAGTCGACAACACCATTATGCTCTACCGCGACCTCGAGCGACTTGGGGCCATGCCTGTCTCAATCTACGGTCCCTCGGGGGCAGCTATCTTGACTTACCTCTTTCCTTTTGGTTTGATGGCCACGGTCCCGGCTGATTTAATTTTTGGTCTTTTTAACCCTCTCGGTCTACTCCTCTTTGCGGCTATTGCCCTCGTTTTGCTCCAACTCTCACTCCTCTACTGGCGTCGCTCCCTTCGCACCTACAGCTCTGCCTCGTCTTAAGCCTGGTGGTATACTATACCAATGACCATTCTCGAGGTAAAAAACCTAACCAAATCCTTTAAGTCTAAACCCGTGATCAAGGGAATTAGTTTTGCGATGGCCGAAGGGGAAATCCTCGGGATCCTCGGCCCCAATGGAGCCGGCAAAACCACAACCCTCCAAATGATCCTCGGCATCCTCACTCCGACTAGTGGCACAATCAAGATTTTTGGCCAAGATATCACAAGCCACAAGTCTGATATCTTGGAGTCAGTCAACTTTTCTTCGACCTACGTCGACCTGCCCTGGCGGTTGAGTGTTAAAGAGAACTTGACTTGGTCATCCTGGCTCTATCGTATTCCCGACCGCAAAAAACGACTAAACCAGATCAAGGAGCTCTTTCGACTCGAAAAGTTGTGGGACATGCCAGTGGCCGCCCTCTCGGCCGGCCAAAAAACTCGGGTCAACCTCGCTCGTTCAATGATCAACTATCCTCGCCTCCTCCTCCTCGACGAGCCTACTGCCAGTTTGGATCCCGAAGTTGCGAGCTACATGCGCGAGTTTTTTGCCAACCAGCGAGCCAACTTTAACAAAAGTATTATCCTAACCAGTCACAATATGTCCGAGGTCGAAGCCCTCTGCGACCGGGTCCTAATCTTAAAAGACGGCAAGGTTTTTGATATTGATACCCCCACCAATCTTGCCAAAAAAATCGAGGATTGTTATCTCAACTTACGGATCACCAAAAACCTCGCCAAACTAGGTCCTCTCTTGCGTCGCTACCGCCTAAGCTCAACTCTCTCCGAGGGGGGCAACACTCGCATCGAACTCAAAGAAAAAACCCTCCCGCTATTCTTGTACGAACTCACTAAGCACAACATTCAGTACAGTGAGATTAGTATCGACAAGCCCGACCTCGAAGATTACTTTATGCAAGTCGCCAAGGAAAAAACTTCATGAAACTACACCGAATCTGGGGGATCTTCCTCCGTTACTACTACAATCTGCTGCGGTCATATGATCGCTTAACCGACATGTTCTTTTGGCCCGTGGTTGACCTCCTCATGTGGGGATTGACGAGTCAGTACTTGATTAGGGTGGGTGGTCTCGGCAACACGGTTGTCCTCGCTCTTTTGGGTGGGATCATCCTCTGGATTTTTCCCTGGCGCAGCCAATACGAAATTACGGTCAGCCTGCTTGAGGATCTCTGGAACCGCAACCTCGTCAACCTCTTTGCCTCGCCCGTCAAATTTGGGGAGTGGGTCATCACTCTCATGTTAATCGGGATCGTCAAGGCAGCGGTTTCATTTGGTTTTGCTAGTCTAGTGGCGATTATTCTTTACCAGACCAATATCTACACGCTCGGGATCAAAATCTTGCCTTGGGCCGGTTTGCTCCTGATGTTTGGATGGGTTTTTGGACTCTTAGTCGCCGGGATCATTATGCGCTACGGCACTAAGATCCAGACCTTGGCTTGGACGGCGATCCACCTAATCTCCCCCTTCGTTGGCGTCTTCTACTCTCTCGACACCCTCCCTCGCTGGGCTCAAGCAGTTGCGGCGTGGGTCCCGGCTAGCTACGTGTTTGAGGCGATGCGCGACGAAATCGCCGGCTCACCCGTCCCCCTAACGGCGCTTTTCCTCCCCACGCTCCTCTGTGGGGGATACTTGCTGCTGGCTTTATTGGTTCTCCTCAATAGTTATCGGCACATCCTCAAACGTGGGCTTATTTCGGTCGAATAGAGTATGCGGACGCTTTTTCTCGTTGGCACGACTGGTACAGGCAAAACTCAGCTCGCCACCCTCCTCGCCCAAAAAACCCCCAAGCCGCTGGTAATCTCAGCTGACAGTCGGCAGGTTTTTCGCGGGATGGACATCGTCACAGGCAAGGATCACCCCCAAGACTTTCGTCTCGCTGGCATCGACTTGCTTAACCCTGACCAACCAAGCTCCGTTAGCCTCTGGTACAACCACGTCGCTCCGCTCCTGCGCGCCGCGCAAGCAGAGGGGAGAGACATAATTGTTGTGGGCGGGACTGGTTTTTACTTCCGGGCTCTCACTGCCAATATTGCGACCCTCCGCGTCCCCCCTAATCCCTCCTTGCGCACCAGCTTGGCGAGTCTGACTGTTACCGAACTTCAAGCTAAGCTTCGCCAGCTAGATCCGGCCAAATATGCCTCGCTTAACCACTCGGACCTTCACAACCCCCGCCGCCTCGTACGCGCAATCGAAGTCGCCCTCACCCCCCCGAGCCCCCTGCCACCGCCCCCGTCTCCTTTTGCTGCCTCGTCCGCGATCGGCCTATACTATGCTGACCTCTCACAGCAAGCAGCCGTCATTGAATCTCGTGTGCTCGCACGGCTCCGTGCTGGTGCGATTAAGGAGACCCAAACCCTCCTGTCTCAGTATCCCGAATCTAGCCAAAGTCTCTCGGCGCTTGGCTATGCCCAGCTTAAGCAGTACCTCAAAGGGGAGTTAACAAAGCCGCAAATGATCGCTGCTTGGGTTTTGGCCGAACTCCAGTATGCCAAGCGTCAGCTGACCTATTTTCGCAAACAAAACGTCATCTGGTATGATCGTGGTAGAATGAGTATAGAGGAGATTTATGAGCACCTATCAAGTTGAACTTACCCCCAAAAGCGTTTTTTACACTCTCGGCACCTTGCTGGCCATTTATGTGACGTACCAGGTCCGTAGTATTTTGGTCCTATTATTTATCGCTTTTATTCTCATGACGGCCATCAACCCGCTCGTGCGTCTTACCCAGCGCTGGCGGATCCCCACCATCGTGATTGTCCTTACTGTTTACGTTGCGATTATTGCGCTATTTTCGACGCTAGTCGCCTCCCTTATCCCTGCGGTCGTCAGTCAGACCCGAGGTCTGACCCAGGCGCTCCCCAACTACCTGCACAACCTCGAGGATACATTTAATACCCGTTTTGATCCTTCGCTAACCAGCGACTACCTCAATAACATTCCGAGCAACATCCTCAAACTTGCGGCCGGGGTGTTTGGCAACGCCCTCAATGTCATGGCTGTCTTTTTTATGACTTACTACCTCATCATCGAACGCCCTCACCTCCACCGCTATCTTCTCCGACTTTTCGAAAACAAAAACGCCGAGGCTCGGGCCGAACGCCTCGTCCATGCCATCGAACGTCAGGTTGGTGGCTGGGTTCGGGGTCAGTTGGTGCTTATGGTCATTATCGGCGTGCTGACCTACATCGGCTTAATCTCGCTCGGCATTCCTTACGCACTCCCGCTCGCGACCTTGGCAGGCCTGCTCGAAGTTGTTCCTAATTTGGGCCCAACTATTGCCGCCATCCCCGCCATCCTTATTGGTTTTTCCGTCTCGCCGCTCGTTGGATTTGGGGCCTTGGCTTTGAGCATCTTAATCCAACAGCTCGAAAACAACCTGATTGTCCCCAAAATCATGCAATCCGCCACCGGGACCGCGCCACTCGCCACGATCATTGTACTTTTGGTCGGCTATACCCTCGGGGGAGTGATCGGGGCGATTTTGGCGATGCCGCTCTACCTCGTTTCGCAAACTGTGATTACCGAATTATCAAAACAATCATAATCACTTAAGGAGGGTCTATGGATCTCAATCTCTGGACATCTAGTCTCAATCAAGCCTGGAACCAAACGCTTAGCTCGCTCGTTGCCTACATCCCCCGAGTCCTGATCGCCATTTTCTTGACCATCCTCGGTGTCATTCTCGGCAACTACGTCCGTGACCTGATCCTCAAAGGGTTGCGCGTACTCAAATTTGACAAATTGGTCCAAGACACCAAGTTTCAGTTATTTCTCAAAAAAGCCGAAGTCACCCACAAACTCGAAGAGCTAATTGCCAGTAGCGTCAAATGGATTATCGTCATCACCTTCTTTATTAGCGCGACCAACGTCGCTGGTCTCACGACAGTCTCGGCTATCCTGACTGGCATCCTCGGTTATGTCCCGAGTGTGGTCTCTGCTGTTTTGGTCCTCGCCCTCGGTGTGTTACTCGCGGGCTTGGTCGAAGGGCTGGTAAAAGGTTCGCTCTCCTCGCTCGATCTCAAAACCGCACGGTTGATGGGTAAGTTTAGTAGTTACACCGTGGTCACCATCGCCCTCCTCGCCGCGCTCTCCGAACTCAAGATTGCCGCCAACTTTATCAACATTCTCTTCATTGGGTTTGTTGCCATGCTCACACTCGGCTTTGGTTTGGCCATCGGTCTTGGCGCCAAGGACGTGGTCGGTAAGATCCTCGCTGACTGGTACAAGACTATCCAAAAAGAGCTCAAGAGTTAACCGCTTTTTATGAACATCTTCGATAGCCTGATTTTGGGACTAGTCGAGGGGCTCACGGAGTTTCTCCCCGTCTCGTCTACTTTTCATTTAATCGCCACTTCTCGACTCCTGGGTCTTGTCGAGAGCGATTTTCTCAAACTCTTTTTGGTCGTCATCCAATCTGGGGCCATCCTCTCGGTGCTCTACCTTTACGCCGCTCGCCTGCGTTCTCAAGCTGCCTTACGCCTGCGCTTGCTCGCCTCCTTTCTCCCCACCGCCATCGTCGGCGCCGTACTATATCAGTTAATCAAAGGTGTTTTTTTTGCAAACCTTACCTTACAACTTGCTGTGTTTGCGCTCGTTGGCCTCCTCTTTATCCTCCTCGAACACTCCCTCGCCCGCCGCCCGGCTGGGTTGACCCGCACCTTGGGTGAGCTGACGATCCCCCAAGCTCTACTCATTGGTGGCTTTCAGGCGCTCTCTGTTGTTCCTGGGGTTTCCCGCTCCGGCTCCATCCTATTTGGCATGCTCCTCTTGGGTTTTCAACGTCCGGTCTCGGCAGAATACGCGTTTATGTTGTCCCTCCCCACCATCCTGGCTGCCACCACTTATGACCTCATCCAAAATACCCCCCTCCTGACTACCTTAACTGCTGGGCAAGCCCTGTCCCTGCTCGTCGGCTTAATCTCGGCCTTCTTTTCTGCACTCTACGTCATGCGCTGGCTCATCGCTTATCTCAGCTCCCATAGTCTGGCTATTTTTGGATATTATCGTCTGGTCGCGGCGCTCGTTCTCTATCTACTTTTAGGGTAGGATCTTTACACCGAGCGGGTCAGCAAACAGGGGGAGAATACTGCCGCCTGCCCCATACACCTCAACTCTCACTAGATCTATTGCCCCAAGTCCTGGGTGATCAATCGTAAAAACCGCTTGTCTCGGCAGTGGCTGGCTAACCCCAAAGCGGATTTGGAGCTTTTTGCCGAGGGCATCGGCGCTCTCGGTTTGGCTCTCAATCGTCACTCCCGCCCCCGGTATGATTGTCACAGGCTCAGAGACGTACCCCAGCTCTACCATCCCTCCGCTATAACCGGCCTCGCTTTTGATGATAAATTCGCCCTGGCTCCCACTCAGCTTGCTCAGCTCTACCTGGGTACTAGCTCCTTCGTCGTACAATAGTAGGTTGCCATCCCACGTTGCTTCTCGTCCATTGACATTAATCCATACTCGCCCGCTCCTCGCGGCTTCGGGAATCTTAACTTCAATAATTTTGTCACTCCATCGCACGACCGCGTCACTCGGTGTTTGGGTATTGCCGACGTAGAGCTGGCTCCCCCATTGGTAATCTCCAAAGTTGTTGCCAATCAGCACAATCGTGTCGCCTTTTTTGCCATAAAACATACTCACTCTGTCGAGCCTGGGGGCATCACTGGGGTAGGCTGGGGGCGGGGTCACAACCGGGACCTCAACTTCTCCGGCGGCCCCGGAGCGGTTCTCGGTATCTTCTTGGGCTAGTCGCACTGAGAGGGGGATAATGAGCACCAAAAACAACCCCACATTAAAGGTCAGGACCCGTTTCCAGGACAACGTTCGGTTAATTCTTTCGTAGATGTTTTCTGGCATATTGTCCCCTCAATTATAACTTACCTGTATTACTTCGATTTTCCTTTTATCGTAATTACACGCTCTTCATGGTCAAAGTTGATCGTAAAGTCGTCAAACAACCCCTTCCTCCCCAAGATATAAGTTGTGTGGTTCGACTCTGTAAACGAAGCCGGAAACTCAAAATCTACCCCGCCAATTTGCACAATGATCTTATCCATATAAGCAAACGCCGGGACGCCCGAAAATCCTTGGAGGGTAATCCGCTTGGCGCGAGCCAGGTCCACCCCTGTGTCATGCGCTGCCTGCAAGGGGAGGGTAGAGACCACGGCTCCTGAATCGAGCAAAAACGTCGTTTCCTCGTAGCCTTGGAGGGTTTTTAGGGGAATCGTGACCTTAGGTTCCTGGACAAACCCAAAATTTTCGTAAAGGGTGTTTTTGTATGGGACCCGAAACTCGATTACCCCAAAATTGTTGGTCATCGAAACTTGGTTAACTCCCCCCCCGCGCAGATTTCGGATTAGGAGGATGGCCCCGATCACTAGTGCAAACCCAAAGAGGGAGGCAATCTTGAGGATAGCCTGCCATTTGGCCCCTGCCTCCACCCCGACTTCGTTGTCGTGTGCTTCGTAACTAACTATTGCCATGTCTTCATGCTATCATACAACTCATGATGCTGTCTCTCGAACTAACGATCCTTGCCGCAGTCCTGGGCGTAACGCTCCTGCTCACTCTTTTTACCCTTTTTCGCTTGCTTAAGATGATCAAACATTACAACAAATTAACGCATGGCGTCGAGCCCAAACACTTAATCAAAGCCCTCGAGGGCATCCAAAAAACTCTCAGTGAACACGAACGGGCTAATACTGTCCTGCGCAAAGATGTCACCCAGATCGAGTCCCGCCTAAAAACCAATTTGCAGACCCTCACCCTCAAGCGCTTTAACCCCTTTGGTGACACGGGGGGAGATCAAAGCTTTTTGCTCGCTATTCTAGATGGCAACAAGGATGGTATAGTAATCACATCACTGCATAGTAGAGAAAATACTCGTTTCTATGTAAAATCAGTCAAAGGGGGAGTCGGGTTGGACCATCCGCTCTCTACCGACGAACAAAAACTAATCAAACGTTGAAGGAATAATTTATGAAAAATCCTCTAGTCAAATCGCTCGTGTTTGCCCTCCTCGCCTTTGTGCTCTCAACTGGGGTGAGCTATGGGATGACTCTCTACCTCTATACGCCAGATTCGAGCGGTCCTTTGACCCCCCTTGCGACTCCAGGGACTGGGGGTGGTCTCAACATCGATCCTTCTGCGCCCCGCACCTCCGAATGTCCCATTAACGGAGCCATGTACACGACGGCCGAACAAAAGGTTTGGGAGGGTAGGCGGCCACTGTTTGTGATGATCGAAAACTCAACCGACGCCCGTCCCCAATCTGGTTTGGGTAGTGCCGACGTCGTCTACGAGGCCGTCGCCGAAGGTGGGGTGACTCGTTTTGGCGCCGTCTTTTATTGTGGAGTAGCCAAGGCAGATACCATTGTCGGCCCGGTCCGCTCCGCCCGGACTTATTTTGTTAACCTCGCCTCCGAATACAACTATCCCCTGTATGCCCACGTAGGCGGTGCCAACTGTAGTAGCGCCGACGGCGGCAAGACCTGCACCACCGACAAGCGTGTCCAAACCCTCGAGCAACTTAGTTCTTATGGCTGGGTGGGGAGGAACGGCAACGACCTCAACCAATTTAGCATCGGTTTTCCTACTTTTTGGCGCGACTACGAGCGCATGGGCCGGACGGTCGCGACCGAACACACCATGTATAGTAGTACCGAAAAACTCTGGAAATATGCTGCCGGCACGCGGGGTTGGACCAACCTAGCCCCCGCTTCTGTCATGCCCAAAAACGCCAAACTCGACTGGAAAGATAGCTTTACCAAATTTAGCTGGAAAGACGAAGCCGCCGCCGCTGAGCGCGGCGATGTCAGCCAGATCTCCTTTGGCTTCTGGGAAAACTATAAAGACTTTAACGTTACCTGGACCTACAACAAAACCGACAACACTTATGCCCGGACCAACGGCGATGCTCCCCACAAGGATCGCAATGATGACCAGCAATTTACGGCCAAAGTTGTCCTCGTCCAGTTTGCCAAAGAGCTCGGGCCCCTCGACGACCACAAGCACATGCTCTACGAAGTGATCGGGACTGGCAAAGGCCTCTTGTTCCAGGATGGTACCGCCACCGAGATCACCTGGTCCAAAAAAGATCGGGAGAGCCGCACAGTCTTTAAGGACAGCAAAGGCAAAACCGTCGCCTTTAACCGTGGGCCGCTTTGGATCGCGATCCTCCCCACCGACAACACTGTCACTTACTAACCACTCCGACCTATTTTGTGATATTGCGTCGTGATCACCATTTTTGTACGATAATAGAGTAAGTAAGTTGTACGTAAGTGAGAGGAGCAATATGGCGTCGATGCAAGATCTTGTTGTTTCCAAAGTCAGGGTCAAACTCTTAACCGAATTTCTCAGTCACCCTGCCGAGATGTACTATATTAGGCAGCTTACTCGCCAGCTCGACGAGGAGATCAACGCTGTCCGTCGCGAACTGATCCACCTCACAAGCCATGGCCTCCTCAAAGACGAAAAGCGGGGCAACCGGATCTACTACTCTCTCAACAAAAACTATCTCTTCTACAAAGAGCTCCTCGGGATGGTCGGCAAAAGTACGGGGTTAGGTCAGGCAATTTTCAAATCTGCCCCCAAACTAGGTCACCTCAAATTTGTCATGATCTCCGGGCGGTTCCTGCGGCATATGCCCCGTGCCAAGGATACCGTAGACCTCCTCGTGGTGGGCGAGGTTATCCTCCCCCAGCTCTCCGAGCTCATCCGGGAGACCGAGGCCAAGCTCTCGCGCGAGATTAACTACACGGTCATGACCGAAGAGGAGCTCTCTTACCGCAAAACTCACAACGATCCCTTTATTGCCCGTATCCTCGCTGGCTCGCGGGTCATGATTATTGGTGACGAAGAGGACCTAGTTTCCTAATGACGACTTTACCCAAAGCTCTCGTTACGAGCAAAATCACTCGGATCGGCAACTCTCGGGGCCTGATCATCCCGACGAGCGTGGTCAAGGCACTCTCCCTGGAAGATGGCGACGCTGTCGAGCTCACTTACCAAGAGGATGCCCAAAAACTTGTGGTTAGTTTTCCCTCGACCAAGCAGCTCAAAATCATTAGTTAACAAGGGTCCCAAAATACTCTATACTCACTCGGTATGAAGCTACGACGTAACCTCTTTTTCATCTCACTGATTTTTGCCCTCTCTCTCATTTTGGCTGCGCCCAAAAACTTCCCCATCAACTTTGACCTTTTTGGCAGGGGACTTTCTTTTGTCATCAGTTCTCCCACCCTGACCCTGGGTAGCTGGAGTCGCGACCTAGTGCTTAAGCTCGGGTTAGATTTGCGGGGTGGCACCGAGGTCACGCTCCAAGCCGACATGACTAGCCTCCCCGAAGTAGATCGCCCCGAAGCGCTCGATTCTGTCCGCGAGGTGATTTCGCGGCGGGTCGACCTCTATGGTGTGACCGAAGCTTCGGTCAAAACCATCACCAGCGGGGACAACTATCGCCTCGCCGTCGCCTTGCCGGGCGTCGATAATCCAGATGAGGCCCTCTCCTTAATCGGCAGTACGGCCAAGCTGGATTTTCGTGCCCTCCCCCCGACCGCCACTTCTTCCGCCACCTTTGCCGATTTTACCCCCACTGGGCTCTCCGGCTCGGACTTAAAACGTGCCTCTGTCGACTTTGATCCGACGACGAGCGCCCCAATCGTGGCCTTACAATTTTCGGACGAAGGCAAGGCCAAATTTAGTGATCTCACTACATCCAACCTAGGTCGACCGATCGCGATTTTTCTCGACGAATACCCCCTCATGAGTCCGACCGTCAACCAACCCATTACCGATGGCAACGCCGTCATCCAAGGCGATTTCACCCTCGAGGAAGTCCAAAACTTGGTGCTCACCCTCAACGCTGGTGCTCTGCCTGTCCCGATTACTATCATCAAACAGCAAAATATTTCGCCTACTCTCGGGGAGGATAGCGTCAACGCCAGCCTCACGGCCGGCTCCGTTGGCTTGGTGCTCGTGATCCTCTTTATGCTACTCAACTACCGCGCCCTCGGTTTTGTAGCCAGTCTCGGCCTAATTTTTTATGGTCTCCTCACCCTCGCGCTCTACAAACTTATTCCCGTCACCTTGACGCTCCCCGGGTTGGCTGGTTTTATCCTTAGTATCGGGATGGCGGTCGATAGCAACATCCTTATTTTTGAGCGGATGAAAGAAGAAGTGCGCAAAGGCCATAGTTTTGGCGAGAGTCTCGAGCTCGGTTTTGGCAAAGCGTGGGACGCCATCAAAGATGCCAACATCGCCACGCTCATGACGACATTTGTTCTCTACAACCCGTTTGATTGGTCCTTCTTAAACAGCAGTGGGCTCGTTCGGGGATTTGCCCTGACCTTATTATTGGGGATCCTTATTAGTCTCTTTACTAGTCTCTTTGTAACCCGGACGCTTTTGCGCGCCTTTTTTATCCGCATATGAACACCCCAACCCACCTCACCATCCTCCAACCCATGAAGTACTACTTGCTGTACTTTGCTATCTCATTGACCGTCCTCATCCCTGGCACTTTTTCGCTGATTAGCCACGGGCTTAAGCCCTCGATCGACTTTACTGGGGGTAGCTCCATCGTCTGGCAACTCGGGGGCACAATCACAGACGCGGACCTCACGGCCGCCGTCTCCAGTGTTGGAGCGGTTGTCATTGCGCAAAAACGGGAAGGCAACCTCCTCACCCTCACCACTTCGCCCTTGGAGCCGAGCGCTTATCAACAACTGCGGGCAGATTCTCGGATCGTCAGCGGCCTGGTTACTGAGCTTGAGTACCAAAACGTTGGCCCGAGTCTAGGCCAAGAACTCATCACCAAAACGATTCTCGGTGTCGCTTTATCTGCTCTTTTGATCATGCTCTACGTCGCTTATCGCTTTAAGGATGTTCGCTATGGTGTCTCGGCAATCTTGGCCATGTTCCATGACTCGCTCGTCCTCCTCGGGACCTTCTCGCTCCTCGGGCACTACGCCGGCGTCGAAGTCGATACCCTCTTTGTCACGGCGATCCTCACGATCCTCAGCTTTTCGGTTCATGACACCATTGTCGTCTATGACCGTATCCGCGAACTCAAAAAACACCACGGCTATTTGAGTTTTGGCGACACCGTCAACCGCGCCGTCGTCGAAACTCTGGGCCGATCGCTCAACAATAGTCTCACCATTATTTTTATGCTCCTGGCAATGTACTTACTGGGTGGCGACTCGATTAGATGGTTTATTTTTGCGCTCCTGATCGGCACCATCTCCGGCACCTACTCTAGTACCTTTACGGCCGCTCCGCTCTTAATCCTCTGGGACAAACTCGCTTCGTCAAAATCTAAAAAATAAGTGCCATTTGTGGTTGGCATAAGCCAGATTCTGTTGTTACGGTGATCATTTCTCTAATGCCCGCAAGCTTCGAACCTCGCGAGTGCCTGCGTCTTTGTCGGTTCTGTCGTCGGTTGCAGCGGGGAGGATTGCCCGTTTCACCCCCGCCGAGGCGGGGTTCGTCACTGTTGCTCTAAACTAGCGGTTACCCGTGATAGCTTGCGCTACCCACC
>CAZZNJ010000007.1:32478-37683 GCA_964655755.1 uncultured Pseudomonadales bacterium | reverse complement strand
CACATACACACCAACCGCACATATCATCTTGCAGATATATGTCCTATAACTCAATATAGTATATATCCTATAGTTAGAGATGGTTAAAAGGGGAATAAGAGGGGAGTCATCACACCTCTACTCCCACCATTGTGCGACATTAGTTGGGCGCTGTCAACTAAACAGTCGGCGTTACCCGCCTAACTGAGACCGCAAGCGCAAAAAACATGCTTCGACCTCGTCCAAATCCCAAGTTAATTCTGATACTCCTGGTGGCGTCGACACATCGTATGGATGTGCGACCAACTCCCCATTAACCCTAAACATTATTACGTTACTTGGCAGTAGCTCCAGCCCACAACAACTCAGTTGTTCGATTGCTTGCTGCGGCGTGACTATCCCTGCCTCCAAATCAGCCTTAATTTCGCTCAAACATTGTAGCGCTCGCTCCGGCTTTAACGTCATCCTTCAAATTGTAGCAATTCAGTCAAACCAGGGTAAAACGGGAGATCCTACCAGAGGTAGAGGCGCTAGAATGGCTCCAAAAGCTCGTTTCCAGGTCAAGCGAGCAATCATATGTCCAAAATACGCATTTTTTTACGGGTAAGCTTTGGAAAAGCCAAAATCGAGGGGTCCATGTCAGTGGGGGACAAAATCGCTATCTAAAACAAGCTAAATAGAATAATAAGTGAATTTGAGATTTGTAATTTGTGATTTGTGATTTATTTCGTGCCCCCTACCGAATCCCGGTACTATGTCATAAAAGATATATTGTGCGACACTATACAGATCTTGCCCTCACGCCTCGTCTCGAACAAAAAGTAGGGTATCGGGGCTCCGCTCCACTACGCAGCGCTTAATCACTCTGCTCTCATCCACTTCTCCCTTAACCAAACCCACACGCACTGTATTCCGCTAACCACTTGATTAGTCCTGGCACTCTCCCCCCGCGACCCTCACCTCTACTCCCAGATCACACCCCTGGATTTCCGCGACTAGACCCGAAGTATATCAAAATCGATCACATATTTACCCCACAAGGATCGGATACTTTTTATCCACATTCGTGAAAATAATTATAGGATATTGTGAAAACCCTTATTTATTATAGGACATTAGTAGAAATTATAGGACTCCCCCCTCCCCTCTGCACATCAAGTTACGAAATACATAGTAATCTGGGAGGCGGCACTCCCAGATTTTTACCTCATCCATCTCGCGACCGTCGTCACTACCACCACCAAAAAAACAATGGTCGAAAAACCCACAAATTCTTGCACCGTCCGCGGGAACAGTCTCCCCTCGGCTTCGTGCTGAAACAACCCCATGATTACGTAGGTCGCCATCGAGAGCATGACCGAAGCTAGGGGCGGATCAATCAACCAAAAGCTGATCGCGAGGGCTAGCTCCGCGACCACCAGGGCTCCGATCGCGGCCGACAGCAGGTCCCGCTTTATATCAGTGTGGAGCGTATACGACCAGATCCCTTGCAAAAGGATTGGGTAAGTCACCAGATACACTAGCCCCACTACCACCAGTAGCGGGAGGTGGAGCGAATAAATGACATGAAAAAATAACGCCGCCGTCAGGATCGACAACAAAAATCCAACTGCCCTCGCCGCCCGCAGTAGCTGAATAGTGCGGATGGCCGCAACTGCAAAAATGTTGGCCGTTAACAGTAGTCCATACATCGAGATCGTAAACAAACCCAGGACGATCCAGCGGGTCAGGGCTGCCTGGGGCAAAAGAAAGTAAAAGACCGCCACGACTGTCGGGTAGAGGGTCGGCAAAATCAGGTCGAGCACCCACGCCACTCCCCGCAAGTCCCGAAATAGCGCCCACCCCGTCAGCCCGGCCGACATCACAGCCAAAACCAAGATCGCTAGGTATCGCGCCTCCACTGACAAGCTCTGGATCACCCACATCCCAAAAGTTAACAGCAGTGACACCAACAAAAACTTGCGTCGTTTAGTCAGGGTCGCCCCTCGCTTAACTTTTGTATTTGCGAGCCGACTCCGGCGTGGGATCACGTGCGCGACCTCACCTCCTCGCTCGCTTTTTTTAAACCAAGTTAACATAGATCTCCTGTACATCTGGATGCTCGCCAATCGTCTCCACGACGGCCAGAGCCGCCTCGCTCCCACCTGCTGTCACGGGGTAAAGTGGGATATACCCCTCCCCTTCGCGTTTAAACAAATACGCCGCGCTCCCGATCTCCCCCATTCGCCACCCATGCTTTTCCAGGATTAGCCTAACCTCGTTGACTGTCCGGTTGCGGTTGTCCGTGATACACTCAATCATTGCCGCCAGCCCTGCCGGCCCATGTGCTTCGATCAAGAGCTCAACCATCTCCACTTCGTTGCCCCGGCCGCTCCCGCGCGCAATTGCTCGATCAATGTTCTCTTTTGGCATCGAGACTGACCGCGCTTTTTCTACTGCGAGTCGTAACGCGTTGTTTTTGTCTGGGTCAGTGATCCCTCCTCCTTTTTTTACGGCCACCACAATGGCAGCTGCCACCTTAGTAAACACGCCACTCCTGACTTTATCGTTGGCTTCTTTTTTGCGGTGGATATTGCTCCACTTACTATGACCGGACATACTTGTATTTTACACGGTTCTTAACTACAATTGGGCAAATTATCATGACTACTCTCATTCAACAAGCCATCGATTGTTCACTCCAGTGTCGCTGGGAAGAAGCGATCGACCTCAATCTAGAGGTCCTCGCCCAAAATCCGTCCGACGTCCCCACCTTAAATCGCCTCGCCAAATGCTATCTCCAGCTCGGTGACAAAAAAAGTGCCAAAGAAACCTACCAAAAAGTCCTAGTTCACGACAAATACAACAGTGTTGCCCTCAAAAACCTCAAGACCATTAACTTGGCGGTCTCGACTGTCCCCCAAGAGCTCGTGCGCGAAGATTTTATCGAAAACCCTGGACTGACCCGGACCAGCACCTTGGTCAAAGTCGCGGGCCGCGAAGTCCTAGCCACCCTCAGCTGCAAGCAAACGCTCCTCCTCAAACCCAAGGTTCGGTTAATCAGTGTCACCACCCTCAAGGGGACCTATGTCGGGACCCTGCCCGATGACCTCTCTCTCAAACTCAAAAAACTCCTCAGTGCAGGCTACGCTTACCAGGTGTGTCTCAAATCAGCCACCGACAACATGGCCAGCATCTTTATCCGCGAAACCAAACGTCCCCACAAAAAGAACGCGCTCCCCAGTTTTAACCGCGCCCACGCCAAATTTGCCAATTCGCATTAAAAGAGTTCTAGGGCATCCCGCCCTACTCTCAGCACAATTTCAGCCCGGTACATTGCAGTGTCACCAACCGTATAAGGATCAAATCTAAACACTTGTTCCATAAACCGCAAAGTCTGGGGGATCACCTTTGGCTCCCGCACCAACATGGTTGTTTTGTCCCCTGTCCCCTCCCCACTCCTGACAGTGATTACGTCCAACCCCATGTTATCCAAAAACTCAGCCATGTCGCTCCCGAGACCTTCCTCCCCACTTTCGTTAATTACCGCAACCGTCGCCCCCTCTTTGCCCACTCCCCAATCAAAAAAAGATTGGCCGACGTAGCTCGATAGGGCCAAGGGCGCGTACCTCAGCAGTTCCCCCTCCTTCCGCACGATCACGCCCGCGCGCATTAGCTCCCCCTCCTCTACCTGCCGACTACTATAGCTCCGGCTCGCTTTCCACAGCCGGTACGCGTCGAGGGCAGTCAGGTTATCCTCGCTATCACTCTGGACCATAGCCGCCGCCAAGGCCGCCTCAAAAGACCGGTCAATCTCCCCTGCGCCCTCCCGCCGAACCAGATAACCCACGATCGGTAGCCGCATAAAGCCCTGCACTTTGCGCCGGGCAAATTCCCCACCTTCGTTTTTGTACGCTCCCAAGGTATAGAGGTTACCCACTTCATACTCCCCCACGCTGCGCGAGGTGATCGCCAACTTTTCGGGGTAGGTAATGTAAGTAATTTTTTGTTCCACTGGATCAAAACTAACAACGCTCAATCTCCTCCCCTCCTGGTCAATGTACACCAGGTTAAACCGCGTCTCGGGCAATACTACACTATTCCTGACCATTCTGAGTCCCGTCCCCCCGCCTACCAACACCAAGAGCCCCACGAGCAGGTAGCTCGCCCATTTTTTTGTCATCCTTTTATGCTACCATACACACCTGTATGCAACTATCTGATTTCCACTACGACCTGCCGCCCGACCTAATCGCGCAGCACCCCGCAAATCCCCGCGACCACAGTCGCCTTATGTTGGTCAATCGCCAGACTCAGACCCTCAGCCACCACCATTTCTACGACCTCCCAACCCTCCTCCCTCCCCACTACCATCTCGTTGCCAACAACACCAAGGTTTTTCCTGCCCGCCTCCGAGCCACCAAACCCACTGGGGGCCAGGTCGAAGTCTTGCTCCTCAAAAAATTCCCCGCCTCCCAGTTTGAGACCATCGTCTCCCCCGGTCTCAAACGCGGCCAAGTCCTCCATTTTGATAAGGCGCTTACTGCCACTGTCACCCAGGCACAAGACCGCGTGCGCCTCCTCCAGTTTAACCAAACCGACCCCACTCTCACCGAGAGTCTGAGTGCTCTCGGCACCATGCCCACTCCACCTTACATCAAAAAAATGTTGGCCCATCACGCGGACTACCAGACTGTCTACGCCAAGGCTGGATTTTCAGCGGCGGCGCCCACGGCTGGGCTGCACTTTACGCCGCAACTACTGCAAACTGTCCAAGCAAAATTTGGGTGGAGCGAGCTGACGCTCGACGTCGGGCTCGGCACTTTTCTACCTGTCAAAGTCCAGGACGTCACCACCCACCAAATGCATCCAGAGTCCTACCGGCTAGAGGCAGCCACCGCCACTTACCTCAAAACCCTCGATCATCACCAACAAAAACTCTGCGTCGTTGGCACCACTACCCTCCGTGCCCTCGAGAGTAACCCAACCCTCACACCTGGAGAATTTGAAACCAAAATCTTTATCTACCCCCCCTACCGCTTTCGTCATGCCGATGCCCTCATTACCAACTTTCATTTGCCCGAGTCGACCCTACTCATGCTCGTTTCGGCGTTCTGCAGCTCCCCCCAAACCCCAGACCAATTCACTACCTTTGCCGACTCCCTCCTCGGGCGTGCCTACCGAGCGGCGGTCCAAGAAAAATACCGCTTCTTTAGTTTTGGCGACGCCATGCTAATTATTTAGGGT
>CAZZNJ010000007.1:24798-32378 GCA_964655755.1 uncultured Pseudomonadales bacterium | reverse complement strand
GTGTCTACCTAATTTCCACATAAGCATCCACTATCTATTATACGGATCATAAATCGAGATACCACTTTTCCCTAGTTTAATTAACATATGCTCGATTAAACCAATCGTAATCGCCAACTCTTCGGATGTTTCTACAAACTTAAATTCTGCAGTAGTATTTAAAGAGCTCCCGCCCGGTGTATACACTAAAGCTGGGTTATCCCGACCCGTTCTTGCGATTGTGCCAGCACTCGCCACACTCTGCGGCGGTATTCCCATTGCCACGTGATCCACTCCAGTGGCTGCCACCCATATTACAAGTTGTCCTATTTTCCTAATTGTTTTTAAATCCGAGCCGTTAAACACATACTTTTCTATTAATCTGGGAGTAAGCTTCTTTATCCCATCCAATTCCAATACTTCTGTCATATAGCCTAATTATCCCATAGCCGTCAAATCTAGCGCCAGCTTACTCACCCACTCCACCCTCTCCTTAGTCATCGGATGGGTTAACTCCAGGCTTTTTGCCAGGAGCATTACGTGCTTGCACCACTTTCGATCCTCCCGACTCCGTTTGCGGCCTGCGTAGTCCAGATCTCCAACAATCGGGTGACCCATATGCCTGGCATGCACTCTGATCTGGTGCATCCGCCCCGTTTTTGGCCTAAACTCCACCAGGCTAAACCCAGTGTAACCCCGCTCATCAACCCGCAACTCTCGGGGGTACTCCCAGCGCTTATACTCGCTCACCACCCGGTACGCGCTCACGCTCTCCCGCCCCGACTCCACCACTCCCATTTTTTTGCGGTCGTCCCGCCGCCTCCCGATCGGCAGCGCTATCTCCCCATGTTTAACCTTCCAGAGGCCGTGTGTCAGGGCCAGATAAGTCTTTGCGACCTCCCGCTCCCTAAACTGCCGCAACAGCTCGCCAAACGCCCTCGCAGTCTTTGCCATCACCATCACCCCACTGGTCTCTTTATCTAGTCGGTGCACCAGCCCGCTGCGCTCGATAAAATATTTCTCATCTTCACTTAATAACTCGGTACTAGGTACTTTAAACTTACTCTCCCACCAGTCTTGCAATGTCTCTACTTTCACAGTCTCCGCTCTATTACAAATCACCCCAACTGGCTTATCAATTACGACCACTGCCTCGTCTTCGTACAAAATAGGTATATCCATATACTAATACTCCAAAGAATATCAAATAGTCTGCAAAGTTATTATAACCGAAGTGAAACATTGGCAGGTTATCTATCACATACCCCGTTCTCGCCCGCTGATAAGTGTTAATCGCCCCACCAATTATGATTAAAGTTAGGCCTACTCGCCCTAACAATTCCCGCACTTTTACCGCAATAACAAGCAAAACCACCAGGCCCACTAGCCCCACCCACCACGACAATCCAGTTAACAATCCAAAGGCTATCCCGCTATTAACCATGTTCTATTAGCTTTTTACACTATTACTCTTTGCACAAGCCACACAGAGCTCTGCCGTCGGATCAATCCCTAGGCGGTCTGTATCGATCATTTTGGCACACTTGGTACATTTGCCATACGTCCCCTCATCCACCCGTTTCATCGCTGCCTGCACCCGCTGCAAAGCCTGATCCGTCTCGGCGCTCATGGCCGAGGCTTGCTCATGCCCAAACTGCTCCGAGGCCTCCGCCGCCACGTCGGCATTATCGTCTAGTCTCGAAGGGTCAGCAAAAGGATCCTCGTTGGCGAGCTTTCGCTTTCGCGACAAGAGCTGTTCTTCCATTTTTTTAAAGTAATCCAGTATTGGTGACAAAAGTTGTTTGGGGTAAGCCATATATTGTCTATCCTTTCTTTTTATATCTACCACTACGCAAAAAAATCATACCAGCACTTATCAAGGATACCACTAATCCAACAATACTCATGTGCGGGATCACCCCTACCCTCCCGCCCTCAAGCAAAAAGCCGGCCACCATCGCGTAAACCCCAAACAATCCCCCCAACGTCAAACTAGCCAGTCCATCCCGGGCCACACTCGCCTCGCCTTTGTACCACGAATAAAACCGAAAGTTTTTGCGTACTCGTGACACTATTCCAAAACTCAAAAGTGCCCAACCAAAAGTCCAGAGGTCGCCGCTCAGGCGCGGGGTCGTATCACCGGGGTGGACGTAGCCCCAGTTGTTGGAGACCACCCCCGGCATGCTGCCGTTCAAAATCGCCCCGATCCCCCCAATTACCGCGACTATTAGGATCACCACTGCCCACGCATCCATCACTTTCCAGCCTTCCCAGCCCGCTCGCCTGGCTAGCAAGAGCGTGCTCAGGATCGTTGCCCCAACGCCACCAACCACCGAGATTCCGGGATGCGTCAATAACGACCAGGCCATGCCAAACGACTGCAGCTCTGGATTAAACAAAACATATCCTACCCTCCCAACACCAAAATAAACCATGATCGCCACAAAATAGATATCAAAAATCCTGGTCTCATCCCAGTGTTCATCCCGGCCCATTTTCCAAAACCAGTATAATCCTGCAAACAATCCCAGGGCCAAAAACACTCCATACGAATAGATCGTAATTGGTCCTAGCTTAAGTAAAATCGGTAACATAATTTCAATTATACTTCATCACGCTTTTAACTTTATCCTTTATCCTTTATACTTTTCCCATGCTCTCAATCGCACATGCCGCGACTGGCACCGTCCTCGCCACCAACATCAGTAGCCCGATCTGGGCCATCCCGCTTATCCTCGCCTCACACTACGCTCTCGATGCCGTCGCGCACCACGACGCCGGCACAGGCCTCAGTAGTGGCAAAAAAACGCGCAAAACCGCACTATTTCTTGGTATTCTCGACCTCATCCTAGCTGGCGGCCTAGTGCTTACAATGTATCCATATTTAGGATTTCGAATTTGGGATTTCGAGTTTTGGGCTCAAGCACCAGTCTGGGGCGCTCTCCTCGGCCTCCTCCCCGACTTTCTCGAAGCTCCGCGTAACTTCCTCCACTACGAACCTCGTTGGCTCAGAGGTATCAACCGCTTTCACGCCTCCTTTCACCACTCCATCCCCAACATCCCCGCCGGCCTCGCGCCACAACTAATACTTCTTACCCTCCTTTGGGTGTTGCACTAACCTACCTCACCATCCATTAAGATTATTTCTATCAGAGCTGGAAACAATATGTCTCCTTCCTTTACCTTTCCCGTGTTAATTAGGCGCAATGCATCATCTAACGTATAGTGTATATTATTTGCCACTCTACCATCTCTCGAAAAGATAGCTCCGAAACCTCGTGGGTTATCATCCGCTGCTCGAGCCAACTCAACTCTCTGACGACGGACACTACACTCTCCACATTCGCCACTTAAACACATTAAAAATATATTTTCGACTATCTCTTATCAACCTACCATACGCTACTCATACACACGAATAGGTCAAAACTACTCAGTGCCTGGGGAGAGACTCGAACTCTCAAGGTCATTACAACCACGAGTTTTTGAGACTCGCGCGTATACCATTCCGCCACCCAGGCGATCTTCCTATATATTGTACCCTACCTACTCCTATCCACCCCATAAAATCTGACTCGGTCGCCGCGGAAACGGAGGTCAATAGTCCGCAGTCCCCCGTTGCGATGTTTGGCAATATTTAGTTTTACGCTCTCGATATCCTCTGGATCTTCCCGGTAAAGAAACATGACAACGTCTGCATCCTGCTCGATACTCCCCGATTCGCGTAAGTCTGAGAGCTGGGGTGAGCTCCCGCTCCCACGATTCTCGATGGCCCGTGACAGCTGCGACAGCGCCAAAACCGGCACCTTTAGTTCCCGGGCTAGGTTTTTTAGTCCCTGACTAATCTCCGCCACTTCTTGCACCCGATTGTCCATCGTCCGCCCTTTGACCAATTGTAGATAATCTACCACTACGAGCCCCAGATCATGCTCGGCCTTTAGTCGCCGCGCCTTTGTTCGCATTTCGAGGATGCTCATCCCGGGCGTATCGTCGATATACAACGGCGCCTCCGCCAACACCCCCATGGCCTCAGACAGTTTGCCAAAATCATCCTGAGTTAGTTTGCCCGTCTTGAGCCTCCAGGCGTCAATGTCCGCTTGGGCCACCAGCATCCGGTCTACCAGCTCCTCCTTGCTCATTTCTAACGAAAAGAATCCAATCGGGACTTTTGAGACCACGCTCGCGTGTTGCACAATGTTTAGCGAAAAGGCGGTCTTGCCCATCCCCGGACGCGCCGCCAAGATCAAGAGGTTGGAGTCCTGCATCCCCGCCAGACAGTTATCTAGGTCCCCAAACCCGGTCGACACCCCTCTGAGCGAACCGGATTTTTTTGAGAGCTCGTCTAGTCGGTCAAACGACTCCGACAAAACCGATCGCAGTGGGATAAACCCCTGCTTCAGGTTGGCTTGTGACAGCGAAAACACGCGCTGCTCCGCATTATCGAGGAGGTCCTTAACCTCTAGGCCTTCATCAAATGATTTTTCGATCAAAATCGAGGCGTCCGCAATCAGTTTGCGCCGCGCAGCATAAGCCTGAATAATCTCCCCATAATGCCGCACATTGGCACTGCTCGGCACCCCCTCAACCAATCCCGAGATATAGGCGATCCCTCCGACTTTTTCGAGATATTTCTTTTCTTTTAGTTTTTGGGGCAAAGTTACCAGGTCAATGGGCGAGCGCTCTTCGTACAAAGTCAGCATGGCCTCATAGATCATCCCGTGCCGCTCGTCATAAAAATACTCGGGCAACAAAATTTCCGAAACTTGGACGATCGCATCTCGATCCATCAGGATCGATCCCAAAACACTCTTTTCGGCTTCATCACTGTGAGGTGGTACTTTTGATACTGCCATACACAAATTTTACTATTTTTAGCTACCAAAAAAACTATGTGCTATGTGCTATTAACTATGCGCTATTCTGTCAAAATCACCACGTCCGTAACGTCGCTATTCATCGTTGCTTTTGACAGACTGAGCTTATTGGTCTCACGGGAGGTATGCTCAAACTCTTTGACAAACTGCCCTACCCGCTCTGCAGTCCCGCTCGGGATCACATAACTCGGCTCAATTTTCCCTAGCATTGTAACGGCTGCTTTGCTCTCGAGACGGTCAACATCCACGATCACCACATCGATAATATCCAGGTCATCGATCAGCGCGTCGCTGGCGATCCCCGCCAAACTCAGGCACTTTAGCTCTTCAGCCTGGATCATGACCCCCAGACCTTCCTCGACACGGTAGCAAAACACACTGATCCCTTCTACTTCGTACTCACCTGGCTCGGTGATCACAAACGGGCTCTTACTCCCACTCCCCATTATCTCCACGCTCTCCCCCAAACGGGTGAGGACACTTCCCTTTTTACCCTTAATTCGATATTGATGATCGCCAACTTTTACCACGTCCATAGGCACATATAGTACCACAATCCGCCCTCTCTATGCTACACTACACACTATATGAAAGCGCGCAAAGAAATCACTCTCGCCATCATTATAGGTTTGATAATTGCCCTCGTAATTGCTGGCGGGATATATCGCGCCAAAACGGCCATCCAAAATTTTGATCCCCAATCGCTACTCCCGCAACGTACTAGCAACAACTCCGACAATCAAGATCAAAATTCACCCGACAAACTTTTTCTCGAACTCGATACTCCCGACAACTCCGTTACCGACCAAGCTACTTTTACCGTGAGCGGCAAAACTCTGCCAAAGACCTACCTCGCCATCACCACCGAGAGCAACGACTATCTTATAGTGCCGAGCGACGTTGGCAGTTTTAGCCAAGTCGTCAACCTCATTCGGGGCGCCAACCGCCTGACCGTCACCGTTTATACTCAGGATGGCGAAAAAGTAGAACAGTCCTTGAGTGTGGTGTACACTACTGCCCCGCTGTGATAGAGTGTAATCTCCATAATTTTCTATGCAGAAAAACTACGCAATTTTATCCCTCACTACCATCCTTTCGACGTCTACCTTGTTCTTAACTTCTGCCTCGGCTGCCTCCCCCTCGCCGAGCCCCAAACCCAGCGCCACTGCAACTTCTAGTGCCACAACCGCCGAAGTTACCGAAAGCCTCAAAAAACGCCTCCAGGAGACCTTGGCTGAGGATAATCCCACCCCTGCCCTCGCTTATCGCAGCTTTGTCGGGGTGATCCGCGACGTGATCAAAGATACTCTCGTGATCGAAGACAAGGACGGCAAAAAGAAAATCGTCATCCAGGATGGTGCCTCGGTGGTTCGCTCGCCTGGCAACAAAACAATCCCGGTCGACAGTATCCGGATCGACGACAACGTGATCAGTATCGGCACCCTCAAAGAGAGTGACGAGCTAGAGGCTGTCCGTATTATCGTCAGTGCCGATCCCCTCACTACCACCACCAAAACCAGCGCTCTGGCCCGCATCACCAAACTCACCAAATCTTCTGTCACCACTACCACCCTCAATACCGGCGAAACCAAAACTATTCTGATCAACCAAAAAACTACCCTCAAATCTAGTCTCGGCGAGTCTCTCGAGTTAGCCGACCTCAACGTGGGTGATTCCATTGTCTATACCGCCAGCCAGGCCAAGGACACCCTCACCGCCACTAGCCTGATGCGCATCGGTTTTGCAGATCCCGATGCCAGCACTACTCCTGTTCCCTCACCTTCAGAGTAAAAACTAGTTTGACATACCTCAAAAACATGTGTATGCTACATGTGTATGTTAAACCAACGTGCTCAAATCTTACTAGACCACGAAACCAAAGCACTTCTCCAAGATGCGGCGGCGGCAATGAATGTCTCGTTTGGCGAAGCCATTCGCCAGGCTGCTCACTACTCATATAAAACCAAGAAATTACATCACAAATCAACTCTCAACAAGCGTGTCCTCGCCAACAAGGCAATCACAAAAATCCGCCAATCACTCAAGCCTTCCAGTATTACAGTAGAAGAGATTAAAGCTATGGCTCACTATGGCCACAAGTACTAAGCATAAACGCTATATCATAGACTCGTCCGTTATTGTCTCATACCTGATGTTCGATGAGAAGATTAGCCCCGAACATCTCAATATTATCGACCTCCATTCGCATCACAACAACACCCTATTCGCACCACACCTCCTTCTCTTCGAAGTAGGTAATAGCCTAAGATCTGGTGTTCTTTCAAAACGAATTACAACTAAGCAAGCGGTTACGCTTTTTTCTAAACTATCTGATCTAGATATTTCACTTTCTCTACCATCACACAACCCAACTCTTACTCTAGCTATAGAGAATAACCTCTCATACTACGATGCTAGCTACCTCGCCCTCGCCAAACAACTAAAAGCTCCCCTACTAACTCTCGACAAAAAACTCCTGTCTCTGACCAAAATTTGACAATTTGGTATCCCGTGTTATATTACCCTCCACTATGTCATATCTAATGACCTCAACCATCATCGCACCCGCCTGCAATAGCTGTGCTATAACACTGAGGGCAGGTCATACCCCCCATACATTCGTGGCGGGGATGCCTAGCGCATAAAAAAATTCGACAATTAGTCAATTTCCCTTTCCCCGCCACCAGGCGGGTTTTTCTTGCCCGTCCGAAGCTCAACAGAGCGTAG
>CAZZNJ010000007.1:0-24698 GCA_964655755.1 uncultured Pseudomonadales bacterium | reverse complement strand
TTTCCCCGCCACCAGGCGGGTTTTTCTTGCCCGTCCGAAGCTCAACAGAGCGTAGGCGGGTGTATCAATTTATAAGGAAAAATATGAATTCGAAAGATATTATCACAATACAAAGACTTGACCAAGCAGATTTTGGGCAAGTCGGTCAAGTTGCAGATCTATATGCTAAGGTGTTCGCTGGACCCCCCTGGAACGAGACTACCCGATGCCCAACCACAAGTTCATTCTATGGGGAGGAAACTCAGGTTGGATCGCCCTGCCCAGATTGTCGCGTTCCCTTATTAGAAGCATATCCTAGAGACGAAACTGTTAAGTACATACTTGGTGAACTCGGTAAAACCAACCCCATTGGTTTGCTAGCCTTTGTTAACTCCGAATTAGCTGGATTCTCCTGGGGCTATCAAACTAGGCTCGATGATTTGGTTAGCTCTACTAAGTGGAAAACTCCAGAGATGCGCAGTATTGTCAAGGACTTGCTTACTAGTTACGGTGTTAAAATCAGCCTTTTTTACGGGTCTGAGACTGGGATAGACCCAAAGTATAGAGGGAAGGGACTTGGGAAGAAACTCGTTAATGCTAGATTCAAAAAAATCATTGACTCTGGAGAAAACTACGCTCTAGTGCGTACCAATGTAAACTCGCCTATGTATGGCATTATTAAAGGCGGGAGATCAAAAGGACTTGATGGATTTTTTCAAATCCTAGGCCCAATTTCAAATCAAAATTTCTTTACTGGGAATTGGAGTATAAAAAAGCGAAGAGATAAAACTGTTTATTCAAACAATATAGTCGACCGAGAAAGACCAGAGCGAGTCTTATTCTTATTCGATCGATCTCTCTATAACCGGATACAAAATGAACCCACACCAGGACAATTAATGTCAGGTGGGTGGTAAAACATATGACCAACACACTTGAATTAACTAAGCAGCTAATCGTCATCCCCTCCTGGGTAGGGGCCGGTTGTGATGAAACAAAAATTGGCGAGTTTATTTATCAATGGCTTAGGACTAACACAACCCTAACTGTAATCAAGCAACCAGTCAAAGATGGTCGCTTTAACGTTATCGCAACTGGCCAGGGCGAGATAAAGACACTGATAGCTGGACACATGGATACCGTTGAGAACCGTGCCGGCTGGGCAACCGATCCCTGGACCCCAACCATCAAAAATGATCGACTCTACGGCCTCGGCGCTACCGACATGAAGGGTTCGCTAGCCGCTGGCATGGTTGCTCTATCTGAGGCTGAAAGTACGAATGGCGTCATGTTCCTCGCCTACTGCGACGAAGAATACGATTTTGCTGGGATGAAGGCCTTTGTTGTCGAATACGCTTCAAAAATCCGCCCCCGTCTCGTCGTCTCCCTCGATGGCTACAGTGGCGTAGTAGGTAACGGCTGTCGTGGCCTGATTGAGGTTAGTTTTAAGTTCCGAGGCAAGTCTGGGCACGCCGGCAGACCAGAGATGGGAGTCAACGCAATCACAAGCGGGATCAACCTAATCGCCAAAACAAAGCGACGGCTAGCCTCCAACTATAGCGACCCCATCCTCGGCGTTACGTCCCTCAACCTAGCCTACTGTCAAGGCGGACTAGATCTAGGTGATGCTTATGGTCGCCAAGGCAATAATATCGCTGACTTGGCCGAGTTTGTACTTGATATCCGTCCTGCAAAAGTTGAGCTGACTGCCCAAAAAGTTAAAGCAATTATCGAGTCCTACCTACCGGGGACAAAACTCAAACTAGAGGACTGGGCCGTCAGACATGATCTCGGTTCCTGGTCTACCGACACCACCCAAATCACTGCCCTCTCTGGGCTAACTGGGCCCTTTGAGACATTTGGCGGCTATGTCGACACCCAGATGGTCTGGACTGCCTTCAATCAACCAGTTTGCCTTGCCATCGGAGCCAGTACGCGCGCTGTCGCCCACAGCCCCAATGAATATGTCGAGATCGATAATCTTGAGCAGACCAAACAAAATGTGTTGTCTATTCTAAAAGGAGGTTATAATGACTAGTTATATGCAAAAACAAAATCTACAAACACTCAAAGGTTTCCGGGATTTCTTGCCTGCCGAAAAACGCCAGCGCGATTTGGTGGCCAGCAAGATCAAACGTGCATTTGAGCGTTATGGGTTTGAGCCACTCGAAACACCTACCCTCGAATATGCGGAGCTGCTCCTGGGTAAATACGGTGACGAGGCAGACAAATTAGTCTATAGTTTCACCGACCGTGGCGAGCGCCAGGTAGCCCTCCGCTACGACCAAACGGTCCCAACCGCCCGCGTCCTGACCCAGTATCAAAGCGAACTAGGCAAAGGCTTCCGTCGCTATCAGATCCAAAACGTTTTCCGTGCCGAGAAGCCCCAAAAAGGTCGCTACCGCGAGTTTATCCAGTGTGATGCCGATATTTTTGGCATTACCTCCCCTCTCGCCGACGGGGAGATCTTGGCCGTCTATTACGCCATCTACCAAGATCTAGGGTTAAGCGACCTTGTAATTGAGCTAAACGACCGCACTACCTTAATCGATACCCTCAGTCCTTACGCCAGTGACACAGTCTCTGTCGCTTCGATCATCCAGAGTATCGACAAGCTCGACAAACAATCAAAAGAAGAAGTAACTAGCGAACTAGCATCCAAAGGTCTGAGTCTGTCAGATGCCAATAAGTGCCTAGAATCAATCAATAATGCCCAACCTTCGCCTAGTCTGTCACAAATCATGCAAATCGCAGTTTCCCTAGGTGTCAAAGACTCAGCTCTTCGTTTTAACCCCGCCCTCGCCCGCGGCCTAGATTACTACACCGGCATGATTTTTGAAGGCAAAATCGAGGGGGTTTCTGGCTCCGTGGGTGGCGGTGGTCGCTACGATCACCTAATCAATAGTCTCGGTGGCCCCAACATCCCGGCCGTTGGTTTTGGTCTCGGCTTTGACCGTACCATCGAAGTCATGCAATCCAAAGGCCTCCTCAGTAGCGCTCAGCCAACACAAACCCTCGTTACTGTCTTTAGTCCAAGCCTCCAGGACTACACCCTAAAGGTCGCCCAGTCACTGCGCAATGCTGGGATCAACACCGAGTTATACCCCGACCCCAACGACAAGCTCGAAAAACAGCTAAAATACGCGAGCAAAAAGAACATCCCCTCCGCCCTTGTGATCGGGCAGGACGAGGTAGACCAAAATGTTGTCACCCTCAAAAACCTGACAACCAGAGAACAACAAACTCTCCCCCTCGACCAAGTCATCTCAAAATTAAAAACTTGACCCGCCTGCATCGTTTTGCGAAGCAATTCGGGCAGGAAATTTATGATTTGAGAATTACATGTCATAATGCATGTAATGTCCAAATCACGTCGTCTCGCTTATCTACTGCTCCTCTACAACTCCCTAGTGTGGGGCGTGGCCTTCCCCCTGATCAAGCCGGTGTTCGATTACCTCACTCCCACCCAGTTTTTGTTTTTCCGCTACGCGCTCGCCGGCCTCCTGAGCCTGCCCATTTTTATCCACTACTACCTCAAAAAACGCCCCAAGCTCACCAAAGTCATCCAAATGGCCCTCCTCGAAACCGCCGGCCTCGCCTTCCCGATCCTGATCCTCTACGAAGGGGTCAGCCGCACCAGTGCCCTCGAAGCCTCGCTCATTGGTTCTACCGGGCCGCTCTTTGTCATTCTCGGCGGAATACTTTTTCTGCGCGAAAAAGAGAGTCGTCGTGAGTGGCAGGGGCTCCTTATCTCCTTCTTTGGCTCCCTCCTCCTCATTCTCGAACCACTCTGGAACGGTCACGGTTTTGTCGGTTCAGATCTGTCGGGCAACCTCCTAATTCTCGTCTACAACGCCATTTGGGCACTCTATGCCGTTTTTGCCAAAAGGTATTATAAAAAGAGTCCACCTATCCAGCAGATCTCCCTCGCCTTCCTCGCTACTACCCTCATCCACGGCATCATCCTCTACTCTCAGAATCAACTCCCCAACTACGAACTATTAACCAACAGTCATGTCCTAACCCCAGTCCTCTATATGGCCATTCCCGCCGGGATAATCCCCAATATGTTTTATCTCTACGCTCAGAGTCGGATCGAGGTCTCCGAAGCCAATCTCTTTACTTACCTCAATGGGATCTGGGCAATCCCCGCCGCCTTTTTCCTCCTGGGCGAAACCCCGAGCCTCACGACCCTAGTCGCCATTTTCATCATTGCCTACGGCGTCTATCGGGCGGAGAAAAAATCTACTTAAGCTCAAAAAACATCTTTGGAGTTAAGACTAATCTTGGTTTAACGTTCTCAACCACTCGATTCTGCAAAAAATCTCGCTTATCCAAAGTTATCAAATAGTCGCAGTCTGACACAACAAACTCGGCTAGTATAACAGCATTTTTTAGCAATTATTTGTCTTGCTTTCTCTCGCTCCACACTATTCATTCATCGTCTACAACGTCTACCTACCTAAACACTAAGTACGCAAAAAAACTACTTTATAATCTTTAACAACAGTAAAATCGTATCGATCTCCAGTATCAAACTTTACTTGGATTGGAACTTGGCTTGCCCCCACATTCATTACATTATCTTGATCAACTTCGAATTGCCAATCATTATTTCCATTTTTGTAATCTGGTTTACTAAAATATAATACTTTAGCCATTTCATCAACTTTTAGAATGTCTGGCCTATGCGCAATAAGTAACCTAGTATTAGGTGCATCTTGCAACCGTGGCATAGTTTCAATATTTTTAGGAGACATATCTAGCTCCTTAAGCGAAGTAAGGTTTAACCAACCTGCTTGCAATATTCTGAGTTGTGCAATATACAAACCGCCGTATAATTCAGCATATTCCTCACTAACCAATACTTTTATTGCCTCTGCATAAGTTTGCCCACCAAGTACCTTATCACCACTTATCTTATCTATTTCCGCTAAAGTAGCCAAAAAAGCATCATTACGGACAATCTCAATCGGTTTCACATGACTATCTAGCTCACCATATACGTATCCACCCATATATTTTCTCCTATTTACTCTTGGACAGGTCTAATGGTAGAATTATACCTTATGAAAGCCAACTTACACCCACAATATCATCAAATCACCGTTACCTGCAGTTGTGGCAATGGTTTTGCAACCGGTAGTACCAAAGACAGCATGGTGGTCGATATCTGTAGCAAATGTCATCCCTTCTTTACCGGCGAACAGCGTTTTGTGGACAAAGTCGGCCGGGTCCAAAAATTCCAAGCCAAAGCCGCCGCTGCCACCGGCAAAAAAGCCAAAAAAGATCGCAAATCGACCCAGTCTGGCCCGACCTCACTTACCGAGCTCCGCGCGGCCTCCAAATAGCTATTCTTCCCTCTCCCAGGATATACTACCCTTATGAGCGCTGATTACACCAATCTCGTGGCAGACTACGACCGCCTCCTGGCCGAATCAGCCGACCCCAAAAACGTCGATCGCCTCGGGGACATCGGTCTCGCAATCTCAGATCTCGAAGACAAAGTTGTCCTGGCCCGGGAGCTAGTCAAAATCGATACTGAACTCGCCGGCAACGAATCGCTGCTCTCAGATCCAGAAATGCGTAGTCTGGCCCAGGCCGAGATATATCGGCTTAACGCCGAAAAAGCCACCAAACTCGAGGCTCTTTCCGCGCTCGAACGTGCCGCCGAGAATACCGAGGACAAGCGCCCCGCCATTATCGAGTTTCGTCCTGGCGCCGGTGGCGAAGAAGCCAAGATCTGGGTCAATGACCTTTTTCGCATGTACACCCGTTTTGCCGAGCTCATGGGGATCAAATACGAACTCCTGGACGAAAACACTTACCTCTTTACAGGCCGCCCAAACGACCCTAGCTTGCCCCAGGGAGCCTACGGCATCTTCAAATGGGAGAGCGGCGTCCACCGCGTCCAGCGGGTCCCAGCTACCGAAGCGCAGGGCCGGATCCACACCAGTACTGCCAGTGTTGCCGTGCTCCCCAAGATCGATCCCCAAAAACTCGTGATTAGAGAAGAAGAATTAGAGTGGCAGTTCTTTCGGGCTGGCGGCCACGGCGGCCAAAATGTGAACAAAGTCAGCACGGCCGTTCGCCTGATCCACAAGCCTACAGGGATTGCCGTGGTCTCAACTCAGGAGCGCTACCAACAACGAAATCGCGAAATTGCCCTCGACCTCCTCCGCTCCCAGCTCTGGGAAAAACAGGAGGAGGCACGGCTAGCCAAGCTAGATACACAGCGCCGCAGTGCCGTTGGACGTGGTATGCGGGCCGAAAAGATCCGGACCTACAACTACCCCCAGAACCGTGTCACCGATCATCGGATCAACGTTAGTTGGCACAACCTTAGTGGGATCCTCGAAGGTGACCTCACCGAGCTAATCCGGACCGTCGGCATCGAATTGACCAAAGAGTAAAACTTAAGCTTCCTCTGGAAAAACTCCCAATTTGACAAACTGGGTTCTTGTGCTATTATTCCCGAACGACTATGCGACACTTACCCATTCCCACCAAATCACTAACTCCCAATAAAGGGGACAATCCCCTATTTTTATTTAAAGACCGAGAGGTCTTTTTTTTTGCCCAATTTTTTAACAAATTCCAAAGGAGGTAATTTTATATGATCTACGAAATTAGAGGGGAAAAATACAATCTAGTAGGATATAAAGCGGAAATTAGACACATATTAAGAGTCAGTATTAACCGTGCAATATTTGAGGAAAAACAAAAAGGAGGCAGCACTCTCTTAGATAGAGAGATCTTGGATCTTCAAGGAACATTCTATGATCGTTGGATAACCGACCCACTTCACACGCTCTTGGCTACTTACCTAACAATGTATGCCGAGGTGAGCGACGAGCCAGCGATGAAACTCTATCTAGGCAAACCACCAGAAAGCAAATATGCAACCCTTGCTCTCGACCCCGACAACACAGTCTACTTGACTACCTACAACACTGGACGAGCACGAGACGGTATAACAGAAAGATGGCCGCAGATAAACGAAAAAATATGACGCTCCTAACCAAACAACAAATCAAAACCGAGATCGCGAACAAAAGACTGGTTATCACCCCATCACTAAAAAATGATCAGCTCAACGGCGCCTCGATAGACCTTACACTCGGCCGCGAGTTCCGCACCTACCGCTCCCGGGCTGGTGCCATCGATATTCTCGATACCACCAACTACCGCCGCTACACTACCTCGGTTACAGCCAATAGCATCCTGCTACGACCTCAAGAAACCATCCTTGCCATGACCGAAGAGCAGCTCAGCCTCCCCGACAACGTAGTGGGCTGGTTAGAGGGTCGGAGTCGATTTGCCCGCCTCGGACTCCTCATCCATATCTCCGCCGGCCTCATCCACCCTGGGGTCAACAATCACCAAGTCTTAGAAATCACCAACCTCTCCTCCAACATCCTCCGCCTCCATGCTGGGGTCAGGATCTGCCAACTCGTGCTCGAATACACCAGTGGCCCAGTTAGCTACCGTGGCCGCTATCGCAAACAAACCAAGCCATAAACAAGCTTTAGCAGCGGGCAAACAATATGAAAAAAACGTATACCACCAGACTAGCTGATCTCCAGTCTGATTTAGAAAACACAAACACTAGTCCCATTAACTACGGTTTTATTATCCGTGACTTCCTCGCCAAAGAAGCGCTCCCTATTGTCCAACAAAAACACAAAAAGCAACTCCTAACCAAAGAGTTGCTTGAGGTCATTACCCCCAAACTAAAATCAGCCCACTACCCCTCTGGTAGTACACCAGTTACCACAGGGTATATGCTCACACTGACTATCACTAAGCACGACAAAGAAAAACCCAAAATTATCAAATCCGAAACGCTAGAAATCCCTGCGAGTCCGTAGTCACGACCCACTCCAGGCACTACTCACTCCCCTCTTAGCTCCACTTGTACTTTCTCCATTTTATCGTCCCTCCACACCTCTACTTCGACCGTATCACCAATCTTTTTTGTCTGCAGGACCGAGACCAGCCCGTTCTCGACCTCGCTTAGCTTCTTTCCGTCAAAACTGACAATAATATCCCCCGGCTTTACCCCCGCCCCCTCCGCAGATGACCCAGGCACCACCTCAACCACATACGCCCCCGCCGGCACCCCATTTAGGATCGCCTGCTCCCGCTCAATCATCTGGTAGCGGACTCCAAAAAAGGGTCTGTCAAACTGTCCAGTTTGGTTAAAGGTGTTTAGTGACTCCTTGACTAGGTTAATCGGCAGCGCAAACCCCACATTGTTTGCCCCCTGCGACACCGCCACGTTTACTCCGATCACTTGCCCCGCCGAGTTCAGTAGGGGGCCTCCCGAGTTGCCGGGATTAATCGCCGCGTCGGTCTGGATCACGTTGGAGAGCTCCTCCGCAAAACTAAAGCCGTCTCCGGCCGTAATACCTCGACCTAGCCCCGAAACCACCCCAGTAGTCACTGTGTGGCGGAACTCGCCAAGAGCCGTCCCTATCGCAATTACAAAATTTCCTACCTTTAGTTTGTCCGAATCCCCTAGTTCTAAGGCTTCAAAGTCTCCTCCGCTGATCTTAAGAATTGCCAGATCATTTGCCGGATCACGCCAGATCCGCTCCACCTGGTACTCACTGTTATCTTTAAGGATTACCTTGTAGTCTTTTGACTCGCCTGCATCCACTACGTGTCGATTGGTGACCACTAGCCCCGCACTATCCACCACAAACCCAGTACCAATATCCACCTGCTCTCGCTCACTCCCCTGCTGCTCTGGCACACTAAAGATCCCAAAAGGATCCAGAAAACGCCTCCCAAACACGGGGCGCTCACGCGAAACCGAGACCGTGACCACACCTGGTGACACCCGCTCTGCCACCTCCGTGACCACATTCTCCTCGTTAACTACGCGCTGGTTGATCACCTCCCCTGTCTGCTGCTCACCGACGTTCAGATTTCTCAAAAAGGGTAGTCCCCAGATCCGCTCCGACACCGCCCCGCCCACAAATACCGCCATCAAAAACACGCCTGACAGTAGTCCTAACAAAAAGTTTGATCCACTCCTATTCTTCATCGCAAGCAAAATTTACTAAAAATCGTAACGATATTCAAGTCTAAAATGCAATAGAAGACTACATCGCATTTAAATACTACTCTCCTGATCTAATTAGTGGTATGTTATCGTCACTTGCAACAACTTCTATAACATAGTTACCAACAATAGCTTTTAATCTCGCTATCATTTCAGGCGTTGCCTCAAGAGTACTACAACCTTCCGTAGATCCATTTGGAAAATCTGCGGCACTGCAAGAAAGTATATTATTAACCCCACTAACTACTGATTGAACGGGAAGATCAGGACTGAAAAAAGTTAGAAAGTTTGCGACAGAAGAATAGCACAATGGCGGCTTTATTTCGCCATTAATAAAGTGTAATCTTTTATTCATCTTTATATTCTCTCACACCCTGTCAACCTATAGCAATTCTAGAATGATTCCAGCGCCTTCTCTAGCTGCTCATCCACCTCTTCTTCCCCTTCTTTTGCTGGCAGGTCCTCCACCACCACATCTGGTGTTACCCCCTTCTCCCCGATCCATGATCCCGATGGGAGGATCCACTTAGCCACCGTCACGTGCAGGCTTGATCCATCAGACAGATCTTGTACCTCCTGTACCGTCCCTTTTCCAAAACTCTGCTCCCCCACGATTTTGGCGCGCTTATTGTCCTGCAACGCCCCAGCCACAATTTCTGACGCCGAAGCCGAGCCCTGGTTAATCAGTACCACTAGGGGGATACTGACCAGGCTCCCATTGCGGTTGACACTATACGTCTCCCCACTACTCCTCCCCTCCTGTTTCACGATCACTCCCGAGGCCAAAAACTCGCTGGCTACGTATACCGCCCCATCGAGGTAGCCCCCTGGATTATTCCTCAAGTCCAACACCACTCCTGCCGGTCGCTTGGCAATAATCTCTGCCACTTTCTCCCCCCATTCCCGATCTGTCCTCCCCCCAAACCGATGCAACTGCAAATGGGCATAGCTCCGGCCCGCATTCTCCACAAAAGCGAGCTCAACCGATGGCACCACAATCTCATCCCGAACAAGATTTACCTCAAATTCTTTTGCTTCGCCGTCTCGGTAAAGGGTCAAAACCACTTCGGTCCCCTTGTCCCCCCGGATATGGGTAACAGCCGTTGGCAAACTCATCCCCCGAGTGTCGGTCTCCAGCTCCTTGTCCTCATCCTTAATTTTCAAAATCAAATCCCCGGCCCTCACACCTGCCCGCTCAGCTGGCGAGTTGGCAATCGGCGAAACTACCGCCAGCGTCCCCTCCCGGTACCCCAGCTCAATCCCGACCCCAAAAAACGAGCCGTTTAGATCCTCGTTGGCCGCCTTGTTCTCTTTTGGTGGCAAATATTGGGTATATGGGTCACCCAAAGACTGGGCTAGCCCCTCCATGGCTCCCCACGTCATCTCCGCATAATCCAGTTTGGCTGGGTCTACGTAGGATTTCTCTAACCGTTTCCAGACCTCCCAAAATTTGCCAAAATCGGCTGCTGTTACCACCTCACTGTTGGGTGAGTTAACAAAGCGTTTTACCAAACTCGGGGCGGGGCTACGCCCGTTTTGCCACTGGGCAAACGTGTATCCCCCAGCAAATATTAGTACGGCAAGTGCGCTCCCAACAAAAAACTTTTGCACTCCCTTATATGTCAGCTTAACCATTCGTCAATCTTACACGAAATCCAGTCTCCAAGGAAGGGTACCCCCACGATCAAAGTCTAACCATGTGCTTAAAAGTCTTAATTCGCAAAAGGTAGCAGTGCCAACATCCTGGCTCGCTTAACTGCTTTCATCAGGGCTCGCTGACTCTTGGCTGATAAGCCGGTCCGAGCGCGCGGGAGGATCCGCCCTTTCTCGGTTACAAATCGCGTAAGCGTTGCGCTGTCTTTGTAGTCAAAACTCATCCCCGCTTCGGCTTTGCCGACTACTGGTTTTTCTGGCTTCATCTTTTTCTTTTGCATACTTTTTCCTATTGCCCATAAACTATGAGCTATTAACTATTAACTAGATTTAAAACGGTATATCCTCTACGTTCACCTCATCGGACAGTGACGATTCAGGCTTTTCCTCCGCTTTTGGCGCTTTCTTGGCCGTCTTTTTTGGCGCTGCTTCTTCGGCTGGCACGGCCGCTGTCTGAGCTGCTGCGTCACCCGCCGCTTCTTCGACCCCCACAAACTCTTCTTCGCCATAAGCCCCGCCTGCGTGTCCGTCACGGTTGCGGGTATCGAGGATCATCATATTCTCCGCCACTATCTCGGTAACTTCGCGTTGCTGGCCATCTTGGCCCGTAAACTTACGCGTTTGCAACCGACCTTCCACATAAATCCGGCGCCCCTTAAACAGGAGCTGGCCACAGATCTCAGCGAGCTTGCTCCAGGCTACAATACGGTGAAATTGGGTTTCTTCTTGTCGATCTCCCCCATCCCCCGCACTCCAGCTGCGGTTAGTTGCGAGTCCAAAGGTAGCTACTGCCGTGCCGCTAGGTGTGTAGCGCACATCTACGTCCCGGGTCAAGTTCCCGATTAGCATTACCTTGTTAAGTGATCTAGATGACATATCCCCTCCCCATTCTATTTGCTATATACCATAACTATACTAAATTTATACCCTTACAAACAAATATCTCACAATCGCTTCGTCTAGCTTGAGTACTTGATTTAACTCTACCTGAGATTCAGGTGCCAAACTGAGGAGAAAGTGTTCGTAGACAAAGACGTTCTGTTTGTTAATTGCGTAGGCAGCATGTTTGGCTCCCCAAGACTCGGCCTTGTTTACTTCGCCCTTATGCTTTTTTACAAAATCAGCAATCAGTTTGAGCACGCGATCCATTTCTTTTTGTGCCCCGGAGGAGTCCTTGGACGTCGCGGGGTCAGCAAACAACAGTGTTAGTTCGTAGGTATTCATATCCAGGTATTGTACCAATCAACGAATATTTTCACAATCCCCGCCCCCGACTTGCCGCTCACCTACCCGCAATCTACTTCCCAATCATAAACTCCGCCACATCTCCCTCCTGCATTACATAGGTCTTCCCTTCCGTTCTCACTTTCCCCTTCTCTGCCGCCTCCTTCCACCCGCCATGCTCGACAAAATCAGCATAAGAACATACCTTGGCAGCTATAAAATTCTTCATAAAATCGGTGTGAATTACGCCGGAGGCCCTGAGCGCGGTATCACCGCGCCGAAGGGTCCAGGCTCTGACCTCGAGCTCACCGGCAGTGAGGAATGACTGTAGTCCCAGTCGCTTATAAGCTGCGGCGATCAAGGTCTCTAATCCCGTACGACTAATCCCGGCGGACTCTAGATACTCTTTCTTCTCTGTTTCTGTAAAACCAGCCAGCTCCTCCTCCAGTTTCGCGACAATCGCCACGCAGTCTGTTTCCTGGATCTCTACCCCCTTCGCCCTCAGTCCCTCCACAAAATCTGCGATTATTGTTCCACTTTTGGCGATGCCCGCCTCGTCCGTATTTAAACAAAACATTTGTGGTTTAGCTGTCAGTAAAAATAGCTCTCTGTCTACGATCAGCTGTTCATCTTCAGTCAGATCTAGCTGTCTCACACTTCTGCCTTCTTGCAGGTGTTTAAATATTTTCTCAATTGCGAGCTCCCTTTTCTCGTCTTTAACTTTACTCCGTACTCCTTTGACCTTTTCAACAGTCGCTAGATCGGCTAATTGCAACTCGGTCTCTATAGTTAAATAGTCTTCTACACTATCTCCACTCCCCGTCTGGACCACGTTGGGATCCGCAAATGCGCGAACGACGTGGAGTATCACCGATGCCTCACGGATGTGCGAGAGGAATTTGTTCCCTAGTCCCTCCCCCTGTGCTGCCCCCTTAACTAATCCTGCGATATCTAGGAAAGTCACAGTGGCTGGGACTAACTTAGTGGTGTTTACAATCGGCGCCAGTGTAGCTAACCTCTCATCTGGCACTGGGACCACCCCCACATTTGGCTCAATCGTGGCAAAAGGATAATTAGCCGCAAAAGCCTGCTGCTTGGATAGTAGCGCATTAAACAGTGTGCTTTTCCCTACATTTGGCAATCCCACAATTCCTACAGATAAACTCATTGATATCTCCCTATAATTGTGGTAGTATATACCTACAAAACGTGAGCCGGCGATGTTCGTAATCTCCGGCTTATTTTTTTGCTAATAACAATGTACTTTTCAGTGATCCTAGGTCATTAAACTTTATCCCCTTTAGTTTCTTGATGTCACGTGCAGTCCTCTTGGCACTAGCTATGATCACAACTTCCTTTTTTAGCTTCACAAAGTACTTAACTAAAATTTCAAAATCCCCATCACCAGACAGTAGAATCACTTTGTTAAATTTGTTGACGTCTCGCATCGCATAAAATGTCAGGTCTACGTCGCAGTTTGCCTTACGAACAATTTTCCCTCCATTATGCTTAAACAATTTGACTGGTTTCAATACTAACTCAAATCCCAATTTACTCAGTAACTCGTAAAACTTTTCTTGCTTCGGGTCAGACTCTTCTTTACCAGCAAAGTAAAATATTTTCTTAGCTCTATATCTCTCAGACAGGTATTTAAAGAGCTTCCTAAAATCTACTTTCCATCCCTGATCTCGGACACCATAGATAATGTTCGAGGCATCGATATATACATAAGTACTCATAATCTTATTCTAACAGACCAAAAATCTTACAATTTGCCATGCTATAGTATCCCCTATGCTTATAGATGCACGTAATCTCAGCAAACACATCGGTAGCAAGATCCTTTTTGAAGGTCTGGAGCTATTTATCGACAATGGTGAAAAGGTGGCACTCATCGGTCGCAATGGTCAGGGCAAATCCACCCTCCTCAATATTCTTGCAGGCGTTGACCAAGATTATCTAGGCAACATTAGCCGCCAAAAAAACCTCCGTACCGTCTTAACCAGCCAGGAACATTTAAATACCAAAGATTTAACTGTACTAGACTACATTCTCGGTAGCGTCCCCCATTATTTAGAGTATGAAAAAGTCATTAAAGGTTATGAAGAAGGTATCCATACTAACCACGACCACTTCTCTGATGCTGTCGAATACTTCTCTAACAACAACTACTGGCAGATCAAAGACCTGATTATTGAAACACTCTCCAGCTTTCAGTTAGACTCAAATCACGCCACCGCTCCCCTTAGTACCCTCTCGGGTGGCGAAAAGCGGTTTGTCGAGCTCACCCGCATGATGTACTCCCAAGCCGACCTCCTTTTAATCGACGAACCCACCAACCACATGGACTACATTGGCAAGGAGCGTTTTATCTCCTGGCTGGACGCAGTCAAACAGGGATGTCTCGTTGTCACTCATGATCGTGACGTCCTCGGGCATGTGAGTCGGATACTCGAACTCAAAGATAACAAGCTCTACTCCTATCCAGGCAACTATAGCGATTATCTAAAACAAAATACTCTCAGTACCACTAGCTCAGTTGTGTTCTACCAGAATCAACTCAAAAAGCTGGCCGAGGCCAAGAAAAAAGTCGACTGGGGTCTCGCCATGCGTGCTAAGAGTAAAGCCTGGAAAATCCGCTATGATCACTGGCAAAGAGATTATGACAAGATCAAGGCCGAAACAGTCAAACCCTCCTTCTGGATCGACCAGGACTCTGTCCAGGATCTAGATAAAAGTATTACTGAGTCTTACCACCAGTTCAAAGAAAAGAATGTAATCATCAAAATCAAGAGTGGGAAAGAAAAGCTCTCCCAACTCCTCAAGATTGAGCAACTCTCATTGGGTTATGATGCTCCCTTGTTTAAAAATATTAACTTTAGTATCGGCTCAGGCGACCGGGTCTTCATCAAAGGCCGAAATGGCGCAGGTAAAAGTACGCTCGTCAAAACTATCCTCAGTCAGTATACGAATCATCCCTGCTCCGTAACTATCTACGATGGTACTATCACGCTCAATAAAAAACTAAAAATCGGTGAATACAATCAGGAGTTTGATGAGGATTACCTCCCCCTCACCCTCGAACAGGCGGTTAGTCATGCATATCTAAAGCATGGTATTACCATTGACGATCGTGAAGTCAAAAAACTATTATCCCAGTACTTATTCAACCCAAGTAGCGATGGCAAGTTAAAACTGAGCAGTCTCTCTGGTGGTCAAAAAGCCCGCTTCCAACTCATCCGCATGTTAGTGGGTGACCCCAATCTCCTCATCCTCGACGAGCCCACCAACCACCTCGACCTCCCCTCCATCGAAGAGCTAGAAAACGCACTCCTCTCGTATCATGGTGGTATCCTCTACATCTCCCACGACACCAATTTTATCAACCACATGGGTGGTGAAGTGGTCAAGATTTAATTTTCGGTATTTACCAGATCAATCTACTGACAATTATCCCTACAATAAGTAATATCAAGTACATAACCAACCATTTGGTTGTCGCTATCACCAACTCTAGCGCCTCACTTCCCTTCTTCGCTATAAACAATCTATAGGGCTCGGCCAGAACTAGTAGTGTACAAACCAATACCGATACCGAGAGCACCGTTACCGCTAGGAGTGGTGCCAGTATCCCCCGGTCATCCTCCCCAAACCAATAATTCCCATTCGCCATAACAGTAACCACCAGTAAAATGTAGCCTGCCACACTAGATGCCTGAACAAAACCTTTTTTATTCATTATTGATATCATCCCCAATTCCCGATTATGCTACACTCACTTTATGAAAACAACCGATCTAATGGTCCACGCCCTAGAACAAGAGGGGGTCAGTTATGTTTTCGGCGTTCCTGGTGAAGAAAATCTAGATTTTCTCGACAGTCTTCGTAACTCCAAAATTAAGTTTATCCCCACTCGTCACGAGCAAGCCGCCGGTTTTATGGCCGCCACTATTGGACGTCTCACTGGCACTCCGGGAGTCGCCCTCTCCACCCTCGGCCCAGGTGCGACCAACCTAGTTACTGCAGTCGCCTACGCCACCCTTGGTGGGATGCCCACCCTCTTTATTACTGGTCAAAAACCTATCAAGAACAGTAAACAGGGGCAGTTCCAGATCATTGACACAGTCGGGATGATGCGGCCCCTAACCAAATACTCACATCAAATCGTTAGCGCCACAACTGCCGGTGCCAACCTCCATCACGCCATTAAAACTGCCCGCGAAGAGCGCCCTGGAGCAGTTCATCTCGAGTTACCCGAAGATATCGCCTCCGAATCAATCTCCACCTCCAACTATCCCGACCCCGCCCTCCCCAGACGTCCCATCGCCGAGCCCAAAGCTATTAGCGCTGCCGTCAAACTCCTCGAAAATGCCAAACATCCTCTCCTTATTATTGGCTCCGGCGCCAATCGTAAGCGCAGTACCAAAATGCTCAACCTCCTGCTCGACAAAACTCACCTCCCCTTTTGCACTACCCAGATGGGCAAAGGTGTAGTCTCCGAATCCCGCCCCGAATATCTTGGCACCACCGCCCTCTCGGCAGGAGATTATATTCATCAAGAAATTGCCAAAGCCGATGTAATCTTAAACATTGGTCACGACACTATCGAGAAACCCCCCTTCCTCACAACTGAACGCTTTGCTCCCCAGATCATCCACCTCAACTTTTTCTCCCCCACTTCGGATCACGTCTACACCCCTCACCTCGAAGTAATCGGCGACATCGCCAACGCAATCTGGCAGATCCACGAGCTCATTACTCCTCAAGCTAGCTGGGATCTCAACCACTTCAAGACCGTCAAAAGACAAACCGAAGATCAACTCTCAAAAAATACCTACTCCCCCTACCACTTAATCACCACTCTGCGCAAAAACCTAACAGACGATGATATCGTCGCTCTCGACAATGGTATGTACAAACTCTGGTTTGCCCGCCACTACGAGACTCGCCTCCCCAATACCCTCCTCCTAGACAATGCCCTAGCCACGATGGGCGCCGGACTACCCAGTGCCATGGCTGCCAAACTAATTAACCCCGACAAAAAAGTAGTCTGCGTTGTGGGTGACGGCGGGTTTGCCATGAGCCTGGGCGACCTCGAAACCGCCAAGCGTCTCAACCTGGACCTCACCATCCTTGTCTTACGCGACAATCGCTTTGGCATGATTGACTGGAAACAAAAACAACAACACTTCCCCTCCTACGGACTCGAATTTACGAACCCAGATTTTACAGTCCTAGCTCAAGCCTACAATCTCAATAGCTATACCCTCCGCGACCCTCAAGAGCTTTCACAAACGCTGCAGTCAGCAATCAATCAGTCTGGGATTAATCTTATCGAATATCCGATCGATTACTCTGATAACCAATGTCTCGGGATCTTATAATGAAGTTCAACTCCATTAACCCAGCCACGGGTAAAATCATCAAAACCTACACCTACCACACTCCGACCGAAATCGATCAAATCAGCCAACAATCCCACGACACCTACCTATCTTGGTCCAAAACCCCACTCCCCACTCGCACCACTCTCCTGCACAATCTTTCCAAAGTTTTGCTAGAAAAAAAAGCAGAACTTGCCGCCCTCGCTACCACCGAAATGGGCAAAAAAACTAGTGATGCAATCGCCGAAATCGAAAAATGCGCCCTCGTCTGCTCATACTATGCCGACCACGCTCCCACGATGCTAAGACCAAAACTCGTCAAAACCGAAGCCAAACAATCACTCGTGAGGTACGATCCCCTCGGCGTGTGTCTGGCCATCATGCCCTGGAACTTCCCCTACTGGCAAGTCTTTCGGGCTGCTGCCCCAGCCATTGTCGCAGGCAACACAATCCTACTCAAACACGCTAGTTGTGTCCCTGGTGTCGCCTTAGCCATCGAACACATCTTTCTCGAAGCTGGGGCTCCGGCCGGACTTTTTCAAACTGTCCTCATCCCCGGCCCCGAAACCTCTCGGCTTATCAAAAATCCCTACCTTCGCAAGATTAGTTTAACTGGTAGCGAAGCCGCAGGGATCAGCGTCGCTGCCCTAGCTGGCTCTCAACTAATCCCTACTGTCCTCGAGCTCGGTGGTAGTGACCCCTTTATCGTTTTTCCCGATGCCGATATCAAAGCCGCCGTCACCGCCGCCACCACCTCACGCCTATTGGTTTCGGGTCAATCCTGCATTGCCGCCAAACGCTTTATTATTCATCAGGATATCTACGAGTCGTTTCTCAATCTTTTTAAAGCAAATCTCGAAAAAAAGGTGATGGGCGATCCCAGTGATCCAGAAACGGATCTTGGTCCACTCATCAACCACGATGCTGTCCAAACTCTCCACCAACAAGTACAGGCCAGCCTCAAAGCTGGCGCCAAGCTAATTACTGGCGGGTACCTCCCCGACATCGCGGGATATTATTACCCTCCTACCATCCTATCAGGCGTTACTCCCACTATGCCCGTCTACCAAGAAGAGACCTTTGGTCCTGTTGCCGCTGTCAGTAGTTTTCGGACCATTGACGAAGCCCTGTCGCTCGCCAATCATCCCCACTTTGGACTCGGCAGCTCGGTCTGGACTAGTGACCAAACAATTATTGATCGCTTAACCCGAGAGTTAGAGTCAGGCAGTGTTTTTGTGAATGCCATGGTCAAATCAGACCCACGCCTACCTTTTGGCGGCACCAAAAAAAGCGGCTATGGCCGCGAATTATCCCTAGAGGGTTTACACGAATACACCAACATCAAAACTGTCTGGATTAATTAAGACTCCTAAACCAATCCACATCTCTCCCGACCACCGTATTCCAGTCGGGTCGCATATTGTGATCCGCCCCCGGATATTCATAATACTGATAACTCTTACCTTGTCCCTTTAACCTCCCCTCCAGTTCCCGGCTCCACGCAACCGGCACGTCATCATCTAGGGTCCCCTGATGAATCAGTAGAGGCATATTAATCCATTCCAAGTACTTATCAATCGAATAGTTGTAAACGTCATACTCGCTCTCAAACTTGGCGATCTCCCCTCTTAACCATTTACCCTGGTCGTCCGCTTCGTCCGTGTAGTAGAGGATATTATAAGGAAATGGCTTAGACACCGGCGCCCAGAGTGTCGCTCCCAGTACCCTAGCTTGCCCACTTGTCCCATTTACCTGTAACCTTTGACCTAGTACTTCTGCCACCGACAACATGATCTGCCCCCCATTGCTATGTCCCCAGAGATACACCTTGTTTAAATCAGCTTGTGGCAAGCTCTCCAAGCTTGCAATTAAATCTAAGATTTCGACAGGCTTTACTAGGCGCGCCCCCAAGGCATTGGTATCTTCTGTCTCCGACTCTCCATAACCCGAAAAGTCCGGTGCAAGGGTAATATAGCCATTTCTGGCATACACAGCCGCCGCATTCCGAGTGCCGGTCCCGATCGTATAGCCGTCTTTTTCTACATACCCCCTAGCCATCACCACCACTCCCATGAGTCTCGAGAGGTTGGGTAGGTTTAGCTGCCCCGAGATCCGCCGTCCTTCGCTGGTGTAGTAAAACACATAACTACCATACTCCGCTGTACTCGCGATCTCCCGCCCGATCTCGATTTTACTCGGCTTATCCTCCCGCGCAACCAATCGCTCAAAACTGTATTTGTCGTACGGTTTCTCGGTTTTTTCCCTCACGCCTGTTCCAGGTGAAACCATCTCTTTATCATTACGTATGTAAAAAAAACCAAAAACAGCAACACTTACACCCAATAAGGTTATGACTATTAACCACCTCATCTATCTACTCCGATGCCCAGAACCTGATCCCATTCCCGCAAAAGCTCGACCTTGTCATAGTTGGGGATATTTGACTTGACCATCCCCCACACCGTCGCCAGCGCCTTGGGCAGAGCCAGGTCATTCTCGATTGCTGCTCTAAACTCAGCTTGATACTTTTCGATCTGCGCCATTTTTTCGTTCGAGAGCGTGGTTCGCTCACTCTGGTCGCTCGCCATATTTTGGTACATTTTGCGCAGTTTTAGTAGTGCTGTGTTGGCTCCCGCGAGGGCATCCCAGGTAAAGTTGAGCTGTTTACGATAGTGCCCACTCAGGTAAAAATAGCGCAAAGCCAGCGGGTCGTAGCCCCGCTCTCCAATCTCCGCGATGGTATAAGCGTTGCCCAGGGATTTCCCCATCCGTCCGCCATCTACTAACAAAAATGCCCCATGAACCCAGGTGGTCACAAACGGACTCTTCCCACTGGCCCCTTCGGCCTGTGCGATCTCGTTGGGGTGGTGCGTGCTCCGCAAATCCTCCCCCCCCACATGCAGGTCAAACTGATCCCCCAAGTATTTTGTACTCATGGCCGAACACTCAATGTGCCAGCCAGGAAACCCCACTCCCCACGGCGACTCCCACTCCATATCTCTTTTTGGTCCAGTAGTGGGCGAAAACTTCCAGAGCGCAAAATCCCGAGGATCTTTCTTCTCTGGGTTTGGCTCTAGCCTCGCCCCAAACTTGATCTGGTCGAGGGTCGAGAGTTCCCCATACTTTTTGCCCATTTTCTCGTAGGCTAATACATCAAAGTATATTCCATCTGCTATTTGGTATGTCAAACCATTACTTTCTAGTGCTTTAACCATCATGATTTGCTCCGGGATATGGTCAGTTGCTTTGCACACTACCTCAGGCATTTTGATCCCGAGCTGTCCCATGTGTTGAAAAAATTCCTTGGCATATCCCTCACTAATCTCCCACGCTGTCCTCCCCTCCTTTTTGGCCGCTTTCTCGAGTCTGTCCTCCCCCTGACTCGCATCCCCTTCGTTGTCCCCCGTCAAATGCCCGACGTCTGTTAGGTTCATGACGTGTTTTACCTCATATCCTAGGTAGCGCAAACTCCGCGAGAGTATATCTGATAGAGTGTAGGTGCGAAAATTGCCAATGGTCGGGGTCGAATAAACGGTCGGGCCACAGGTATACATCCCGATCTTGCCACTCTCTCGTGGCACTATATCTTCAACAGTTCTTGCAAGAGAGTTGTAAAGTTTCATGTGTCTTCATTTTAACAAGAAGTAGCCCTCTTGTGGGAAGCTAGAATAATGTTAAACGTAACCCATCTGATATCAGAACCTCGCTGTCCCAGAGATATCTCCGGTCCCAGCGTCGAGTAGTTTAACTTTCCCATCATTCTGAATAGTGTGGCAGTACAAGGCTGATAAACCACCTTGTATCCAAAGGCCATATTTTCCTAATTGAGTATTTAGTTCGAGTATCTGCCTCTTGATTTCTTCTCCAGACAAAGGCGAACGGTCTTCAACTAAAAACTCCTTTACTATCGATGTTGGAGTAACAGCATACACTTTAGGTGCATATTTGGTTCCGAGCATTGCAAGCCTAGTTGCCTCTTCTAAAGCCTTGTCATGCATATCGCCCAACGATACTATTGATTTCATAACAACAAGCTCACTATGGAATAATCCAGTCTTTACTCTTGCAACCTGATGCCAAGACTCATATCCTATTTTTACCCAATCACCCTCAAACTTGCCTTCTAACACATTCCTCGTTTCATAACTGATCACTCTAGCCATCGTTCCAAATATCTCACGGACAAGATCATTGGTAATACCTGTGGGTTCTTTCTCAAGAACCATAACATTCATTTCCTTTAATTCGGCTAACATATGATACTGTTAATTCTTCATGTGTTTAGTGATGAAATTTAGTTCGTCTATCACTGCCTGTATTTTATCGCTTCCATGGAACCCATTATTCGCATTGCTCTTCATTAAGTTCCTAAACTGTCCAGGCTGTGATTTCGCAACATCCCAACTTCGTCCTATTTTTTGTCTCCAAAGCTCGATTGCGTTTCCTTCTGGTGAACCGATCACCATAAAAGTTACTGGTCCGCTTGCCATCAGGTCATGAAAGTGCTGCCAAGTTGTTTTACCATCTGGCTCCTTATTCTGCATATTCGGCTTCGAAGAAAGATAAAATTCTTCAACCATTTTTGGCGACATTCTCATTGACACGGTAGCCAATACTTCAAGTGGCGAGTCAATCATTGCCATAACATGACTCACAATCTCAGAATCGCTTGGAAAATCTACTTCAACTTTACCCAAGTCTATGTGTTGGTCAAGTCTCGGCTTTATCATACCAATAGTGATATACCCCGCTTTTATTAAGTCACCCATTTCTTTACCTTGTAGTATCTCTCGAAGCTGTGTAACTGGGTTAGAAAGCTCCCTTATCACTCCAAGAAATGGCTGTGGTAGTCGAGAAGTGATGTCTCGACTAAGCACCGCTTCGGCTAGATGTGCCTGTTCTCGCAACTGATTTGTTATCTCTGGGTAACTCATTCCGCGAATTATAACCTATAGCAAACTATTTCTCAACCATATCTCACTCACTATCCCGCCCCCCAGGCCCTATTTTCGGCGCTCGACGCTTGCTTCGCAGCCTTAAGTCCAATGTCTTCTTGTTGTTTTTTCTGAAACTCAAACGCTTTCTTCTGCTCCTCTTTTTGTTCCTCTATTTTATTTCGCTGCTCCTCTTTTTGTTCGTACTCCATCCTGGCTTTTTGCATCCCCGACTCGACATTGGTATCTAGCCCCCACTCCCTAACTAGCTGTTTCCGCAGCATCTCGATCTCCATCTGGTCTTTTTGCCCCGACAAGCCCGTATATTTTTGAAAATCATCTTGGGTTTTAAAACCGGCTTTAGACAGATCCGCAGCTTGCTGGATACCTGGGTCATTCGCGGGAGAGTTTTGCTGTGTTTGCTTACCCTGCTCTAGCTGCACCCCCACCGCGTCCTTAACAATCTCCACCGGCTCCGTAACCACACTCTTGACCACGTGCTTGGCCAGCCCCGATAGATTCTGTCCTACCTGTTTCCACACACCCATATGTAGAGGATATCAGATAAACGACTCTTAACCCAAATACCGCTTGGCCGCAAACAACAACACCAAAATTATTCCAGAATAAATCACTGTATTAGCTAGGTCTCGCACTACGTAGTGGCTAGAGAGATATCCAAACTCATTTCTGTCCTTCTCTACCTGCTTTTCTGCAACTTTTAGACTAAAGTTCTGCAGTCTGTAGGCAGATTTTATCTTCTCTTCCCGAGTCTTTTGCCTACTCATCTCCACCCTCGTTGTATTCTTTGTTACTGTGCATATCCTCTTCAATCAAGCGACGCAAATATACGGCTCTAGGTAGTCTTTTCTTTTTCGACACCCAATCAAGATAGTTGACTATTGATGGGGACACAAAGAAGTTAAATCTAGTATCCATCTGCTCTGTTGCATAACTCAGCGCCAAACCCAGCGCCTCCTCTAAGTTTTTGTCGTTATACCCTATGACTTGGAGTTTTTCCGACTCTATCCCCTTCAAAACATGCGGAGTATTTTTACCATCCGGCCTGTAAAGACAAATAACTGGTTTACCTAGTTGTAGTGCAATTGCAATCTCATATCCTGCTCCTAGTAAGGGTATTGTTGTTTCTACAACCACTACGTCAGACTGCTTTAACCACTGAGACATTTTTTTTGCGTAAAGTTCTGCATCCTCAGGAGTCTCAGTCTCAACGTCCTTGAGTGTCCTCGTAATCGAGTGGTCAGTAACGAGCTCGCCACCGTGCTTTTTTATTATTCCTACGATGCTCTTGTAGTCATTTTTGTTTCCGCTCAAGTCACCGATAAAGTGAATTTTCATTTGTTGCCCTCCGTTACTCTATATCTAGATTATACTATTTTGCCCCAAAATAGTCATACTGTGAGGGTATATACTGCTTAGAAGCTACTACCAATATTGATTTTGGAGGAAAATCTAGGTTTTTTGATTCTATTTCGATGTTATTTTTCCACAACCCAAGATCTGAGTTAATATAAATTATACTTTCTCTCATTAGTCCTGCTCCCCGAAATGCGCGAGTGAAGTCATCTTTAGAAAAGTATTGATAAGTTTGCTTACACTCAAATGGCCATAGTTTAGTGTTCAGGTATTTGAATGTAACAACAAACCAACTAAAATCTCGATATTTCATGCTATAAGTTTTACTGTTCTGATCAAACCTATACTTAATGGGCCACAATGAAAAGTCACTCACGATGTTAGAAAAATATCTTGCAAGGATTTCATTTTTTATTCTAAATTTTATAGTTTTTTCACTGATTATTTCCTTCGGAGCCAAACCATCGTATAGGATAAAAGTGCCATACTGAGTCAACATTTTTCCAATCTCATTTATCAAGTAGTCAATTCTTTGCTTCGCAAAAGTAATCTTGTCTGCAGGATACTTTAGTTCATTTTCTCCAATATATGAAGAGTATACTTCGTGTAGGGTGTTTATTGCGATAATTAAGTCAAAGGAGTTGTAATACTCCCCAAGCAAGTCGTGTCGTAGGTCTATTTTCACAAACTCAGCCTTAATGTTGTTTTGCTTAGCAGCAGACTCCAACATGCTTTCATCAAAGTCGAAGCCATATAACCTTAGTTTTCTCGCAAACCCAGAAATTTTTCCCAGTTGTTCAATTAACCTCAGCAAATGCCCTTCTCCGGTTCCTAAGTCAAGAATTCTAATTTCTTCTTTATCGGGAAATTGATCTACAAATCTTTGTAGGCAAAATAACAAGTGCGGCACTACCAGAGACTTACCGCGTTTACGAAAAAATCCAACCAACAGAGAGTTACGATAAAACTCAAGAAAATCTCGTAATAACTCTTTCATAATGCCTCATACCGCTCGTCTAGCCAGCAGTGCCTGGTGTAATGTAACTTCGTCGGCATATTCTATCTCAATTCCCGTCG
>CAZZNJ010000006.1:24581-41028 GCA_964655755.1 uncultured Pseudomonadales bacterium | reverse complement strand
CCCCTCCTACTCATACCGCAGGGCGTTTAGGGCCGAAATCTTGCGGGCACGCCGCGCTGGGTAGATCCCCGTCACCACCCCCACCACAAACGACAAAGTGAGTACAAACACCACAAACTGCCAGGGGATATAAGAGACGTCAATCATCCCGATCCCCCGCGCCACCGACACTGCCGAGAGCACTAGACCCAGCAGCTTACCTGCCAAGTATCCGCCCACCACCCCAAAGATCCCACCTAGCAGCCCCATGATCATCGCTTCGGCCAAAAACAACTCCTTGACCTCCACGCTCTGCATCCCCATCGCTTTCATCACCCCTACCTCTCGGGTTCGCTCCATCAAAGAAACCGTGAGGGTATTAAACATTCCGAGGGAGGCCACCGTCAAAGCCACTAGTCCAAAACTCGCCAGGATTATCCGGACCGTCGCAAACAAGCTGTCAATCTGGGCCACAGTGTCAGCCACGGAGGTGGTTTTGTAGCCTTGGTTCTCCACCTGCTCACGCACCGCCCCCAACACTTCTTGGTCTTTTGCCACGAGCTTAACTTGGCTAAAATTCGTAATCCCCAACCCCGTCAAATCTTCGAGTGGGACATACATTTGCGGCCCACTCCCCTCCTCTATCACCCCGGCCACCACGTAGCTCGTTTTTGCACTTTGTGCTGGTCGGTCCAGGTCAGGTTTGAGGGTATTTAGGATCACAAAGGAGGTCTCAAAGCTGGCCCCCACGGGGTTTTCTTTATCGATCCCCACCAGCTCCAAAAAAGCCGAATTGACGAGCGCTTGTTTCTTGGCAACTTCGGGCATCTCAATCACCATAATCTCGGCTTTGGCTGCTGCCGTAGCTTCGATACTGGCCAGGTCCACCCACTCTACCCCGGCCTCGTCCACCCCGACCACCTTGGCCGATACCGAAGCCACCGTCTCCTCTCCGAGGACGGTATAAGGGACCAACTCCGCCCCTTCCGTCTCCTCGCCCAGCACGCTCCCGAGCCGCAGCGTCTCCTGGTTCTCTCCCTTTCGACTAACACTACTCCCTAGCTTAATGTAACCACTTTTCCATACCTGGGCCCCTGTCTCATCCAGTTTGGGCACCAAGTTGCCTTGTTGCTTTTCCCAGATCGGGTACGCGCTCATGAGCCACACTCCTCGTTTTTCGTTGGTATAAGTCAGCACAAACTCCCCGTGCTCGCCTCGGTAGCTCTCACCCCAGACTTCGCGTCCCCACACCCCCCCGCTGGTTGCCCGACTCAGTCCGAGCATGGCCGCCCCGCTCCAGGGATCTAGGTATACTTCGTGGACCTGGCTCCCCAGCTCATATCTCCCCTCTCTGATCACTTCGCCCACTCTCCCGGGGTTTTCGTACTGCATCCCCTCACTCACCCCCGCCACCACCCCTTCCATGACTCCCATGGCTTGCTCATAGTTGCTCTCAAAGAGCTCCCCCTTACTCGGTCTAATCCCGGCGGCCTCAAGATATTCTTTGGTGACGCCATAGACCAACGCTTCGCCCGCGCCGCCCGAAAAACTCAGTTTCGAGACCAAAGAGACCATCGGCAAAACCCGCTCCACACCACTAATCTGCTGCATTCCTACCAGCGCGCTTTTGTCCAGCCTAATGTTGCTGCTATTTTGCAAAGTCACGTCTGCCATCCGCAACTCGTCTAGCCTCGCCACCCGCGACACCACCACTCGCTGTACCCCGTATCCGAGCGAAACCAAAAACACAATCGCCGCGATCCCCACCCCCATCCCGCCAACTGTCACTAGTGCCCGAGTCCGCTTAACTTGCATATTTCTAAACGCCAGTCCGATCAACACGCTGCGCCTGATCCTCCCCGGTCGACTTTCAAAACGATCCAGGAGTTTGGCGGAGAGTTTCCAGGCTTTCTTGCCCGTCCGCTCCCCCACGTATTTCACTCCTTGTTTGATTAAAGGTAGTCTGGCCAAACCCTTGATCAAAAGCTCTCCCAAAAATAGCAATACTAGCCCAAAGAAAGCGATGAGCGAACCCATGGTCTTCCCTTCCTCTTCGAGTTTGAGGATGGTATTTTTGCTAAAAAAGCTTTTGATTTGACTCCATTTCATGCTTGTTTCTCCTGCTTTTGTTTTGCCCCAAAAACTTTTTGCATCGCCTCTTTGTTTCCAATCGTTTGGTGTTTGTCCCCGGCCATCTCCAGCTCCTGGATCCGGCTACTGCCGCGCTTGCCCATGACCTTCCCTCTCAAGACTGCGATCCGATTCCCGGCATACTCATCCACTACCCGACCATCAACCAGCCGGATCACCCGACTAGCATACTTAAGATACTCTAAGTCGTGGGTCACCATCACCACGGTCCGGCCGTGCTGCTTGTTGAGTTGGGACAGTAGGTACATGAGCTCCTCGCCCGACTGGGTGTCCAGGTTGCCGGTCGGCTCATCCGCCACGATCACCAGCGGATCATTGATCAGTGCCCGGGCCAAACTAATGCGCTGCTGCTGTCCTGCCGAGAGCTCGGTTGGCATGTGCCCCTCCCACTCCGCCATCCCCACTAACTGTAGCATCTCCCTCGCTTTCTCCTGCGCCAGCTCTGGGGTCTGTCCCAACAGATACATCGGGAACGCCACGTTCTCGATCACGTTGAGTGACTTAATCCAGTTGGGTTGTTGATACACCATCCCGATCCGGGTGGTTCGAAACGCCGCGGCCGTATCCGCGTCCATCCCCGCCATATTCTCATCCATCAGCCGCACTTCCCCGCTACTAGGTGGCTCTAAGCCGAGCAGGGTATGCAACATCGTGCTCTTACCTGAGCCTGAGGGACCAAAAATAATACAAAATTCTTCTTTTTTAATCGTACAATTAACATCTTTTAAGATCTTCACTTCTTGCTCCCCCACCACAAAGTTTTTGTTGACCCCAGCTAGCTGCATCATCACCCCTGCTTTATCCTCACTCTGTTTTGGTCTTCGTGGCATGGCTGGACTTTTGGTTTTCGGCAGATTTTTTGTCATTGTATCCCTCCCAAAAATCCAAACGCTTGTGAGAGATTGGTGATTACTAGGTTTAGGGCTGAGCGAGTAGCTTTTGGGGTAATCACCACTTGGTCAATCGATTGACTCTCGTTCCCCGCCTTGTCGCTCGTTGCTACTTTTAGGTGATAGACCTTTGACACCTGGAGATTGGGCACCACTACCAAGTGGTTAAAGGTTAGCGACTCGTCTTTTTGCGTCTTGTTAGAGAGTGGGCCGGAGCTACCTTCACCATAGAGCACTTGGGAGCTGGAGAGCTCATCCGTATCCCACGACACCACCAGCTGCGCCACCGCTTCCTCCCCCACTCCCTGCACCACTGGCTCCACCCGCACATTACTGATCACTGGGGGGCGGGTATCTGTAGCCGTAGTCAACTTAACTGGTTCGCTCACTGCCTCGTTCCCCCCTTTGTCTCGCCCCTTGGCAACTAAGACGTAGTCTGTTTGGGGCAGGAGGTCACGCAGTATGATTTGGTGGTTCTTTACCAGTTTTAGGTCAACTTTGTCATTCGCTGCACTCGGGTTGTCCACGGGGTAGTAGGTGACAATCGTTGAGGTCTCGGTATTGGTTACCCAGTTAAGGAGCACGGTCGAGGTCGCCGCCCCTTTGACTTGTTGCACTTTTACCCCGCTAATTTTGGGGCGCGGCGAGGTCGCAAAGAACAAGATCGTCCCTTCATACACGTTCTCCTCGGCGTCATAGGCGTTGACTTGATAATAATATTTTGTCCCATCCAGTAGCTCCGATAACTCTACGTCATACGAGCTCTCCGAGGTGGCAGTTACCTGCTCGGTCACTCCTCCAAAGGTCTCGGTTACCCCGTACAGGATCCGTACTTTTGAGGCGCCAGTGACCGTCAGCGACAAGGTAGCCGTGGTCAGCCCGACTTTTTTCACTGTCACGTCCTTCACTGTCGGGGCTGGCTCTGTTGTAAAGGATTTTTCGCTGGAGACGCCTAGGTTACCGTCCTCATCGGTCCATTTGGTGCGATAGTAATACGTCGTTCCTGGCGACAGGTTGGCTAGCTCAATCTCGTGATCGGTAACTTGATCCGAGTTGCTGGGTTCTTCGTCAAAATAGTCCCCACTCCCAGTCCCGTACTGCACCCGACTATCGCTCGTGCGATCTGTCACCCAACTAATCGTCGCCTTTTTTGTGGTTACTCCCGATACCGTAGGGCCGGAGGATAGTCCGGCGGCTTCGGTATATTTCCCGGTCGGCAGCATCGTCACGGCGGCAGTGGCGGCCCCACAGTTGGCCACGCTGTCACAAGCCTTCACTTTGTAGTAATAATCAATCTGGGATAATCCCGTGTCTACGTACGCCGTCCCGGTAGTACTGGCTATCTCGGTATAGGTAGTGTCATCCGTCGACCGATAAATTTTGTACGAGGACACCCCACTCCCTGTGTCGGTTGGGGCTGCCCACGACACCGTCAGTCGCCAGTTACTACTGCTCTTGATCGAGATATCGGCCACGTCAATATTGAGCGGGATCCCCGGCGCGCTGGTATTGGCTGTAAAAGTTACGCTCGCGTAGTTGCTATACGCGATGGCTCCCCCCAGATCGGTGGGATTTTTGGCGACCAAATAAAAGGTGTTTAGGCCCACTTGGGTCGCAAACGCCGAAGCCGAAAGTGACGTGGCTCCAGCAGATGTAAAGGTACAAGTATCCGCAGTCGGCAGGGTGTTGACGGTATAACAATAGGTCAGCGCCGCCGCTTCGCCCGAATAGGTTTCGGGGGGTTGCCAGGAAAAAGCAAAGGCGTTCGTGGTGTTGGTCGCCGGGGTTGCCTGCAAGAACTGGGGCGCACTCGGCCCATCCCCCGCAAAGTAGTAATTGATCGTGATCGGGGTGCTCGTGTTGCCTGCGTTGTCGATCGCCCGCAAGTAAAAGACGTTGGTATCCATCTGGTAAGCCGCTCCGGCCAGCTCAATACTACTGGCCGTGGTCGTACTACTCCAGTCCGCGAGTTGTCCCGAAGGAGTTCCAGTTTTGTATTGGTAGCCTGCCAGTCCCGCCGCACTGTCTGCCCCCGCCGTCCAGGTAAAAGTATAGTCGTTGGTTTGGGTATAACCTGCCGGCGCCACCACTAGAGCACTAGGGTTCGTGGGCGCAGTCGCATCATATTTATAAGTAAATGCCTCCCAAGTAGCCGCCACGTTCCCCGCCACATCCACCGTGGCTACCCTTAGGTAGTACGTCTGCCCCGAAGTGAGCGAACTCCCCGTATAAGCAGTATCAACTTGCCAGCTCCCAGCCGTCTCCGGGTCGGCCGTGCTATTGGTCCCAAAATAGACGTAGTAGCCATAGACTCCACTCCCGTCGCCATCACTTGCCCCACTCCAGGAAAAATAGGGGCTACTGTGTCCATACCAGGTGTTCGTCGTAATCGCACTCCCCCCACTCGCCGACAAAGCTGTCAGGGTGTTGGGGTTAACAGGGTCATCCAGGTCCTCGGTAGCTTCGATCACAATCCCCTCGATTGCCACCGCTTGATTCCCATCCCCGTCCAAGATTGCTTGCCACATTATCCCTTCGTTCGAGACCACAAAACTCCCGATATTGGCGTCAATTTCACTGGCCAAATTGGCTTGGCTTATCGAGCTGGAGGCCACCCAGCCTGAGTTGTAGTATTTCCAGCTCGCCCCGCCGTCATCCGAGAGACGATAACTAATACTCCCACCATCCGCACTCTCCGTCGCTACAAACCCACTAAAATCCGCGACTCCCGCAGTAAAGGCAGCAGCGGCTGGCTGAATAGTTTGCGCCTCGCTACTATACGTTGTTGTCTGAAAACTCGTCCTGACACTGTTACTTACCCTGACTTCGTCGATCATCCCTATCATGTATCCCTGGGCGTTACCCGCTTCGGCCGCCCCATAGGTCGAACCTACCAACAACTCCCGACTACTGTCTGGCAAAAGTAGGGCAATACTACTACTGGCCACCTCTACGCCGTCGATATAGAGCCGCATGGTTGAGCCGTCATAACTCCCTGCGTAATGATGCCAGGCAGTATCTACGACACTGGAGTTACTCGCTAGATACCCGTTATTCCCATAGCTCCAAATCGCGGCATCAGCGTTACCACTAAAGCCCGTCCCCGCATATAGTTTGCCCTGATAAATCGAGAACGCTCCCACGTACTCTATAACGTTCGCATCCCATCCCGAGTTTGTCCCGTCTCCCCCGATCATGCTCCAGGTAGCGCCGTTATACCGCCAGACCTCCCCATCGCCCGCAGTATCCCCGACTGCCGCGTATAGATCCCCGTTATACGCCACTAGAGAACGCACATTTTCGTAGGTGCCTGCCGTCCAACTGGCATTCAGATCATCTCCTGCTATCTTAGTCCAGCTTGTATCGTTCCAAAGCCAGACTTCGGCATCATCGGCGCTATTCCCCAGCCCGACTGCCAACTGGTCGTTGTAAGCAATCATCGAACCCACAATTTCGTAACCCGTATTCCATCCCGAGTTAATCCCGTCTCCCCCGATCCGCACCCAGCTGGTATTATTCCAGGCCCAGACTTCGGCGTCACCGGTCGAGTTCCCGAGGCCTGCCACCAACCTCCCTTGGTAGACCGCGAGACTATAGACTACCTCAAAGTTCGTCGTCCACCCTGAGTTTAGGGAGTCTCCCCCGACTTTACTCCAACTTGACCCGTTCCATTTCCAGACCTCCGCGTCATTGGCGGAGACGCCAAGCCCCGCATACAGCTCCCCCTCGTATACCGCCAAGCTATAGACACCCTCAAAGTTCGTCGTCCACCCCGAGTTTAGGGAGTCTCCGCCGATCTGACTCCAAACACTCCCGTTCCACATCCACACTTCGGCGTCGTTGGCAGTCGTTCCGAGGCCCACGTAGAGGTTGCCCGCATAATGGACCATACTCGCAACGTTTTCGTAGGTATTAGCTGTCCAACTACTATTGGCTCCTTGACCTCCTATCTGGCTCCAGTTGGTCCCATCAAACCGCCACACCATCGCGTTACCCGCCACCGTGACACCCGTCCCCGCGTAGAGGTAGCCATTGGAGACTGTCATCACTTCGACGCTTTGGAGATTATAAAATCCCCAGCTCCCGTTCACTCCTCCGCCCCCGATCTGACTCCAAGCACTCCCGTTATGACTCCACATTGTCGCGTTGCCCGCAGCGTCAGAGACTCCTGCAATCAAGTTACCCCCGACCACATTCAGACCATACACAATATCTCCCTGTGCCGTACTCCAGCCACTCCCAACCGCGTCTCCCCCGATTTTCCCCCAGCTACTCCCGTTATACCGCCAGACCTCTCCGTCTCCGTTACTGCTCCCTAGTCCTGCATAGAGGTAGTTATCATCCGCCGATAGCCCATAGACCCCTTCGTAGTTGGTGGTCCACCCCGAGTTTAGGGAGTCACCTCCCACTTGGCTCCAGCTCGGACTACTACTACAGTTACTACAGCGCCACACCTCCGCGTCGTTCGCAGTCAAACCTAGCCCCGCGTAGAGCGCCCCGTCAAAGAAACTCAGGCTATGCACGTATTCATACGTGGTGTTGGCCCAGCTCGTATTAATGCCATCGCCACCAACGCGGGTCCAAGTACTCCCGTTATATCGCCAGACCTCCGCATCCCCTGCGGTCAAGGCTAGGCCTGCATATAGATAAGTCCCGTCTGATACTAAGGCCGAGACAACTTCAAATCCCGTCGTCCAACCTGAGTTTAGGGAGTCTCCCCCAACCTTACTCCAACTAGTCCCACTCCAACTCCAGACTTCGGCGTCGTTGGCACTGGCCCCTAGCCCCGCGTACAGCACACCTCCGTGACTCACCATCGCCGAAACATATTCATAAGTCGAGACTGCCCAGCCTGAGTTCACGCCATCCCCGCCGATCTTGCTCCAGCTACTACAGTTTGCACTAATACTACAGCGCCAGACCTCCGCATCCCCTGCTGTATCACCTAGCCCGGCGTACAAATAGTCCTCAATCACCACGAGCGCACGCACCGTCTCAAACTGCTGATCACTCCAACTACTGTTTTTACCATCCCCGCCGATCTGACTCCAGCTCGACCCATTCCATTTCCAGACTTCGGCGTCTGCCACCGCGGCCCCTAACCCCGCATAAATGTTATTACTCGCGTCGGTCGCTGTTGCCATCACGTGGGTCTTGCCATTTAGGTCCCAACTATTTTTGGTGTCGTTCCCCGCTTGCTGCGTCCAGGTAGTACTACTACTATTGGCGAGTTCGTACACTACCCGACCATTGCTCTGGTCAAAGTAGAGCTTGTAATCACCTTTATCCAAAATCCCTTGCTTTTGTCCCGCCGTACTGGCTGTGAGAGCAGCATCGAGCTTGGCCCAGGCCTCTATCGTGTGACTACTCCCGAGCGATAGCTCCGCGCTGTCACTAACCCGTACTACCGACCCCTCACCGTCAAAATCCCCGGCGTTATTTAGCTTGCCTGCCCCATAACCCAGCGCCGTACTACTCACGCTCTCCTGGGTTTGGCTACTATCTGTTGCCTCCCCACTACTTTCATCGAGGTGGAGCAGGAGCTTGGTGGCACTGTCAGTCGCGTAGTTTTGGACCGACAACCGGGCCACGCCGCCCGCAACTTCAATTTTTTGACTATCGGAATAACTATAATCTCCTGAGATATCAAAGGTATAACTGGCCTCAATTGTCCCGCTGGCGTACAGCCGCTCAATAAACGAGCTCACTGTCAGGTACGTCCCGACCACTACCCCAAGCGCAAACACCATGATCCCGAGCGTTTGCCACTGGTAGCGTGGCCTAGCTAGGACTCGGGTTAGGTGGTTGTGCCAGTTTTTTATGAGTTTCATGGTGTGCCCGCGACTCCATAACTACTCGTATGTCTAGAGTTGTTTAGTCCATACAGTTCATTCCCTACCCAGATCTTAAGATACACTTCCCGCCCCGGCTCTGCGGTGACCAAGATTTCGTGTTTTCGGCTTTTTTGTGCAGGATACTGATCCAGGGCCGCAAAACTCAGTCTCTCGGCTTCGTACCCCCAATAAACAATCCCGAGCTCAGGATCATAGGTCTGGTATCGCACACTCACGAGCTCTGGAGTCAAGCGTTCGATAACCACGTTCCGGGGCGAACGCACGTCTAACATCCAGTAGTAAACCGAGAGCTGCACCCCAATCAGGACCCAGAATGCCAAAAAATCAAAGATGATCATCCCCAGGATTGATCCCCAGCTCCGGCGGTGACGATGGTTGGATAAGTGGTGGAACACTTGATAGCTCACTAAGGCCAAAACTACCAAGAGCGCAATTGCCACCACCCGCATGTCTCTGGTGGTATAGCTCTCACTCCAGCTGCTTTGCACCAGTCCGTTTACCAGAGTTACCAAATCACGATAAGTTTCTGTCCCTAGCACTTGTCCGATTGGATTGTTCATTGGTATGTCTCCAGTAATCTTTTAATCTCGATTGTTCTAATACTGTTTTTTCCCAGTCGGCTATTGAGGCGCCACCGCAAACCCCCTTCGCCTTCTGCCCTCCCCCATGGTTCAATCAGGTTGACTCCCCGGTAGCGACTGCGCGCCAAGCTCGAGAGTACCCCTCCGAGTGATTTGCCCCTTAACTTGCTGGCGCGGGCGAGCTCACTGATCGTTCCGTATTTTTGAGGATGTGCCACAAACCACGCCAAAAGTAACAGCTGCGAACGCGAAAACCGAGCCAATTTGCTCCACATGCCCTCCACTCTAACACTCTACTCATAGTATTGCAACTACCTTTTCTATACATAGAATATTTAGTATGAGTTTTATTATATGTATCTATTGCATACTTTGCAACTACTCTATACGTTCTATGTTCTCAAGAAAAAAATATAGTTACTCTAGTTTCCCTTGGGTAACGTAGTTGTACGTTAGCCTGGCCACTTTCTCAAAAATCTCCTCGCCGGCTTGCTCCCGACTCAGCTTGACTGTCCCCTGTGTATCCTGGACCATCACTACCAAAATATAGGGTCGGTTTGGGGCATAGACAATCCCCGCATCAAGGTAGGAATAGATACTGGCACTTTCGCCAAACTTGTGGGCGTACGCCGTCCCCTCCCCCAAACCTCGGATCAAAAACTTCACCACTTGGTCCTGGGTGAGGTAGCCGAGGAGTTGCTGGGAGTTAGCTGGCTCCAGATAGCTACTGGTATAGAGTGAGCGTAGTAACCTCGCGTACTCCCGCGCCGTGATCCGCCCCTGCTCGTCAAACAAGTCTTCGAGGTTTAGTTCGGCCGAGAGCTCGCTCGCATCCTCCACCCCCACCAAGCGGTAGAGCATGCGATGGGCCGTATTGTCTGACTCAACCAAGGAGAGTCGGATCACTTCTGCGAGCGGTAGCTCGGTGCCAACTGGCGCCTGATACAGCTCCCCCCATTTGCTATCACGGTCAGCTTCTTCGATTTTGACAACCTGGTCAAGTTTGAGCTTGCCCTCTTCTACCCGGTTCATCACCATCATCGCGACCGGAACCTTGGTCAGGCTCGCTGGCACCATCCGGTAATTCTGGTTAATCGAAACATGACTACCCGTATTGAGGTATTCCATCTGGATCGCTACGGTCACCCCCTTTGCCTCCCATGCTTTTGCCATAGCTTCGAGCTCAAGTCTGAGGGGTCTAAAGTAGACTACAAAATCGCTCTGGGGTCTGATCGCCCGCATCGGGTCCAGCAGCGGGTGAGGATTCTGCGTCACTGTCCGCTCTTCTGTTTCTGGGGCCTGTCCCACTTGTTGTTCACCTTGCCGGCCGTAGCGCTCATAGCCCTGCCCCACAGCCAGCCCCAAGCCAAGCGCCACCGCCCCCACCACCAAAATTTTCATATTCATATTTCTGATTTCTGATTTTCAACAATCATTTCCATCACACCCCAGTCTAACACAGTTTTACTCCCAAATGCCATAGCTTATAGTAACCACTGTTATCACCAAACACGCTCTGCCTCAATCGTTACTCGCTGCAACCTTTTTCCCCTAATTGTACACATTATTAATACAGGTATTTTAAGATATAACGCCGAGTCTTATCCCCATATTTTGCCCATTTGTTTACGTGTGTAATCTCTCGTGATCCAAGTTCATCTCCTTCGTCACCACAACTCACCTATAATACAACTGTCTCTCTCCACAATCACCTTTGTTTTCCGATTTTTATTTTTTTGTCTCCCCGCACTCACAGTCACGCCAATTTTGGCAGCAGACGCAGTTCATTTGATAGCAATAGTGTGGTCTATATTGCTAATCAAGCTCCACTACCACCTCACCCTCCACGTCCGTCCGCCTGATCCTCGCCCCAACCTGTTCTAAGCGTGCCAATGCCTCGCTGGTCGGGTGGCCATAACGGTTGTTTTTGCCCACACTAATCACTGCTATTTTGGGTTTGATGACCGCCAAAAATTCTTGGGAGCTCGCGTACTTTGAGCCATGATGACCTACTTTGAGATAGTCCACTTCTTGCAACCACCCCGTGTTTATCAAACTCGCTTCTGCCTGGAAACCCGCGTCTCCCATGAGGAGATAGCGCTTGTTATCCTCTAATATTTCCACCACGACACTCCGCTCATTTAAGTCCCCTCGTTTGGCACTCGCCCCCAGGATCTGCTCACGTTGCTCATCTTCAATTTGGCGCGTCAGTACCGCCACATACTCCTCAATTACTTCTGGTGGCCAAAGCACTTTTAACTCGATAGTTTCTGGTCCGAGTATCCGGATCCGATCCCCTTGGCCTACGGCGCTAACTGTCACCCCATTGGCGCCCAGTGCCCCCCGCAATTTATCTAGTGCCGCACTGTCGCGCACCCCGTCACTTGTTACAAACTGCCTCACCCTGTATCTTTCTAGTACCGGAATCAAACCGTTCATATGATCGTAATCGGTGTTGGTCATAACTATAAGCTCAATGTGACGGTCCCAAAAAGGGAGATGCTTTTCCAGGCAAGCGAGGATTTTGCTTTCGCTCGGCCCGCCATCAACCAAGATTTGGGTTTCTGCCTTAATTACCAAGATCGCATCCCCCTGCCCCACGTCGCAAGCAATCACCCGCAAGTTCTGGCTCGGCCACTGCAAAATCACCAGGATTACTAACCCCACGAGTAGTCCCGCGCCGTACCCAATCTTTTGCATAAACAAATTATATCGGGGTTTGATATTAAAATTTTGTCAATGCGTCAAAAACTATGAGCGAGTACTAAAAAAGGCGAGTTCATCCTGGTTTGGTCTCAAACCAGGTGTTCTACGAGCCATAGAACGAGCAAATAGTTTTAGCCTGACCTAAAATTTGAATATCAACCCCATCTCCCAAACATCTCTATCACCTCAACCATCCACCACAAAGGCACATACAAAAGGTAACTTACAGGCAAAAAGATCACTGTCAGCGCAGACAAAAACATAATCAGCGGAACTACAGGCAGAATCACCATATTCACCAAGATCCCGAGTCCAGATACCCTCCCAAAATGCCACCAGAGGACTGGCGCGGTCGCCACTGTTGCCGCCAGAGTCGGATAAAAGAATTCTGTAGCAAATTTTTGAATTGTTTCGGATTTCGAATTTCTAATTTCAAATTTTTGCAACCATGGCATCAAATACAGTAGCCCCACTGTCGCCGACACCGACAACTGAAACCCGACGTCCATTATGAGTGCTGGTCGCACCATTAGCATCATCCAAGCCGAGACCCACAATAACCATCTCGCCTCGCTCATCCTCCCGAGCATCACTCCCATCAAAGTTAGGCTCCCCATTAGTCCAGCTCGCACGATCGCTGGCTCAGCCCCGGATAGCATAACGTATCCTCCCACCCCTAGGATGGCAAAGCCCAGAGCCACGTACCGCGGCAAGATCCAGCCTAGACCTGCCAACACCGCCCCCGCAACTACCGTCACGTTGTACCCCGATGCCGCCACCAGATGCACTGTCCCCGTCTTGACCAGCTGGTCATAAAACTCCCCCGGCATCCCTCGCTTGACTCCCAACAAGATCCCAATCGCTAGGCTCGCGTGTGGCTCCGGCAGTCCCTGCTGCAGCCGACTCACCGCCCAGTTTCTCAAACTACTAATCAGTATCAGCGTGTTATCAATTGTATAATTTGACCCGCCTGCCTCGGTTTGCGAAGCAATTCGGGCAGGGAATTTATGATTGGTGATTATTTCAACCTGATCGCCAACTACTCTCCCCCGCTCATCCACTACCCCCTCTACCTCCACCACCTCTCCAGGCATAAATTCGGTATAACCCTTAATTCTTACCTCCCACTCACCCCGCCTAATTATGGTCTGATTGTCGGTATGTTCAGGGTAATCAATGGTTGGGATCGTAAGCTTGACTCTTGTCCCCTCCGCCATCATTTCCGGTTGTCCGGTAACTAATCTGAGGCCTAATCCGCTAATAAACACTAAGACTAGCGCTAATCTCATCATACACACTTTGAGGGATCTTAGCCTTGACTACCAACTCCTCCGTCTTGGCGTACGGCCGATTGGCAACGATTGCCTGGGCTCTGGCCTCCCCGATCCCCGGGAGGCTATCCAACTCGCTCACACTCGCCGTATTAATGTTTATTTTATGACTACTTGCTGGATTGCTCTCCATCTTGGGAATTTGAGAATTTGTGCTTTGAGAAGTACTTGGTATATACACTTTCTCCCCATCTGTGAGTATCTGTGCCAAATTTAGCGTCCCTGCCACCCATTCCCGATCCGCCTTAGCCGACAATCCACCCGCCAAAACGAGAGCATCCCCGATCCTTGATCCTGAAGACAATTTGTATACACCCGGTTTCTCCACCGCCCCCGCCACATCCACTACCAATGTTCCTGATTGGTTAATTTGAGAATTAGTGATTTGAGAATTATCTTTAATTATCTCCACCCTCACTTCTCGCGGCTTTACCTGTTCCCACACCCCATACCCTACGAGTCCCAGCCCTACCACGCCCAACAACGCTGCCACTCCCCATTGCCGCCCAAGGTCCATAAAACTCACTATAGCAAAAAATCTAGACCACCAAACTAACTAGTTTCCCAGGCACAAAAACTGTCTTTTTCACTTCACCCACGACCCACTTCTTTACCCTCTCATCCGCTAGTGCTAGAGCCACAACTTCACTTTCTACTTTAGCCTTGCCACTTTCTACTGGCAAAATGCTCCGCATTTTGCCATTCACTTGTACTGCAATCTTAACTACCCCTGCCTCGCCACCACTGATGGCCGAAACGTCCGGCCAAACCCAATCTGGCTCCCCCTTCTCTCCACTATGAGCTATGAACCATAAACTATGTGCCGCATTCGGCGCAAAAAGCGATAGCAAAGTTGCAAACATTCCCAAATGTTCCCGGCTCACTATCATCCCATCTTGTCTCCAGGAATTAACCCACTCCATTAGTCCCGCAATCGCCGTATTAAACTTTTGGTTAATTACCCCCTCCTCGACGCGCTTTACCAACTCCTTGAGTTTGGTCGCCAGGATTGGCGAGGACACCTGTCCCACTTTCCCCTCCATTTGCGCCGTTGCTTTTATTCTCTCCAAAAACCGCACTTGCCCCGAAATCGCGCCACTATCCCACGCGATCGATTGCTCCCACGGCCCCATAAACATCTCGTACATCCGGGTAGCGTCGCTGCCATATTTGGCAATCATATCGTCGGGGTTTACCACGTTACCGAGGGACTTGCTCATTTTCTTGCCGTCCTCGGCTAGGACCATCCCGACCGAGCGGAGGCGCAAAAATGGCTCAGAAAAATCTACTAGTCCCAAGTCCAAAAATACCTTTACCCAAAAGCGCGCGTACAGTAGGTGTAGGACCGCATGCTCCGCTCCGCCCAGGTACCAGTCGGCCGGCAGCCACTCGTCTATTGCGGGCTTGGCTACCTCGAACCATATATCCGAAATCGGGGTCTTAGATCTCTTTTTATACTCGCTCAACAGTGCTGCAGTTGATTTGGTCTTTTGTTCTCCTTCTGCTCTCCACCACGGATAAGCCAAAAAGTACCAGCACGATCCCGCCCAGTTAGGCATGGTGTCTGTCTCCCGTCTCGCTACTCCCCCACATTTTGGACAAGTCGTCTTGACCCAGGACTCTACCCGTGACAAGGGGGACTCTCCTGTATCTGTCGGCTCATACGACTCTAGCTCCGGCAAAGTTAGGGGCAACTGATCTTCGCTCAGCGGCACCACTCCATTTTTATCCCCACATTTCTCACAATAAACTAAGGGTATTGGTTCTCCCCAATAGCGCTGGCGCGAAAATACCCAGTCGCGCAAATGATAGAGGGTTTCTTTGCGCGCCACCTTCTCCGACTCTAGTTTCTGCAAAACCGTATCGTATGCGTCGAGGGGAATATCTTTAATCACCAGCTGATACTTGGTCGCAAACTCGCGATCCCGCTCGTCGTACTGCGGCACCCCCATCACACAGCCTGTCCCAAAATCCGCCAAAACGTAATCTGCGATCAAGATCGGGACTTCTTCGTGGTTATATGGATTCACGGCCAACAATCCTGTAGCTACCCCTGTCTTTTCCTTTTCTCCTGCTAGGCGCGCCTGCTCCGATTTGGCTAGGGCAGCTTCGATATACTCAACCACGCTGGCCTCTGCCTCCCATCCTTTCTCCATCCATTTTTTTGCGATCTCCGGCGCCACAACAATAAATGTCACCCCGTTTATCGTATCAATCCTAGTAGAAAAAACCTCAAGTTCTCCTACTTTCGACTCGGTACTTTTAACTTTAAACTTAATCCTTGCTCCCTCCTTCTTCCCTATCCAGTTCCGCTGCATCTCCAGGATCCCCTTTGGCCAATCTAGTCCCGCACGTTCCGTCTCCAGTTTTTTTCCTTCAATTTTTAAGTCACGATCCAGATCGTCGAGCAGTCTTTCGGCGTAGTCCGTGATCCGCATCACCCACTGAGGTAGTAGTTTTTTTCCTGTCAATGTCCCACACCGTTCGTGTGTGCCATCCCCCAAGACCTCTTCGTTCGCAATCCCGGTCTTACATTTAGGGCACCAGTTAATCGGCACCTTCTCCCGATAAACTAAGCCTTTTTCGTACAGTTTTAAAAATAACCATTGGGTAAAAGCATAGTAAGTGGGATCAGTCGTCGCTAGTTCGTGCTCCCAATCAAACGAGAGGGACAGGGCCTGCATTTGTTTTTTAAAGTTAGCGTAGTTGTGGGGGACCATGGTCTGCGGGATCTTTTTGGCCTTAATGGCCGCGTTCTCCGCTGGTAATCCAAAGGCGTCCCAGCCCATCGGAGAAAGAACCGAAGGTTCTTTCGTAGACCCCTCCGAAGCGCTTGCGCGAAGGGGGGTGGAAACGTTTTCCTTCAATCTAAAATATCTCGCCATCACGTCGCACGCCGTAAAGATCCGCACGTGCCCGACATGCAGACCTTCGCCCGAGGGATAAGGGAACAT
>CAZZNJ010000006.1:0-24481 GCA_964655755.1 uncultured Pseudomonadales bacterium | reverse complement strand
TACTCTATACTAGCCTTATGCCTGCCCGCTTTTTGCTCCACACCCTATTGCTTTTTCTCGCCGTGTTTGGGGTCTTAATCTGGCTATCCTCACCCCTCGAACCCTACACCCTCCAGCTAGTCGGGGTCCTCACTCTCCTCTACGTTGGTGTCCACAGTCTCCGCCGCAACTACCCCAAGCTCTTTCACAAAAGTAGCGTGACCCTGGATTTGACGATCCTCACTAGCATGATCCTCCTGCTTGTTACCGAGACCAATGGTCTCACCTCCCCCCTCTTTTTCCTTCTCTACTTCCTCCTCTTTGCCACTAGTATGCTCTACGAAATCGAAGCTACCTTGGTCCTCACTGGGGCTCTCATCCTCTACTTTCTCTTTTCACCCGGGACCGACCTCTCGGATCTCATGCATCTCTCCCAGCTTGGGGCGCTTATCATGATCACTCCCCTCGCCCTCTTTACTGGTCACCAGTATGAGATCAATCTCGAGGAAAAGGAGGCCAGGCGCCGCCTCACCCACCACCTCAGCCACCAGGAAACCGATACCCTCCTCTTCCTCTCCCTCAATCTCAAAAATACCCTCACTACCTCCCTCGACCGCCTCTCCACTATCATCCCTCTAACTCAGGTCAAAGCCGTCCACGACAACTTAACCACCCTCTACAAAGACCTCAGGGCACTCTACAAAACGAGTCTTGATCTCGAAAAAGCCATCGACAAAGAAACCGATTAGCGCGTTTCGTAAGATAGTGTCACATTGACTACTACTTCACTACTCCCCGCTTCGACTGGGGTCGCCACTTTGCTCTCTGCGCTCCCGCCCATCCCAACGGCCATATCACGCGCATATAGCGGGACCGGATATCCTCCGTTAGTCCCCTCCGCGATATTGACGATCCGACCCAGCTTCATCCCTGCCAAACCGGCCAGTTCGCTCGCTTTACTCTTGGCTTTTTCAATTGCTATCTCCCTAGCTTCGCGCGTCGTTTTCTCCATTAGTTCGTCAGACAGACCAAACATTGGCCCATTTACCGAATCTAGTCCCAAGGTCCCCACCAAATCGAGCGCCTCTGAGACTTTGTCCATTTCTCGCACGGTCACGCTCACGCTTGCTTGGGCACGATATAGCCCTCTCTCTTCGTAGTCTGGATAGTAGTTGTAAGCCGTGGTCTTAATATCTTTTGCATCAATTCCGATTACTTTTAGGCTTTGCGCTAACTGTTCCATCTTCGTATTGATGTTCTGCTGCACCACCTTAAGGTTGCGTCCCTGTTCCGACATCCCAAGAGTCAGCACTGCCTGATCTGGGATCACTACTACCTTGCCCTCACCCATCGCATCAAACGTTGTTGTCTTTTGGGTCTGAGTCACTGCAATCGGCAACGCCCCCACTACCCGAAAATATACTCCCACCACCCCTGCAACCAACAGGGCAACGACTGTCATTTCCATGATTTTTTTGAGCATACACCCTCCTTCTCAATCCAATATAGCACAAACGGGGGTTGTCATTTCAATGTACCGAGATTTGACAAAGATAGTCTCCCTCTGTCATATTGATTACATGCCTAGTTTATTACTCAAACGTGACTACCAACCAGCCTCCTACTACCACATCAAACACGCTGCCAAAAAAGACACCCTCCTTTTTCAATCCGAGGCCGACTACAAAACTTTTGTCCTCCTCCTCTCCTACTACCTCCGTTTCCCCGACGCCACGCCCCTCTCCTGGGTCAAACGCCTCAACCCCAAAACCGTGGTCGACAAACGCAACCAAAGCCAGCTAGGTAGTAGCCCCACCAGTCTCCATAGCTTTCTCCTCCTCCCTGATCACTTTCACTTAGTGCTCAAAGAAAATGTCGGGGGCAAAAAACCAGGGATCAGCAACCTCATGCGCCGGCTCTCCGTGGGCTACGCCATGTACTACAACAAGACTCACGGGGTCAAAGGCACAATTTATCAGGGAAAATACAAAAACATTCTCATCCCCCAAAACGAGCTCGGCGCTCTCGTCCAAGCTCTCCACACCCACGACAACGTCAACTCTACCTTCATGAACAATCCTCTCCATAGCAGCGTCAGCGACTACACTGACAACACTCGTCCCTGGCTCACCCCCCTTCCACTTGATCAAGTTGATAGTATCAAGCTAAATCCCCGCCTACTTCTAGACAAGTAGCATCTTACTCATCTGCATTAGATACTCTGCAACCGGGATCACCTCAATATCACCCACATACATTCTCTCTCTGCCTGTATACAACAACTGCAATTTGGCTTCTGGATAGTCCTTACCAAATTGTCTCAGACCTCTGAGCCAGCTAGAGTTGTAGCGATGGCTATTCTTTATCTCTATTGCAATTAATTTATCTTTTCCATGAATAACAAAGTCCACTTCGCTCCCCGCTACAGTCCGAAAATAACTTATCTCAAATTTATCCACTTCATTCGCTACAGTTGCCAGGTAAATTTGCAAAAATAGGCTTTCTAATGCCGCTCCCCCCACCTCACTCTCACTATCTAGTACACTCTGTGGCCTAAGTGTTTGATACACTCCTGTATCAAAAAAGTAAAATTTGGGTTTTGCCACAAGCTCCCTCTTGGCTCTTTTCGTAAATACTGGGATCCGGATCCCAAGCATCAAGTCATCTAGAATAGAAAAGTAGTTCTCGACCACTTTTCGCTCTATCATTACTTCTCGTGCAATCTCTGAGATATTTAGTACCGATCCCACCGAAAAACTCGCTACCTGCAAAAATCTAGCAAACCCAGCCAAATTACGCGTCAATCCTTCGGCCATTATTTCTTCTTTGAGATAGGTCTCAATATACGAGAGTAAATATCTATTCTTCTCTTCTTCAGTAGTAGAATTGATCACCTCGGGCAACATCCCATATTTAATAGCTTGCGTCAGATCAAAACTACTTCCTACCTCCTCAGCAGACAGTGGATAAAGTCGGTACGTTAGAGCCCTCCCTGCAAGCAAGTTGACTCCACCTCGCCTCAGCTTCCTGGCACTACTCCCAGTCAAGACAAATTTGTGCTTATTGTTTTCAATTAGACGATGCACTTCGTTTAGTAATTCTGGTACTCGCTGCACTTCATCAATAATGGTGTACTCATTAGCGTTTTTCGGGATCAGCTCTATGAGCGCGCCTGGGTCAGCTAGTAGTCGCTGGTACGTGCGCGAATCTAAGAGGTCGATGATTGTCGCCTTTGGGTACGTTGCTCTAACTAATGTGCTCTTCCCTACTCCCCTGGGGCCAAACAAAAAGAAACTCTTTTTCGTCGGCAAAACTATATTTCTGGTATACATAACTCCATATTACATCGTTTTTTGGAGTTGTCAATACCAAAAAACATTATAATCCACCTAATTCTAATAAAGTTAATATTGCTGATTCCACAAATTTAAGCAAATTTATGGGTAGGATTCCAAGAATTTACAAAAATCGAGGGCTAACGAAATATTTTTTTCATTTCTTCTCGCTAGCTCACCACCTCCTTTTTCTGCTATCCTAGATTCATGCCCTATTTTGCTTTGCAAAAAAATTCCAAGCTCCAAGCACCAAATCCCAAACTTCAAAAAAGTTTGTTATTTGTTATTTTTGATTTTGGATTTACAAGAAGTTTTTTGGTTTGTTTGTTATTTTTGATTTTGGATTTTGGATTTCCTCGCACAGTCCGAGGTGAGACCATGAACAGCAACAACTACACCATCAGGACCGGCAACTTTAACATCACTAGTGGTCTCAAATCCTCCTCCTCCTACTCACTTACTGACACCGTCGGCCAGACTGTAGCCGAGTATTTTAGCGGCACGGGCTATCATGTCAAAGCCGGCTTTCAGTACCTCTACACCCTCTACAACTTTAGCTTTAGTGTGAGCGACCTTGCCGTCAATCTACCACTTACCCCCAACACTTTCAGTACCGATAACCACAACCTCATCGTCACTGCTCCTGGTCAGGGATATAGTGTCAGCGTCTACGAAACCGAAAAACTAACGCTTAGTGGTGGGCTAGATACCATTCCCGATACCACCTGCGACTCTGGTCCTTGCACCGAGACTTCCGCCGAACCTTGGACTACCCCCACCAACAATGGCTTTGGCTACAACCTAACCGGCCACGATATTGCGACTGACTTTGTCGGTAGCACATACTTTCGCCCTTTCCCTGACTTCTCGCTCGGCGAAAACCCGGCTATTATTATGTCTAGTGTAGAAGCAGGCAAAAATCGAACGGCAACTGTGACCTACAAGGTAAGTCCTAGCGGTAGTCAAGCTTCCGGCACTTACACTACCAACATTATTTATATCGCAACACCCACATACTAAATTCAAAATTACAAATCCCAAATATCAAACAATGAACAGTCAAATACTAAATACAAAACAATACGATCTAGAAACCAGAACACTAGAGTTTGCAAAAAAAGTGAGAGACTATGTCAACAAGCTTCCAAAAAGCATCACCAATACTGAGGACGGCAAACAGATAGTAAGATCTAGTGGTTCAATAGGTGCTAATTATATTGAAGCTAATGAGGCGCTGAGTAAAAAAGATTTTATAATGAGAATAAGGATCGCTAGAAAAGAGTGTAAAGAAACAAGATTTTGGTTAAACCTAATAATACCGTCAGAAGAAGAACTAAATCAAAAAACATATTTACTCAACGAATCCATGGAATTATTAAAAATACTGAGTAGTATTCTTCAAAAAAGTTTATGAAATTTAATCTTTTCAGATTTTTAATTTGTTTTGAATTTGTAATTTTATATTTTGGATTTACTTCTTCGATCTATGCATCCGTCGGAATGAGCGTCAGTCCTCCCGTTACTGAGATTCTAATTGCCCCCAACAAATCGCTCCGCACTACCCTCCAGCTCACCAACACTGGCGTCGATACCGACATCATCCTCTCGCTCCACAACCTAATTCCTCAGGGTAATCAAGGCCACTCAACTATTAATCCCAAACCACTCGACCCAACAACCATTCCTTTAGTCATCAATTTTGTGGGTCTCGAACCCGGGATTCCTATCCCCCTAAAGAGCGGGCAAACCCAGTCAATTACCCTAGAAATTGAGGCTGCCAATCTCGACGAGCCTCAAGATGTTTATTTCGCCATGCTCGCTCGTCCCAGTAGCACCCAGGATAACCCCACCTCCCCCACCACCACCCCAGGAATTACCTCTCTCTTTTTCACCACGATTACCCCAACCTCAGCTATTCCCACTAACATTGCTTTAGTCGACCCGGCGCTGCCCCCTGTACTCGACAGCATCACGCCTCTCAATTTTGGTGTATTGGCCGAAAACAAAACTAGCCTTATGCTCCAGGTTCAAGGCAAAGTAAAATTACTCTCCCCTAACAAAACCGTACTCACAGAGTCAAGTTTTGACCCCAAATTAGTGCTCGGCAACACCACTCGCCAACTTTCAACTTTCAACTTTCAACTTTCAGCTCAGCATGTTGGCCCTCACACCCTAACCATCGAGCTCACAACTCTGGGCGGCCGTGTCCTCACCGAACACTCTTACACAATCTGGATACTCCCACTTAGATATGCTTTGACTCTACTAGTATTTTTACTCCTGCTTACTATCCCTCTCCTAGGCAAGTTTCGCTTGACAGTCAGTACCAATAAAGTCTAAAGTGATACTTATCTATGTCAAAACTTCTTGTTGGTTACTCCTCTATCATCGCCGCAACAATTATTACTCTGGTCAACCCCAGCTCACTCAACAGTGCGAACCTTACTAGTGTCAAAGATACCCTCCAAACCTCCCGCCTGTCGGTCAATGCTCGCGTCGAAGCTACCGGCACTGCGGTTGGCAGTAGCAATGTCCAGATTAAAACCAGCGCCAGTGCCCCAGCCAACACCATTAGTACCGCCAATCTCAGAGCCCAAGACAGCGTTATTATCGGCACGGGCACCTACACTATCGTTGACATCGTTGACTCCGACGAATTTACCGTCACTCCCGTCTTGGCTAGTGGCGACGCCGATGACGGCGATCCCATCTACCTCAAAGTTAGGCCCCGCCACACCATCCAGTTTACGACCGCCAGTGCTGTTGCTAATGGATATTTCCAGATTCTCCTCCCTGCCGACTCCACCAACCCCAATGATGGCAATCCCGATGACGAAGGTTATGACTTCAACACTACTGTCGACGTGACTGCTCCCGCCGATGTTGGCTCAACCTTTGATTTTGTCACTGGCGTTGCCACTCCTGCTGGCGGCGCTGGCTGCACTAGTCCAGCCAACTATCACTGCTTCTCCTTTCACTACAGTGGTACCGGCGCTGTCGGCCAAGCCCTCACGCTCTATATAGGTAATACCAACGGCACCAATACCCCTATCGCGCCCGCTACCGGGACTAGCCACACCGAAGGCACCGCCGATACCTATCCCGTTCTAGTGCGTCAATTTGCCGCCAATGCTGACCCCACTTCCGCTACCCCAGTTGACGCCACCACCACTCGCGTTGCTCATATCGAATCTGTCCGAGTCACCGCTACTGTTGACCCAACTATTAGTTTTAGCATCGCCGGGATTGCTAGTGGCCAAACCCGCTGCGGCGTCACGACCGATGTCACAACCACTGCCACCAGTGTCCCCTTTGGTGGCATGGCTCTCAACACCTTCAAAACCCTAGCTCAGGATCTAACCGTTAGCACCAATGCTAGTGGTGGCTATGTTGTAACCAGTAGTGAGAATGATCAACTAGGCTTAGGTGGCGCCACCACTCCCTTTATCCCCGACACCACCTGCGATGGCGGCACCTGTACCGAGAGTACTGCCGCCGAATGGAACACCGCTACCAACACTGGCTTTGGTTACAGTCTCCAAAATGTCGACGCCGCCAGCATTGCCTTTGAATATAACACTAGTGGCGACACCTTTAGGAGCAAACAGTTTGCCGACATCACCGGGGCCGAGACCCCCCAAACCATCTTTAGTAGTACTACAGTTGCCAATGCTGAAAATGCCTATGTTTGCTACCGCCTCTCCATCGGTGCTACCCAAGCCGCTGGTGACTACGAAAACCAAATTACCTATACTGCTACCGGAACCTTCTAATGAAAAATATAGTTTATAGCTCATGGTTCATAGTTCATAGTAGATCACTATTATTGCTATTTGCTATTTGCTATTTGCTATTTTCCCCTGCGCAAGCATTAGCGCAGGAAGATATTTCCCTCGTGGTCTCACCCCCTCGCACAGACCTCGTCATCAAACCAGGTGAGACCGTCCAAAAATCGATCAAAGTCACCAACACCAGCGCCACCGAACTCATCCTAGATGCCAAAGTCATCGACTTTATCGTCACCGACAATGCTGGTACTCCAATCAAGGTTACCACCGAAGCCTCTGGTCGCTTCCTTGCCTCGCCTTGGTTTACCCTCGAATCCAGCGAGCTCGTAGTGCCCCCCAAAGAGACCGCTCAGTTAACTGTCGTTATTACTGCCCCCCCTGACGCTCTCCCTGGTGGCCACTACGCTGGCATCTTCTTTGAGCCCAAAGAGCGACGTGGTGAGCGCAAAACCGTCTCCTACACTACCGCCCAGGTAGGCTCCCTCTTTGCTTTAACTGTTCCGGGTGACCTCAACTACGACGCCGTCATCAAGGATTTTAGTGTCCAAAATTTTGTGAACGAATTTGGTCCCATTGACTTTTCTCTCACGGTCGAAAACCAATCCGACACTCACATCACCCCCGAGACCTCTCTCGTCGTCACCAATCTGATCGGGGTCAAATCCCAGCCCATTCAGCTCGATAGTCTCAATATTTTCCCCTTTACTAGCCGCACCCAAACCGCGCGGTGGGAACAGGTCTGGGGATTTGGCAAATACCTGGCAACCGCAACCGTCACTTATGGTCCTGGCCTCACCACCAGCCGCGACGTTGCCTTCTGGATCATCCCTTACCGCCTCGTTGCTGCCATCCTGGTCATCATCTTGGTGCTAGTCGCCAGCGCCATCAGCCTCAAACGTCATCTCGCTCACAAAAATGATCAACGGGACCAAGTGATCGACGAACTCAAGCGCAAGATTGCCGAGATGGAAAACAATCCTCGCTAATTTTCGCTATACTGATTTCATGCCCAAATTACTGCTAGGATTACTGCTTTATCCGTTACTTCTAGTTTGTTATCCGACCGCTGTTTTGGCAAGTACCGATCCAATTAGCGCAACCGTTAGTGCTACCGCCCGTGTGCCGAGCACTACTCCCACCACCACCGACACGACCGCCCCTCCCGCTGTTATCCTGATCGCACCCCACGACGGTGCCACCACCAACCAAGCACGCCCCGAGTTTGTCTGGAAACAGACCTTTGATACAGACAGCAACTACCTCACTTACACCCTCTATCTCAATGGGGTCGCCACCTATTTGGGGATCAGCAACACTGGCAACTCCCAACAGGTCAACTACCTCGCTCACCTCGGTGACGGCAACGTCTACCTAACCCCGAGCCTTGATCTTAGTCCCGGTCACTACGATTGGTTTGTCCGTGCGACCGACGGTTCTGGCAACTCCAGCACCTCCACCACGTGGCGCTTGACCATCGACCAAACCCCACCCTTCCTCACGGTCATCAACCTTGGCGACCGTTACCTCAACCCTGAGATTAACGAAGGGTCTAGCTTTGATCTACCGGGACCAGGGTCCGTAAAGCTCATCTTTTTGACCGAACCCTACGCCACCGTCTCGGTTACCCTGACCGACCCAACTGGTCAAACCACTACCACTAGCCTCCCAACTAACGAGTCTGGACTAGCCATCATGACCCCCAACCTCCCCCTAGGGTTAACCCAGGTGGTCGCCACAAGCTTTGATTCGGCGGGTCTAACCAGCACGCTCCCCCTCTTTACCCTCAACCTCCTCACCACTCCTTACGCAGGCCTTATCCCGCCAATTAGCCTACCGTCTTTATCCAGCTTAGCTGTTGTCGGGGATTTTCCCCTCTCCCTCCCCGCGACAATCTCCCAGATACAAACTGATTACTTGATCCCAATCCTCTATCTGTCATTGCTAGCGCTAGCTATAGCTATATTGCTAATCTACATCTGGTCACGTCGCACTAATATCCTGATCCTTGATACTAAGACCAACCGACCCTATCGATCACTTATTCTCTACCATAGTCGTCCCCAGTTTGCCACCAAACTCCGCCACACTCTCAGGCCGCTTTACCTCACTGCTTCCTCCCCCCTGCTCTACTCCCTCGATCATACTGGACGAGCTTATATCGCTCGCCTCGGACGCTTTAGCAGCCTCACGGTCCGCACACCTGACGGCAAGACTTACATTCTCTCTCTATCGAGACAACAGAAGAGCTATACAATATCTTTATAGAAGGTCTGTTTATAGATATTTGCGCAACGTAAGTGTAAGTAATGGCGACTTTGAAGCGAAATTCACGCAAGCAAATAGCCTAAACACACTGTTAAATAATTCCTTTTCACATTCCCGCGACCAGTGTAAATATTACCGCAATAAATTTGCGGTTAATAATAACGTACAAGGCTATTGACACCGGTCTTGTTTTATTATTATAGTGGAGTATATAGATATAACCGCGTATAACTCCAGATGAAAACACCTGTCCAATTACCCTCCACTCTCCCCGCCCTTCTCTCGGCGTTTCGCGATTTCCTCTCTTCCCGTGGGCTAGGTGTGGTTAGTCGCAAGCTCTACACTGCTGATCTGGCCCGCTTCCTCGCCTCCAGTCGCCCCAACCCTTATGCCTTATCAACCCTGGCCGATCCCAAGACTTATGCCCAGTACTTAGCACAGCCGGGGTTTCTAGCTTCTAGTACCCTGTTGCGCCGCACCCTGACTTCTCTGCGCCAGTTTGGGCTCTTTCTCAATGAGACCTACTCCCTCCCCAACCCTGCCCAAAACCTCACATTAACCCCCACTCCCGCCAATCTCTCCCTTAGTCGGCATTCTCAAAAGTATATCAAAGAGTGCCTAGAGTACCTCAAAGCTAATCACCTCTCCGCCACTAGTCTTAAGTCCTATAAATCTGACATCACCCAGTACCTCACTTACCTAGAGACCCACCACCCTAGCACTAACATAGCTAGTCTGCTAAACGAAAAAAATCTTCAAATTTACATTGATCTGCTCACCCATTTGCAAACTCAATCCCCGGCCACCATCACCCGCAAAACCAAGACCATCCGCCGTTTCCTAAACTGGTTCACCAGTACTCAACCACGTGTCGTCATATCCGATAACCATGATTTTCCCGCAAGCACCCCTCGTTTGGAGCCCTTGTCCCCCGCCTCCCCTACTCCGTCCGCCTTTACCGCAGCCCGCCAGCTCGCTTCACCTCTGATAACCCCACCTTCCCCAGATTCCCAGCATAATATTGTGAAAAATCTTAATTACCGCATCCGCCCCCGCCTCCCTTCTTTTCGCTCTTTTCTTACCCTCCTGATCCTCCTCCTCTTTGCTTCGACCCTCTCCATTCTGGCCTATCGCCAGTTTGGCACTGACACTCAGCTCACCGCCGCTTTTCCCACCACCCCTGTCACCCCCAATCGCCAACTGAGCTTCCAGGGTCGTCTCGAAAACGCGAGCGGGACTCCCATTACTAGCGCCACCAACTTTGTCTTTAAGCTTTTTGATGCCAGTAGCGGTGGTAGCGAGCTCTATAGTAGTGGCACCTGTAGCATTACCCCCGACGCTGACGGGGTTTTCTCAACCCAGATCGGCAGTACTTGTGGCTCAGGGATCGGCTCCTCGGTCTTTACCGAGAACGCCGATATTTGGCTAGAAGTCACGGTAGCCGCCGAGACCTTAACCCCTCGCCAGCAGATTGCGACCGTCGCCTACGCCCTCAACTCCGAAACCATCCAGGGTTTCCCCATTAGCGCAACCGTCAGCGCCCTGCGCAACACCGTTGTCCCTATGAACCAATGGGGCGAGATCATCGTGGGTGAGCAGTCCCCACGTTTGACTGGGGTCGCTGGGACATTTCAAATCTCGGCCCCCTCGCTCTCGCTCGTTACCGCAACCGGCACCAACGGCAACATCACCCTCGCCCCCGACGGCACGGGTCAAATCAACTTTCAGGGCAACACAACTAGTACCAACTTCTTTAATGTCAGTAACGCTCAGCTCACTACCGGTTCCCTGATGACCGGTACCGTCGCCAACAACAACACTGGGTTCAAACTCCTTGATCTCTTATCAGGGAGTAGTCCCACCAGCAAATTTAGCGTTGACCATGCCGGTAACACCATCCTCGCTACCGGTGCTGATCTATTCATCGGTACCATAGGCCTCAACGACGTCGGTAGCAGTAACACCACTAGTGGCGCATCCTTGATAGGTACCTACGACGAATTTGACAACAGTGCCAGCACTACCCTGCAGGATGTCCTGGACGATCTCGATGCCGCCATTACTACTGGCATTGCCGGTGCTGGTGATATTACCGCCGTTGGTAGTATGACCAGTGGCGCCACTTTTGCCGATTCCACTGCGGACGATGACTGGCTCGGCCTCGGTGCATCGGCTGGTCGCATCGAGTTTGACGATCAAACAACTGATGAAATTAACTTTCTAAATGCGAATGTAGGAATAGGAACTTCAACACCACAGGCAGGATTAGACGTAGCTTCGGGGAGAATTAGAGTCACTAGCAATGCCATGACTCCAACCACTGGAACTGGGATTGAATTATTTCATGATGGAACAACCGGAGACTTGCTTTCATATAACCGCACCGGTGGTGCCTACACTGCATTAAGATTAAGAGGTTCCACAATTCAGGTTTATGGATCAAACGGCACAGCTGGAATTGACATTAATGCAACCGGTAATGTCGGGATTGGTGACACTACACCCGCTTACCTATTTACCGTTGGTAATGGTGACCTCTTCCAAGTCAATAGCTCAGGCAATGCAAAAGCCCCAACTCTCTCGCTTGGCACAAATACCATTGCCCCAACCGATCGCTTGTTTGGTGCTAACACCTCAACTGCGCTAACTAATGCATCGACATACACTGGTACTTTTAGTCGCACTCTAACCGGCACCCTTACAGGAAATATTGCCAATAGCATTGGCCTTTATAATAATCTGGTGGTCAACGCAACTGATGGAGTTTATTCTCATCACGCGATGGGTACTAACAATTTGACATCACTGAGCAATGGAAACACTATTGATACGCTACGAGGCATCTATAATATTGCGCAAAACAATTCCACTACCTTAAGCCCTGACACTGGTGCTACAGCAACAACCTCCGCTGGAATTACTTCAATCGCGGTTAACAGTGCTGCAGGAATAATCACCAATCAATATGGAGGTGATTTTACCTCATATAACAATAGCACTGGCTCTGTCACAAATGCCCGAGGCATATTGTCTTCAGCCTACAACAACAACGCCACCGGAACTATCGGAACAGCCTATGGTGGTCATAATCAAGCCTACACTAATGTTAATGGAGCCTCAATCACAACTGCATATGGTACATATGGAAGTGTAAATGAACTTGCAGCCCAAACCACTGGCGGAATTACCACTGGTTATGGTGGTTATTTTATTAGTCAGGACGCCACTACATCTTACGGATTATACGCAAAAGCTATTCAAAATACTGCCAACACAGAAACTTTTACAAATGCATACGGCATAAGAAACGACTGTGAAAGCAATGGCACCAATGTCACAATCACCAACTGCTATGGTATTCAAAGCACAATTACCGAAACTTTAGGGACCATAACAAACGGTTTCAGTGGTTACTTTAGTTCCGCCGCAGCAATGGGCACTGGCTATGGTGTTTATTCCAATTTAACTGGCGCCTCCCCCACCAGTTATGGTCTCTTCAGCAATGTAACAGGGGCTGGCACTACTAACTACGGCCTCTACACCAATGTCTCCGGCGCCGGTACCAACTACGCTATTTACACCAACGGCTCTGCTCGTAGCTTTCTTGGAGGAAATCTTGGTATCGCAGCCAGTGGTTACCTCAATTTTGGCACGACAGACGGAACCTCGGGTTACGGCTTCCGCGATAATGCTGGAACCATCGAATTTAAAAATAGTGCCGGCGCTTGGGCTGCAATTGGTAGTGGTGGAGGTGGCTGGACCGACGCAGGAACTTATCTCTACCCAACTAGTGGCGAAGTCTTAGGAAACTCTGCTGCAGCTGGAGCAAACAAGTTGGCCGGCATCTACCTCGCAGATTCATCACCTCTCACTTTTGGCACTGACAACGACTTTAGCTTTTCTTTCAACAATACCACCTCCACGCTCGGATCTACATTAACTAGTGGCACTAGACTAGGTATCAATACAATTTCAGCACTTGCCACCCTCGACTTGCGCTCCAGCCTCGGTACCATACCCACTGCCAGTATCTCTGGTAACACCAGCATGTCTTCACTTATTGTTGATCAATCAGGTAGTGGAGACATCTTTACTGCCAGCTCCTCTGGTCAAACACGCTTTGTAGTCAAAAACAATGGCAATGTTGGGATCGGTTCGACTGGTCCAGACGCCAAGCTCGATGTTCTCGCCACCAGTGGTGAGCAGCTCCGCCTCACTTATACCGACGGCTCCGTCTACACCGGCTTTACCGTCAACTCTGGTGGGGATCTGACCATTGATGCAACTGGCGGGGACATTAACCTCTCCGACAATCTTAACTTTGCAGGTGGCACGACCTACTACGTCAACAATAGTGGCGACGCCGTTTTTCGCGATCTCCAAGTCCTCGACTCGGCCAACCCCGGCCTGACTGTCGGTAGCGGCACGACTGGTTACGTCAAGATCGGTAGCTCCACTATCTACGACGGCAACGCTACGTACCTGAGCTTTGACCCAGATTCGGACACTGTGGACGAGTTCCGCATCAACAACGACGGCTCAATCACCTTCCAACCCATTACCAGCTCGGCTTTAACTACCGAGGGCACCACCTACTACGACACCGACAACGACCATCTCTACCTCATGGATGGTAGCTCTGTCTGGCACCGCATCGCCTTAGATATGACCAAATATGCGAGTAATTCGGCCAACATTGTTAACCAAAATTATATCGAAATCGCCCACAACCAAAATACCAACGATCTAAGTCTTACTGGCTGGTTCTATGACACTACTACCTCTCTCTGGACAAACATCAAAGATCGGATCGGTTCTTTCCTTCATAATCTTGATAACCAGTTTAACCCTGTCTACGCTCAAAAATACAAAGCCTCAACCGTCGCTCTTGACTACAGTATTAACGATCTTGGTACCGGCGCTGATGGTGCCATCACCGTTAACTCCAATAGAAGTATTAATACGAACGATAGCATCACTGGCCGCACCTGTGATGATAGCGGTGAGGGTGGCGACGCGGTTAACTACTCCGTTACTGCCCTAACTGCCAACACTGCAACCTTGGAAAGTTCCCCTGCTGGTGCTTGTCTCGCCGTTGGCGATGAAGTCTTGCTTATCAACCTTCGTGGTAATAGCACTTCTTTCGTCAATGTTGGTAACTTTGAAACTCTCAGAATCCAAAGCATTGCCGCAAACGTTGTTACTTTCACCACGAGTAAAACCAAATACTATGGAGATGGCGCTGGTGATGATACCAATATTGGCGTTGGCACCTCTGCCCAAGCTGTAATGCTGCAAAGAGTTCCTAACTATACCACCGTCACGGTCGATGCTAGCTATAGCTTCTATCCAGACGATTGGGTCCAGCCAACCGGCGCTGTTAATAATGGTGCTGGTGAAGGTGGTGTTATGTTCTTTAGAGCAACCGGAGCCGTCACCATCAACGGCACCATTCATGCAACCGGCAAAGGCTACATTGCTGGCGCCGGTTCTGGCTCAGATGCTACCAGCACCACTGGTGGTGAAGCTTATTGTGGTACTAACAATACAGCCGGTGGTGCGGGTGGAAACTACACTTCCAGAAATGGTGGTGCCGGCTCCTGTGGAGGTGGTGGTGGTGCTGGTACCTATGTTGGAGTTGGTGCTGGTACGGGCGGAAGTGGAAGCTCCACTCGTGGTGGTGCGGGTGGTGGTGGCGGTTCAGGTTACTACTACTATGGCGGTGGAGGTGGTGGTGGTGGTTATGGTGGTGCTGGTGCAGGTGGTGGTGGTGCCAATGCAGGTGCCAGTGGTAGTACTAATGCTAGTGGTAACGGTGGCTCCAGTTCTAACTCCCAAGACCAAATTGGTGGTGGTGGTGGTGGTGGCACCTATGGTGATGCCAATCTCAATGATCTTATGTTTGGCTCTTCCGGTGGTGGTGGTGGTGGTTATGATGGAAGTAACGTTGGTGCCGCTGGTGGAGACGGTGGTGGTATCGTCTATATCGCTGGTGGCAGTGTCACAGTTAACGGAACCCTAGCCGCTAATGGTAACGCGGGTAGTTCTGGAACTGGTACCTATGGCTCCGGTGGTGGTGGTGGTGCGGGTGGTTCAGTTAAAGTTATTGGCACAACTGTTGCCCTCGGCTCCCCTGAATATAAAACCACTGCCCTTGGTGGCTCTGGTGGTGGCAATGGACGTGGTGGTGGTGCAGGTGGTGCCGGACGTGTGGCTGTAGGCGCCGCCACTACTCCCACCAACCAAAGCAACCCCAACTACACCCCACTAACTGTTGGCTACAACACCTATGCGGTGTTTGTGTCTGAAGAAATATTTACCCCAGGCGCCACCTCTTTTGGCAACCTCGCATGGACAGAGTCCCTCCCTTCTGGCACTAATGTTCAATTCCAAACTAGAAGTGGTTCAACCGCCGACTCTACTGATGGCACCTGGGAAACTTGGAAACCCTCCACCGTCACTACTAACTACGTTGATTTAAATAACATGGACACTCCCAGCGACTGGACTGCCACCAACCTTCCCACCAAAACTGATGGAGACATCACTAGAAACGTTGATTACTACGAAGATGAAGACGAGTTCGACGTTGGAGATACCCTCAAAATAGGTTCAGTTGGCTCTGCTAATGGATATGTCGAAGACACTATTACTGCCGTAGACCTAACCGGCTTCGACTACATCTCCGCCTGGGTTTACGCTACCGCCTCCGGCAATGTTGTTAAGTTGGGTTTTGGCGAAAGCGCCGCCACCGAACAAGAAGAGACCGTTACTATAGACGCCATGAATACCTGGCAAAAAGTCTATTGGCCCCTCAACGACCTCACTTCTGGATCATGCACTGGTGGCGACGGCTGTAACCAAGTCGACCTCCTACGTATCTCTGTTACCCGAACTAATACTACCGTCTACATTGATAGCCTCAAGGCTGAAAAAGCATTAATCACTACTAGTAGCGGCTCAAGCATTGCTTCAACCGCCAATAATTACCTCCAATACCGCGCCATCCTCACTACCACCAACACAAGTAATCAATCAAGTTTTAGTAGTGTTACAGCTGGGTACACCAATAGCAGTGGAACCTACACTATCGATGCCAATCGCATTCGCACCAACAACGATGTCAATTACTACAGCTCTGACCGACTAATCGTCACCGAAACCGCTCTCAATAATAATAAAAGCATCCACACTAGTATTGCTCAAACCTCTGTCTCCTCAACCACGGCTCTAGACAAAGGTACCGGCGCTGATGGTGCCATCACCGTTAACTCCAATAGAAGTATTAATACGAACGATAGCATCACTGGCCGCACCTGTGATGATAGCGGTGAGGGTGGCGACGCGGTTAACTACTCCGTTACTGCCCTAACTGCCAACACTGCAACCTTGGAAAGTTCCCCTGCTGGTGCTTGTCTCGCCGTTGGCGATGAAGTCTTGCTTATCAACCTTCGTGGTAATAGCACTTCTTTCGTCAATGTTGGTAACTTTGAAACTCTCAGAATCCAAAGCATTGCCGCAAACGTTGTTACTTTCACCACGAGTAAAACCAAATACTATGGAGATGGCGCTGGTGATGATACCAATATTGGCGTTGGCACCTCTGCCCAAGCTGTAATGCTGCAAAGAGTTCCTAACTATACCACCGTCACGGTCGATGCTAGCTATAGCTTCTATCCAGACGATTGGGTCCAGCCAACCGGCGCTGTTAATAATGGTGCTGGTGAAGGTGGTGTTATGTTCTTTAGAGCAACCGGAGCCGTCACCATCAACGGCACCATTCATGCAACCGGCAAAGGCTACATTGCTGGCGCCGGTTCTGGCTCAGATGCTACCAGCACCACTGGTGGTGAAGCTTATTGTGGTACTAACAATACAGCCGGTGGTGCGGGTGGAAACTACACTTCCAGAAATGGTGGTGCCGGCTCCTGTGGAGGTGGTGGTGGTGCTGGTACCTATGTTGGAGTTGGTGCTGGTACGGGCGGAAGTGGAAGCTCCACTCGTGGTGGTGCGGGTGGTGGTGGCGGTTCAGGTTACTACTACTATGGCGGTGGAGGTGGTGGTGGTGGTTATGGTGGTGCTGGTGCAGGTGGTGGTGGTGCCAATGCAGGTGCCAGTGGTAGTACTAATGCTAGTGGTAACGGTGGCTCCAGTTCTAACTCCCAAGACCAAATTGGTGGTGGTGGTGGTGGTGGCACCTATGGTGATGCCAATCTCAATGATCTTATGTTTGGCTCTTCCGGTGGTGGTGGTGGTGGTTATGATGGAAGTAACGTTGGTGCCGCTGGTGGAGACGGTGGTGGTATCGTCTATATCGCTGGTGGCAGTGTCACAGTTAACGGAACCCTAGCCGCTAATGGTAACGCGGGTAGTTCTGGAACTGGTACCTATGGCTCCGGTGGTGGTGGTGGTGCGGGTGGTTCAGTTAAAGTTATTGGCACAACTGTTGCCCTCGGCTCCCCTGAATATAAAACCACTGCCCTTGGTGGCTCTGGTGGTGGCAATGGACGTGGTGGTGGTGCAGGTGGTGCCGGACGTGTGGCTGTAGGCGCCGCCACTACTCCCACCAACCAAAGCAACCCCAACTACACCCCACTAACTGTTGGCTACAACACCTATGCTGTATTTGTGTCTGACGAGATTCCCACTCCCAATGCAACTGAACTCAATAAACTAACCTATACTTTTGATCAAAATAGCTATGGTATGGTCCAGTTCCAAACTAGAAGTGGTAAAAGCAACAACGCCACCGATGGTTCATGGGAAGCCTGGAAACCTGCCGTTTCAGACAGCAATATTAAAACTCTAAACGCCATGGATGCCACAAGCGACTGGACGGTCACCAATCTAAATGCTGCTGCTGACGGCGCCCTCGCAAGAAATGTTGATGAATTCGAAGATGAAGATATTACCAACGCCGCTAACAAAAGTGTTAAATTTGGCTCCGTTGGTTCTGCAGCAGGTTATGCCGAGGATACTATTAGTAGTACTGATCTTTCCAATTACGACTTAGTTTCAGCCTGGGTTTACGCTACCGCTTCAGGTAGTTTGGTCAAAATAGGTTTTGGCGAAAGCGCTGCCACCGAACAAGAGGAGACCTTTACCATCGATACCGCCAATACCTGGCAAAAAGTCTACTGGGATATTACTGACGTTGACGAAAGTCTACGTAACGCCGTAACCAAGCTACGCATCTCTCTACTCTCAACCAACACCACAGTTTATATTGATAGCCTACAAGCTGAGCGCCTAATGAATAATCCAAGTGGCCACACTATTACCTCAACCCCCAACGATTTCCTTCAATACCGTGCGATATTAACTACCACAAACATCTCGTTCCAGCCCAAACTCTTTAACGTCAAGGCTGAGTGGAATAATGGCTTTAAAATTGTTCAAACTGATGCCAACACCGTCAGGCTATACAACTATACTGGAGATACTCAACAAATTAGACTCGACGCCATAGTCTTTGGGGCAGATCTTGCAGAGTGGTATACCGTTAATGATCAGGCAATCGGCCCGGGTGACTTAGTCGCCTTAACAGGTGAGCTCGACGACTACGGCGTCCCCATCCTACGCAAATCAGAAGGAGTTAATGATCCTCAGCTGGTCGGTGCAATCTCCACCAAAGCCGGTAAAGAACTAGGTCTCGAAACTCCCGATCGTCGGCTCCTTGGCCTCGCTGGTCGTATTCCCGTAAAAGTTGATCCTGATAGCCCTCCCATTAAAGCTGGAGACGCTCTCACCGCCTCAAATATCCCAGGCAAAGCCACCCTCGCTATACCTGGAGAAAAAACGATCGGCACTGCCACAACAGATTGGACACCATCTCAAAATCAAGACACCGTTCTAATGCTTATTAACAATAGTACTGCCCCCTCTCCCACAACTCTCAGTAGTAATCTTTTCCGCTATGTTTATGGTACTCGTTCCTTAATTAGTGAAACCACTGGTCGAGCAGTAACTCAAAATGGAATTTTTGCCAATATTCTAACCCCGCAAATTAAAACACAACTAATTTCTCCCCTCGCCTCTGATTCCGCCCTTATCATCACCGGACCAGTCGCCATCAAACCTGACCCCAGCAGTAGTCCCGATCTCCCCGCTCTCTTAGTTGATGGCGAAATCGAGGCAACCACAATCAGCGCGCGCCTGGCCGAGCTAGAAAAAATCGAAGCAGAAACGCTTACTGCCAGAGACATCGTGGCCGATACCATTACCGCCAACACCATCATTGGCCTTGATTCCAAGATTGCCTCCCTCTCGGCAATTTCCGACGACGATATCCAGAGTATCACCGATCGGATCAAAGCTCGGTTATCAGACCTCACCAACCCAGTCTCCGCTACCGACCTCCCCGCCCCAGAGTCCAACTCCAACCTCGCCCCCTCGCTCGCCACCGACCCCACTCCCTTTATTGCGAGCTCCGCCGCCACCTTGGCGACTGCCGATATCAACTTTGCCACCATCAACGAGTACTTAGCTGTGATCGGCACGGCCAGCATCACTACCCTAAACGTCAACGCTGGACTCTATACCGACACCATCAATAGTCAAACCGGCACCCTCGCCCTCCAACCTGCCGGTGGCCTAATCAACTTGGCTGCTGGCACCTTGCTGGTAGATAGCTCTGGTTCCGTCGCCATCAACGGTGATCTCTACGTCAATGGTCGGATCCTAGCCGACTCTGCTAGTCTCAACACGCTCTCGCTCGGCAATGCCCCAACTGCCACCAACAGTAGCGCTCTCGGCAACTTGCTCGCCATCTACAACGAGGAGGGTCAGACCGTTGCCACCATCGACGCCTCCGGTAGCGCCAACCTGGCTAGTCTGACCACCAACATGATCACGATCGCCAGTGCCAGTACTGCCACCGACAGCTCAGCCCTCGCGGCTCTAACTGGGAACGCCGAGAGCAACGCCACCGCCGGCACCGCCACCCTGACCACCCCCAATACCGAGCTCATTATCAGCAGTCCCTACGTCACCCCTAATTCACTGGTTTACTTGACCCCCACTACCAACACCGACAACAAGGTCCTCTTTGTCAAATCCAAAGATACTAGTAGTTTTACGGTTGCTATAGACAACCCAGCTAGTTCCGATATAAGCTTTAACTGGTGGATTATTCAACTCGCAAACTAACTAAGCTCGGTTTTACACTCATTGAACTGTTGGTCACAGTCGCGATCTTGGCGATCCTAATCATGATTGCGCTCAGCATGGTCCGCACCAACCGTGACAAAGCTGATGACGCCAAAACCAAATCCGAGCTCAACCGCCTCAAAATCGCCTTCGAAGATTACTACGCGGACAACAACTGCTATCCTCCCTCCTCTTATTTTGACGAGAGCAGTGACTGTGGCAGCTCACAGCTCACCCCCTACCTAGGCGCCATTCCCTGCAACCGCCAAACCAACCTACCTTACATCCTCGAAACCGACCCAACTGGCTGCACTTGGTTTAAGCTCTACACCAACCTCAAGGCCAGCGAGAGTGACCCCGAAGCTCAGGCCCTTTGTGCCGCCGACGGCAGCAACCTAGGCAACTACGCGATCAGCTCCGACAACGTTAGGCCCCTTGTTTACTGCGAAGCCACCGAATCAAGCACTCCCTCCTCAACCCCTACCCCTTCACCTACTCCCACCCCGTCCTTTGACCCCAATAGCGAACATTACTATTGTTCTTCACTTAACAATTGCACTAGTTTTGATCCTAACGTTTACATCTGTTCACCCTCCTACGCCAACAACGACAACTGCGACGGTGGCACCACGCCTTGCCAAACTGTGGGTAGCTGCACGCTCCGATAAAGGAATTGAATGTTAAACTAGAGCTATGCCTACCCAGAAACACCGTGCCAAAAAAACCTCCAGGTCCCAACCCCAACTTCTCATCCACAACTCAGTTCTTCTCGCCACTGCTCTCACTCTGACCGCTCTTACTGGCTTACTCTGGCACAAACTTTTTGTCAACCCACTCCCACAGATCGCCGAGATCACTAACCCAAGTGGCACCGTCGACCTAATCTTAACTGCCAACCAGCAAAACCTAAAGCCCAACGAATCAACCACGATAACACTCACCTACTCAACCGGCGCGTCAAGCCTGGTTTCTGTCGAGTCAGAAATTAGCTACGACCCCACGCTCCTCGAGCTCTCTTCCCCGCTCCCCCATCCTCCCTTCTCCACCAACGATTCCTCCCCCACAACCGAGTCGGGCAAACTTACTATTGCGCTCGACATCGAGCCTGGAGCAAGCTCAAGCGCAGCAGGCCAAGGCCAGTTGTTTACTTTCACGCTCAAGGCTCTCCGGGAAGGAGACGCTAGCCTCAGTCTCTCCCCACTCACCCTCGTCACCACGACCGAGAGCATCACCAACTCGCTCCGCTCACTCAATCACCTAAACCTTACTATCACTGAGCCGCCACCCTCCACTTCACCCCCACCCTCTCCCAGTCCTAGTGCCTCACTCGTCTCCAAACCCAATCCTCCGACCAACCTCCAATACAACTGCTACCACAACGGCACTCGGATAACCCTCCGCTGGGGTGCAGTCACTGACGTAACCAACTACCAAGTCATTTTTGCCCAAAAAGACGGTGACCACCACCAAACCAAGACCAGTACACGCCCCGAGATCGACCTCGATCTCAAACCCAACACAACCTATTCCTGGCAGCTCGCTTCGCTGCGCGACGAGGTTAGGAGTGACTTTGTCTCTGTCCAAGATATCAAGTGTAGCGGTGAGTCAACCAACCCCTCTGACTCCACCCCCACCCCATCATCCACCCCAACACCCAGCCCTACCCCAGCTCCCTCGAACAAGCCACTCATGCAACGAGTCGTAGAGGTGTTCAAAATAACCTCACCCTCTCCCACCCCAGCCCTCACCCCCAATGCTGGTGACTATCCATCTCCGACCCCACCCGAAGACCCGGGTCGACTCGCCGACATTTTTGCCGAACCCACGCCACCCTCCTCCCCCCTACCTACCTCCCAGCCCAACCTAATCTCCAAGATCTTTCTCGGCTGGCAAGCCCTCTTCTATCGTCTAGTCGAAACCCTAACCCGCTGACTCTAAGCCCTCGCCCCCCTTTACTCAGCGCGCATACTTCTATAGTATAGATCCTATGATCTTACCGCTCTTCCTCCCTCTCTCCCTCGCCCTAACTACCCTCCTATTTTGGACCATTACCCCCAACGTCTTTGCCACCCCCAAAGAATTTGTGCTCACCACAACAGCCATTATTCTTTTGCTCCTGACCGGCTACCACACCTTCAAAACCAAAACCCTCACCCTCCCCTCACTCAAAGCTAGTCTCCCCCTCCTCCTCTTTGCCCTCGCGATTCTCGGTTCGCTCCTCGCTAACCCCGAGGGTCGCCCCGAAGCGCTGGCTGGCCGCGGCCTTAGCCTCCTCGTCCTCCCCACCCTCGGGCTCCTTGCCCTTTGTACTGCGTCATGGAAAAAGTCTCTCTCCCCCACCCTCCACTTCCTCGCGGCCGCCCTGTCCCTCCACTCCCTCCTCTCCCTCTCTTTCCTGGCTCGCTCGGACTATGTCCCCTTATATATGCAAACTCAAACCTTTACCCCGACTGGCAACTACATGACGACTCTGCTCCTCATTCTGACCGGGCTTGTCCTCACACTCGCCGAACTCAAAAAATCAACTCGCAAACCCCTCCTCCTTTCCCTCCTTACCCTCTACACCCTGGCCTCTGTCGCTATTATCTCCCTCATGCTCCCGGGAGGTGTCCTTGCCCCCGCCACGCTTCCCTTGCTGGCTAGTTGGAGTATCGCCCTCGATGCCCTCAAATCCCTGCGCTCCCTCCTCTTTGGGATCGGGATTAGCAACTACAGCCTCCTCTACACTAGCGTCAAACCCCTCGCACTCAACGCGACCTCTCACTGGAACACTCTCCCGACCAGTGGTGGCAACGAGATCCTAACCCTCCTCCCTACCGCCGGTCTCCTTGCGACCCTCACCCTTCTCTATCTCCAGTTTCGCACCCTGATCCAGAGTTTCAAAACTCCCTACTTCTACCCGGCTATCCTCCTCACCCTCGCCTTTTTCCTGACTCCCTTTACACTGCCGCTATACTTCCTTTACTTCCTTCTTTACGCTTCCCTTTATCAAGGATCAGTCACCCACTCCCTCTCTCGCCCTCTTAGTTTTGTCCCGATCATAACCACCCTCACCCTCGCAGTTCTTTTTGCCCTCCCCCTCGCCCGCGCTCTCGGGAGCGAGTACTTGATCCGCCAATCCCAGCTCGCTCTCAATAGCAATGATTCTCAACAAGTCTACACGACTCACCAGCAGGCTCTGCGCCTCTCTCCTAACCTGACCAACTATCACCTCAGTTTTGCTGACCTCAACTTTCGGCTGGCCAGTGCCCTCTCCCAAAAATCCGAAATAACCGACGCCGATCGACAGATGATCACCAACCTCATCCAACAAAGCATTTCTGCCAGCAAAAATGCGATTACATTGCGCCCCAACGACGCTCGCACCTGGCTATCCCTCGCCAAAACCTACCAGAACCTCATCAACGTCGCCGAGGGCTCCGAAAACTTTGCCCTCGAAGCCTACGGCCGCGCCATTAGCCTGGATCGTGCCAATCCTGCTCTCCGCCTCGAATATGCGGGCCTTCTCGCGAGCCTCGCCGACAAAGACACTAGTTCCACTCAGTCCGCAACCCTCCGGCAGCGCGCCGCTTCCGAGATCGGATTGGCTCTCCAGCTCAAAAATGATTATGCCAACGCTTATTACAACCTGGCCACTCTGGCCGACCGGGCTGGCGATCGCGATGCCGCCCTCACTGCCCTCGAAAATACTCTCAAATATCTCCCTCCTGACAGTACAGATTACGGCCGTGTCCAAAGCGAGCTCGAGACCCTGCGCGCCAAAGGCACCCCTCCCCCTCCCGCCCCACCCACGGATGACTCCATCCTCAGCACCCCCTCCCCCCTCCCTGAGCCGCTCGAGGGTGGCCCGCTAGAGTTAGCGGAGTAGTTATAGTAGAATATCTCCTATCTAGGGCCCTTAGCTCAGTTGGTAGAGCGCTTCTATGGCATAGAAGAGGTAAGCGGTTCGATCCCGCTAGGGTCCAC
>CAZZNJ010000005.1:0-46017 GCA_964655755.1 uncultured Pseudomonadales bacterium | reverse complement strand
GACGCCTGTCTTGAGGAATGGTTCTTCTGTATGCAAAGATGATATCTCCAGGTTGGTATAAATTGGGTTGCAATGTGTACTGATTTGAGATAAATCTACCAGTTTTTAGGTAAGAGCGAGGCAATAGTATTTCGTGTGGAGCAAGATAAATATTATGCAATGCATAGAGGTAGTATTGAACTGCGAGACGACAATTTAACTCAGAAAAGTTATTCGATTTGAGTTCGTTGATTGTTAGTGGTCCAGATGAAAAAGAATACTTAAGTTTTCGATGAGGTGGTCGCAGTTTATGTAAGCTCATCCTGTGTGATTACCTTTTTTACTGATTCGATAATTTCTGTATTCTCCACAAGGTGGTAATTGGGGTTTTCCGCTGCGAGTTTAAGGAGTTCGGGTTGGTGAGGGTTGATGATAAAGCCGTGGTTGGCGAGCGAGAGCATCGGGACATCTCCGGTACTGTCGCCAAAGGCGAGGACAGTCGCGTGAGCAAGGTCATAATTTTGCTTAATAATTTTTTCTTTTTCGATGTCATCGAGTTGGTGGGTGATATTGCCAGTATAAGTCTTGTTGAGATCTAGCTCGGGGGTGGTGGCATGGTAGAGGTCTGCTCCAGTATGTTTAGCAATCGCTTTGATAATAAAATCAACAGATCCAGAAACAAGGACTATGGTGTAGCCGGATTGGTGGAGAAGGGAGAAGAGTGGGTCGACAAACGATTTGACTCCATGATCCGTAACAAAAGCTTCTGCGAGCTTGGCAACAGTTTCTATCGACTTACCCTTGACACTACTGGCACATAGTCGAGCGGCACGGGCCCCGGCTTCGGCATAAGTGATTTGACCGCTTTTGTAGAGCTGGCCGATCATTAATTCCTCTTGGTAAAAATCCTTGGAGAGAAAGGTTTTTAATGATTTTGTGTGATAGAAGTCGGCCGTGGAGTGTCCGGGGTAGATAGTTTGGTCAACATCAAAGAACGCGTATTTGTGCATAGACTAAATTATACATAGTGGGTATTTTGAGCAGATTCGGCGGGAATCATGATATTGAGAAACACTAGATCAGAGTTTGAGTCGTTGATTCCTTCGTGAATTTGACCTCTTTTGCGAAAGTAGAGCGCGCCTTGTTTGTGGGTATTGGTGTTACCGCGTAGCACGTATTCTATTTCTGTTGCATCGTGATAGTGGGGTTTTTCGATCCCGCCAGGGCGCATAAAATAGATGTAAATCGAGATGGGTTTTATATCTAGTATCTTTATGGATTTGCGGTAGGGGGAGGGTATCATATTTTGCGGAGAGCATGGGATGAAGTTGCAACCCATATCTCCAGAGAGTGATTATACATTAAACTTAGTTTATACTGGGATATATGTTTGAAAAACTAAAGCGTAAAGGGGAGATTGTAAAAATAGTAGACTCACCAGGATACATGTATCACACAGACCGTGATAATACTATTGTTGAGAATGGTATTGACCCTGAGATTGCTCCAGATATTTTAATCGAAAATGCAATGTCGAAACTTAAAGAATTTGATGCCTTGGTCTTAATACATCCAGACTATTTGAAAACTACTAAAATGCAAATGTATAAAAAAACACTTGAGGGGGTAGTTAAAAGATGTTTGAAAATTGGGAAACCTGTTTTTTGTCTACAATTCGACGAATCATATGAGAGTGGCTTAGAAAAATTTATTTTCGAAGAAACAATTCCCTTTCCTCGTATGCATGAACAGACTGAAGATGACTCAGTGGACGTTTTACAAGAAGAGGTTGATTATATTGCTGAAATTTTGAATAAAGATCCATCCAATATTAATCTTGCGTGGGGAGGTATGCTTGGTGATTTGTGTGTTACTCAATGGCGTGACAATAGATGCTTGGTAACTAAACCAGAATTTGATTCTTTCTCACGTCACATGGGAAGACAGTTAGCAAACCCAATATCTTATGGCGAGTCATTACCAGAAATTACTGTTTACTAAATGTAGGTGTAAAATTCGTGCTACATGCATGACATTTTGTACCTCTCTAGCCTCGATCAAATCACCATAGAGTCAAACCCGTCTGAGTTAAGCGTTTCGTTTGCTAAGGAGTTGTCAGATAGTGATGAGTTTCGGCGAGGACAGAAGATAATGGCTAAGGAAAAATATGGGTTACGACAGGAGTTGTTGTATGAAAACTTAGGCAAATCTTTCTACGACCTAGATTTTACAGATAATGCTAGGAGATATCTTAGATCAATACCAGGCTGCAACTTACTAGAATCTGAGAAGCAGTTATCACTCATTGACTCGCTGATGCTCCTATTGTCTTTTAATGCCTTTATTGATGTACGCTATCTTGCCAACAAAACTTTTCCATTGTTTGTATATGTTAGTGGGAAAGAGGAGATCTTAAAAAGAGTAAATAAATACCCAATTAATAAACTATCGGCGATCTTGATACCATATGACTCCTCTCAAAATGAGTTGATTACTTGGATAAAAGAAAATTGGCATAGCATAGAAGAGGGGAATAAGTCTCTTGGGAAATTTGTCACGAGTGGCGTTCCCAAAAACCTAGAGTTGGGGATAGAGATCGGCGAGTTAAGAGATCAAGATAAGACATTTGCAGAGATTGAGACGATACTGTATGAAAAATACCCAGATGATGAGCGTTTAGCAGGAGATCAAGTCAAGACAATATACCACCGCTATAAAACATATATGGTCGAGAGTTTGCTTGCAGTCGTAAGACTTAACTTTTTGCAGTAGTAACGCCAAATACCCACCATTTCTTGTCACCGACAATTTGATCTATCTTTTCTAAGATCTCCCCATGCAAAAGGGAGTGGATAAACAGAAGCAAGCGGTTGAGAAGTTGTTTGTCGTGTTTGTGGGGCATGCTCCTAGTGAGGTTGAGTTGTTTGAATGTGAGCAGTCCCTATATTTTCTTGGTCGGGCAGTATTTCGCTATCTAAAACTGCAAAAAGAAAAGGAGGCTCATGGCAAGTGAGACTCCTATGGTCGGTACTGTCCCCACGAGCCCGGGCGATAGCCTGGGCTCTTCCCTTGATAGTACCGTCATAAATGAGAGAGTATTTAATACTCGCAAGTTTTATAGAATGGTGATTTCGGGTCGTACAGTTGAGGTATATTTGACTGATCAACCAGTAATAACTAAGCGAGTCTTGCTTAAACCACCTAAAAAGAAAAAGATTATCGCTCCAGAAGATAGAACAGAGGAAAATAAGGCATACAGTGCTCATAGAACAAGAGAGAAAGTAAGGCGACTTGCCCTTGCTAATTTTGATCCCACTAACTCAAAACACCTCGTTTTGACGTTTGCTGATACAGAACAGTTTGACATCACCTCTCCAAGCGAGTGCCACCCCAAACTAAAGTACTTTTTAAAGAAATTACGAGTTAAGTACCCCAACTTTATCTATATCGGAGTGGGAGAATTTCAGACCAAACGGCAAGTATTGGCCGTTCATTACCATTTGCTCGTTAACCTTCCCTACATCAAAAAGAGTGAAATACAGGGTTTATGGGGGTGGGGACTAGTGTTTATTCGCAAAGGAAGTAGTAACCAGGTCAACAAAGTTTCTTATATTACTAAGTACATCACAAAAGAGAATGGATACCGCTATAAACGTCGTCGCTACTTTACCTCCCACAACTTAGTTAAGCCAATAACAAAGTATGGGGATGATGCACGATCGTTGTTAAAAAAAATGATCAAGTTAGGCTGGTCTCCCACCTATAAAAGTCGCTACCACAACTCATTTTTGGGTGAGACCGAGTATACCGAGTATAATCTACCTACTAAATCTCCTGCCCAGGGGAGTGATGGTGAGTAAAACCAAATATTTCATCTACTGCAGAAAATCTAGTGAAGAGGGATCTAAACAAGTACAATCACTTGATACCCAAGAGCGGATAAATCTAGAGTTGGCGAGTAAAAATGATTTGGTGGTTATGGATATTATCCGAGAGAGCAAGAGTGCGCGAATAGACGGTAATAGACCTTTGTTTTCTAGAATGATTGACAGGATTAGAAGTGGTGAGGCAAGTGGAATCATAGTGGTGCATGCTGATAGATTGTCTAGAAACTTAATTGAGGCTGGACAGGTAGTGAAGCAATTTGATGAGGGATTTTTGAAAGAAGTGAGGACACCAATGCAGATTTATAACACTCCTCAAAGCATGTTTTATATGGGATTTGATTTTGTTGGATCATCACAGTTTTCCCGAGATTTGTCACACAAGGTTCGTGATGGAAACCAGTCGAAACTATTATCGGGGGAGTACCCCTCGTATGCACCCGAGGGCTACGTAAACGTCGCCCACGGCATTGTACCCTCTCCCTTAGAAGGAAAGTGGGTGTCGCTCGCCTTTCGGGAGTACTCCCAAGGTACTTGGAGTGTAAAGCGCTTGGCGAAGCATCTCAATGGCCTCGGGTATAGGACACGCACCGGGAAGAGGATTGCGTCTGGGAAGTTGCACCGCGTGTTAACCAACCCAGAGTATTACGGCGTGATTGAGCGTAAAGGCAAAATATATCCAGGTAAGCATGAACCGCTCGTAACCAAAGCAGTGTTTGATACTGTACAACTAATCATTAAAAATAGGCATAGAGGAAGAAAACAAAACCACCACTTTACGTATAGAGATTATTTAACCTGTGGTGAATGTGGGTGCAAAATCACAGCGGGAATCGCCAAAGGCAAGTACATATACTATCGCTGTACGAACGGGCGGGGAGAGTGTTTACAGCACAAAAAATACTTATCCGAGGACACTGTTAAGTGTTTAATATCGCAAGTAATGAGCAACTTTACGCTGGATGAAGAAATGGCGACTGTCTCACTTAACCAATACAAACAAGAGTTAGAGTCCAAACACCAAGACCCAGTTAGCGAGAAATTAGCAATTACTGCGCAACTTGCAACCCTGGATAAGCGACTATCGCGCTTAGAGGAGATGTATCTTGATGAAAAAATCAGCAGTGAACGATATGACAAACGGCGTAATGAGATGATTGAGGAAAAAGTTACCCTAACCCAAGCGATGAAGAAGATCAACCAAGACAAACTCAAAACCACTTTGGAACATCTTGATAATGTTAAATACCAGGCTTGTACGTTTCAAAAAATGTTTATTGATGGCGATGATATCGTGAGGCGTGATCTAGTTAAAGCACTACTTTGGAACGCAGATATTAAAGATGGAATAATTGTAGAAACCAGATACAGATTACCGTTTGCACCGCTGGCAGGACTCAAAAAAACCGATGAACTTGCAAAGTGGCGGAGACGGTGGGATTCGAACCCACGAGACTCTTTCGAGTCGCGGGTTAGCAACCCGCTCGAATAACCACTATCGGACGTCTCCGTGGCGGAAGGGGAGGGATTCGAACCCTCGGTAGGTTTGAGCCTACGGGAGTTTAGTAAACTCCTAGAATCGACCACTATCTGACCCTTCCTGTGATGGTGATTATATCATCTGATTTTCTTCAGGAGCCTTTCATTAGAACTACCGATTAGCTTGAGGTATCGCTTCGATTCAGTTTGTGAATAAAGCCAAATTTTTCTTGGCTGTCGATTATTTGGATGGAACCCGTTGTACTTTAGAGTGTTATATACGAATTCAAGAAGTGGTTGGGATGCGTTTGTAAAACTAGTTTTGGGATATAGATAAGATTTACCGTGAACTTTGTAAGTATTGGTAAAAATTCCGCCATCTGTATCCATTAGACCGCGTAGACACCACCTGGAGAACTCTGAATTAGCTTTAATCCAATCAGGCACATCGACTTGTTGTTTGACCTTGTCTCCGATTTTCAACCCTGACTTAACCAAGTAGTCAATAATATCTTTACCTGTTACACAAACAATAACCGCTTTAGAGTTTTTCCGCGTATATAGACTGGGCATGTAATTGAATAAAGAGTTAATTAAATTGATCACATAAACACTGTATTTTTTATCCGCAACTGAGTTAAGAGTAATAGTAAATTGTCCATTTTTATCAATATGCCCGTCTCCGAGTAGGACGCCTAATAATTCTGCTAGTTTTATGTTGTGATCTGGAAATGTAAAGGTATTACGTACTGTACACCCCAATTTTCTATAGTACTCAGGATTATTCCTGCGAGCAATTTGAGAATTTTGTCCACCCTTAGCGCGGTCTTTTGTCCGCATGGTACAACCATGCTTTTGGTGCTTTGCAAAACCTGCCTTAGAAGATCCCCAAGAATCGATTCTTGTTTCTATAATCGGCGGGAGCGGTGTATCAAAATAGTTTGAAAGATATTGAAGTTTTTTAAGATCTGGTAAAGTTTTTTCGTTACGCCAATCTGTTAGAGTATGACGCTCAACGCCTAGAAGCTTAGAAAGATGGAGAAATGAGTGTGAATGCGTTTTTGATATAAGGGTTAAGTAGTTGTTTAACTGACCTTGTTTAAACACAGCACGTGTCATACCCTAATCCTAATAAAACCCAAATAATGTGTCAAGATGTGAGATAATAACTTCGATGCAATCAACCAGAATTGGGAAGTACACTGTTTGGTACGAGAACTCAGAGGAGTTTAATGAGCTCAAACGCGAAGTCTGGAGTCATCACGCTTATTATCTAGAGGAGCTAGACGACGCGGGGCGAGTAGTTGATTTGGGAGCGCACATTGGGCTGGCGACGCTTTATTTTGCCCAGATTTATCCGAGAGCAACGATCGTAGCGTACGAGCCGGATCCGGCCAACTATGAACTACTTCTTAAAAACGTGAGGGAGAATGGGTTGGGTGAGCGGGTGCAATGTGTAAGGGCAGCGGTGGCGCCAAAGTCGGGCAGGCTAAAGCTGCAGGCGCCGGTTTACCCAGATGAGTGGCGCAGTGGCGTGGGGATAATCCCCAAAGGTTGGCGGGGAGTACTCCACACTAAGGCGATGGAAGTAGAGGCTGTCGGGGTTGCTGAAGTCTTGGCGGAGGGGGCGGACCTGGTCAAAATGGATATTGAGGGGATGGAGTATGAGGTGGTGACAAGTGCGGGCTGGGAGGGCGTTTTGAACCTGATCCTAGAAGTACATCCAAGAGAGGGTAAAAGAATTGGCGAGATCGAAAAGTACCTGGTCGACCAGGGCTACAAAATAGAGAAGCGAATGGATGAGAGTAAGTATGGAGTGGGCCTGTGCACAATTGTCGCGCATAGGGTATAAATAAGCTAATGCGAGAGTACTTTGCCAAGTTTGCATCAAGGGTAGCGTCGGGGATGGGGAGTTCGGTGGTATTTGGCTGGGCACTCCTCTTGGTGGTTGTCTGGGCGTTGACTGGGCCCATGTTTGAGTACTCGACGAGTTGGCAGTTATTTATTAACACCTTTACGACCATTACAACGTTTTTGATGGTCTTTATTATCCAAAATACCCAGAATCGGGATGCCAAGGCTACACATATCAAACTGGATGAGTTGCTAAAGGCAATTCGTGGGGCCAGAAATAGCTTGGTGTCTGCGGAAGAGTTGTCAGAAAAAGAACTCGACCATTTGCTGGCAGAATTTCATGAGATCCACCAAAAATATGAGCGGGAAATCATCAGGAAAGGAGGCAAAATTAACCTGTAGTACTCATGCGACATTAAGTACCTAAAGTATTAGGAGGTAGGAGATGAGATTAGCTTTTTTGTTTGATCGGGTAGAGAGCGTAGGGGATATAAAGATTAAGATAGCGAGAAAAATTGCACAACTGGACAAATATTTAAAACATGTTTCCTCTGACTTAAGAGCCGGGGTGGTAAAGCTGTCGCGGGGCGAGCGGTGGGGGTACAAAGTTAAGGTGGGATTAAAAATTCCCGGAAAAGATGTGATCGCGGAGTCGCAGGACACCGACTTGTTGAGCGCGGTAGATAGAGTAGTAGACAAACTAAAGTCTGGATTGGTAAAAAAGAACGAGCGCGCCAAAAAAAGCTGGAAGCGGTAAGGGATGTGTGTATACTAGAGTGATGAGCTGGCAAATGGTTTTTTTGTGGAGCAAGAAAATTCACCGGGTTGCGATGTGGGGAGTGGTGGTTTTGGGGTTGGGGATGGCGGGGGGAGGACTGATGCTCCACCGAGAATTGGAGGGGGAGTGGCTCCCACCGATGGTAGATACCCTGCTGATTAGATATTGGCACAACAAAATGGCGAGCCCCTTTGCGCTATTTTTGATGATAATGATTGTAACGGGCCTACTGATGTGGGCTATCCCGAAGATACTAAGCAGGAAAAATCAGATTAAGACATGAGCAAAATAGAGCGCCTAAAAAAACTACTCCTACCTAGTGGGAGGATCGCCATCGCGGCTCTAGACCACCGAGGCTCTCTGAAGGAAAATCTACACCCGGAGAATCCAGAAATCACCACCGACCAGGAGATCATGATCTGGAAAAGGAGGATGGTAGCGCTGTACGAAGACAGAGTCTCGGGCTTGCTCCTAGATCCGGTCTTTGGAAAAGCGATCATCGACACAGGCAAAAAACCAGGGTGGATGTTGTCGATGGAGAAAACGGGGTATCGGGGAGGAAAAGAGGCTAGGGTGACGGAGATACTCGAAAACTGGAGTGTAAGGCAGGCCAAGGAGCTGGGGGCGTGCGCGGTAAAGCTATTGTTGTATTACGATCCGAACAACCGGGAGTTGGCAAAAAAACAAAAAGAGCTAGCGCTTACGCTATCAGAAGAGTGTGCGCGGGAGGGGATGGTCTACTTACTAGAGCCACTGTCGTACAAAGTCGAAGGGGCAAAGGAAGATGAGGTGTTGCGGATTGTGGAAGAGCTAGCGGAGGTCCCGGTAGATATCTATAAATCAGAGTATCCGGGGACGAGGCGAGCCTGCGAGGAGATAACGCGGCGAGTTAAGGCGCCCTGGGTGCTTTTGTCGGCGGGGATGGAATACTCCCAGTACAAAATAGCCCTCGAAGTCGCGTGCCAGAGCGGCGGGAGCGGATTTGCAGTGGGGCGGGCCCTTTGGCAGGAGTTTGGGCAGTACGAAGGCGAAGCGAGAGAGAAGTATTTTTGTGAGGTAGCCTCGCCGCGGATGGACGAGCTCCTAGAAATAGTCGAAAAATATGGGAAAAGTGTGCAGACATGACAAAATTACGTGTAATCGAGCAGGTAGATGTCAAGGCAAAGCGAGTGGTGGTGCGGGTGGATTGGAACGTAACGCTCGGGAAAGCACTGCAGATTGTCGATGATACGCGGATAGTGAGGACTCTCCCGACAATCAAGTGGTTGAGAGATCATGGAGCGAGGCAAGTAGTCTTGATAAGCCATCTGGGCAAGAGCGGAGAGAAGCGGAGCATTGAGCCAGTCGCACAGTACGCGACGGCGCTACTTGGACAAGAGATCGTAGTACACAGGACGGTGCAGGCGTGTCTAAACGATACAAGGTCACAGGTAATGATGCTTGAGAACGTGCGGTTGTGGGAGGGGGAGGATCGCAACGAGCCGGCGTTTGCGAGAGAGCTAGCGAGTCTAGGTGAGATCTATGTTAATGAGGCGTTTGGGGAGTGCCATCGTGAGAGTGCAAGCATCGTGGGAGTGACCCGGTACCTGCCGAGCTACGCGGGGCTTTGGCTAGAAGAAGAAGTTGAGACTATTTTGCGCATCCGAAATAAGCCAGAGCACCCGTTTGTGGTGGTGATGGGGGGAGCAAAAGTGGAGGACAAGTTGCCACTCCTAAAACTGCTCATGGAGCGAGCTGACACCATTTTGGTGGGGGGTAAGCTAGCGAATGAGTTGCAAGTTGAAAGGGTAATGTTACAAGGAAAAGCGAAAGTTTTGTTACCAGTAGAGGGGGCTGACATCTTAGATATTGGAGCCGAGACCCGCAAAATGTTTGCAGCAGAGCTCGCAAAAGCAAAAACGATTGTGTGGAACGGGCCGATGGGAAAAGTGGAGGAGCCTGAGTACCGGGCAGGAACCGAGGCGATTTTTGAGGCAATGGTGGCAAATCAGGACGCCTATACTTTGGTCGGAGGGGGTGACACGCTCGCGACGGTGGGGCGGGAGGAGCAGATTGGGCGGATTGACCACGTGAGTACGGGCGGCGGGGCGATGCTCAAGTTACTGGAGCGGGGGAAATTGGTGGGAACTGAAGTGTTAGAATCATAAAACTATGAAACTGCTAGTCTTTGACGTTGAGACGAAAAAAGCGTTTGACGAGGTGGGGGGATACTATCCAGAAAAACTCGGGGTCAGCATTATTGGGACATACTGGCGGGATGAGAGCGGGGAGGAGTACGTGGGATATCGGGAGGATAATTTTTTGCCATTTTGGCGTAAGCTCGAAACAGCGGATTTGGTTGTGGGTTTTAATATCTTAAATTTTGATTACGCGACGCTTAAGCCGTATTACAGTGGGTCATTTGAGCAGTTTCCGAGCCTAGATATTATGGTCGAGATGGAGAAACACCTGGGACATCGGGTGGCGCTAGATGCGGTTGCAAAAGAAACCTTGGGAGAGCAAAAGAGTGGGCATGGACTAGACGCCATAACCTATTACCACGAAGGCAACTGGGAGGCGCTAGAAAAATATTGTCTGCAGGATGTTAAAGTGACAAAAGATTTGTACGAGTATGGCCGGACCAACAAACTCCTTAAGTTTAAGAACAAATGGAACAACCTGATTGAGGTCCCGGTCAACTTTGAGCGCGAACGAGCGGGGGTGGGGGGCGTGCAGACAACCCTTTTCTAGTTGAAATTTTTAAAACTTGGATTATGATGGAGATAGTTTCGGCCGTGAGGTTGACATAATTATCGTCATTATGAGGAGGAGGAGATATGTCATCATTTAGATTTCGCAAAAAAACCGAGTACGCTCTGATGATGGTTACGCTGTTGGCACAAGCTGGTCAGGGCAAGCTGGTGTCGGTGGCAAAGATGCAAGAGTTTGGGTTGCCCCGCTCGTTTTTGGTTAAGATCGCCAGAGATTTGATAAAAGCAAAATTGGTGGTGCCCAAGGAGGGTCGGGGGGGAGGCTACAGTTTGGCATTAGCCCCTGCAAAAGTTAGCCTCAAGCAGGTAGTCGAGGCGACAGAGGGCGAGTTGGCGACGGTGTCGTGTCTGGCTCACGGAGCCAAGAGGTGCCCCCTCCAGGATCGATGTCCCCACCGCAAGATTATGGTCAAGTTGACGGCGCAGCTGGGCGAGGTGTTGTCAGAATATAAACTCAGCGATTTGGGTTGACAATGAACTACGTCTTAGAGATCGAGGGGCTCACGGCCGAGATCGCAGGTAAACGAGTCTTGCGGGAAGTGTCACTAAAGCTAAAGCTAGGGGAAGTGGTGGCATTGGTGGGAGGGAACGGGGGAGGAAAAAGCAGTTTGGCGAGCGTGCTAATGGGGGATGCCCGTTACCAGGTAAGTGGGGTAAAAAGCGCATCCTTGGCGCAGCGTGATCTTTTAGCCATGCCAGTTGATGAGCGAGCGAGAGAAGGGCTAATTGTGGCTTGGCAGAATCCGGTTGCAATCCCGGGGGTTAGTGTGTTGGCGCTAGCGAGGGCGGCATACGAAGCAAGTGGGAAAAAAATCGAGAAATTGGTAGCTTTTAAACAAAAAGTTGAGGTCCTAGCGCAAGAAGTCGGTCTAAAGAACGACAACGTAGAACGGGCAGTAAATGACGGTTTTAGTGGCGGGGAGAAGAAAAGGTTAGAAATGCTCCAGCTTTTACTCCTGAGACCCAAGGTAGCAGTATTGGACGAAATTGACTCAGGGCTAGACCGGGCTGGGCGGGAGCTGGTTGTCAAAATCGTTAACCAACTAAAAGCAGAGGGGACCGCGTTTGTGGTGATTACCCATTACGAGGAGATGATATCTGCGCTCGGAGCGAGCCAGGTATTGGAGATGAAAGATGGACAACTACAACCTCGGCTTTCATAGTGAGACCGACAAATATCAGTATATTGCCCCAAGAGGACTGAGTCAGGCAGTCGTCAAAGAGATTTCGCGACGCAAAAAAGAACCAAAGTGGATGTTGGACACAAGGCTCTTGGCTCTAGCCCAATTTGAGCAAATGCCGGTGCCAAGTTGGGGGGCAGACCTAAGGGGAGTCAATTGGGATACGATGCGCTATTACCTGCAGAGCGTTGAACAACCTTATGCGAGCTGGGAGCAAGTGCCCGATGGAGTCAGGGAGGTGTTTGAGGCGATCGGAGTGCCAGAAGCCGAGCGGGCTTACTTGGCTGGAGTGGGGGGACAGTACGATAGTGAAGTAATTTATCATTCGTTAAAAAAAACTCTGGCAAAGAAGGGTGTGATTTTTTTGTCGATGGATGAAGGGTTGCGGCAATACCCGGAGATAGTTAAGGCCCACTTTGGCAAAACTGTTCCTTACGGTGACAACAAGCTCGCCGCACTCAATACAGCAGTGTGGAGCGGGGGGAGCTTTGTGTATATTCCACGAGGGGTTAAGGTTGATTTGCCACTCCAAGCGTATTTTCGGATAAATGCAGAGAATGCCGGACAATTTGAGCGAACCTTGATCATTGCCGAAGCGGGGGCAGAAGTGCACTATGTCGAAGGGTGTAGTGCTCCGGCCTATTCGAGTGCGAGTTTGCATGCGGCAGTAGTAGAAGTGGTGGTAAAGGAGGAGGCCAAAGTCCGATATACCACGGTCCAAAACTGGTATAAAAACGTTTACAACCTGGTAACCAAACGGGCGCGGGTTGAGGAGCGGGGACGGATGGAGTGGGTGGACTGCAATCTAGGGAGTAAAGTGACCATGAAGTACCCGGCTTGTATCCTCGCGGGAGAGCACGCACACGGGGAGATGTTGTCGATTGCGGTTGCCGGCGAGGGACAGCAGCTCGATGCAGGCGCCAAAATGATCCACTTGGCACCCAACACCACCAGTCGGATCATTGCAAAGTCGATTAGTCAAAAAGGGGGGAGGAGCAGTTATCGCGGACAAGTAAAAATGACGCCTCAGGCAGCTGGGGCGCGGAGCAAGGTCATATGCGACGCCCTGATTATGGACGCAGAGTCGCGGTCGGACACGTACCCAAACAATCAGATCATGACAGGGGAGGCCACCCTGGAACACGAGGCGTATGTCTCGAAAATCGGCGAGGAGCAACTACTTTATTTGAGGAGTCGGGGCCTAAGCGAAGCCGAAGCCCAAACCTTGATCATTAGGGGGTTTTTGGAGCCGGTGGTTGCGGAGTTGCCGCTCGAGTATGCGGTGGAGCTCAACCGACTCGTCAAGCTCGAAATGACAGGATCGGTCGGATGAAAAAACTTGTAAAAATCACTAAACCAGGAGTAAACAACTTTGTCATAGAGTTTGACAAGGAGGGGCAGGAGCGCGAGTGGCTCGGGATCGTGGATGCGAGAGCGGAGGGGGAGTATGAGCTGACAGTGGTGGCGGCACATAGGGTAGCAGGGACCAAAGGGAGGGTGACGGTCAGAGCGGTGTGCGGAGAAAAATCGAGCGTAAAACTGAAGGGAATTATCAGAATAGCAAAGGAAGCACAAGAAACCGATGACTTTTTGGAGCTACGCGTTTTGACACTGGGTAAGGGGGCGCGGGCAACGGCCTCGCCCGAGCTAGAAATTGAGGCAAATAACGTGCGGGCCAGTCACGCGGCGAGTGTGGGGGGACTAGACCCAGAGCAAGTGCGCTACTTAATGAGTCGGGGACTCAGCGAGGCAGCGACCACAGAGCAGCTGGTGTTGGGGTGGCTAGGAGTATAATAGGGGCATGTTTGACCCAGACAGCGTACGCCAAGACTTTCCGATTTTGAAGCGGGTGGTTAATGGCAAGAAATTGGTTTATCTAGACTCTGCAGCGACCGCGCAAAAGCCGTCCAGTGTCATAGCGGCAGAAAGAAACTATTACGAACAACACAACGCCAACGTGCATCGTGGGGCACACACCCTGGGTGATGAGAGTACCAAACTCCTAGCAGAAGCGCGCGGGGCGGTTGCGCGGTTTGTGGGGGCGCGCGAGGAAGAAGTGATATTTGTGCGCAATACGACCGAGGCGATTAACACTGTGGCCTACGGATGGGGAGGGGACCAGTTGCAGAGCGGCGAGGTAATTCTTGCGACAGAGATGGAGCATCATAGTAACCTAGTGCCGTGGCAAGCGTTGGCTAAGCGGGTTGGCGCAAAGATAGAGCTGGTAAAAGTAAAGGAAAATGGGGAGCTAGACCAGGATGACTATGCCAAAAAGCTCAAACTAAAACCAAAACTGGTGGCGATCGCCCACGTATCGAACGCGCTCGGGACGATAAATCCGATCAAAGAAATGGTGGTGGCCGCGCACAAGGTTGGAGCAGTGGTAGTGGTTGACGGGGCACAAGCGGTGCCACACATGAATGTTAATGTGGCTGAGCTGGGGTGTGATTTTTATGCATTTTCGGGACACAAGATGTTGGGGCCAATGGGAATTGGGGTATTGTGGGGGCGCAAAAAACTATTGGAAGAAATGTCCCCGTTCTTAACTGGGGGCGGGATGATCAGCGAAGTATATCCAGACCACGCTACTTGGAACGAGTTGCCAGACAAATTTGAGGCTGGAACTCCCAACGTGGCCGGGGCCGTGGGACTCGCGGCAGCGGTCAAGTATCTTGAGCAGTTGGGGATGGACGAAGTGAGGAGACATGATCAAGAGGTGGTTGAGTATGCCCTAAAGGCTTTGGAGCCAATACAGGAAATTAGGATTTTGGGGAGCAAGGAGAGTAGTCTTCGGAGTGGGAGCGTGAGTTTTGAGTACCGCGGGGTACATGCTCACGATGTTGCGACAGTGCTAGACTCCGAAGGGGTGGCGGTTCGTTCTGGTCATCACTGTACGATGGTGTTACACCAAAAAATGGGAATTGCAGCGTCGGTACGTGCAAGTTTTAACGTTTATACCTCTACCGCGGAGATAGAGGCTTTAGTTATGGCTTTAGGCAAAGTCAAACAAGTATTTGGAAAGTAAGAGATGGATCTATATCGCGAAGATGTCATGGATCACTACGAACACCCGCGTAACCAGGGGGAGCTGAAGGACCCGGATTTTGAAGGGAGAGATAGTAACGCCAGCTGCGGAGATATGATCCAATTCTTTGTAAGAATTGGAAAATCCAAAATTCCAAATGACAAATCCCAAACTATTAAAGAAGTTAAATGGAGGGGAATAGGGTGTGCGATCACAACGGCAGCAGCAAGCAAGCTGTCTGAGTGGTTGGTGAATAAAAAAATGGTAGAGGTGCAACAAATGAGCGAGGAAGAACTGGTTAAAAAAGCGATTGGTTTTGAGGTTAATCCGGGGCGGGTGAAGTGTTTAACACTACCAGTGAGAGTGGTTATGAAGCTATTGACCCACACCACAAAGACTTGATTTGGCGCTTTGTAGGCTTGTTCAGCCATATCGCCATTCATGTTTCGTGGAGGGGCGAAAAATTAACTTAATTTTTCGAAATTAAGATTGGGGAGGCGGTCGAGCGAGGCGGGGTCGGTAAAATCACCACGCTGATATTGGTAGTAAGCAGCCACACCGATCATGGCGGCGTTGTCGGTAATGAGTTTTTTGGTGTAAGGATAATAGACCGGCAGACCGTACTCCTTGGCTAAGGCACGGGTCGTGTCTCTTAGGGCGATGTTGCTGACGACACCTCCACCGAGGAGGAGCATTTGGGGAGTGTGGAGATCGATACCGCGACGGAGACGCTTCATTAGGTGCTTAAAGACAGCAGCCTGAAAGCTGGCGGCAAAATCCTGAATAAACTCTTTGGTTAACTTAGGCTTTTCGCGCTCCAAATATTGACGCGCGGCAGTTTTTAAGCCAGAAAAGCTAAAGTTAAGATCGGCGCGGGTGGTCATGGGTTCGGGGAGGTGGTATTTTGGGGTACCTCGGGTAGCCATGTCTGCTAGGATTGGACCACCTGGATAGCCGAGGAGGAGGAGGCGGGCGACTTTGTCGTAGGCTTCGCCTGCCGCATCGTCGAGAGTAGCGCCTAAGAGTTGGTAGTCACCGAGACCACGCATGAGGACGAGTTCGGTATGACCTCCAGAAATGAGAAAGCCGAGGGCTGGGTAGAGGGGGACAGGGAGACCACGGGTACCATTTTTGGTTTGGGCAAAACTACTGAGCAAGTGCCCCTCCATGTGGTTGACGGCAATAAGGGGTAGGTTAGACTGGTTAGCAAGAAGCTTAGCATAGGCAATACCTTGTTCGAGACTGGGGGCGAGTCCGGGGCCGCGGGTAACGGCGATGGCATCTAGTTTGGGATTACCTGCTTTTTTAAGAGCGAGAGCCACAACCTTGGGGAGCCACTCCTTATGTAGTCGCTTGGCGATGTCGGGGACAGTGCCGCCCCAGGCAGCATGATGGCTGGTTTGGGAGCTCACAACGTTGCTGATAACCCGTAGCCCGCGGGTGACGGCAGCGCAAGTGTCGTCGAGACTGGTCTCGATCGAAAGGATGGTTGGTTCTTGCATAACTTGGTATTATACCTGGTTGTCATCTTGGCTTATGGTATTTTACTGGCGAGAATCTCGTATCAGGTAAAAACTAAGTAGTTCGTAGACCGCTACCTTGATACTCGCTTGGTTAGTTTTTACTTGATTGCTCGTACTTACGCTGCGTAAAATCCCAACACCAATATGTTAATATCTACCTGTATGACAGGCTGTGTTTTTTGTGAAATAGTGGCGGGAAAGATCCCATGCTACAAGATATACGAAGATCAGAAGTATTTGGTTTTTTTGGACTTGTTTCCCAAAACTACCGCCCAAATGTTGGTAATACCAAAAAGTCATGTTGAGTGGGTTTGGGATGTACCAAACTTAGGGGAATACTATGAGGTGGCAGGCAAAGTGGCACGCCACATCCGAGAAGTTACCGGCGAGCCAGTGAGACAAATGGTGTATGGTTTTCAGGTGCCACACGCCCATATCCAAATTAGACCAGGGAGAAAGAATGATAGGGATGGGTCTCAAGCAAGGGGCGAGGAGCTATTGGATTGGCAAGCAAAATTTGGCATGATTTAGGTCCATTCGGGGTGAGAGACGGTGTAGGTAATAGTGCGGGTGGAGACGGATAATTCTTTGATTTCGAGATAAATTATTACACAGTGGTCTTGGTACTTACTTAAAAGATCTTTGGCTTTGGCGGCCCACTCCAGCGAGATGATATTGCCGGGTTTAAGTAAGGCGGAGAGTTGGAGCGTAGATTCGAGTTCGGTGATATCGGGGAGACGCCAAGTATCGAGGTGGTAAAACTTGCCCTGATACTTGGGGGTTTGATAAGCGTATTCGTGGAGGAGGGTGTAGGTGGGGGAGGCGACAGTCTCGGTGATGCCGAGGGATTGGGCGATTCCTTTGCTGAGTTGGGTTTTGCCGACTCCGAGCTCGCCCTGGAGAGCAAAAATGAGGGGGTATTTGCGCGTCACATTAAGATATTTTTTGGTTAAGGTGGCGCCGAGCGCGGTGGTTGCTTTGACGCTGGGAGTAGTATGGGTGGTGGTTGGCGCGTCGGGGAGGAAGATCTCTCCCTGTCGCAAGATTTCGGGGGCGTTGAGCGTTGTGTCGACTACGGTGCTGGTGGGGCGGTTGCCGAGGTGGCCGGAGTCCAGAAAGAGGGCAATAGATTTTTGTTTGGTGAGGGTAGTATATTTTTGATAATCGGCGAGGCTGTAGGGTTCTTTTTTGCCACTAGTGTTGGCGCTGGTAGCCGTAATGGGTTTGCCAAAGCATTTAATTAAGGCGAGGGCGATCGGGTGGTTGGGGAGGCGAACACCGAGAGTGCCCTGGGCAGATTCGAGGCGTGGGTCAACCTGGTGGAGAGACTCAGAGATTACTGTAACTGGGCCAGGGAGGAACTGACGATAGAGATTGTGGGCGAGGGGGTTGAGGGAGACATACTTTTTTGCCATAGCCGCGTCGGCGACGGCAATACTGACTTGGCGATGGCGGTCGCCTTTGTAAGCGAGGAGCTGGGTGACTGAGTGAGGGTTGGTTGCGTCGACCGCGAGACCATAGCAGGTTTCGGTAGGAAAGATGACTAGTTGGCCGGCTGCGAGCAGCTGGCAGGCCAGAGAGATGGCTTTGGGGTCGTGGGCATCGATGATTTGCATGGGAGTATTTTAACAGGAACGACTCGCCATTAGGGGAGGGAGTAGGGTAACATGGAGGGATGTGGCAACGAGTGACACCATTCTTGTTTATTTTGTTTTTTGTGTTGTTGTCGGATGCGGTGCTGGCTGATTGGGTGCCAGGATATTTGCAGGAGAGCTTGGGGTCACCAACGCGGATGGGGCTGATGATGGCGCTGTCATCGCTAGTCGGAGTGTCGATGGATTTGGTCTTTCCACAGCTGTTGAGACGGACAGGGGTCAAAAAAATTGCCGGGGGAGCGATGTTGGGGGCAATCCTGTTTTTGCTCACCTTGCTATCTCACACCTGGTGGCAAGGGATAATCCTGCTCGTGATCGGGATGGGAGTCTGGGGGATCTACTACGAGCTAGACTCATTTATGACCCAGCAGTTTGTGGCGGGGGTTGCGCCACGGGATGAGCGCTCAAGTGTTTGGGGAGTGGTGGGGGTAGTGAGGAGCGGGGCCTATTTTTTGGGGCCGTTAATTGGGGCTTGGGTGATCCAGTGGGGGGAGCGAACCCTCGTATTTACCGCGATGGGGATATTAGTCGTGGCGTATAGCGGGTTTTTGCTGATGCGCCTCCCCCATAGTCACGAAGAGGTTGTTGAGTGGGAGGATATCCAGATAAGAGAAGAAATTACCAAATGGCTGGCGCTCGGCAAGCGGGTGTGGCCAGTTTTGCTGACTTCGCTGATGGGGGGATTGATTGATGCGACTTTTTGGACGACGGGGACGGTCCTCACAGACAGTTTGGCAGTGCAGGAAAAAGCGGGTGGGTGGTTTTTGTCGGCTTATATGTTCCCCTTTTTATTTGTAGGGCTCTTGGTGGCGCGATGGGGGGTGGATCAGGGCAAAAAGCGGTGGTCCCAAGTTTTTCAACTCTTTAGTGGAATTATTCTGGTGAGTTTTTGGTGGATAGAGTCGGTATGGATGCTACTGGTTGCTTCGGCGTTGGTAGGAACTGCCTTGGCGGCGAGCTGGCCCCTGATTGATTCGGTTTATACCGACTTGGTTAGTCGAGCAAGAAAAGGCAAAAAACACGTGATGGGGATGAGCGCTGCGATGTATGGCCTCGCATATATTATTGGCCCGGTGATGGCGGGATATTTGGTTGAGTGGGTAGGGCCGGCACGGAGCTTTGCGGTGGTGGGGGTAGTGGTTGCGAGCGTGAGCGCACTTTTGCTGGTTACGACCCCGCGCAAGCTCACCTTGCCGCAAGCAGAGATTAGCACGTGGGATTAGCGCTGTTATAATGGGGCGAGATGAAGGCGATAAGACCCCAAAAATATCAAGCAAAACTAGCGGAAAAGTATTATCTGTCGGAGAACAAGCGGTTTTTGTTGCTCAAGTTTGAGCTGGTCGACCCCCCACGGATTGAGTTTGAGGCGGGACAGTATGTATCTTTGTTAGTCGGAAAGGAAGGGATACGGCGGAGTTATTCGATAGTCTCGACACCTGACAAGACGCACGGGTTTGAGTTGTTGGTCGAGATCCTCCCCCAAGGGTTGGGGAGCAAGTATGTGGAGCAACTTAACCTGGGAGAGAGCGTCGAAGTGTTGGGGCCGCTCGGGAGGTTTACGGTGGGGGAGCGGGACGACCAGGCTGAGCCGCCCAAGCGACTGTTTGTGGCAACCGGATCAGGGATTGTCCCGATTTGGAGCATGATCAATGATTTGTTGTTAAACAAAAAAGTCTTGACGCCACTGCGCCTACACTGGGGGATGCGGAGTGAGGCAGATCTTTTTTGGGTTGATAACCTGGAGCGATTGGCAGAGGCATATCCAAACTTTGTTTATGATGTTGTTTTGTCACGCGGGAGTGAGGGTTGGGGGTTGTGCCGGGGGCACGTACAGGACTGCTTGGGGCGCGATTTTCCGGCGGGACTAGCAGAGTGGGAGGCATATGTATGTGGCAGCGACAAGATTGTTTTGGATATTTGCGCAAAGCTCGCCGAGCTAAAAATGCCAAAAGACGTAATTTATCGTGAAAAGTTTACGTAATTATTTGGTTAGCGCATAGGCAAAGGGTGGAATTTTATGAAAGACATCTTGATTAAGTGTAAGAACTGTAAAAATACGTTTGTGTGGAGTAGGCAGGAGCAGGAGTTGTACGCAGTGCGACAGCTGGCTCCCCCAGAACATTGCCCGATTTGTCGTGGTATTATGGAAGCTCGGAAAAAAGATAGTGCAAGGAGCAAATATGAGCGACGACCCTAAAATAATACGGACAGTGGGCAAATACACGATCAAGCTGATTCAGAGCAAGTGCATCGCTGCGGCATCTTGTGTGGCGATATCTCCAGATATCTTTAAGCTTAACGAGGCTAACCTGGTTGAGCTGGTCGAAGGAGGGAATGACGAGGCAGAGAACATCCTGTTGGCGGCGCAGTCTTGTCCTACCGGAGCGATCGAAATATATGAGGATGATCCTGCGGCAGGCTCTGGGCAGGAGAGACGGGTGTGGCCACCTACTGAGTAGAAAGATAAAAGTATAAAGTAAAAAGTTTAAGACGAAAGGGAAAAGATATGAATATTAAAACTCTCCTTACTTTTATGGGGGTAACGATAGGAATATTGATTGGGGTGGGGGCCTTGTTGTGGCAGTTTGGGAGTAGTACAAACCAACCTTTGGCAGATGTGGCCGGGGAGATGAGGATTAGAAAAGGGGAGGGGAGCGTGGTAGTGGTTGAGTTTAGTGATTTTCAATGTCCGGCGTGTGCAGCCGTGCATGAGCCGCTCAAGCAAATACTCGCAAAATTTGAGGGTAAAGTCACGTTTGTCCACCGCCATTTTCCGCTGACTTCGATCCACAAAAACGCTGTGACAGCGGCCCGTGCCGCCGAAGCCGCGCATAACCAGGGTAAGTTTTTTGAATACAGCGACGTACTGTTTGCCCGACAAGTTGAGTGGGGTGAGCTGGAGGAGCCACGCGAGAAATATCTTAGTTACGCCAAGGAACTGGGACTGGAAGAGGCGAGGTTTTTGGCCGATTTTGAGAGCCAAGAAGTGGCCGACCGAGTAAGTGCGGATATGCTATATGCTAACCGTCACGCTTTTTCGGGGACACCCACGTTCTTTGTTAACGGCAACAAGGTGGAGTTTGCCAACATCGAGGCAAGGCTACTAGAGCTGACTAAATGATATCTTGGATATCACTTAGAGATATTTTTTATCAGCGCGCTCGGCTTGACACCAGATTACTACCAGGGTATAACCAGAGGTAGTTAAGAATATTTATCTGGAAGGGGGTGAACTAGTACAATGGCATATTCATACACAAACAGCAAAGGTGACACATATTATCTCCACGGTAAAAAAGTGACGCTAAAGAATGGTCGCACTCAACAGATCTTTTACTTCGCGCGCGACGTTCGTCCTGAGGCTCTTAATGATGTTCCCGCCGGCTACACAGTCGTCGAGACCAAAAGAACAGGCATGCCCGTTCTCAAAAAAGCCTAATAGGTACAAAAAGCCAGTGGATTTTCTAGCAATAGGGGACACTGGTTTTTTGGTGGACTAGAGATCTTTGAGTAGTTTTTGAATATTTTTGATAAATTTGTTTTTGGATTTGCGGGTTTTGTTAAAGAGTGACCCCCCGAGCATGGGGTATAGTTTTTTGGCCTGCTTGGCGTGGTAATCGGGGCCGAGGAGTTCGGATAGCTCCATCTTGGCGACATTGGTTGCGAGTTTGACAACCCCATCTCTGCGAAAACGACGGAAGGAGTAGGTCACGATTGGGTCACGATGCAGTTTGTAAGTGTAACCCCGGGTGATAATTTTTTGAATGAGTGATTTACCTTCGGAGTAGTTTCTGCTTTCATCAAAGCCTCCAATTTCCAGAAAAACGCTTTTTTTGATAACCACGAGCGCTTCTAGGATATATTTTGGATTAAACTGCTGGAGTTCGAAAAAGAGATTGATGGCATTGGCAATAGTACTGTAGGGCTCGTTTTTTTGATCCGGATGAAACCAGAAGGCTGAGATATCACAGGCGTGTTGTTCCAGCCGATATTTGACTCCTTGGAGAAAGTAGGGAGGGAGAGAGTTGTCGGCATCGCTAAAAAGGAGGATGTCGGCCCTCGCGTGTTTGGCGCCTAGGTTGCGTTGGGTACAGACGTGAGCGCGAGACGAAGTGAGGATTGTGAGTTTGGGGAGCTTACTGGCAAAGGTCTTGGCGAGCGCAACGGTTTTGTCGCGGGAGCCACCATCGACCACGATGACCTCAAAATCTCGGTATGATTGACTACTGAGGTCAGTCAGGAGCTTGGGGAGGTATTTTTCCTCGTTGAGAGCAGGGATTATGATGGAGAAGAATGGTTTTTTAGCCATAATTTTGCTTTCTGCATGGTAGATTGGTCGTATTGTACCAAGTTGTCGCCGATCCCGATAATTGGGGTAGCGATCGAGTTCCAACGTGAGTTGGTGGTCGCGTTGTCGAGGGTAAACATCCTAACATCCGGGTCGACGTTGAGTTGGGGGTGTCGGTTGGCTTGGAGGGTAGTGTGGAGCATGTTTACTCGCTGGGTATAGACCAACTGATTAAGCCAGCGGGGAGCCAGAGGAGGAAGTGCAGTGTCCTTGCTGATGCGGATAGCGTCGACTAGTTGGTTGCAGTCGGCAAATGGGGCGCCGCAAGCGATTGTTTGTACCTGGGGGTAAGTGGATTTGAGATAAGAGAGGAGCCAGGTTATTTGGTCGTGGGCGTAAGAGGGGGTAGTTGGGTTGGGATGAAAGTAGGGGGCGTAGAGAAAGTCGAGCTTGAGAAGATCCACACGCCAGGTTTCGATGGCGAGTTTGAGGTAGGACTTAGCGTAGTTTTGGACGGCGGGGAGTGAGAAATCAAGCAGGTACCTAGGCTTTACCCAAGCTTCCCAGACAGGCACAGTTTTGAAACCTTGGACAGGCCGGCCGCGCTGTTTAACAAACCAGTCGGGATGATGTTGAGACAGTGCCGATTTGGGATCTGCTAGGAAGGGGGCAAACCAAAGACCAACCTTAAAACCAGCTTGGTGAATAGCTGCGATGGTCTGGGATAAATCTGGAAACTTGGCGGGGCTGGGACTGAGCCAATCGCCCCATGGGCACCAACCGTCGTCGATGAGGAGGTGAGTAAAGGCGAGCTGATTGACCTCGATTGTCTGGAGAGTTTGGGCGAGAAGTTTGTCACTTACGTTTGTGCCAGCCGCGTACCACGAACACCAGTAGCGAATGGACTTTTTGAGGGGACGACTACTGGTTGTGGTGGCTGGGTCAAAACTATGTGCATAGGGGGAGTAGTCCCAGCGGGGGAGGCCGTGCCATCTGGGGTATGGTGGGCTCCAGGATTGCCAGCCAAGAGTTGGTTTAGTCATAAATGTATAATGCAGTCATGATTACCAAAGATCAAGCGTTGGCGGCACTAAAAACAGTGATTGACCCGGAACTGCATATTAATATCGTGGATTTGGGGTTGATCTACAAAGTGGTAACAGCCAATGACAGTGTGCGAGTCGTTATGACCTTAACAACCCCAGGCTGCCCCTTGGCGCCCGTGATCGACAATCTCATTAAAGAAGCTTTGGCCAAACTAAAACCACAAAAAGTCGAAGTGGAGCTGGTGTGGGAGCCAGCTTGGACGGTAAGGCGAATGAGTGAAGAAGCAAAACTACAACTAAGGATGATATGAAGGTAATTGTCGGGAGTAAAAATCCAGTTAAAGTGGGAGCGGTGAGGGAGGCATTTTGGCAGTATTATCCAGAATGCGAGGTGCTGGGAGTCGAGGTGGATTCTGGGATAGCGGAGCAGCCAATGAGCGAGGAGGAGACAGTCCAAGGAGCCACAAACAGGGCAAGGGCGGCGCTTAAACAGGGAGGGGACTATGGAGTGGGACTTGAGGGAGGAGTGACCGAAATTGAGGGAGTCTTGTTTGAGTGTGCGTGGTGCGTGGTAGTAGATAAGAAGGGAAAAGTAGGGGTCGGGGGGGGGGGGGGTGGGAGATGAGAGGGGGAAGGTGGGGGTGGGGGGGGGGCTCTACTTTGAATTACCAGAAAAGGTGGCGACCAAGATTAGAGCCGGGGGGGAGTTGGGACCGATAATGAACGAGCTGACGGGACTTAAGAATGTAAAGGAGAAGTCGGGGGCAATCGGGATTTTTACGAAGGGGCGTTTGGATCGCAAGACCGCATACGTCCAGCTAGTGACTTCGGCGCTGATTAAGTTTGTGAGCCCAGAGTGGTTTGTGTGATAGCATAGAGACATGATTTATATTGGGGCTGATCACCGTGGTTTTGAGCTTAAGGAGCAGCTAAAAGTTTGGTTGATTGAACAGGGTTATGAGGTCGAAGACGTGGGCAATTTTATGCTCGATCCGGATGATGATTACGTGGATCCAGCAATCAAAGTTGGCGAGATGATCCAAGGGGGGGTAGGGAGCGATCGGGGGATCCTCCTGTGTGGGAGTGGACATGGGGTTGAGATGATTGCCAATCGGTTTAGCAAGGTTAGGGCGATCTTGGCATTTAATAGCGAAGTGACCAAGCAAGGGAGGGAGCATGAGGACGCGAACGTCCTAGCTATTCCAGCTAACTGGTTAACGACCGAAGAAGCGATTGAGAGGTTGGAGATATTTTTGCAAACCGAAGCTAATCCGAGTGAGCGATATGTCCGCCGCCGAAACCGCATGGCAAACATGAGGATTAACCTATGATTACCCCGATCATAATGGAGTCTGACCTGGATGTGGTGAGAGAAAAAGTGGCGACCCTCAAAAGTAGGGGCGGGGAGCGAGTGCACGTAGATATTGGGGATGGACTTTTTTCGGACCTATTATCGATTGCGCCGGCTGACCTACAGGAGGTTGAGCTAACGGGATTGAAGCTAGACCTGCATTTACTTGTGGACGACCCAACCGAATATATCGAGGAGTGTGTGGCGCTGACGCCAACGCGACTCATTGCCCAAATTGAGCGGATGGGTTCACAAGTGAGATACCTAGAAACCGTGCAGGATTATGGAGCAGGAGTGTTGGGGGGGCTTGCACTAAAGATTGAGACGCCGATCGAAGCGATCGAGCCTGAGGCCTTAAGTTTGGCGGGGGCGATAGTGTTACTGGAGATCCCTCCAGGAACGAGTGGGTCACCGTTTGATATGAGAGTCTTGCCAAAGATTGAGGAACTTAGAGCAAAATATCGTGGACAAATCATCGTGGACGGGGGGATTAATCCCGAAACATACAAACTGGCAAAACTGGCGGGGGCGGATGAGGCCGGAGCCAACTCGTGGTACTGGAAGAACCTACAGCAAGTGTCGTTAGGTGAGCAAAAAGGAGGAACCAAAGATGGATAAGAAGAAACATGTGGTGTTTAAGCGAGTTGCATTTTTTGGGGATGCGGCGGTTTTGCCGGAACATCCAGCTTACCAAGCAGCGTACCATGCTGCCAAAAAATTGGCAAAGCTCGGCTATACGATAGTGAACGGGGGGGGACCAGGGGTGATGGACGCCGCCACGCGGGGAGCAGAGAGCGTTGGGGGTCATACCGTCTCAGTGACGTTTTATCCAGAACACGCCACCGGGTTTGAGGGGAGATATTTGGCAAACAATACGGACAAAGAGGTTAGAACCGAGAATTATATCGAGCGCATGTTCAAACTCATGGAAGCGTCGGACATATTCCTCCTGTTTAACGGGGGGACAGGGACGATCTCGGAGTTGGGGACAGCCTGGGTGTTGGCCAAGCTATATTATGGGCACCACAAGCCATTTATCTTGGTCGGGGCCTTTTGGCGACCAGTCATCGGGGCGATCCATGACAACCTACTAATTGATGCCAAGGAAATGGATGTTTTTAGGATAGTAGACGGGATAGACGATATTCTGCCGACGATGAAGCGGATGGAAGAAGCGCTAAACAAGGTGGATCACTCGCACTGTCGGCAATGCGGCGAGAGTGCGTTTATGAGCTAAGGCTACTTACTCAACAACTCTGTTAAACTGAAGATATGTCTGAGGTCGATATAAAAAGGATTGCCAACGGGCTGCGCGCTGATACGCTGCGGATGGTGCATGCTGCAGGGGCGGGGCATATTGCTGGGCCATTGTCTGCGGCCGAGATAATTGCAACACTCTATTTTTCGGATTTGGTTGAGGTTAAGCGGGACAAGATTATTTTGTCGTGTGGTCACTACGTGCCGGTGCAGTATGCGGCGCTTTCGCGAATCGGCTATATTCCGCGCAGTGAACTGATGACATTTATGAAGGTTGGGGGGCGGTTGCCGGGTCATCCGGAGCGTGGGGTGACACCGGGGATTGAGGTGTCGGCAGGGCCTTTGGGGCAAGGCGTCTCAGTGGCAGTCGGCATGGCACTCGGGATGAAAATGAAAAATCAGAACTTAGAAACTATAAACGAGAATGAGGCGAGAGTTTATTGCATTCTGTCAGACGGAGAGTTGCAGGAGGGGCAGGTCTGGGAGGCGTTTAACCTCGCGGTGCGTCGGCAGCTGGATAACCTGACCTTTATTTTGGACCGCAATCGTGTACAGATAGGGCACTACATCTCAGAAGTAGCCAATTATGGGAGGGTAGAGGGGAGACTGGAAGCATTTGGACTACATACCCTGACAGTCGACGGACATGATCCCGGGGCGATTGAGCGAGGGATCAAACAAGCCAAAGCGGCACACTGGGCCCCGACAGTCTTGGTTGCAGAGACAGTGGCCGGGCGAGGGGTAAGCTTTATGGAGCGGGACCCCAAATGGCATGATAAGGCACTGAGCGAGGATGAACTAGCTCAGGCCACTTTGGAGTTGGAAAAAAATGTATAACGACAAACTGTTGTTGCCAAACTGGCGCACCCCAAAAAAGCTGGCGATTCGAGACGGAGTGGCGCGCGGGCTCGCGAGGATCGCCAATGACGAACGAGTAGTGGTTTTGTCTGCTGATTTGGCAGAGAGCGTGAGGATCCAGCAGTTTGCAGAGGAGTATCCAGACAGGTTTGTGGAGGTTGGAGTAGCGGAGCAGAACATGGCAGGAGTGGCGGCAGGAATGTCGTTTGTGGGCAAAATCCCGTTCATGGCTAGCTATGCTACGTTTTCGCCCGGCCGCAACTGGGAGCAGATCAGAGTATCAATCGCCTTGTCTGGGGCGAACGTCAAAATAATTGGTAGTCATGCGGGAGTTAGTGTTGGAGTGAACGGGCCATCGCATATGGGGACGGAGGACATTGCCTTAATGCGGGTCTTGCCCAATATGATGGTACTTGCACCCGCTGATGCGAACGAGTGCGCAGCAGCAATAGTCGCGGCTTATAACCACGATGGGCCGGTGTACATTCGGACGTGCCGACCGGATACGCCCCTGTTTTTGAAGGAGAGAGAGATGGAAATTGGGAGAGCTGAGATCCTGCGAGAAGGGCGCGACCTGACGATTGTGGCGAGCGGGATCCAAGTGTACCAAGGGCTATTAATAGCGGATAAGCTGAGCAGTCAAGGAATTGAGTGTGAGGTAATAAACGCCAGTTCGATCAAGCCGCTAGGGGTAGAGACAATACTGTATAGCGCCACAAAGACCAAGCGGGTAGTGACGATTGAGGATCACCAAGTCGCGGCAGGGTTAGGGGGAGCAGTGGCGGAAGTACTAGGACAGGTAGGGATCAGACTCCGACGACTGGGGGTGCAAGATAGATTTGGGGTGAGCGGAGCGTGGGAGGAGGTCTATCAGACGATGGGATTGGATCAGGCGAGCTTGGAAAAGGCTGTGATAGACTACTATCATGACAAATTATGATGTTGTAACGGTTGGGGCAGCGGTCCTAGATATTTTCATGCGAAGCGACAAATTTCAGGTTGTGCAATCTAGTGATTTGCCGGGGGGGATTGCGATGTGTCAGGTTTATGGGGGGAAAATGGAGGTAGAAGAAGTTACGATTACTTCGGGCGGGGGGGCAACTAACACCGCAGTTTCCTTTGCAAAAAAAGAACTCAAAACAGCGGTGGTGGCGGAAATGGGCAATGACCCACAAGCTCTATTAATCCATAAAGACCTCGAAGAAGCAGGGGTAGAGACCAGATACTTGGTCCAAGAGGCAGGGGAGACAACGGCAGTGTCGGTGATTTTGATCGCACACGATGGTGGCCGGAGCATTATGGTTCACCGAGGGGCAGCGGCAATGTTGTCGGGGACGGATCTACCACTAGCGGATCTAGAAACTAAGTGGTTATATGTCTCCTCGCTGGGCGGCAATATGGAGTTGTTAGCACAGCTACTGGCTTGGGCAAAGCAGAAAAAAGTTAGAGTTGCCCTAAACCCAGGGATGAAGGAGATTGAACAACGAGACAAACTAATAAAATTGCTATCGAACGTGGAGATGTTGTTTGTAAACAGGGAAGAAGGGAAAGTGCTTTGGGGGATAGATTTTGGGGACGAAGCAATGTGGAACAGTCTGCAGCCACTACCCGGAGCATATGTTACGGTGATCACGGACGGACCGAGAGGGGGGAAAGTTAGTATTAACGGGAAAGTTAGTTTTTACCAGGGTGAGAAGGTGAAAAATGTTGTCGATGCGACTGGGGCGGGGGACGCCTTTGCCTCGGGATACGTTGCGGCGGTGGCTTACGGCAAATCTTATGAGGAGGCAATTACCTGGGGGATGCGCAACGCAGTGGCAGTGCTTGGGTACGTGGGGGCAAAGAGAGGACTACTGACACTGGCGGAGATTAATCGTTAGTTTATGAGTTTTGGCGAATCATTTTGGCAGAATTTTGGAGGGAAGCGAGCTCTTTGGGGGAGAGGGGGAGGTCGATCACGCGCTCGACGCCGCTGCGACCGAGGATGCAGGGGAGGCTGAGGCTAACCCCAGTTAAATCGTATTGGCCGGTGAGAGGGGTAGAGAGAGGGATGATTTTTTTGCTGTCGCGCATGATGGTCTCGACGATATGGGTGATGGCGCTGGCGATCCCGTAGTAGGTGGCGCCTTTGCCGCTGATGATTTTGTAGGCGTCTTTGCGAGTTTGATCCTCGGCCCAGCTTAGGTGTTCGGGGGACATCTCGGGGAAAGAGAGGAGGGGCTTGCCGCCGATAGTGGCGGTACTGGTTGCGGCAAAACTAGAGTCACCGTGCTCCCCTAGGATATAGGTATGGATGCTTTTGGCACTAATGCCGATCCCCTTGGCGAGGTGCAAGCGAAACCGGGCAGTATCGAGGAGGGTCCCGCTGCCAAAAACCCGGCCAGCAGGGAGGTTGGCTTTTTCGGCGGCACGGAGAGTCATAATATCGACGGGGTTAGCCACCATGAGGATCAGGGTGTGGGGGGCGTGTTTGACGATGTTGGGGATTAGGGAGTCGACGATGGCGCAGTTGTTTTTGGTGAGATCCAGCCGCGTTTCGCCAGGTTTTTGGGCGCAGCCGGCCGTAAAGATGACGAGGTCGGTGCCGGAGAGGTCTTCGAAACTGCTGCTGGCGGTAATCTGGCATTTGGGGTAAAAAGGCATCCCGTGTTCGAGATCTGCTTTTTCGCCTTCGGCTTTGTCAATCTCGCGACTAAAGAGGACTAGTTCGGTGGCGAGACCCTTGAGGAGAATGGCATAAGCGGTGGTGATCCCAACGCGACCTAGGCCAATGACAGCAACTTTGAAAGTTTCTTGTTTGAGCATTAAACATAGCTTACAGCATACAGCTTACAGCGTACAGTATGTGGTAGGATAATTAGCGTGAAGAAAACATTTCAAATAGCCATCGATGGACCGGTCGCAGCGGGGAAGGGCACCACGGCCAAGTTGGTGGCTCAGCGACTGGGATTTCTTTATGTCGACACCGGGGCGATGTACCGGGCATTGACACTCAAAATAATTAGCGAGGGGGTCGCCCTAAACAACGAGGCAGCGGTTGTGGATACGCTCAAGGCGACTCACCCGCAAGTAGAGTTACGGGTGCCAGGGCCCACGGAAAAGGACGGGAGACTTTGTACGGTGCTGCTCGATGGGGAGGATGTTAGCTGGAAAATCAGGACCGAAGAAGTCTCGCGCGGAGTGTCGGTTATCACACAGTACGGGGGCGTGAGAGATATGATTACCCCGCTCGCCAGGAAAATCGCAGAAGCGAACGACGTGGTGATGGAGGGGCGCGATATTACGAGCGTGGTTTTGCCCGAGGCGGATCTAAAGATATATATGGAAGCAGACGCGATGGAGCGGGCCAAACGGCGACACCGAGAACTCCTGATGCGGGGTGAGGATATCAGTCTAGAAACAGTTTATGACGATCTACGTGAACGAGACAAGCGAGACAGTAGTCGCGAGATTGCGCCGCTAAAAATTGTACCTGGAGCGTGGATTTTGGATACTACGGGTATGACAATAGATTTGGTAGCGGAGCAGATTGAGAAAAAAGTAAAAGAACTAAGGACAAACGGATAAAGCTATGAAAAGCAAGATAACCGAAGACGAGCAAGTCAGTGATGAGCTTAGCGAAAAAGAAGCAAAAAAAGCCAAACGGAAGGCCGGAGTTGAGCGGCGCAAGTCAGTCAAAAAGATGGACCGAATCGCAAAGTGGAGTGGATTTATCCTGTTGTTGATTGTGATGTTGGTGGGATTTTTGTTGTGGGTGGCGGGGGAGATTAAGACAGGATACTAGAGGATCTGTCCAGTTTCGGGGGTATCGCAGTTAAGTCGGGGTTCTTGGCCGCGGATAAAATAGTCGTAGTGCCCGCTTGCGCACGAGGCGCGGGCGCGCACGATCGTTTCGGGTTTGGGAAAAGGCGTGTCGGGGCGATCCGAGAGTAAGTTATTCATAGTGCGACTCCAGATTGGACTAGCCCCAGTGATACCGGAGACAACTTGGCTCATGGGAGAGTTGTTGTTGTTGCCGACCCAGGTGGCAACCAAGTAGTCGGGAGTGTAGCCGATGGTCCAGTTGTCTCTTAAGTTGTTGGTGGTGCCGGTTTTGACGGCCACGGTTTTGCCCCGAAGGTTGAGGACGGAGTTGGAGCCAAAAGCCGGGCTGCGGGCAGGGTTGTCGGAGAGTATTTGGTTGATTTGAAAAGCGACGGTTGCGGGGAGGACTTGGATTTTTGGTTGTGAGTTTTGGGCGATCGGCAATAAGTTGTGGTTAGAGTCTTTGATTTCGAGAAACGGGTTGAGAGGAATTTTGTAGCCGTTGTTAGCAAAGACGGAGTATGCTTGGGCGAGATCGAGCATGGTCACTTCGCCTCCCCCAAGCGTGAGGGCCAATCCAAAACGAGAAGGGTCGGTCCAGGTGGTGATCCCCATTTCGCGCGCCAACTCGACGAGATTTTGCACACCAAGACTGTTGAGGAGTTTGATCGCAGGGATGTTGTAGGAGCTAGCAAGGGCAGTTTTGAGGGTGACGGTCCCATGAAAGCGACCGTCATAGTTTTTGGGACAGTAGTCGGGGGAGCCGGCTTGACGAAAACACACAGGGGAGTCGTCGATGGTGCTACTGGGGTTGAGGCCACGCAGAAAGGCGAGGGCGTAGGTAAGGGGCTTGATGGAGCTGCCGGGTTGGCGGGGGGAGAGGGTGAGGTTGACTTGGCCGTCGTGAGTGGTGTCAAAAAAATCCCGCGAACCAACCATTGCGAGAATCTCGCCGGTTTGGGGACTGATAATTAGCCCAGCGCCGTTGCCAACATTGAGTTTGGAGAGCTTGGATAACTCCTGGTTGATCTCGGTTTGAAGTTGGGACTGTAGGTTGAGGTCGAGAGTGGTCGTGACAGTGAGACCCCCCTGGCTCAGCTTAGTTTCGCCAAACTGGGCGACGAGGAGGCTGCGGACATACATCACAAAATGAGGGGCCAGGATCTGACTACTGTTGGCGGTCAGATTGAGCGGAGAGGCGATGGCTGCGACTTTGTCGCTCTCGGTAATGTAACCAAGGTCGACTAGACGCTCAAGGACTTGTTGTTGGCGGATCTTGGCGAGGTAAGGGGTGGTCCCAAATGGGGAGAGGGTGGTAGGCGAAACAGGGAGGCCGGCGAGAAAAGCGCTTTCGGCGAGGGTGGTGTCGGCGATACTTTTGCCGAGGTATTGGCGGGAGGCCTCTTCGATACCATAGGCGGTCCCACCGTATGGGACTTGGTTGAGGTACATTTCGAGGATCTCATCTTTGGAGTATTGTCGCTCGGTTTGGAGGGCAAGAACGATCTCTTTGAGTTTGCGGGTCACAGTACGCTCAGGGGAGAGGAGCGTGTTTTTGATAAGTTGTTGGGTAATAGTGCTCCCACCTTGGAGGGAGGAAGTGCAGGGTCTAAGATTAAAGGCACAAGAAAAGTTGTTGATGGCGGCGCGAGTGATGCCGGAGAGATCGATACCGGGGTGAGAGTAGAAGTTTTTGTCTTCGGCAGCCAAGGTGGCGCGTTTGACGTGTTCGGGGAGTGAGGAGAGAGAAACGAGGGAGCGGTTTTCGTCCTTGTAAATTTGGTAAAGCAAAGTCCCGTGACGGTCCAAGATTTTGGTGGAGAGGGCGGGAGGATTGTTGCGTAGGAGGGCGGGCGAGGGGAGGTCGCGGAGGATCAAATAATAAAAACTAGTAATCAAAAAAATCCCAAGCAGACCGCCGACGAAAAAAACAGGTTTAATGGTCGGGAGGCGAAAACGGGGGGGAGGGGGGAAGGAGAGCTTGGGTAAACGTGGGAGGTGGGGGAGATGAGGGAGGCGAGGGAGACGGGGGAAGTGGAATTGGTGTACAGCTTTGTTGATCAGTTGAGTGAGCGCAAGGAAAAAGATCAGTAAAAATGTGAACAAAAAAAAGATGGGTTTACCAAGATATTCTAGTACTTTACTGAGCGAAAGCGGGGTTTTTTTTGTTTTCTTGGCCATCTTAAGTCTGTATTGTAAGCCCAGAGGGGAGGGGGAGTCTAGGAGTAAGAGTTGATTATTGTGCGGTAGTGTTGAGGGTCTTGAGCGTCGGCCAGAGCCAAGTAACCCCTTGGTCGTAACCCAGCGCCCAGAGGGCTACACCTCCTAAACCAGTATGTTTGACGAGGTCGAGCTTGAGCCTGATTGAGGTCTCGTTTTCAAAGTAGATTTGGGAGTGACTGCCTGATTCGGTACTGACCCCGTAGGGGGTGAGTGAGTTGCGATCCCAGAGGAGCTCTAAAGTACGGGCGTTGAGCATGGTCTCAATCCGCTCTAAGCTAGCGGTGACCCCCCGACTGAGGGCGGGGGAATATTTGCTGTTATCAACGGTGTCCCACTCGTAACCATAGAGAGGGATACCCAGCAGGAGTTTGCGCGAGGGGATAAACTGAGTTAACTCACCCAAATTTTTGATGATGGAGTGTTCAAACTCACCCGAAAAATCACGCAGAGGGGAGTTGGGTCCAGCGCGCTGGCTTTTGGGCATGGTGTAGTCATAGGTCATGACGACAAAATAATCGGTTAGTGGTTCGAGTGCAGGGAGATCCCAAAGTCTTTGGCGGGCAGCGGCTGAGGGGTAGATACTAATGGTAATAAGAAACGGATCAGAAGAGCCCAGTTTGAGTTGCGAGTGGAGTTCTTGGATAAAGAGAGTAAAGTTGGCGCGGATAGTCTCGCTGACTTGACCAATGGGTTCGAGGTCGATGTTGAGGCCGACCGCCCCTGCCTCCTTGGTGGTTTGGAGGATGTGATTGACGGCGGTTTTGCGAGCAGTCGGTGAGTTAAGGAGAGCAAAGAGCGCGTCCTCATCCGCTTGCATATAGGTAAGGATTAAGTTGTTGTTGGTGGGGGGCTGGTTTAAGAGTCGTTTGTAGTTGGTGTAGCCGGGGTCTTCTTCGCGTGGGTTGACCTTGGTATAAAGCTCGCCGTTGCCGCTTAAGTGGAGAGCAAAGTAGGCAAAGTGAGTGATGGTGCTGAGTGATTCGGGAGTGATTTTTTTGAGATTCCAGTAAGGAGCAAAACCTAGCACGAGGTAATCAGATTTGGGTGGAGTGGTCAAGCTGGGCGAAACACTAGTCCCGAGGGGGGAGGGGGGGATCTGTGGCGGCAAGAGGGCATAGGTGAGGAGGGCAGTAAGGCAGAGAATAAAGCTAAGAAGCCACCACTTTTTCATGGAGATTCTGGCTCAGAGTCTTCGGGGGGGAGAAAAGCGCCGGTGTAGGGGATATCGATAGCCGGTTCGCGGTAACCCTCTGGGTAGGGGCCACAGGTGACGCAGTAGTCGCGGATAAAGTGATCTGATGCGACGGTGTGCATCCTGGCTTCGACGTCGCCAAATTCACTTTCGTTGTGGGGAGGGTGATTGGTTGTCCGATTAACAAACAGTTCTTTTTGAACAAGGGTGCTAACCGTGGGGACGGTGCCTTCGAGGAAATATTCGTATCGGGTTTCGCAGGGGGTCTCGGCAATTGGGAGGACGCCGGAGTCGGCGCAGACGCTGGTGCCTTCGATGCCAGTCTCGGGTTTGGGCCACCCAGGGGTTTTGACGCCGGCCAGCGCGTAGCGCATGATTTTTTGCCAAATCGGCGAAGCTCCGGTGACGCCGCTTGCGACGTAGCTCATGGGGGAGTTGTCGTTGTTGCCGACCCAGGTGGCAACAAGGAGATCTTGGGTATAGCCAATGGTCCAGTTGTCGCGGAGATTATTGGTAGTTCCGGTTTTGACGGCCACGGTTTTGCCGGGAACATTGAGGACTGAGCTAGTCCCAAAAGCGGCGCTGCGGGCGTTGTTATCAGAGAGGATGTGTGAGATCAAAAAGGCGGTCTCGCTAGAGAGGACACGGGTTTTGGGAACATTGTCAGGAGAACTTTGATAGAGGACGGTTCCACTCGCATCTTCGACCTTGAGGAGGGGATCGAGCTCAACCCGCTCGCCACTATTGGCAAAAACGCCAAAGGCGGTCGCCATGTCGAGCATGGTGACTTCGCCGCCACCGAGCGTTAAGGAGAGGCCGTAGTTTTTGGGGTCACCGAGGCTTTTGATCCCCATTTCTCGGGCAAAACTAATAAAATTTTCGAGGCCGTTTAAGGCTAAGACTTTGACTGCGGCAATGTTGTACGAGTTGCCTAGAGCGAACCTGATCTGAGTGAGTCCCCGAAAAGTGTTGTCGTAATTTTTGGGGCAGTATTTGGGGCTGCCGGCACTGGTAAAACAGATAGGTGAATCGAGGAGCATGGTGGAAGGGGTGATAACTCGGTTTTCGAGGCCGAGAGCATAGTTGAGGGGTTTGATGCTGGATCCGGGCTGCCTGAGGCTGGTGGTCACGTTAAACTTGCCGTCAATATCCTCGCTCCAATAATCTTTGCTGCCGATCATAGCGAGGATTTCGCCGGTTTTGGGGTTGGTGACTACGGCTGCGCCGTTACTGATTTTGAGCCGGCCAAGGTTTTTGAGCTCAGCGGCGAGGGTGGCTTCGGCTGCTTCTTGGAGCGTAATGTCGAGACTAGTCGTGACCTTTAGTCCACCCTTGGTGACTAGCTCGGACCCATATTTGTTCTCGATTAGGTCGCGAACATACATAACAAAATGGGGGGCACGAATATCGACGCTGGCACTCCCGTAAATTAACTCGGCTTCTTTGGCTTTTTGGGCATCACTTTCGGAGACAAAACCCTCTTCGGTCATCCGGGTTAGGACCTGTGCTTGGCGAGATTTGGCGGCGTCGGGCGCGCTCCAGGGGGAGTAGCGAGAAGGAGCCTGGGGTAACCCAGCGAGCAGTGCAGCCTCGGCGAGGGTTAGGTCTCGTGCGCTTTTGTCAAAATAGCGCTTGGCTGCCGCCTCGATGCCGTAGGTGGTGCCGCCGTAGGGAATGTGGTTGACATACATCTCCAAGATTTGGTCTTTGGTGTAGAGGACTTCGGTGGCAATGGTTAGAATTGCCTCTTTAATTTTGCGACTAAGAGTGCGCTCAGGGGTAAGTAGTGCTACCTTGACGAGCTGTTGGGTGATGGTACTGCCACCCTCTAGGCGTTGGCCGGTTACGGTTTTGTAGAGTGCGCGGAGGATCCCGCCAGTGTCAAAACCGTGGTGGCGGTAAAAATTTTGATCTTCGATTGCAATGGTGGCCTGCGTAACATGGGGGGGGAGGTCACTGAGCTTGATGGGGGTGCGGTTTTGGTCGGCATAAATCTCGTAAAGCAAGGCGCCATTACGGTCCAAGATTTTGGAACTAACGGGAAAAGCTTCGGGGCGGGCGAGCTTGGCGGGCGAGGGGAGGTCGCGGAGAAAAAGGTAGAGTCCACCGAGAGCGAGGGAGACAATAATGAGGCTGATCCCGAGCTGACGACGACTAAGTTTCCACATAGTGGGTACTATTATACCCAAAACGCATGATATACTCGCTTTTATCTATGTCGGACAACTCTGTTCACATTAAAACAAAATATAAAAACATTACTATTTCAGGCTTGCCGGGGGCTGGATCGACGACTTTGGGCAAACATTTAGCACAGCATTTGGATTTTCAGTATTATTCAGGTGGTGATTTTATGCGGCAGTACGCCATTGAGAAAGGATATTTTGACCCTAATCAGTCGGTACACCACTCAGCGACGGTTTATCCAGATGACTTTGACCGACAGTGCGACTACGGCGTTAGAGAAAAGATGCAAAAGACAAGTGGCTGTGTTTATGAATCATGGCTATCTGGGTTTTTGGCACAGCAAGTTGAGGGAACTTTTAAAATTCTCGTGTATTGTTCTGACGACGCCGTTAGGGTAGATAGGATTGCAAATCGTGATGATGTGACAATTGCAGAGGCAAAAGAGCATATTTTTACGCGGGAACAAAAAAACTTAGAAAAGTGGATCAAAATGTACGGAAAGGAATGGACTCAGTGGGTGGTTGATCCAGGAACTTTACCGGCAAGCGAAAAGATATATTTTTGGCGGAGTGAACTCTACGACTTGGCGATTGATACTTTTAAGCTCGGCAAAGAAGAAACTCTCGAAAGGGTATTGGCGGTGATTTGACCCCGGGTGTACAATACTTTTTAACGTGCCAGGGACAGTGAGTAAGTCAACGATTGCCCGCATTGTTAAAGCGTCTTTTGATGAAGAAGTAGCGTTTGTTTCCTCTCTGGTGAAATCGCCGAGTGCCAACCCCTTTACACCAACAACTAGCCCCCTGCACGAACCAGTCGAAGGCGAAGTCCCAACCCTGATTTTTAATAAGCTAAAAGAGATCGGGCTGTCGCCGAAGTACGTGGGGGCGAGCCGGGAGCGGATGAATGTGATAGCGGAGTGGGGAGAAAAGCGCGGGCGCAACGTACTTATGCTCAACGGACACATGGATACTGCGGCTGTTGATAGCAGGAATAATGGTGGGAATTTTTCGGGGATTGTGAGAGACGGTCGGATATACGGCCATGGGGTACTGGACATGAAGGCGACCCTGGCGGCGTACATATTTGCCGTGAAGGCGCTAATGAGTGCAAAAGTTAAGATTGCAGGCAAGTTACAGCTAGCATTTGTGGTGGATGAAGAATCTGGGGCGTGTAGTCGGTTAGGGACACACTACCTACTCGAGAATGGCTGTATCCCTAAGGCCTGTTTGATCGGGGAGCATGGGAGCAAGTATGTGCGCGTGGGGCAGCGGGGGATTTACCGATTCTTGATCAGGGTAAAGGGAGTGGCGGTCCACACGGGGATGAGTGCGTGGGAGCGGAAGGAGGAGGGGAGAAACGCGGTGGTGGACATGGCGCGGGTAGTGACGGCGTTGCAAGACATTAACATTCCGTTTAAGGCCTCAAAAATGTTTGAGAGTCGGAAGCCTGTTTTGACCTTCCCGACCAAAATCGAGGGTGGCCTAGGACTAAACGTGGTGCCAGATGAATGTGTGGCTTATGGGGATGTCCGACTCCTCCCTGGCAACTCAGATTCGCAAATCAAGCTGCTAATAATCGAAAAATTGTCTCCCCTAGGCGTAAAATATGAGATTGAGGACTTGTCTTATGCGCCAGCAGTCGAAGTAGATCCGCACGAAGAAGTGGTTTTGAGTTTGCAGAGGGCAGCCAAGGGAGTGCTCGGGAGGGTACCAACGCCAAAAGTCTCGGGGCCGGCGACCGAAGCCTGGATGTTTGTCAAACGAGATATTCCGACGGTGATGGGGTTTGGACCAGACGGCGGTGGGGTGCATGAGCGAAGGGAGTGGGTGGAGCTGGAGTCACTCCGGGAGATTACTGAGGTTTACGCCAATTTTATTGCGGACTATTTGAGTTAGAATAAGGGAATGAGTCGATTTGGGCAATGGGTACTGAACGCGGGGTTGCTCCTAGGGGGACTGAGTATTTTTTTGTTTTCACTTTATACCGCGTCGCTTTCGGGGCTCATGCGTCAACTAGGCCTGGTCGGGGGTGATCTCTCGCAGAGCGTGGATGTTAACCAACTTTATCGAGGGATTGTGGAGGTAGGGGCTGTGCCGAGTTGTGAGTATGTCAAGACGATTACCAAAGTGCCGCGCTACCTCTTGGCGGAGGGGGAGGAGCGGCTGACTCTCGGGAGAGAGCTAGCGAGACAGCGGGTTGAGTGTGCCATGGTCTACCTCCTGGGGGGAAATACCGAACGAGGAGTCTACACTATGCTTAAGGCGTTGCGTTACGAGTACGGGGCAGTGACGATGACTCAGGACTGGGTGAGGAAGGACCGGGAGGCATGCCAACAACTGCAGACAAATTCGGCTTATGGTTTAGTCGAAGCCTACCTCGAAGCGGTTGAGGGGAGCGCGCGTGGGATTATCGAGCGGGAGTATGCAGAAGTCCAACGGATAAATCGGGAGAGCGCAGAGCTGTGTGGGTTGTAAGCGTTTTGTACTAGAAGGGTGCGGTTGACCTAGGTTAGTTGATTGCTTTAGAGTGAAGCTAGGTTAAAAAGTTAACGAGTTATTGGATAAGGAAGTGGGGTGAAAATCCCCCGCTGTGCCGCAACTGTGAAGTGTCGTCTACGCTCGAGTGAGCTACGACGACCAAGCCAGGAACTTGCCAAGATTCTCGCCTTATTACACCCCGCCGATTGCGGGGTAGACATCCCCCGAGCGAGGGGATGAAGGAGTTTTTGTGCTTAGAGAGGTAGAGACTCAGCGACTTAATTGGTCAGTAGTGTTGCCAGAAGTGGTGGTGGGCGTTGATGTGGTAAAACCTAGGAGCGAGAAAGTAGTAGGCAGTCGATTTTCGAGGGACTTTGATTCAGGGCTTTTTAACTCATTAACACCGTTTCCTGAAATAGAACATAAAGTTGCTTCATATCTGGGTGAAAAGTTGTTTATGCCACGGTACGAAGAGATACGATTTGGCTATGACGGATCACTTGATCCTGAATATGTGGACTTTATGACCCGCTCTATTACTTTTTGGCGAGAGCGTGGAGATTACCAGTCCGCATATCGATTTGAGATGGAGCTGCAGGGGATGAGGCAGTTGGCATGGCTAGTGAGCCAACAAGTGTCACAGGACAAAAGCACCCCAGCAAGACACATAATTGGAAGTGATCCTGGGCTAACATACTCAACAGAAGAAGGCGCTAAGTCGGTGATTTTTGTCGGAGAAGTTAAGCGACTTACGCCAAAGGAAATTATTTATGGACAAATAGCCGTACCACTCGAGATGTTAACGCTTTTGACATTGTACGAAAAAATTCAGAAAGTTGCAGACTTTACACAGGCGGCTGAGCTAACTGGCATTGCGCTGGCTGAGATAACTGCCGAGAGTTTGGTAGCATATGCAGTCCCCCTGATTGGGTCACTAAATGAAGTTGCGGAAATATTTGGTCAAGGGAGCTGGGAGGAGGTAACAAACAAAGCTGAAGATCAACTAAGACTACAAAAAGACCCGTTGGCAAAAGAAAGAAGAAATGGGTTGACAACTTACTATGCTAAGGCGATTTACCAAGCACTACAGGAAGGTAGAGATAAAGAATACTTAAACATAATTGATGAATCGATGCGGAGAGTATTTGCGCTAGAGGCAGGGGCGAAGGAGTTGTTGGGATTGGGACCAGAACATGTTAAAAAGATCGTTGAGCGAAATATTCTTGATGTAAGAGCGGAAAGTCTGGGAATATTCTCGAAAAAAGTAACAAGCGAACAAGTTCGTTGGTTTGAGCAACACTACCAAGTTTCGATAACAGAAATAATGCAGTATCGGGGGTGGATGACCACAGTATTTAGAGAGAACCCGCTAGCCAGACGAGCGCTTTTGACGGGTTGTGGAGGAGGAGTTAGCATTGATTTTAATAATAACCCTTGGGGAGGAATTGAAACATGGGCAGGGGGGTATGATTACGCGCAACCATCTCTAGCGGGATTTGATTTAATAGCTGATTTTGGTTACCAAACTACCACAACTGAGTCAGAAGTGCTGCATGAGGGTGATACCGCATGTTACACCTGTCCTGTTTGCGAGAGTGAGGGACATACCCCGGGAGGTGAAGTTAAGTTGAGAGGCGGCAACTTGGTATGTCAGAGAAAACCAGAAAAACACTACATAAAATATGAGCCCCAGACGAGCTAAAAAAATTGCCCCGATTTGATACAGTCGTTCCTAGTTGACACTCACTGTGGGTAGGGGTTACGGTAGATGAGCCCTACTATATGTAGGGTTTTGGTTCTACCCGCCTATGCCAAGGCTACAGCGGGCAAAGGGAGACTATATGCAATGCCCATACTGCCATCACGAAGACACATCGGTACTCGAGTCGCGCATTACAGCTGAGGGGGGGGCGATGCGTCGTCGCCGGGAGTGTGTGAAGTGTAATAAGCGTTTTACCACTTATGAGCGGGCGGAGGGGGTAGATATCCGAGTAGTCAAAAAGACAGGTAAGGTAGAGGATTTTGACCGAGAGAAGCTAAAGCGGGGGATCATGAAAGCCACCTGGAAGCGCCCGGTAACGATGGAGCAGATCGAGTCGATGATCGATGAGATCGAACGGATCCTACGACGCAAGACCACCACCGAAGTGCGGAGCTGGGAGGTCGGAAATCTTGTGATCAATAGACTAAAAAAGATTGATCCACTCGCATATTTACTTTTTGCTAGTGTGTATCGAGAGTTCGAAAACCTCGCAGATTTTGAAGAAGAAATTAAAAAACTGAAAGTCGAAGAATAATGAAAATAACCAAACTCAACAAAAACGCCGCCGCGATCATGGTTAACCGCTATAGTTTGCGCGACGACTCGGGGCACCCAGTAGAGTCGCCGGCGGAGATCCTGATGCGGACAGCCAGAGTGGTAGCAGAAGCCGAGAACAACTACCGCAGTAGTGGGGAGACGGCGATGGAGGTGAGGGAAAAGTTCTTTGAGATGTTATACGAAATGCGCTTTGTCCCGAACGGGAGAACCATGGCAAATGCCGGGACTAAGTACGGCCAGCTAGCCAACTGTTTTGTGCTCCCCGTAGAGGATGACCTGGGGAAGGGGACGGATTCGATTTTTTCGGTACTACGCAAGGCTATTTTGACGCTACAGACGGGCGGGGGAGTAGGGTTTTCGTTTGGGCGGATTAGGCCAAAGGATGCTTCGATCTCAACCACCAAGGGTAAGGCAACCGGAGCGGTCTCGTTTATTAAAGTCTATGACACGGCTTTTTGGGTGATCGGGCAAGGCGGAGGGAGGCGAAGCGCAGCAATGGCAGTACTACCAGTCTGGCACCCCGACATTTATGAGTTTGTGAGGTGCAAAGCAACCGAGGGACAGATTACCAACTTTAATATCTCGGTGGGACTGACGGATGAGTTTATGACCGCGGTTGCCAATGACGAGGACTTTGCCCTGCGCCACCCCGAGAATGGGGAGCTATACCGGATGGTGCCAGCACGTGAGCTATTTGCGGAGATCGTAAAATATGCGCACAAAAACGGGGAGCCAGGCGTCTTGTTTTTGGATGCGGCTAACCGGAGCAACCCAGTCCCACACCTCTACAAACTAGAGGCAACCAACCCCTGTGGCGAGCAGTTTTTGGGACCGTACGAGAACTGCTGTTTGGGGAGTATAAACCTGAGGGAACATGTAAGAAAGGCAAAGGGGACAAGGGACAAGGGGCAAGTGTCGCATGAGGTGGATTGGAATAAGTTGGCGGAGACAGTGCAACTAGCTACCAGATTTTTGGACAACGTGGTGGATGCAAATAAGTACGTGTCGGCAGTTCCTGAACTAGAGGAGGCAGCCCACAAGGTACGGAGGATTGGACTATCAGTGATGGGGATGTCAGACATGATGTACCTCCTGGGGGTCAGGTACGGCAGTCCAGCTGGGCAAGAGCTGGCTTCGCAAATCATGGAGTTTATCCGGTACTACGCAATGATGGCCTCGACCGAGCTCGCCCGGGTACGTGGGCCTTTTCCGGGGATTACGGGGAGTATCTACGATCCGCAAAATGTGACATGGAGTGCGCCTAAGCCGCTAGTAAAACACACCACTAACTTTGGGAGACCAAATCTAGATTGGAAGGTGATCGTAAAAAACCTAAAAACTCACGGGATTCGCAACGGAGCCCAAACGACGGTGGCCCCAACCGGGAGCATCGCGACGATCTCCGGGCTTGAGGGGTATGGGTGTGAACCAGTGTTTGCTCTCTCATATGTGCGCCACACCCGGGAGGGAGCGGAAAAAGAGGGTAAAGAGTGGCGGGAGATGTACTATGAGAGCCTGTTGTTTGAGAGTGCGATGAAGCGAGCGGGGATGAGTAAGGCACAAAGGAATAAGTTGTTTGAGCAAGTAAGAGAAAATGGGGGTAGTTTGGCCGGGATTAAGGACGTACCTAAGCAGATTGCAGATGTTTATGTGGTGTCGTCAGACCTAAAGGTTGAGGAGCACGTGAGGATGCAAGCGGTGATGCAGGCATGGATTGATAACTCGATTAGCAAAACTATTAATTTCCCCAATAGCGCCAGCGTAGACGACGTGGCCAAGGCCTATCAACTGGGCTGGAAATTGGGGCTAAAAGGGATGACCGTGTATGTAGAGGGATCTAGAGAGCAAGTGGTACTCGAAAAAAAGAGTGCCCCGTTTGAGACCAAAGCGGATAAGCAAGTAACCTCGGAGGAGCTGTGCCCAGAATGTGGAACACCAATGAGGAGGGAAGAGGGCTGCTCGACCTGTCCGGCTTGCGCATACTCGAAGTGTGATAAGTAGAAAGAGATTATGACAAAACCAAAAATAATTGAGCCAAAACTAACCAAAAACGCGCTCGAAGTGGCCAAAAAGCGTTACTTGCGAACGGACATGAAGGGGGCTGTGGTGGAGACCCCAGGTGAAATGCTGTGGCGAGTGGCGTACCACATGGCAAAACCAGAGGTTGCTTGGGGCACTAACGGGGTGGTAACAGAAGTGGCGACTAAGTTTTATGAGCGGATGGTAAGTTTAAAAATGGTGTGTGCAGGCAAAGCAATGTTTGAGGCCGGAAACCCTGGGGGGACGGGACAGCTATCTTCGTGCTTTGTGTTACCGATTGAGGATTCGATCCAGACAATATTTAAGACCCTGGGGGACGCGGCAGTAGTCCACAAAAACAACGGCGGGACGGGCTTTAACTTTAGTAAGATCAGGCCGCACGGGGACAAAGTAAAGAATGTGCCCGGGGCATCTTCTGGCCCAGTAGATTTTATTAAGGCATATTCGGCGGCGCTTTCGCAGATTCTGCAGGGAGCCAAAAGACAGGGGGCAAACATTGCGATTTTGAATGCCAGTCACCCCGACATTGAGGAGTTTATTGAGCTAAAAGCACAGGACGGGACGATCAAAAACTTTAACGTGTCGGTGGGGGTGACAGAAGCCTTTATGGAAGCGGTCGAGAACGACAAATACTGGAACTTGGTAAACCCAAGAAACGGGGAGGTGGTAAAAAAAGTTAAGGCAAAAACGCTGTTTAACAAAATAGCCGAAGCGGCCTGGAGGACGGGAGATCCGGGACTAATGTTTTTGGATAATACGGAACGGGGGAACACGGTGCCCAACTTTGGCAAACTAGAGGCCACTAATCCATGTGGAGAGATTGCACTTTTTCCGTACGAATCGTGTAACTTAACAAGCATTGACCTGGCGAGACACTTAAAGGTGAAAGGGACAAGGTCAAAGGTCAAAGAATATGAAATTGACTATAAAGAGTTAGAAGAGACAGTACGGCTCGGGGTCAGATTTCTCGACAACATGATTGAGGTCAATGCGTACCCAGTATCCGAGATTGAGGCCACGGTGAAGAATGGGAACCGCAGGATTGGGCTCGGGGTCATGGGGTTTGCCCACGTCTTATATCGCATGGGGATCCCTTATAACAGTAGCGAGGCAGTAAAACTAGCAAAAGAGCTATCTAAGTTTATCTACGAGACGGCAGCCGAGGCCTCGTCCGAGCTAGCGGAAGTGAGAGGGAACTTTAACAACTGGGATCTCTCGATTTATCCTGCAAAGGGCCAGCCGATGCGCAACTGTGCCGTGACCATGATAGCGCCAACAGGCACAATTTCGATCCTGGCCGACACCTCCTCGGGCATTGAGCCAGTATTTAGCTTGGTTACAATCCGTCGGACTTTTTACGAAGATGACAAAACGAACCATTCAACTAAGCAACTCGTGATGATAGACCCGGTTTTTGAGGAATACCTCGAAAACAAGTTGAAAGGTAAAAGTGCAAAGTTGAAAGAAGAAGTGTTGGGGCGAATAGCAGCGGGGGACATGAGCGATTTAACAGCAGAGGAGCGCAAGATTTTTGTAACTACCCACCAGATCCAACCGGAGTGGCACGTAAAGATCCAGGCCGCTTGGCAGAAACATTTTGATAATAGTATTAGTAAGACCGTTAACTTTGGGCATGAGGCGAGCGTGGAAGATGTAAAGACGGTCTATCTGCAGGCTTGGAAACTGGGGTGCAAGGGAGTAACCATTTACCGCGATGGGAGCAAGGGGGATCAAGTGTTGTCGACAGCAAGTACAAAAGAGGGAGTAGCAAAGACGCATGACCAAACTCAGGACCACGAAGAGACGGTCTGTCCGGAGTGCGGGGGGAAGCTGCACAAACAGGACGGCTGCTCGAAATGTATTGATTGTGGCTATTCGGTGTGTGGGTGATCATATGAGTGATAACACTTTTGATAAAGGTCGATGGTTTAACCTAAAACGACCAGTAGATAGTTATCATGAACGCAAGTCAATATTGGGACCGCTCGACCGTTTCAGGGCTCGTAGTTACGATATTTATACAGGTTACCAATATGATCTTGATAAGTATATTTCAGAAAGGCTAAAGAGAAGAATAGGGAGTGTGTGTGATTATGGGAGTGGAGGAGGTTTTTGTGGATTTTTAATCTCTGAAGCATTAGATGCAGAGAGATTAACGTTGATGGATTTTACTCCTAATGGTTCAGTTCCAAGTGCCGAGCAAGCACTAATAGATCGCTCCGACAGGATTTCATTTATTCCTATTGAGAAACCAGCAACTTTTCCTGAAAAATCAAATAATTTTGATCTAATTATGGCTAATGATGTATTGGGATTTGTAAATGATGATCTGGCAATTCCATTGCTTAAAGATATGGTTCGTAGTATGACACAGAACGGCATGGGAGTCGTGACTATTACTGATAATAGTAGTGGACAAAGAGATAGATTGGTTAGGCAGTATGAACTTATAAAAACTAAAGCTCCAGAATTACTAGAAAAGTTTGTCTTTATTACTTATAGGAATTTGGAGGCAGCAGGACAACCAGAAGATCGAGAATACTACATAATGGAGAGGGGAGATGAAAATGATTTGGGAACGCAACTTATTAAATTTCACGAAGCTCTACATTTTGACGACTTTGGTCCATTTACATTTAGATAGGAGAAATTATGTTAATTAAAAACATTACTAAAAGAGATGGGAGAGAGGTAGAGTTTTCGCTTGCAAAACTGGCTGGGGCGATCTGGAAAGCGGGCAAAGAGACGGGAGAGTATGGTTCGACTGGCTCACCACAAGATCCTGATAAAGAGTCCTTGAGACTAGCTGAGATTGTAGTGGCGCTGGTTGAGAAAACTTTAAAGACGAATGAAATAGCTCAGG
>CAZZNJ010000004.1:0-47031 GCA_964655755.1 uncultured Pseudomonadales bacterium | reverse complement strand
TAGGTTTTCATAAATTTCTCCATAAATGGATATTAATAGTTTCACTATAGCAAATATGAAGGTAAAGAAATAGCGCTATAGACTGGTATAATCTGATGCCATGGGAATACCGGCACACACATTAGAGCGTTTTTCGATGGAGGTGGATCACGTCAAAAAGTTAAGACTAGATTTTCAAGGAGAGGTTGTGCCAGGTAGTCGTCATGTCGTGGGTGGTTTAAGTGGACTAAGTTACTATTTTGAGGTTGACAAAACATCAATAAAAATCTGGCCAACTATTGTGAGTTACACTAAACTTTCTGGTAAAGTGAATGACCAAGATGAAATAACTTTCAGACTTTACACTAGACTAAATAAAGAGAAACCATTACATGATTTACATGCAGGAATATTCTATGATGCGTTCTTAGCCTATTTAATAGCTAATGGTCATATTTATAACGTAATACGAGACCAGTGGGGAGCTGGGACTACAAATTTTCGACAGTATACCGAGTCGATCAGGGACTACCAAAATGTCGAACAAAGAGTGTTTAGGACGTGGTCCGGCAAGAAGGCACTACAAAATGGATTCAAGAGAGTTGTGCCAGTTTCTGAGACCGGGCTAGGGGTGAGTCAATACGAGTTTTTGTTTTATCGATAAACCATGAGTAGTTTGTAGCAAGTATTAATGAGAGCTGTATCTAGAGTTATCATCGAAATGTTCGTAGACATAATCGTAGATTTGTTGTTGGTAGATTGAGCGGTCGGCAACTTTGCTGTTGCCATCGGGAATGTATGCATAGAGAGACTCAGTAATAGTATTTCTAACTCCTGACTTCCCTGCTTCTTTCTTTTTCCAATCCAGAATAAATTTGTGATCTTTTAGTTTGGCGAGTAGCTCACGTACGACTTTTTTAGCTTGGTCTTTTTCTTCGCTGGTCATATGATCTTTGATGAGTAAATCAAAAATTGCTAGCTCTTCTTCACTTAAGTTTTCTCTTTCGGCTCTTTGTTCTTCATAATCGAGGCTTTTTGCAAGCTCAACGAGCTGCTCGAATAGTTGGTCTATGTCGTGAGCACCGTTATTGTATGAGTTGAGAAGCATATTTAGCCGATCCATAAATTCTTGTCTTTTCTTGTTCTTTCGTATTAGTTTTTCGATCTTTTGTACTAACTCTGAAGTGATTTCTTCAATCTGAAGGTTTTTGTTTTCAAGACTTTCAAAGAATGCGGCAAGCTTGTCCGCGTCGAGAGTGCTCAGGTCTTTGATTTTTTTGTTGGGTGAGATAATGTATTCACTGGTTTGAATAGAGCGATCGAGTAAGGTTTCTAGTTCTTTTTTGACGGTTGACAGGTCTCGCGCATCACCTGATGTAGCTCTAACTCTCCCAGCGATAGTGCGGATGGCCGCACATGGTTCGCAATAATCATCGGCAGAGGGATCTGGCAAAACAGAGAGGTAGCTTGATTGGAGGTTACTGGCCATTTCGAGAAAATGTTTCTTACTCGTGGGATTTGCAACTATCTCGTTAGCATATTTTTCTATGAGGAGGATTTTTTGTTCAGAAGGTGAAGATAGGAGTATCTCAATATCGATTTGATGTTTAGAAACGAGATACTCTTCGAGATCGTCTAGAGACTCAGCGAGCTGACTAACCAATTCGTCTTTGCTGCGAATAATCTTGTCCTGATCTTTGGCAGAACTGGCATAGATAGCCAGAGCTTTCTCGATATTTTTAAATACACCGATATAGTCGACTATGATCCCGTTGGCTTTGCCAGGGGCTATCCGGTTGGCACGCGCGATGGTCTGCATAAGAGTATGATTTTTGAGAGGTTTGTCGAGGTAAAGGGTGGAGAGGTTGGGGACATCAAAACCTGTCATCCACATGGCACAGACAAAAACGAGTCGAAGATTACTATTTTCATCTTTGAATTTGGTTTCGAGATACTCCTTGATTAGTCGTTCACGAATGGGTTTGACGTCGATATTAAACTCAGCTAAATCGTCAATTTCGTTTTGATTATCCCCAGCAGAGAGAACTACTGCCATGTCTAGATTTTCGAATTGAGTGATAAGACTTTCTATCTTTCCCCGCTGGTATTCATCGCTGGTTTTTGCATGATCGAGTCTTAGTTTGGCGAGATACTTGTCCCATTCTTGCTTAACTTTGACATAGAGTCTGATCGTAGTTTTTTTGTCGACACTGACTACCATAGCTTTACCCTGATAGCCGCGTCCGATAAAGTGAGTGACGATGTCACGAGCCACTGTGTTTAGACGATCTTCGCGAGTGAGAAGTTGATAAAAGGTCGAGAACTCTTGCTCTAGCTTGCTCTCCTCATCTTCGTCTAAATCGTATCGATCCATCACTGCCCCAATTTGATTCTCTAGATCGGCGTTGACGTTTTTGAGCACTGGAACACGATTTTCGTAGAAGAGTGGGACTGTGGCACCATCTTTAATAGACTGACCAAAGTTGTAAATACTAACATAATCACCAAATGTCTCGCGAGTTTTTTGTTCCTCTCCTTCTATGAGTGGTGTGCCGGTGAAGCCAATAAAGGAGGCATTGGGGAGAGCCCGGCGCATGTTGGAGGCAAAGGTGTCGTACTGGGAGCGATGCGCCTCATCGGTCATTACAATAATGTTGTCACGAGCAGAGATAGTAGAGTCTACATCCTGGAATTTTTGGATGGTAGTAAAGATCTGGCGGTGATCTTCTATTAATAGTTTTTTGAGGCTGTCGATACTACCCGCTCTCACCTCTTTTTCGTAGACGGCGCCGACATTGGCAAAGTTGCTATATGCCTGACCGTCGAGCTGAGTACGATCGGTAACAATAATAAAAGTAAAGGAACCAGAGATGTGACGGAGAACTTTTTGGGAGAGATAGACCATGGAGAAGGATTTGCCTGATCCCTGGGTATGCCAAAAGACACCAAGCTTACCCTCTAACTCCTTACGCTTAATGACCTGCTCATAAGCGCGGTTGACGCCGTAGTATTGGAAGTAGCGAGGAACGATCTTTTTGACTTTGCCCGCTGAACTATCAAAGAGAATAAAGTTGTCTAAAATGTCGATTATCCGAGACTGGTCACAAAGACCAAAAATGGCAGTGCGGAGATCGGTCTTGGATTCCTCTTTTTCATTTTCGACCTTTTTCCATTCGTTAAAGAATTCGTAGGGTGAGGTAAGGGAGCCAAACTTGGTCTCGATACCGTTGCTAAGAATAATGCCGAGGTTGTACCAAAATAGTTGGGGAATAGTGTCTTTGTAATCTCTAATATTGTCGTGGTAGCTATCGACGAGGCTGCGGTGAGAGCCCTTTAGCTCCATGAGGATGAGAGGAATACCGTTGACATAAATGACGACATCGGGACGGCGGGTATGCATCTCGCCACTGATCCAAAGCTGAGAGACACAGAGGTAGTGGTTGTTATTAGGGTTATCAAAATCAAAGTAGCGGAGGTGGTGAGATTCGACTGTGCCTGATTCGGTGGTTAGCTCATAGTTGTAGCCGCCAGTTATAAGGGAGTGGATCTCCTTGTTGGCTTCGACTAGTGAACCGAGGTGGGCGCGGCTACGGGTGAGCTCCGATATTGCTTTTTCTATACCCTCTTTTGGTGCATTAGGATTTAGTTTTTCGAGCGCGGGGCGAAGATGCTTGGTGAGCACAACCTCACTCCGATTATCCCGACCAAGTGTCATGTCTACGTCATCGCTATATGCATTGATGTGGCACGACGGATCTCCCCACAACTCTTTGATGAGCTTGATCACTGTCTGCTCTACCAACTGATCTTCGCTAAATTGAGTCATGTCTATATTTTAATCCAAGGCTTTGTAAATATCTCCTGCCAATCATATTGTCTCTCACGTTTTAGCGTGTCAAGTCCTGCATATTTATGAGTCAGAAGATTAAGGTATTTTTTTATAATTTCTTCAATTGGAAGTAATACTGATTCAATAATCTTTGTTTCAATGGATATTTGACCTTTAACTCCAGAATTTTTATGTGCAATTGTGTTATCAATAAACCTTCCAACCTTTAGTCTAATTTTGTAAATTATGGCTAAATCATCTTCAATTTTACTTTGAGAAATATTGCCTCGTTGATCCCCGTAGTTTTCGTCGAAATATTGGCCCATAAATTCGTATATGTTTGGCTTCGAGTTATCATCATTTGGAAGATCTCTTAGAAACCAGGATTTATTTATGATCGAAGGATTATCGTGAATTTCCATGAGTAAATTGTGGAGAGAAGCTGTTTCCCTGTGGTCGTCAACTATTCTTCTTAGATTCATTAGCAAGGCATCGTAGTGATTATGTGCAACCTATTGATGAAAATCTATTGGTTGCCCTATCTCTGGATTGGAAACTACAATTTTAAGATACTCTGTATAGAAGTACTGTCTTTCAATTAGTTGTTGTCCTTGGTCGTATAGCAAAACCACCATGTCGTGCCACTTAGTTATTTTTTGACTGCTATTCATATTACATCTCTTTTGCCTAAAATGAGTTGAAGAATCAATAAGTCGCGTAGTTTTGCTAATTTCTGATTTTTGATAATCAAATTATTAACATTTTCTAGTATTTGAGATGCTTGATTGTCATAATTATTTATAATTTTCTCGGATGGAAGTAGTATCTCTCCAGATTCAACTACTCCTTTTCTTAAATGTTGCATGGTAGCACCAACTACCTGACTGCTTAGTTTTTCTACAAGTATTCTTAGTGTATAAAACAAGTATGTTTTGTAAATAACTTTTTTCGGAATAACATTAAAAAGATGCTGATTAAGTAGTGCGTCTCCAGAATTCCATATATTTACTAGTAGCGTGGCTGACCAAGAGAATAGAATGTTACCATTTTTTATATGATATTTTTGGGGAATATTATCACCAGTGTTTCTTGGTGTTTTATCCAATATTCCTGATCGTAATTCTGGAATTTTCACTACTGGTAATCCTTCCAAACCCAACTCTGATGGTTTAAATGGATATCCGTTAATAAACGTGGCCAAGTCTGATATTGGTTTTACGCTCCATCCTTCCGGAATCTTGTCGAAGGAGGTGTGGGAGTCGACGAGTTTTACTTTTTCGTGACCGGGGAAGCGGAATTTGACGAACCATTCGGTGTAGAGGCGCTGGGCCATCTCTTCGAGAATTTTTATGCGCTTTTCGTTGGCTTCGATGAGATCGTCGTAGGTGGAGAGGATACTAGCGATTTCTTGCTGGGTAGGCAAATCTGGAAGATAAACGCGCAAATCTTCGATTTTGTATAAAGCAAGTTTTGGTTGTGAACTTCCCCCTGCTAGTTCGATTAGTTTTTTATAGTATTTTTTGCTTCTCAAGATATAGAGTAAATATTTCTGATTTACAATATCAGTCTTCAACTCTGTGATTTTTGCTGCGTTTTCAGTTAAATTTGCTCCGCTATATTGTTTTGATACTAAACCAGTCAACCCAATTGTGCCTGCAATACTTATGTATATATCTTGATCGGTAATTGTATACCTAGAAATACGTTTGTACGTGTCATCACTAATATATTGAATTTTGGATGTGTCTAAGCCGTCTATCTTCATGTCTGTCACGCGTATGTAAGGGTGTGTTGTGAGGTCTTCTTGCAGTAAATGACCTTTGGGTAATCTTTTTCCTCCTTTTACTGCAGCAATATCACCAATTCTTATTTCTTTCATGATTTACTCCGTAGGATGAATTTGATGCGGGAGACGTATTCTGGGTTTTCGCCGGTTTCGAAGAGGCGACCGACCGGACCGCCACAGGTAGCACATGAGCCGTGGAGGACGAGGTCATACATATCGTTGATCTCGGCAGTGTAGTTGGTAATAGTAACAACATTTGGACAGTTATGGCAAAAGCAGTTGGGAATGAGCTTATCGAGAAAAAACTGGTATTGGTCGCCCCAGATGAGTGGGAGTTGGTCGAGAGTAATGGGGGTGGATTTGGTTTTGGTTGACATATTGTGTTATATTTTAATTGACAAGTAAATCCTTATGCGTGGGCTCCCGGATGGTTGCTCGATATAAGCGCATAGGGTTTTGTCGTATTTAGGGGAAAAGCGGTTTTTCTTCAATTATTTTCTCCCTGATTAAATTACTATAGCTATCATCTCCTTTTTCGATCCGACGGTAGACTGCCCAACAGGCAAAATCAACTGCCTGAAGCCCCTTTTCAGAATGTGAGGGAGAGACTGTCACCGAAATTTTGATTTTGTGGTTATTCTCGATCTGGGTCTCTAGATATCGCTTGAAATTAGAATTGAGAAATCTATTTGTTTCGCGTTGAGATGCGATTAGTGCAATGGGTTCAGTTGTGGGAATAAGTTTTTTGGTATATACACGATCGAGCAAAATGTTTGTCACGTAATTGTAGAGGACATGTTTTTCATCTTTTAGGTTTGTATAAACTTTTTTCTTATTAAGGTAAATCGAAATAATAGAGAGATCGAGTTGGTTGAGCAAATTTAGCAGCTTGATCCTGGTAGCCGGCTTTTCCTTTGTGGCGTGCAGGCAACCCGAATGATTTTGTTGTACTTTTTTTGGTAAATTGAGGAAAGTTTTTTTGACAACTTTCTCAAGTGGTCTTTTGCTATTGGCAAATAACAGAGTGATTACAAAATATTTTGATGTTGCCTTTTTTTGAAAGTTGAATCCTAGATCACCACTTTCATCCATAAAGATGTATGCCATTAGATTTTTTCCCAATCGGAAATAATCTTTTTTTCCAGCTGGTGAGATTCTTTGGTGAGTTTGAGGAACTCTGTTTGGAGTTCTTTCATCTTGGCTTCAAAGTCGACATCGTCTAGCTCTGTTTCGACGATCTCGATATAGCGTCCGGGGTTTAGGGAGTAGTCGTTGGCTCTGATCTCATCGATTGTGGCGACTTTGCAGCGACCCTTTATATCCTCGTATTTGTCATAACCTTCTTCGCCGCGATAACGACGAACAATACTTGCTATTTCTTGGATTTGTTCGGGAGTCCAGTCGTTGTGGGCGCGATCGATTGGTGTAAAAATATCCTGGGCATTAATAAACAAAACTTGTTTTTCCCTATCACTGCCCTTTTTTCGCTTATCAAAAAACCAGAGAGTACAGGAGAGGGCAGCGTTCATAAACATGTTGGGTCCAACTGATATAAGACAGTCAACAATACCGCTTTCTACCAGTTTTTGACGAATGACTTTTTCGGCGTTACCTGCATCACTACTCGCATTGCTCATGACAAAGCCTGCCCTACCATTACTATTTAAGGCACTCGCAAACATTTGCATCCAGAGATAATTACCATTACTAATCTCCCCCTTGCCCGTAGTTGGGAGGCCCAGATAGTAGCGTGGATCGCCTTTGAGACGAGAGGGGTCTATGACTAACTGACCGCTTTTATCTTTTCCCTTGACGTTAAATGGAGGGTTGGCTAGAACAAAATCAAACTTACCTAAACTGTGGTGTGCATCTTCGTAAAAGCTATTGGCAAGGGCTAAATTTCCACTTAAACCATGAATTGCCAAGTTCATAGTCGCGATCCGTACATTGGATTCGACTTTTTCCTGACCATATATAGCTACACTTTCCTGGGCGGCACTAACACTCTTTTTGTGTGCGTTAACAAAGGCAGCAGATTGCACAAACATGCCACCACTGCCACAAGCTGGGTCATAGATGTAGCCGTGATAGGGTTCGACGATTTCGACTAACAGTTTTACTATAGATTGTGGCGTAAAAAATTCGCCCCCTTTTTGTCCCTCTGCTCTCGCAAACTCCCCTAAGAAATATTCATAGATTTTACCGAACTGATCACCATCATTTGCTTCGATTTGGTTAAAACTTTTGAGCAAGGTTATGAGGATACGAGTGTTCTCGCTGGCTTGAGTGGCAAGACTGGTATAGTCTTTGGGGAGTACTCCTGAGAGGTTGTGATTGGCTTCTTCGATTAGCTTCATGGCATGGTTAATTGATTGGCCCAGTGCAGGAGACTCGGGAAGAGCGGCCAAATATGAGTATCTCGCTTCCTTAGGGAGATAGAGCACGCCCAACTCTTTGTAACTATCTGGAGTAATGGGGGGAAGGGAAGGGTTTTGAGTGCGGTCTTTTTCTAAAACTGTCGTTGTTGATTGAAAACGCACATCGGCAAATTTGAGGAAGATGAGACCGAGAATTGGCTCGGTAATTTGATTGAGCTTGAGACTACTATTGGCACGGAGTTGCTCGGCTGCTGCCCAAAGTTTTTGTTTGAGGCTTTTGTCTTTATCACCCATGGGGATATTTTACTCTATATGATGATATTGGTGTTTGTAGTAGGTAAATTGATTAAACTGGATGTCATGCTGAATGGCGTTAGCCTCAGATTGAGTAAATTTTTCATTTTTACCTAGGTAACAATGTCCCTCAATAACATCTTTTCCATTTTTACGAGTAAAGTAGATCTCACCTAATCGATTGTTGATGATAGCAAAAGACCAGTATTCCATAGTGCTATGCTATACCCGAATTATTAACGAAGTCAATGGTTAGGGAATCTGATTGTGTTCCCTGAGGGAGTAGTAAGAGTTGCGAGTGACTATTACGTGGTCCAACAAAGAGATTCCGAGGAGGTTGCCGGCATCTACCAAACGGCGAGTGAGTAAAATGTCCTCCTCGCTAGGAGTAGTGTCACCTGATGGGTGATTGTGGGCGACTAAGATACTAGCGGTGGGGTGGATTAACGCGTGTTTATATACTTCGCGCGGGTGGACGAGGGAACTGGTGAGGGTACCAATGGAGATAGTCTCCTGGTGGACTAGTTCGTGGCGAGCACTGAGGTAAAGTGCGACAAAATGTTCGCGGGTGCTTGCGCGAATATTTGCGAGATATGGCACGGCATCTGTGGGTGATTTTACTAATCCAGCAGGCTGATCCCCTACCCGACGAGAAAGTTCGAGAGCAGCGAGGATACTGGCGATCTTGGCAATATCTATCCCCTTGATTTGCTTGAGATCACCCTGGGTAATCTTGGACAAATCGGGGAACTTTTTGACAATACTCTCCGCAATGCTTAGTGCGGAGTGTCCTGCACGACCGACTCGGATCAGAATGGCGAGGAGTTCGGCAGTAGTGAGGGTGCTGGCGCCACGATCGAGGAGCTTTTCGCGTGGGCGAAGATGAATTGGAAGATTTTTGATGGTGGGCATTAAGAATAATTTAGCAGAATCACAGCGACAAAGTGACACAGTGTCACAGAGTATGGTGTGACCATTTTACCGGCGCCGGTAAAATGGTTTTTGACTGACTGATCGCTCCTTTGCATGCTTCTTTGGCACGAGTGATGACTTCTTCAAACTTTTGCCATTTTACGTATCCTAAGTATGGCATCAATTCGCGAGCTGACCAGTATTCCAGATCCTGCTCGAGCTTCTTGATTTCGTCCAAGGATTGATTAATGTTGAGGAGCGCTAGTTGTGGGGCCATAACTACATGCTATACCCGAATGAGAGGCGAAGTCAATGACTACTTTTTATTGGCCGTAGACGAAGATAAAGCCATCGTTGCCGGAGCCGCTGTTTTGACAGATTTTTTTGGTGTCGGCTACGAGCTGGTAGTCGCCGGCGTCGAGTTTGAGAGACAAGTTTTCTTCGACAGCTTGGCACCACTGGCGCTGGTAGGGATCACAGTCTTTGCGAACGAGCACCCCTTCGCGGATGACTTGTGAGCCGCGTTTGAGCTGATAGTCGAGGGTGATCTCGTTGCTCTCCCAACTATACCAAGTTTGGAGTTTGGTAATGGTGTGTGCCTCCTTGAGCGGGAAGGTTGAGGTGTCGGTAAAGCCACAAGCGGCAATGTTGTTGCGCTCAAAAAGCAGCTTGGACTCAGGAGCACTTACTGGGCTGGGGCTAGGGACAGCCGACGCGGTGCTAACTGAAGTGGGAGAAGGGAGTGGCAAAGTGGAGGTGGTCGCGGGGGAGGCTGTAGGGAGCAGTCTGATTATCCAGACCTGCAGGGTGAGAACAGCCAAGATGAGAATAACTAAAATGGGACAACAAGATAATTTCATATTACCTCCAAATTAAAGGCAGTAGGGTTATTCTACTCTTTTTTTAGGTTAGTTATTATCAGTGACAAAGTAACTCAGTGTCACATGATGAAGATAAGACCATTTTGTCGGCGTCGACAAAATGATAATTGATTGATAAATATCTTTTTGTTCTTGTTTCAGATATCGAACACACGCTCTACTTGAAGATGTGCGTTCTATAAGATAGAATCTCTGACTTATGGGAAGAAGACCACACGGGCTAGAATACCAAACAATTTCAGGGATTCTCGATGTGAAAGCGCAGTACCACAGAGTTCAGATAGCGATAGGGTTACTAGCTTTGGGAGGCGAAGCCGATACACGTAAACTATTACACCAGACTGAGCTGTTACCACCAGTGATTTCCAATTACACTCGCCAGATGGGTTGTATCTCTGTTACTGAAGATGCTGGAGTGCCGAATGGGAGTGGAGATACCCCTTCACTGATAACGAGAAATAGTTTGCCAAATACGGAGATCTGTCTCGATTGTAAGAGAGGAGGTAATTGTGTGTTATGGCTGATAGCTAAAGGTGAGCTAGATAGAGAATTTTTGCCAGAAGAAATTAGAGACAGGGTGATTATTTAAGTAGTGCTTATTAGCTGGGTTTCGCGCATGAGGGTAAGCCAAGAGGTGACAGTCGGATCCATGATAATGTGGTGGGGGGTGAGGGGGCGTCTGAGGTAGATACCGGAGAGCGAGGTCGCGCGGGAGAGGGCCACGTAGGTCTGGCCGTGGGCAAAGGACTGAGGGAGATCAATAATCACGCGGTCAAAGGTTTTGCCCTGGGCTTTGTGGATGGTGACCGCCCAGGCGAGCATGAGGGGGAGCTGGGTATAGGTGCCGACCACGTCGCTACTGATCCGACGCGATTTTTCGTTGTAGTCAAAACTAAACATTTCCCAGGTAGTGGGGGCGACGTCGACGAGTTTTTTGTTTTTGAGTCTCACTGAGACAATCGGTAGATTATTCTCCCACCCGATCTCCTCGACCCGTCCAACTGTCCCGTTAACATAACGCTTGTCGGGATCGTTGGCAGTCAGCATGACCTGGGCTCCGATTTTGAGGGTTAGCTCGCGGGGCGCGGGCTCGGTACGGCTATCAAAACGACCGGTGGTAAGGGCATAAAAATCATGACTTTTCCCTTCTAAAGAGTTGAGTTGATAGGTGTTGTAGTCGCTAGCGGTCTGGTTGGTGCCGGTTAGATTAACCACGTATTCCTCCGGAGGCGGAGCGTAGTCGGGGGCGAGACGGGTGTTGAGCAAGTCGAGGTGGGTGGGGTGAATATCCCCTTCTCTAAGCGCGTTGAGGACTGCGATAAAGTCCGCTTCGGTCTGGCGATAAATATGACCTAGCTCAACGTAGGTGAGTGCGAGGCGCGACATGACATCGGCACTAAAAAAGTAAGGGGTGGGATAGCGGGCGCGAAAAATCCCCACTTCGTCCCGGGTAACCACCGGGGGGAGCTGGTAAAGGTCGCCAAAAAAGACCACACGTTTGCCGCCAAACGGTTTGGAGCTAGTGCAGACGCGACGCAGATAGGCGTCGACACAGTCGAGGAGGTCGGCGCGGACCATGCTGATCTCGTCGATAATAATAAGCTCTAGGTTTTGGTAGAGTTTGGCTTTTTTGGTTTTGCCCCCCAAGCTCCAGGCTTTGTCGAGGGTAATGTTGGGCTTGAAACCAAAAAAACTATGGATGGTGGCGCCTCCCACGTTGACGGCTGCGACCCCGGTCGGGGCGAGGACCACGTGGGGCTTATTAGTATTTTTGTGAAAGTGGGTAAGGAGCGTCGATTTGCCGGTACCAGCCCTACCTGTTATAAAGAGGTGGTCACTACCGTGTTCGAGTAGCTCTAAGGTTTGCTTAAAGATTGGGGAGAGGATAAGGGAGGTCATAGGAGGAGGTCACGCTCAAATTGTTTGGTCCCCTGTAGGCTAGGACTGTAGTTACTCACATTGGGGAGGTTGAGGCACTGGACTTTGTCCCAAACTACCTGGATTAGTTTTTTGATCTCGGCTTCTTCTTGGTCGCTAAAGACGATGGAGAGAGGCTTTGTGATCTCACCGGTTGTTTGATCAGCTGGCTCGACAAACTCGAGCCTCGCTTCGGTCACTTTGTAACCGCGCCAGGTTCGACTACCCTCGATGAGAAGTTTGTAGAAATAGAGTTGGTGGCGATACTTGTAAGCTTTCATGGATGATCCCCACTTGCTTAGTGGACTACCAGTCTTAAAATCGACGACTTTGAGGGTCTTGTTCTTTTGATCGATCTCTAAGCGGTCGATTTTGCCGGTTAAGCGAGCCTCACCGATTACAACCCCCTCGTTGTAAAAGTTAACCTCGGTTTTGGCAACATTCTTGAACATGTCCTCCCGACTCGTTAGATATTTTTGTAGGACTACCTCGCCCTTGGCGAGCAGTTTGTCTTGGTCGAGCTGACTGAGGTGACAGCGACGGAGGGCGAAGCGGTAGTAGTCTAGGGTGTCTGACATGCTCGAGGGTTTGCCACTGCCTAGCTGTTGTTGGTACCACTCGAGAGTATTGTGGATCGCTTGGCCATACTGACTGTCCACGGTTGGAGCACTGGGGAACTTGAGGAGTGTGTTGACCAAAAACACTTCGGGACCACCGTGCTCTAGATCCATAAAGGTGTTAAGGTGGGTCGGGCTCATGACGTAGGTGTCGAGGGTGTCGGCTAAGAGGTCGCGGAAGTTGACGGGGAGTGTAACCCTACCCGCGGCCCACAACGTGGCTACGCTCGCTGATAATTCGAGAGGGGTTGACTCGGCAGTGGTGATGGTTTGGGCGGCAGGGGGGAGGTGGGGGGAGCGACCGGCATCTTCGCCTAAGTATTTTAGTGGGGGGGTGGGTTTGCCAGTGTCGGTGTGGGTATGGGAACTTAAGTAGAGGCCGTAGCGGGCACGGGTGAGGGCCACAAAAAACAGGCGCAGCCGCTCGTCGTCGCTACTGCCGGCGTAGCGGAGATGGGCGAGGTTTTTGGGTAGCGAGAGTTTGTTATTGTTGCCGCGGCTAGTGCTGCCCCAGACATCATCATGCGCGTGCAAAATAAAGACATGATCAAACTCTAGCCCTTTGGCTTTGTAGGCAGTCAGGAGAGTGACGCTATTTTTGCCCTGTGAGATTGGATGTGAGTTGAGCAGGCCCTCCCCTGCGGCTTCGTACATAGCAAAGAGATCGAGAAAATCTGTGAGAGTGAGGGGGTGGGTAGTGGCGAGTTGGCGCTCCCTTAGCTGTGACCTAATCAGGCTGAGATAAGTGATGGCCTCGTAGTAAAGAAGTGCATTACTCCCCCGCGCGTCTACCCCAAAGTAGTAAGCCTTGAGTGGAGTGCCCATGATTAGCTGGTCGAGGATAGATTCGAGTGGTTTGGTGGCAACCTCACGGCTAAGTTCGAGATAGTAGTTGGCTGCAGTGGAGGTGGCACTACTGTCGAGAGCTAGCTCTGCCCAAGTACGAGGATTGTCTTTTTTACCAAAATCCCAGTTGAGACGCCAAATCTCGACTGCCGGGATCTGCCAGTAGGGATGACTCAAAACTAGTGGAAAGAACTCGTTGATCTTGGCTTCGTTTTTGGTTGCGAGGGCGTGGGTTAGTTCGGCAGACTGCCGTAGTAGCTTGATAATCTCGGTGTCAAAAATGTTTTCGCGCTTTTCGTAAGTTAGGGGAATTGATAGGTTACGCAAAAAGGGCACCAAGTTCTCGAGGAGATAATGCTTGGGGGCGATCACGGCAATTTCTTTTGGTTCTACCCCAGACTTGACGAGCTGGTTGATCTTGTGAGTGACCCAGGAATACTCGGCGGCTTCGGAGGGGAGGGTGCAGCGGATGATCTCTGATTGAGCGGGGAGAGTGGGACTACTCTCGACCAAGATCTTATCGATGCCCTCGATTTGATGGTGAATACGGGCCTTAATCTGAGTCGCAATATTTTGGGCGACGTGGAGGATGTCATGGTGTGAGCGGTAGTTGTGTACCAGGTTGATGACCTGAACATCCCGAAAGGAGTTTAAAAAATCCTGAATGTTACCCACACTGGCGCCCTGAAAAGCAAAAATGGCCTGGTCGTCGTCGCCAACAGCCATCACGTTGGGACGGCCCTCGTGCACGGGATGATCGGCGATTTTTTTGACGAGCTCAAATTGGGAGGGGTTGGTATCCTGAAACTCGTCTAACAAAATATATTGGTAGCGCTCCTGCAAATTAAAGCGGAGTTCACTACTACTACTTAGGCCAGCGATCGCGCGGGTGATCATGTCGGTAAAGTCGTAGAGCGAATCCTTGGCGAGCGCCTGTTCGTAGCTCTCGTAGACACCAGCTAAATCGAGCATTTTTTGGCTAGTCCCCTTCTTTGTTAAGGTAAAGTTGTCATTGGCATCCTTGTGGAGCCAAGCATTTTTCCAGGTAGTCAGGGGGGTGGTGGAGTTGGCTAGTTCTGCTTGGTCGGTGGCCGCTTTTAGCTCGCTGGTGGCTGCCTCAACCAAACTACCGCTCAGGCTACTGAGCCCATCCATGAGGTTGGCATACTGACGCTTGCGCTGGTCTTTTTTGCGGGAGAAGCCGCCGGGCTGATTGATCAGGGTGTCTAAAAGGGGCTGAGCTTGCTCGATTTGGGCGAGGTTACTAAGCGCGAGCGCTTTGAGATGAGGTGGAGTGATTAAGTTTTTTTTGAGATCGTTGATGGTGCTGACGACATCTTTAAGATAATAACGAGCCGAGAGGAGGAGACTATCAAACGGGAGCTGGCTGATGACTTCTTCGACAATCTTGATCTGAGACAACTCGTCAATTGGATGTTCTAACCTGACATCATCGGTACGATCCATGCCGATTTGCTGAAAATATTCACCATAACTCTTGATTATGTCGCTGCCAAAACTGTGATAAGTGCTAATGGTGACGTCGTAGGCGGCCTCGCCGATTAGACTCCGGAGCCTCTTACGCATATTGGAGGCAGCGGACTCCGTAAAGGTTAAGCAGAGAATATTGGCGGGAGTGACATCGGTATTTTTGAGAATATTGGCAACGCGGACGGCGAGGAGCTGGGTCTTGCCGGTACCGGGACCGGCCAGGACGAGGAGCGGACCATCGATTGTGTCGACGGCTTTTTTTTGCTCGGGATTGAGCTGTTGATAGGCCGCGGCAAATGCCTGAGAGTTATTGGTCATAGACTGGACTTTTGTTAAGCTTTTAACTGTTCCGTTTTGTCGTCTCCGCCGGTGAGTTCGCGGGTGGCGCTGAGCTTTTGGCCAATCTGGTTGAACTGCGACTGGACATCGGAGAACTTGTTGTAGGCATTGGTTAAGTGGCCGCCGAGCGTAGCCATAGTATCAGTAGTTTTGCTAAAGTCCTTTTGGATCCCACGCATCAGCTTGAAAACTTCCTTGGCGCGGGACTCAATCTTTTTGCCTTCGAAGGAGAGGAGGATGGTCTGGAGGGCGGCGTAGAGAGTGTTGGGTGAGACCGGATATACCCGAGATTCGCGAGCAAAATCCATGAGCGATTGGTCACTAGCTACCTCGTAAAAGACGGATTCGGAGGGGATATACATCAGGGCAAAATCCAGCGTATTCTCCTGGGGAAGAATGTATTTTTTGGAGATGGCCGTGATGTGCGTTTTGATGTCGCGCGCAAAGGCGCGACGCAGGGATTCCACTTCGTCTTTGACACTGGTTGACCGGAGCTTTTGAAAGTTTTCCATGGGAAATTTTGAGTCAATGGGGAGGAGGCCGGCATCGGTTTTGATCACGGCGTCAACAATGTTGCCGGACTTAAAGGTATGCTGGAGCTCGTAAGAAGAAACCGGGAAAATTTGAGAAATCAGATCCTTGAGCACCATCTCACCGATATTGCCCCGCAGCTTGGGAGACTGGAGGTAGTCCTGGAGTGATTTCATCGAACGGCTAACTTCGGAGAAAGCGCCAGCTTCTTTTTTGAGCTCGCCGATGACAAAGCTAGCCCGCTCGAGTCGACTGGTAATGTCGCGGGTTGTATCGAGCAGGGAGGTAGAAACATTGGTAGTGGTTTTGTCGAGGCTACTCCTTAGTTCGGTGAGCTCGGCGCGGAGGGAGCGGGTAAAAAGGTAAGCGGAGAGGACGAGAATGAGGATAAGGAGGGCGAGCAATAGTTCGAGAGTCATAGATTTATTGTATACCAAGCTTATAATGGAAGGATGCTGACGGTCTTGAAAATAGTGGCGAGTTTGTCGCTCTGGGGAGTGGTGACCAGTGTGGTGTGGCTGGTTGACCCGGCAATCATCAAGGATGTCCTGATCCCCAACAGCTATCTGCCGATGATAATCCTCGTCGGGATAGCCAGCGCCTATAGCGCATCCCTCGTAGTAAGCGGCTGGAAAGTGGGGGTAGTAGTCGGATTTGTTATGGTGTTAGTGGGTCTGTTACTCTTGCTTTAGAGTGCTAAAGTTGATAAAAATAAAGTATGAACAAAAATATCCAATCCCAAGTTATGAAGATTTTTTACCAAGTCCTCGCGGACGCGAAGACTGAGACTGACATGGAGTTAATCCTCAAATCACTTTTGAGCGATAAAGAGTCCTTAACGATCGCCAAACGGCTAGCAATTGCGGTGTTTTTGGACAAAGGGCAGTCATACGAACACATTCACGATACCCTCCAGGTTTCGAGCGCGACAATTGCGGCGGTAGCTGAGTCTATGAATAAGAAGGGCATGCAGATGGCGCTAAACCGGGTAAAAGCCGAGGAGTGGGCTGACGTTTGGAGTATTAGGATCTCGCGCGCGCTTGAGAAGTTGATGAAGAACTAGGTTATAATTGGAGGATGGGAAAGTACTACATCACGACGACGGCACCTTATGTAAACTCAGACCCCCACATTGGGTTTGCGCTCGAGATTATTCAGGCGGATGTGCTTGCCAGGTATCACGAGAGTTTGGGCGAAGAAGTTTTTTTTAATACGGGGACGGACGAACACGGAAAAAAGATCTACGAGAAAGCGGTCGAGGCCGGGAGAGAGCCACAGGAGTACGTCGACGAATATGCCCACAAATTCCGAAATTTGAAGGAGCTACTGGGTTTGGCTGAGTCACTGCGTTTTTCGCGCACGACGGACCTGGCTCACGTTAAGGCAGCGCAGGAAATGTGGAAGCGAGTAGAAAAAAACGGTTATATCCGCCAGGGAACATACCAAGCCAAATATTGCGTGGGGTGCGAACTCGAAAAACAGGATTCGGAGCTAGTGGAGGGCAAGTGTCCCCTCCATCCGACCCAAGAAATCGAGATGATTGATGAAGAAAACTATTTCTTCTGTTTTTCTAAACTCCAAAAGGACCTTTTGGCGCTGTACGACAAGTACCCCGATTTGGTAGTCCCAGCACATCGTCAAAAAGAGATCAAAAACTTTGTCGCCAGTGGTCTTGCTGATTTTTCGATCTCCCGGCTAAAAGAAAAAATGCCCTGGGGAATCCCAGTCCCAGGCGATGAGTCGCAGGTAATGTACGTTTGGTTTGACGCTTTGACTTACTATATCTCGGCACTGGGATGGCCCTCCTCCCCCGAGGCTACGGAGGGTAAACCTACGATATTTGAGGATTACTGGGGAAGGGTGGAGTCACCTCGGGCGGTGCAAGTCGCGGGTAAGGATAACCTGAGGCAACAGACAGCGATGTGGCAGGCCATGCTGATTGCTGCTGGCTTGCCGACCTCCAGACAGATCATGATCCATGGGTTTATCACGAGTGGGGGGCAAAAAATGAGCAAAAGCCTGGGTAATGTAATTAACCCAGTAGAGTACGTGGAGCGCTATGGAGTAGACGCCCTGCGCTACTACCTACTCGCCAAAATGGATCCATTTGAAGACTCGGACTTTACCCAGGAAAAGTTTGAATCAGTATATACAGCTGACTTAGTGAACGGGTTAGGGAATCTTGTTTCTCGTGTAGCTGCACTATGTGAAAAGTATGGGTTAAACTTCAAAAATGAATATGAGAACGAGCACAATGTTTTAGATGATGAGATAGCACCCTATCTGGAAAATTATCAATTTGACCAGGCATTAAAGATAATTTGGGGTAATATATCTGGATTGGATAGCTATATAACCAAACAAAGACCGTGGCAACAGGAATTAAGTGAGGCAAACAAAACATTGAGTAACATCGTTATTGGCATGACTGGATTAAGCGGGATTAGAGATATTGCGGGTGCTTTGCGCCCATTTATGCCGAAGACAGCAGAGAAAATCTTGACTCATTTTGATCAAGAAAAAATTGAAAAGATGATTCCACTATTTCCCCGCCTCACATGATTGATACGCATACCCACCTGAGTGACCCAAAGTTTAGCGGCGACTTGGAGGAGGTGCGCGCTCGGGCACGGAGCGCGGGGGTTGTAGCCATGATTAGCCCTGCGACCAACCTAGTGGATGCCAAGAAAGTGGCAGTGCTCACGCAAAAATATGACGAGGTCTATGGCTTGGTTGGGATTTATCCCGGAGAAGCGAAGGAGGAGAGCTGGGAGAGCGAACTCGCAGAGATGTGGAGATTACTTGCTACCAACAAAAAAATTGTCGGAATCGGAGAGATCGGATTGGATGAAGGGCCGTTGGCACGCAACCCCCAGCTAGAACACGCCGTGTTTGAGGCACAGCTTGATTATGCCCAAAAGCACGACTACCCGGTTGTGATCCATACCCGGAATACCGAAGAGGCGATGGGCAAAGTTTTTCGGTCGCGAGAAAAGCTGCCGCGTGGACATATGCACTGCTTTAGTGGCAGCCAGGATTGGCTAGAGTATGTGCTGGCGCGGGGATTTTGTGTTGGATTTGACGGGAATGTAACGTATAAAAGTGCAGGCGAGTTGCGTGAGTTGGCGCGGAGGGTCCCACTCACCCGGCTACTACTGGAGACCGACTCCCCCTATTTGCCGCCAGAGGGGAAGCGAGGGACACGAAATGAGAGTGCAAATGTTAGAATAACGGCAGAATTCTTGGCCCAACTGCGCGGCGAAAGCCTGGAAGAGTTGGTGACAGTCACGACACAAAACGCCAAGAATCTTTTTGGGATATGAATAAAATCAGAAAATGGGTACACCGCCACCCAATCCGCACGAAACGAGCACTGGAGATACTGCCAGGCCTAGTGTCGTGGTTTTTGATCCTGTTTCCCTTTTGGGGGTCACTGGTCATCCCCGAAATGGTGGCGTACTACATCATTGCGTTCTCGGTCTATTGGTTTTACCGGTCCATGAGTACGGCACTACTGGCGGTCCTGGGATACTTTAAGCTCCGCTCCTACGAAATCTACGACTGGATGAGTGATGTGCGCAAGCTAAAGGAGTGGAAAAAGGTCAACCACATTATTATTATTCCGACATACAAGGAGCCGCTCGAAACCCTCAAACGCACGTTTGAGCACCTCAAACGGCAGACTTACCCCCTAAAGCAAATCCATATTATGGTCTCGTTTGAAGAGCGGGAAGGAGCCGCTGCAAAAGAGAAGGCAAAGGCGCTAATTGCGACTTACGGAAAAGGTTTTGGACATGTCTGGGCAACTTATCACCCAGATTTGCCAGGCGAAGTAAAAGGCAAATCAAGTAACACCAGCTGGGGTGCCAAGGAAGCAAAGCGTCTGCTCATCGATGATGCGGGGTACGAGATCGAGCAAACGACTATTACGAGCGAAGACGCAGATGCCCTGCTCCCACCTGCTTATTTTGCCGCCCTGACGTACCACTTTTTGACCAATCCCAATCGACACCTCACGATCTGGCAGGCAATACTCCAGTTTTATAACAATATTAATAAGGTCCCGCTGTTTGTAAGAGTATTTTCTTCGAGCGCCTCGGTCATGCTCCTGGCCACCGTGATGCGACGAGACCGATTGATTAATTTTTCGACTTATTCCGCCTCTTTGAAGATGATTGACAGTATTGGTTACTGGGATACAGATGTCATCCCCGAGGACTGGCGATTGTTCTTTAAGGCTTTTTATAGCTTACAAGGTAGAGTCAGCGTGGAGCCGATATTTTTGCCGATTATGGCGGACGCAGCCGAGGCGGAGGGCACCTGGCATACTTACCAAAACCAGTACGAACAAGTCAAGCGGTGGGCCTGGGGAGTCTCGGATACGCCGTACGTAATCTCGAGATGGATCACGAGCACGGACGTGCCTTTTTGGGAAAAAACGATCCGGACCATCCGAGTGGTCGAAGACCACTTTTTGTGGCCGGTTAACTGGTTTGCGATTACGATCGGGGCGCTGCTGCCCCCATTGTTAAACGAGGACTTCTCGCGCACCATCATTGGCAAGACATTGCCCCAAGTTACCTCTGCGATCCTGACCGTGTGTCTCCTCGCCTTGGGGGTCATGATTGTGCTTAATTTTAAACTGAGACCACACGCCCCGCGGCGGCTACCGGTACTGGGTTATCTGGTTGAGGCAATTGAGTTTGTGACCTTGCCTGTGGTTGGGTTCTTTTTTACGGCCCTACCGGGCATCGACGCACACACCCGCCTAATGCTCGGAAAATACATTGAATACAAGGTCACCGAAAAAATCTCGCCGAGCGAAGCGTAATGTAGTACGATAAGGTAATGAGGGAGGTTATGCGGAAGATCCTAAAGCTACATAACTGGTGTAACCGACGAGAATGGATAATGATACTGTTGATCGTGGTGGCCCTACTGCGGATCCCAACCCTGGTGACGCCCCACTTTTATGGGGACGAAGAGATTTATTTTGTGATGGGGCGCGCCTGGAGTGAGGGCGTGCCTTTGTACGAAGCGATGTTTGACCACAAGCCGCCACTGATCTATATCGTGGCCGGGCTGTTTTCGACGGTCGCCCTGTTTCGAGGGTTTTTATTAGGCTCGATGTTATTGCATACCTACCTGTTTTGGCTGCTCGCCCGCAAGTTTTGGGGACCCAAAAACCTGATCCTGGCAAAACTATCGAGTTTGGTATTTGTGATCCTCTCGACTATCCCCACCTTTGAAGGCCATATAGTAAACGCGGAACTACTAATGATGTTGCCAGTGACAGCGTCACTGCTGATGATTTGGGGGGCGGACGAGAAGGAGCAAAAGCTTAGTCCTACCAGGTTTTGGCTGGCAGGCCTCGTGGCGGGGATCGGCTGGCTCTACAAAATCCCTGTGATGTTTGATGTTTTGGCGATTATGCTATTTGTGTTTGTGTTTGCCAAAACAACCATGTGGGAGAGTATTAAGGGTATCTTTAACCGCAACTTTTGGCTGTACGGGGTGGGGTTTGCACTCCCTTTGATTTTGACTTTTGCATATTATTACCTCAAAGGGCACGGCGAATCCTACCTGGCGACTGTCTTTACCGTGAACCTCGGTTATGTTTCGTCCTGGAAAAGCGAGAGCTTTACGACCTTTAACCCGTTTAAGAGTGGATTGGTAGTGAGGGGAGTGATTCTAGCGGCTTATACCCTGGGCCTATATCTGATCAGGAAAAAACTGGATAAGCGGCTGCTATTTGGGGCACTATGGGCGGGATACGCCCTATTTGGGGCTCTCCTGTCTTACCGCCCCTACCCCCATTATTTGCAGGAGGTGGTGCCAGCGGTGAGCCTGCTCGTTCCAACCCTGTTTACGACGGCAACGCTGTGGGGGTGGATTGTGTGGAGTGTGTTGGTGGCTGCCGCCGTGTTGACGCAGCGTGACGTTGGGTTTTGGGCTTATGCGAGTCGGCCACTGTACCTAAACTACTACCAGCTGATCCGAGGAGAGATTACCAAAGAAGAGTATCGGAACCGGTTTGATAACGCCCAGCGCAACTATGGGATCGCCGAGTATATCAACGACCGGCTAGGGCCTGGGGAGCAAATATATGTCTGGGGGAGCGACCCGACGATTTACAACCTAACCGCAACGATCCCGAGCGGAGGCAAATATATCGTGAGCTTTCATGTGCGGGACCTGCAAAAACATGACTATGTGATGGAAAACTTGATGAAAAACAAGCCCCAAGCAGTGGTGATCCTGCCAGGCTCGGACCAGTTTGACGAACTACAGGGCATGTTACTCTCGAAGTACGTCGAGGTTTATAGCTATGAGGGCGCAAACGTCTATTGGCGAGTGGACTAAGGGGGAGAAGTGAGCGACAACACCAAACATACTTTTAATATCTCCCAAGCTGCCGAAGAGTTGGTACCCAACAAACTTAACCGCAACATGTACCTGAGTAGTTTGGGGCTGGCGATTGGCCAACTAGCAGTTGCCGGATATTTTTTTAACAAGCTGCCAGACCGAATCCCGGTTTGGCTGACTGAACCTTGGGGGGAGGGACGACTGGGGGCAAAAGTGTTTTTGTTTGGGGCGGGGGGACTAGTACTAGGGATCGTGCTCTTAAATGTTACCCTTGGTAAGCTGTGGAGTGGGGGCGGGAGCTTGGTGCCCAGGATATTGTCGATTACAGCCGGGATTTTTGCCTTAGCGATGAGTTTGGCGTTGTGGGGGATGTTACAATCATTCTTCTTATGATGTGGCAACAATATGCCCTCCTGCCGTTTGGATTTTCGCTGCTAATTTCGTTGGCAGTGACCTCGATGACGATCATGGTTTACCGAGCGCTCGGGATCGTGGATAAGTCGCGAGCGAGCGACCACCCCAAAAATATTCACGAAGTCCCGGTGCCACGAGGCGGGGGGATCCCAATTTTTATGACGATGGCGTTTACCTCGTTGGCATTTTTGCCGAGCTCGAGTGAGCGGATCGCGATCCTCGCGGGAGCGCTGATTTTGCTCATTATGGGGATACTGGACGATCTGTTTAATATTTCCCCCTACGTGCGGCTGGTGGCCGGGTTTGTGGCCTCGACCTTGGTGGTGGTGTTTGGCGTCTCGATCGCTTATGTCAGTAATCCTCTGGGGGGAGCGCCAATCACGTTTGAAGGGAGGGAGTGGATCTCGACCGTGGTCTCGATCCTCTGGATTACGTGGAGCATGAACTTTGTAAATATGGGGGCCAAGGGGTTGGATGGACAACTGCCAGGGGTGGTGGTGATCGCGGCCAGCGTGATGGGGGTGGTGTCCTGGAGATTTGCGCCTGACCCCGCCGCACTCGAAAGTTTGTTTATGGCCGCAGCGGTAGCCGGGAGTTTTTTGGGGTTGCTAGTTTTTAACGCTTATCCGCAAAAAATCATGCCAGGGTGGGGAGCGGGGGCGCTGGCGGGATACCTCCTAGCCGTAATCTCGATGTTGTCGGGAGCCAAACTGGCAACGGCGCTGATTGTGCTTGGGATACCCCTGATGGATGTCGTCTACGCGATTATCCGGCGACTCAAGAACGGGCGCTCACCTGTCTGGGGCGACGCCGAACACCTACACCACAAACTCCTCGGACTAGGGTGGAGCAAGCGGCGGGTGGCAGCTGTGTACTGGGGCTTTACGGCGCTACTCGGGGTCCTGGCCCTGCAGTTGAATAGCCAGATGAAGATCTATACAATCCTACTCATAGCGGTAGTGGTGGGAGGAGTGCTTTTATGGATCAACTCAAGCTTGTCCTCAAGGCGACGCGAGTAACCCAGTGGATTAAAAACGTGGTGTTGTTTGCCCCGATTGTGTTTTCGGGCTTGTTGTTTTTGCCTGGATACTTTACAACCGTGGTCTGGGCAACTTTTTTGTTTTGTTTGCTGTCTTCGGCTGTTTACCTCTTAAATGATATCGTCGACGCCCCCAAGGATCGCCTGCACCCGTTTAAGAAAAAGCGACCGATCGCCTCTGGCCAACTCCCCCTCCCGGTGGCGGTTTTTATGTTTTTGGCTTTGCTGTTGATCTCGCTCTGGCTCGGAGCTGTCACGTCGACGTTCTTTTTCTTGACCCAGCTCGGATACTTGGTGATTAACGTGCTCTACACCCTGTGGTGGAAAGCGATCCCGATCGTGGACGTGTTTGTGATTGCGGCGGGATTTGTGCTGAGAGTATATGCGGGGAGTTTTGTGGTAAATGCCCATATGGATGTGTGGTTTTTGTTGACGGTTATCTCGGCTTCGCTGTTTTTGGCCGTGGGCAAGCGGCGCAGTGAAATGACCTTAATGGCGGGGAAGGGAGCGGCGAGCCGGAGCACCCTCGGACACTATACACCCGCCCTGCTGGATGGCTATACCTCGATGTTTGCCAATACTACCTGGTTAACCTATGCCTTGTTTACGTTTTTGCATCCCCCGTTTCGGGCGGAGGGAAAGGTGCTAAAACTACTAGCACTCCTCCCACCGACGCTGGTAGCCGAAAAGTGGCTGATGGCAACTGTACCGATCGTGATTTTTGGGATTATGCGGTACATGCAGCTTATTTATGAGAAAAACGAAGGGGAGAGCCCGCATAAAGTGCTCATGAGCGACAAAACCCTATTGGGAACGGTCTTGATCTGGGGGCTACTGGTACTACTAATGATCTATGGAGTTTAGAGCGGTTGTTTAGCGCGTCAGCGTGGCATACTTGGCCGAAACATAACCCACACTACCCTCAAACTCGATTTTGTGCCAGCCAGCCGTGGTGGTTTCGCCCAGGTATTTGAGGTGTTCCCCAATGGCGGCTCGGCCCAAACTCTCGGCTGTGCTACTGGGTGCTTGGCGCACGTTGAGTCCGCCGGCGCTTTTGACATCGGCTGAGTCAGAGACAGTGACGTAGGGCTTGGCGGGCGGAGCAGACGGGAGAACGGTGGTCGGGGGCGTGCTCGGACTGGGGGAGCTACTGGGGGAGGCGCTGGGGACTGTAGCGGAGCTGGTGCTCTGGGGCGGGGGGGTGAGAGTGACGGGTGTCGACTGGAGTTTGACGCTGACGATGAGGTTGTAGCCAGCAACGGCGGAGACGGGGATTTTTTGTTCGGCAAAACCGGGCGTGCCGATCGTGAGCTCGTGGTTTCCGGGGGTTAGCTCCCGCTTGCTAACCGGGGTAAAACCGGAGGGGACGCCGTCGATGGTCAGGCTACTGGTGTCGGGATCGGAGACAACCGAGAGGGAGGCGGCTTCGGCTTTGTCGGGGACTAGGGTAAGGCTGTAGCCATGACTGTCGAGGAGGGTCTCGCCAAAAGTGCGGGCAATCACAGTGGAGGCTGCGCTTTCGAGTTCGACCGAAGTTTCGTAGGGAGTGAGGGTGGGATCGTCGGGGATCAGCCGCAGTGTGTAAGTCCCTGGCTTAATTTCTTGATTTTTGAGGGGAGTTTTGCCGAGCTCTTGATCAGATAAGTATACGGTGGCGGGAGCGCTGGTTGAGACCTCGAGACCAGCTGGTTTTTTGATGAATAGGTTTTTGACCGTACAACCAGAGAGAATGAGTGACGAAAGTACGACCGTGAGGAGTTTGAACATATAACTATATCTTACCATCTTGACAACTCACCTCCCCTATTTTATATTAAAATTAGCAGTCCGACCATGAGACTGCTAGATTAGACTTATCATGGTGGAGGTAATACCTATGACAATTATTCGTTGGGATCCAACCAGAGCATTGCTCCGCTGGCCAAATGTCTGGGACGAAGAGGACTTTGTCCCGAGTGTGTCGGACAACCTGGATGTTTACGAAACAAAAGATGAAGTGGTGGTCAAGGCGGCGGTTGCTGGGGTTAACCCAGACAAGGTCGACGTCACCTTTGAAAAAGGAATCCTGACTATCACTGGGGCGGAGGAGTCGGAAGAGAAGGACGACAAAAAATACTACCGGAAAAGTAGCCGCTCCTACTCTTATCGCGTGGCAGTCCCCGGCAATATTGACCTCGCGATTGAGCCAGAGGCAAAAATTGAGCATGGAGTAATTAAAGTGAGCTTTAAGAAGGCAGAAGAGGCTAAGCCGAAGAAAATAGCGGTGAAGAAGTAGCGAACAGTAGACAGCAAACAGTGAACAGGTGAACCCCTGGGAAACCAGGGGTTTGCTGTATAATGGCTAAAGAATTGGCCGGGTACCAGAGTAGCTAATGGCGAGGTCTGCAAAACCTTCGATTCGTGGGTGCAAATCCCATCCCGGCCTCCTAAAAACTAGGGATATCTACCAGTAAAGCAAGATAAATAAGAAGATAATTTTAGGTGTTGGCAACGCCGATGACAGTCTCGACGAGGCGGTTACTGTAGCCCCATTCGTTATCATACCAGGCAAAAATCTTGACTAGATCACCCCCGATAACTTGGGTGAGGTCGAGGTCGACAATGGCCGACTCGCTCCGGCCGACGATGTCGGAGGAGACGAGAGGTTCGTCGGTAACAGCCAGGATACCACTAAAGCGTTCCTCGAGGGTCGCCTGCCGGAGGAGGGTGTTGACCTCGTCCTTGGTGGTGGGACGCTTGACGACAAAAGTAAAGTCGGTGAGCGAACCAGTGATAGTGGGGACGCGGATAGCGACGCCGTCAAACAGGCCTTTGAGCTCGGGAATGGTCTCGGTAGTGGCGAGGGCCGCCCCCGTGCTGGTGGGGACCATGTTCTGGGCCGCAGCCCTGGCGCGCCTGAGATCCTTGTGCGAAGCATCCTGGAGATTTTGGTCGTCGGTGTAGCTATGGATCGTGGTCATGGTAGCCTTGGCGATCCCAAGCCTATCCTGAATCACCCAAGCAACCGGAGCCACACAGTTGGTGGTACAGCTGGCGTTATTGAGGACGGCAATGGTATTTTGGCGATCGGCAGTAAAGATCTGGTCAGCGTTGACGCCAAGGACACTGGTGGGGACTCCCCCACCCTTGGCAGGCGCAGAAATCACAACTTGCTTGGCCCCCCCTTTGAGGTGGAGGCTGGCCTTTTCCTGAGTAGTAAAGGCACCGGTACTCTCGATCACGACCTCAATGTTGTGTTTGCCCCAAGGGATTTTGGCGGGATCACGCTGGGCAAAGACCGGGAGCTTGTGAGTCTGGTCCAGGACTAAATACCCGAGCAACGGATCTTCGTCGCTGACGTCCTGACATCCCTGGTATTTTTCGTAGGCAATATCGCCCGGGAATAGGCCGTAGGTCGTGTCGTATTTGAGGAGGTGGGCCCAACCCTCGATCTCCATCGAACCAGAGGTGTTGATGGCTGCCAAATTAATGTCAGAACGATGTTTTTGCCACCAAACCCGGGCGGCTAACCGACCGATCCGACCAAAACCGTTAATAGAGAATGACTTCATGGAATTAGTATATAGCATATGGTTTATAGCTCATAATGTAACATTATGATATACTTTGATCTATATTCTCGTGCACATCTGGTAGAGCGTTAGGCTACCTCTGGGGCTAAGACCTATAATTAGTTGACAATTTGGGGATATTTGATAGGATCTGACACTTAACCGAGGCGAATTAGCCTCGATATATGAAAAAACACTGGTCTAGTATAAATGTGTTTGATTGGCACCGACTGAGACGGTTAGTAGGAGTGCAGTTTGCCAGCATGGCACTAGCGTTGTCGGTCGTGTCTTACCCTACCCGGGCGTTTGATTACCACTTTAGTTCGGGGGCTGAGATCCTGCCTGAGGCGTCGCAAACGACCCAGATGACAACTTATAGTACGTTTGAGTTTCCGCTCGCGTCTACGCTTGGGATGTCACAGGGCTACCATGGTCTCCACCCTGGAATCGACTTGCGGGCGCCCAAGGGGACGGCAGTTTTGGCGATGGCGGAAGGGACAGTGACCCAGGTCGAGAAGATCTGGGGAGGTTATGGCCACTACGTGCGGGTTGCTCACAAGGGAACGCTCTCGAGTCTTTATGCCCACCTTGATGAGGTAAGGGTGACCGTGGGCCAAAAAGTCAGGAGTGGCGAGCAAGTTGGGACGGTTGGGATGACGGGCTGGACCACTGGGCCTCACCTCCACCTAGAGGTGTACCAAGGTGACAAGGCGGTTAATCCTTTGAGTTATTTCAGTGTAAATTCAAAATAACAAATTACAAATCCAAAAAAATTGAATTCGTTTGTTATTTGGTGCTTTGGATTTTTGATTTTACTTCACAATGGTTCCGATTTTGGCGCCCTCGACTGCCCGTTTGGCGTTGCCTTTTTGGAAAAAGTCAAAGACCATGATCGGGAGTTTGTTGTCCATGCAGAGGGCAAAAGCAGAAGTGTCCATGACTTCGATCCGGTTTTTGAGCGCGTCCATAAAGGTGAGTTCGTCGTATTTGACAGCGTCGGGGTGTTTGACGGGATCTTTGTCATAGATACCATCGACCTTGGTGGCTTTCATAATGACGTCGCAACCGAGCTCGAGGCCGCGGAGGGCGGCGCCGGTGTCGGTAGTAAAGTAAGGCGCGCCAGTGCCGGCTGCCAAGATGAGTACCCTCCCCTTGTCCATGTGACGAATGGCGCGACGCCGGATATAGGGCTCGGCGACGGCGGGCATCTCGAGGCCAGACTGGACTCTGGTGTCGACCCCGATTTTCTCGAGAGCATCCTGGATGGCGAGAGAGTTCATAACGGTGGCCAGCATGCCCATGTAGTCGGCAGTAGAGCGCTCGATGCCGTTGGCGGCCCCAGCGATGCCCCGGAAGATGTTACCTGCGCCAATTACGACAATGACCTGAGTCCCGGTCTCGTGAACGCTCTTAATCTCCTCGGCGACCTCGAGGGCGGCTTTGGGGTCGATGCCATACTCGCGGTCTCCGAGGAGGCTTTCGCCGCCGAGTTTGAGGAGGACGCGCTTAAAGTGGGGACTCGTGGTCATTTATTATCCTATTTCAACTATATGGCATTAATCTAATCTGCAAACATATTTACAACTACGTCTGTAGCTTTGGAGCCAAAGAGAGCTCCACCAGTAAATGATGCCGCTTCACATAGTGGCACTAATACTGGGTTTATAAGCCCAGAAGATAAACAAACTGGCCACATTGCTACGGCAGTTGAGAGGCCAGTTCCTGCTCCAACTACATTATCTACATATCCGGCGTCTGGAGCTTCGACAATTGTTTCATAAATGCCAGTACTTGAGTTACTGTCGCCGTTGTCATGAGTAGGTTGGTCTTGTTGTTCTCTTGGAGGAGTAGAGTCACGGCTGTCGCGAGAACTGCCATAAACTACTCCACTCACACCAGCTACAGCGCCAGTGATACAACCACCAATAGAACCTATTGGCCCACCAACTATTCCCATAAGACCTCCACTAACACAGCCAACTCCAACACCTATGACGGGTTTAATGTTAAGTTTGCTATTAACAAATGGCTTACTATCTTCTACTCCTACACTTGCTCCGTTGTCCAATATCTCGAGACCTATATTAGTATCAGCTTGACCTCCAATCATAGTCCCAGCTCCTGCTGCGGCAGCTCCTGCAGAACAGCCGCCTATTATTCCTATTGGTCCTCCCAATATGCCTAATGTTGCACCACTCAAACAACCCACTGCGCTACTAATAAATGGTTTCGTGTTGAAAGATGCTGATGGTTTGATACTACCATCCTTAGATACTTCTAAACCAAAGCCGTTACTAGCTATTTCAAAACTTGTGCTTACTAGCAAGTCAGAGGCTTGAGAATTACGATTATTACCCGCGGTGCAGTTACCCTTATCATCAAATGTGCCTGTTCCACCGTAACAAAAGGTGTAAGATTTGACAGTACTTAACCCGGAGCATTCGACCCAGACTTCCTTACCGTCAATGCTGCCGACTCCAGGCTTACATGGCTCCTGATTGCCAATCATGGCAAGGTTTATATTGGTTCTAGGAACACAGACATACTCGCCATCAAAATTCTTGCCATATATATATCCTGGGTGTGCAGCATGGCACTGAGCCTCAGGTGTTTTTGGAGGAGCATTGGTGTCTGCAACTAGCTTTGGTGGTGTAGCAACCCAACTACCAGTGACGTCACAATACTTCCCCTCGTTAGGACCTTCGCCCATTGATCCAACAGGTGCTAGAACCCAGTTTGTTCCGCGATTCATTAGACAAGACCCAGTCTGAGTACCTGCTGGCAGTCCTAATCCTGCAGGATTGGAGGATGGTCCTAGAACCACTGGAGCGTTTTGCGAAAGAAGGGTTTTGCAACTTTGTGCGTTTCCTACGAAACCAACCCCACCAGATCCATTATCGCCACATAAGCGACAGTCGTAATCACCAGTAGAGTTGCCACTTGAATCTTTAATATATTGCCCTGTTGATGCATAACTACCATAACAAATAGGTGAGCCGCTAGTCTGACACATGCCCTTATCACAGTTAACCCCGGTTGATGTGGTTGATTGTGGAGCAACCGACCTTGGTATCACTTTCATATTGCAGTTGCCGTTTTCCCAGGTATTTCCTGTTAATTGACCACTCTCTGTTTTAGTACATTTCGATTCTTCGCTTCTTGTGTCTTTAGGTTGACATGAATCGTTTTTCCACTGTTTTGTAGTATCTTTTTCGCATGCATCTTTTTTGTCTTTATCACCCGACTTGTAGCTGGTAACTCCCAGAGAAATATCGCCTGTTCTAACTTCACTAATTACTTCTCCTGGACCAATAACATTGCCATTAGCATCTTTTGGCTGAGGAGCCTGAACAGTTGTTACTGTTGATAAAACTTCTTCTTTTTTTGATGTTGGGTCAATGCTTTTGCGCGTTTCTATAGTGACAGAATTTCCAATTTGTGTTCCCTTATCATCTACTGCAGTCTTTTTCACTGCCTCAAACTTATACTCAACTTGCTTATTGGTGCCACTAGTATCTGATATAATTTCTGAGGTGGTGGTGGTGGTTTTTACATTATTTTTGATTTCTGTCTCAAACGTCCTACATTCTTTTTTACCATCTAGTCTTCTTGTACATATCGTCTTTGTTTCATTTATTGATGGGCTTACTGCCAGCAAGCTCGCTAATGGGCCTGTTCCGTTGACCAACTGAATTATTGAGTATGTTAAACCAATAAAAACTATGAATAACACTGAAAATATAGTTAGCTTCTTACTATTGCTATTGATGGAGTTAATTTTGGATTGTTTATTGTTTTTCATTATTTTTATTCCAGTTTAAGAGTATAGACTTTTATTGTTTCTGGTTGTCCGAAGTTGGTAGCGGGCGTAAGATAGCCTTTGATTAAAACTTTACGACCAATAAATTCATCCATTTCTTCTTGAGTATCTATTAAAATAAATTTATTATCTTGAGTTGATAGGAAATAATTACCCTCAACTCCTACGGCGGTATCTTTTTGAACTTTGCCCATTATCTCTGTCTCACCATATTTTGAGACATTGTCTTCAATTAGGAATATGTCTGCTTTTTGAGGTGTTATCCCATATATAATGTATGTAAACAATAATGTGCCTAGACCTATACCAATAACCCATGCAACCTTAGTTGGGGTAGCGGAAACGTTTTTCTTAACCTTGAAGGATTTACTTTTTTTCATATAAGCTATATATGACATAAAATAGCCCCGCGTGCAAGCGGGGCTATGTTGTTGTGGGTTATCCTTCGGCAATGCTTAGGATATTTCAGGTCGCTAGTGCGACATAAATTACATCATGTCCATACCGGGGTTAGCGGCGGACATGGGTTTTTTGTCCTCTTTGATCTCGGTTACCAAACATTCGGTGGTCAGGATCATGGTAGCCACCGAAATAGCGTTTTGGACGGCGGTACGCACAACCTTGAGCGGGTCGATGATGCCGCTCTTGATCATGTCGATCGCTTTGGCGGTCTCGACACTCTCGAGCGTCATCACGTCAAAGCCCATCCCCGAAGCACTGGCTTCGCGAGCCTTGGCAATCAATTGATCACCAGGGAGGCCGGCGTTCTCCATGAGTTTTTTAAAGGGCGCTTCGAGGGCAAACTTAACGAGCATGTAGCCAGTCTTTTCGTCAGCGGACATGGCAGCATCGGCTACCATTTTGCCGGCGATGTCGAGCAAGGCGACAGAGCCACCGGGCACAATCCCCTCTTCGAGGGCGGCTTTGGTGGCGGCGACAGCATCGATGGCGCGCTCTTTTTTGTCTTTGAGTTCGACTTCGCTGGGGGCGCCAACTTTGATGACAGCTACCCCGCCGGTGAGTTTGGCCAGTCGCTCCTGGAGCTTCTCTTTGTCAAACTCGCTAGTGCTTTTGTCGTACTCGGCTTGGATCTGGGCTGCGCGGGCGGTGAGGGAGGCTTTGTTGCCTTTACCACCCACGATCTTGGTTTCGTCTTTGCTGGCGACGACGCGGTCTGCGCGCCCAAGATCTTCGACTCGGACGGAGTCGAGTTTCCGGCCCACGTCACCACTAATGACAGTGGCGCCGGTTAAGACGGCAATATCCTCAAGCATGGCTTTGCGACGATCCCCAAACCCTGGAGCTTTGACAGCCAGGACGTTAAAGGTGCCGCGCATTTTGTTGACGACTAGAGTTGCCAGGGCCTCACCTTCGACGTCGTCGGCGATGATTACCAGGTTCTTGCTAACTTTGACAAACTGCTCGAGAAATGGCACGAGCTCTTGGATGCTGCTCACCTTTTGGTCGGTGATCAACAGGTAGGGGTTCTCCATCTCGGCTTCCATAGTGTCGGGGTTGGTGACAAAATAGCCTGAGGCATATCCTTTGTCAAAACTCATCCCCTCTTTGTGCTCGACCACGGTTTCAAAACCCTGGCCTTCTTCGACAGTGACGACCCCATTTTTGCCACCGACTTTCTTTAGAGCGTCGGCAATGAGTGCGCCGAGGGCGGCGTCCCCTGCTGAGATGGTGGCAACGCTGGCAGCGTCGTCGATCTTGATGGCCTTGGCTTTTTTCTTTAGTTCGGACACGACGAGCTCAGAGGCCTTGAGGAGGCCGCGGCGCATGACCATGGGGTTGGCGCCCGCGGTAATGTTTTTGACACCTTCGTTGACGATCGCCTGGGCGAGAACAGTGGCGGTAGTGGTACCGTCGCCGGCGACGTCGGCAGTCTTGACACTAGCTTCTTTGACTAATTGAGCTCCCATGTTTTCAAAACTGTCTTCGAGCTCAATCTCCTTGGCAACACTAACACCATCGTGAATAATGTTGGGGGCACCCCATTTTTTGTCGAGGGCGACGTTCCTACCCTTGGGACCCAAGGTAACACTCACGGCGTTGGCGAGCTTGTTGACGCCCACAACCAATTTGGCTCTGGCGTCGCTACTATAAGTAATTTGTTTGGCGGTCATATATCCTCCGAGTTAGTTAATGGTTAATGGTTTATAGCTCATAGTTATTTAATAGTTGCTAGGATGTCTTCGAATTTGAGGAACTGGTACTCGACCTCACCGATTTTGACGTCGTTGCCCCCCCATTTTTTGTAGACTACGCGGTCACCTACCTTGACTGGGGATTTGAGAGTAGCGCCCTGTTCGGTGTGCCAGTCGCCACCTATCGCGAGGACGGTGCCGGCCTGGGGTTTTTCGTCGTGATTATCGGGCAAAAAGATGCCACCCGCAGTTTGGGTGGTTTTTTCTTGAGGTTGAACTAGGACATACCCTGGCATGGGAGTTAATTTCTTTGGATCAAGATTCATTGGAACCTCCTAATAATTAGTACATAGTACATGGTACGTAGTACATAGTTGTTAATGCTTGTTTAGCAGTGTATCACTGCGAGTGCTATGTTAGCAAACGGAGGGAGCGAGTGTCAATACGTGGATAAGCACGGCGTAGGTTAAGGGGTAAAGACTTGGGTATCGGGCAAGCGAAAAAGGGGCTCTCCCAGTCTTTTTTGGTCGAGGTAGTGGCCGATTAAGCCAACGGACCGGGCGAGGACAAAAATGGCGTTAAAGAACTCGGCTTCGATAAGGGTGACGAGCTCATCGCGAGCCATTTTTTCTTCGTGTGACAAAAGATCGAGCATAACAGCGGCGAGGGCACCGTCGACGTTGAGGATGAGGTTGGGCTTTTTGGCCGTAGTTAGTTTTTCGACACTGAGCGCAAAATCGAGGTGAGGATGAGGAAAGTCTTTGGTGAGGTTGGTTAGGAGTGGGACCCGAGGATCGGGATTGTCTAGGCGATATTTACGGTGACCGATGCCGGGGATGTACTCTTTGCGTTTGGCAAAATCTTCGACAGTTTGGGCGGGATCTGCACTATTTAATACCGAGTAAAACCAGATTTTGGCGGCGCCATTGACGGCTCCGCCAAAGCGGGGACCAATGGTGAGGAGACCAGAAACGAGCGAACTCACTAGGTCACGGCCAGCGCGGGCGGTAATCATGGTGTTAACGGCGCCAGAGACGTAGGGGCCGTGATCAACCAATAACTTAAGGGCGAGGTCAAGCGCTTTTTCGGTTTTTTTGGATTTGAGGGGGCGGCCAATCCAGAGACTGCCCGCAAGGTAAGCTAGTGATTGGGAGGTTGCAACCTTGGTGAGATTTTGGCCAAGAACGCTAGGCTCGCCGCCGATGTCACCACTAATGGTAGAGGTAAAGAGGGAGTGAGTGCGGGAGGTGAGATCAGTCATAGAGTTATTTTAGCTCATTTACTAGCTTGATAAATTCGGAGAAGGAGCGACTGACGGAGAAACCGGCGCTCTTTAGGGCTTCGCGCTTGGCGGTGGCGGTTACCCGCGCAGTATCGGCCTTGGCTTTGGCGTGGCCAAACTGGGGTGATTCGGGGAAGAGGCTAGCGACAGTGCCGGCAATGTGGGCGATCACAGTTTTGGTAAATTGGCCCGCCGCTTTGAGCTGGACTAGCTCATACTCGTCAACGCCCCCCAGCTCACCATAATAGAGCACGACGTCGGTCTCGGGATCTGTCTCGGCGAGCAAAAAGGCCTCGCGGGGGGACAAAACAGGAAAGCGGTCGCCGCCAAAACTAAGAGCAAAACTGAGGCGGTGGCCAGCAGAGATGGCGATGTTGATGAGCTCATTGGTCATGCCACCACTGGCGGAGAGGATGGCCACGTTGCCGGCTTTGGTTAAGTGGGAGGCGTTAATTTGGGCTGGGGTGATCCCCCCGATGGGGCCGAGTTTTAAATACCCGGGGACGAGTAGGCCGACTGAAGCAGGACCGGCGATGAGTTTGGTTGGTAGTTTATGGTTTGTGGTAGATGGTTGGTTGGAGATAATCAGTTGTTGGGCGTGGAGCTCGGGGACGTTCTCGGCAAAAAGGGCGGCGCCAACACCCTTCTGGAAGTGATGAAAGAATTCTTCGGTTGAGGTTTTGGCGCGCCTACCGGAGAGGAGGTTGAGGAGCCAGAGATTAGTATTAGAAGCAAGGTGCAAGGTAAAAGCTGAAAGAGATGCTAAGGTGGGGATCAAAATTTCGTTCCTGCCCCAAAAGTACTTGGCAAAGCCACGGCGGCCAGTGACGATCCCCACAACACTCCCTGTTTTTTTTCCTGATAAATAATCAAAATCGAGGACGCTCTGGATGATACCCTCGTGGTTGCCAAGCACGAGGAGCTTGTTGTCGTGGGCTCTGATTCCGGGGAGGCTGATCATGACAAGTACTCCTTGGCTTCGGAAACAACTTGGGTGAGGGGGACGTCATGACCGTATACACATCCGAGGAGATTGTGCTGGATCAAAAAGTCGCGCATGAGGGTGAGGCCGGCCTCCTCGTTGGGGCCACCACGGCGGACAAAGACTCGGACATGGTGAGCGTTTAGGTCGTGAGTTTTTTCACTAAGAGCGCGGATGAGGCCGCTAAAAGTTTTTTTGACGTCAGTAAAGTTGGCGACGCCGCCAGCGATGATGAGCGCATGAGGACCAGGGTTAAAGGTTAAAGGTGAAAGCATCTGTTTTAGAATGATTTTGGTGTAGGAGTAGACGTCGTCATCGGTTGGAGCCCCACTATATTCGCCATAGTTGGCGAGGTCGTCGCCCAGGCCGAGGTCGGCCACTTCGTCGGCCAGCACCAGACTGGCTCCCCCACCCGAGAGGAGCATCCAGATGCGACCGCTAGGGTTGATTAAGCGAAATTTGAGACTAGCGGGCGTGTGTTCGTCGAGGGTGGCAATCGCCTTTTCTGAGGCGGAGAGTAAGCGGTCGGGGAGCGTCGGGAGGTCGGTGGCCGCCGAGTCTACTTCGACTGCCATATCGAGCGGGATAATTTTGTTGCCTCGCACGACAACCGGGTTCATTTCTAAAAAGGAGATGTGATGAGCATCGAGCACGGGGATTAAGGTGGTGTTGAGAAAAGTTTTGAGTTGGGTAGGGATGTTGGTTGTGACACTGTCCCAATTGGATTCGATGTCGACCCCACCAGCCTGACTGTAATTAATCTGCCAGCCAGTGCGGACGCGGGTTAGGGACAAGTAACGCTCCGACGAGGCGCTGTGTTCGTAGACGGGTTCGGCCAAAAAGTTGGTCCAGCCGCTTTTTGCCCAGTCGGCGAGGATTTTGGGGATCTCGGTGGGGGTGAGGTTGAGCTTGACTAACCCCAGCTTGCCGCGCTTTTTGATACCCTGATCGACCTTGAGCACCAGGTTGGTATCGCCAAAATGCTGGGCAGTTGCTGCTTTGGTTGTGGCGGGGGTCAGTGCAAGGCCCCGAAAATCGAGGTTGAAGACGGGATAAAGTAGCGTCTTGGCAGTATACTCTGAGATTTTTTGGCGGGACATACCCTACTAGTTTAACCTACCGCGACTTCGGAGAGCAAAACGCCCTCACAGATAAGGCCACGATTTTGGAACTCGGTGTTGAGCTCGGTTTTGAGGCGAGCCTCGACTTCGGCGCGGGAGGTTTTGATTGCGCTCGCTTCGATTGTGGTAAATACCGAGGAGATTTTGCTGCGACTAAAAGGCCTGATCACTTTGCTCACAAAATTCTCGCCGATGTTCTCCCACAGCTCGGGGGCATTTTGTTTGTCGATCCGAAAAAGGATACTCCCCTCGACGATGACGGCTTGGCCGTCTTTGGTGCTAGTTTTGATTGGTTCATCCCCTAGTTTCTCTTTGTTACTCAAATCAAACCCTTTGTGGATCGTATATTCAAGAACTTGGGCATTAAAGAGCTTGGCGATCTGCCAAAAAGGGATTTTTAGGTGGAGGCCAGGGCCATAAACCTGTTTTAGGACGCCGCGCCCGCGATCATAAAGACAGGCGACGTGGCCGGGGGGAACAGAGATAAAGAAGCCACCTACGACCTCATCCGCTAAAAATGACACCACAAGATTGTCAAACATAAGCAAATTGTATCACGTTGCGGGGGCGGCGGGAGGGGGAGGTTGCTCCCCTTCGACCTTGGTGGGGGCGGCGCCAGGCTCAGGCTCCGCTTCGCTCTGGGGAGTTAGGCGATCCATGAGTTTGCTCCCCCAGTCCTGGGCGAGACGGAGAGCGTTGTAGAGCGCAGAGAAAGCGAGCGAGGTGATGACAAAGAGTTTTTTGCCGGAGGGGAGGAACATAAAGATGAGGTAGCTCCCGATCGGTAGGATAACCTGCATGAGGATTTTATCTTTGCGCGAGACTGGGAGGGGGGAGCGCATCGCAATGAGGACCTCGACAACAAAAATCATGATGGACTGGACAAGGTTGAGGTAGGCGTTGGTGTGGGTGAGGTCGTATTTGCCCAAAAAGTTGAGGTTGATCGTATCTGGGTGAGGCATAAAGTCATAAAGAAGATGAAAATCTTTGCCACCGAGGCCAGTGTTAAAAATACGATAAAGCATCAGAATGATGGCGAGCTGAATAGTGAGGTTAGTGGTGGTGGCGAGGACAGTGCGGAGGTTGCTCCGTAGGACCAGTTTGATGGCCTCTTTTTGCTTGATGGGTTCGTGGGAGTAGAGTTTTTTGACTTCGGTTACTTTGTCGAGGATTTTTTGTTTCTCCTCCTCACTTCTTTCGCCGGCTAAAGTCAAGGGAAAGGTTACGATGCGGACGATAATTGAAAAAATGATAACGGCAATCCCCATGTCGGCGAGGTCGGGAGAGATAGCGCCGAGGAGGGCGTAGAGGCCAACTAGAATATTAAAAAAGGGGGTGTAAATATAGGTTTCGAACATGGTGTGTGGCGCGGGTGACAAGGTAAAAGTATAAAGTTACGAGTCAAGCGCAGAGATATTATACTTTGTTTTGTTGGATTTTTATCGAAGTAGAGACCTTGGGGTTATGAGGGTGGACAACCTTGAGTGAGCCACCATATTTTTCAACGAGCTTGGCTTTTTTATCTTGGTGAGCGGTGTGACTACTAACCGCAAGGTGGGTGGGCCTAACGGCTTTGATCAAGCTTTCGAACGCTTTGGGGTTGTTAAAACTTGGGTCGAGCGCAATAAGGTAGTCGGCGTAGGGAGCCAAGTGCTTAAGGCGAAGTGCTTGTGGCTCAATTGGTCTGCCCTCCCCCTTGATAACCCGGGCGCGGGCGTCGGACTCAACCGCAACTATGAGGATGTCTCCGGTTTTTTTGGCGGCGCGCAAAAACTTGATGTGCTCCTGGTGGAGGAGATCAAAGAAACCAGTTGCCAGGATAATGGTTTGCTGGCGGCGGCGGAGCTGGGTGGCCAGCTTAGTGATTGATTGGATGGTGTAGATCATATGGTTAATGGTTAATAGTTTATAGTTTGTGGATTGTAATTGTGGGTGGTGAGGGATCGTGGGGGTGAAAAAAGGCGGCGTCGCGGGTGATATATTCGCGCGTTATTTTGGGTTTCATGTAGAGGTATTGGAGGGAGTAGGCTAGTTTTTCGTAGATCGGGTATCGTAGATCGGAAACCAGGTTATTGCTAGGTTTGGGAATGGGAAAGTTGGGGAGGTAGGCACGGAGCCACGAGTTGGCGTGGAGGAGCTGGGCGTGGAGGTTGTGTGGGTCGGAGAGCGGTTTGGCCTGAATAAGTTCGTAGGCAGTATAGAGGGAACGCTTGGACTCGGGAATGGCAAGGGAGCCTGTGGTTAAGTAAAGGTTGAGACAGAGTTTGCCCATAATATTGCGGGTGCGGCGGGTGCGGCGGATACCGAGCAGGGAGGTATAAATTGTGAGAAGGAGCCGGGTCGACCAGAGTTTGCCAGCATCCGTGATGACTAGTAGATCTATGTCGTCGTGCCCGTCGCTGTTACTGACTGCGAGACTGCCCGTGACAAAAATGGCGCGCACGGTGGGGAGCTTGGTGAGCGCAGGGAGGAGGGAGTGGGCGTAGGTGAGGAGTGGCTGGGAGAGAAGAGTGTAGAGCTCCCGCCGTTTGAGATCAGCGCCTTTGCCAGGCAAATAATAGTAGGGCTTTTTGTAGAGAATAACTTTGGTTTTTACCAGGGAGGTTAAGGCCAGGGCTAAGCGATTGGGGGAAATTTTGCGGCGGATGAGGCGGGCGTGCAGTTCGGGGAGGGTGAGGGGGTAAGAAAAGTGATGCGAGTAAGCGAGAGTTTGGTTAATTGCCTGCGTCAGACCCTGGTCAGCCATAAGGCCTTTATTCTACCTTGGATTGCTAGCCTCGGGGAACTTGGCTAAAACCTGAGCGACGCCAGCATCGAGAGTTTTGGTCACACTATCGACAGTACTGCCATTATTGATAGTGTTAATGGCATCTTCGTAGTATTTGATGAGCTGGTCGTTGATCCCTTCGTCAAAAGTGCGGCTAGTTAAGTACCAAGAAACATAGTTGGGAGCCTGCGCAACATAAGGACCAGCGAGGGGGTCGCTACTGAGGAGGCTATTCATACTGGTGAGGGGGTAAGGTTCGCCAATAGTGTGGACCTGGGCGGCACCGGCATAGATTTTTTGCAGGGAGTCCTCACTGCTCATAAATTTGATAAATTTCCAGGCTTCGGCCGCGTTTTGACTACTTTTGGGCACGGCCTCCATCCAGTAGCTGCCCCAAGCGATTTTGGTAGAGGGCAAGGTGGGGGCGGGAGCAACCCCAAATTTGAGGTCTGGGTTGATCGCCTTGATCTCGGGGATCTGCCAACTGGGCGCCAGGATCATGGCGACAGTGCCAGTCGCAAAGGCGTAGACCGAGTTTGGCTGACTACTATCCCAAGATTTGTCCTGGGTGCTAAAGATTGTAAAGAAAGTCATGGCGTCCTGGACGGCGGTAGTGCTGGGTTTGCCCGGATCACCCGAGTTTTGGACTATGAGTAGTCCCAAAATGTCGGACCAGTGCTCGACATTGCCAGTAGTGCCCATAGCAGCGCCGGCGCGCTCGATAATTTTGGTTTCTTCGTTGGTGAGGGTTAGGTCAAAGGCAAGCTTGCGAAAACTGTTCCAGTCGGCGGGAGGGGTGGCCCCGGCTTCGGCTAACATTTCTTCGTTATATAGGAGCGCGAGGCCGTCGATGCCGAGTGGCAGGGCGTAGGTTTTGCCACCACTAGCTGCATTCTTTTTGACCACGGGATAATATGCGTCGAGCGTGGTGGGAGGGACGATGTCCTCTGGAGCTGGGGTAAGCGAGTTTTTGAGCATGGGGAGCCAGGTGTTGTGGATGCGCGCGATATCGGGGGCGGTCCCGCCGGTAATAGCGGATTGGAGGCGGCTACGGTAGTTTTTGGGACTCTGCATAGAGTATTCGATGTTGACGTGCGGGTTGGCAGCCTCGTAATCGGCAATAACGGCTTGCATAACGGAGGAGGGTTCCCAGAGTCCCCAATAGGTCAGGGTAACATTCTCGGTTTTTTTATTAAAGCGAGGGAGGATGAGGGCGGCGAGGACAACGAGAACCAGGATGACCCCGGCCCCGATCAGGAGGGGCATAAGATTGCGAAAAGGCGAGGGCGATATACCACCCTCAAAAGCGGAGTTGTCACTGCTTTTAGGCTGGGGCGGCTGAACGTCAGGACTGGTGGGAGGAGCACCTGGTGGGGGGGTAGCCGGCTCGGGCTCTGGGGCCTGATACACTGGCACCTCGGCCGGAGGCGGGGTGTTGACGACTGGCTTGTTGGGATCTACTGGGGTGGCCTCGTAGTTTTTGGTAGGATCAGGAAATTTGGGCATAGTTACGCAGTCATGGTTTTGCTAGGTATATATGTATTATGATAGCAGAGCCGTATGAAAAAATCGCCCACAAAAAAACTAAAGCTGAGCCGAGTCATTGTTTATTACTTAATGGGGGTTTTGGCGGGGCTGCTCGGGATGATGGCGATGGTGCGGATAATTTGGCATAGCAAGTTTTATCCAAATGTCACGATCGGGAGTGTGGCGGTAGGAGGACTCAGGCGCGACGAAGCGAGAGCGCTCATCGAAAAAGCCATGGCGGAGAACGAGATTAAGCTGAGCTACAACGGTTTTGGCTGGAGTTTGCCGGCATCGGCGATCCCAGTGAACATCGAAGAGAGCTTAAACCAAGCTTACCGGGTAGGACGAAGGCTAGATCTCCGGGACTATGCTCTAGTTTTTGTCGCCAAGGAACAAAGATTTGCGTTAGTAACAAAGGAGGGGGTAAGTGAAGCATATACAAAACTTTACGAAGAAATGGCTCAGGCGATTGAGATCCCGACAGTGCCGACTGAGCTTAGAGTTAACAAAGGAAAAATTGAGGTAATGAACGGCAGTGATGGGGTAATGGTGGATAGTGCGCGACTGTACCAAGCCATCAGTACAAAGGTCGCCAAGCTAGAGACGGGCGAGGTGGCGATCCCTACCCAGATCGTGAGCGCCCAACTGAGAGAGGATGAAACCCGGGCCTTGCTCGATAGCGCGGAGCGACTACTACCAAAAACCATTCGCTTGACCCTAGACGACGACCGCATTGAGCTGGCGGGGAGTGAGCTGCTGAGCTTTTTGGAGGCAAAGCCGGGGAGCCCCGGCGGGATCAACCAGGAGCGGTTAAGTGAGTATGTCGAAGCAGTTGCCGAGAGCCTAAACCGCGAACCAGTGGATGCCAAGTTTGGTTACCAAGAGGGGCGGGTGACGGAGTTTGCGCCAAGCCGAGATGGGCTAAAAGTCGACGTTGAGACGACAATGGAGAGGGTCGAGGAAGGGATCAGACAGTTGATCGTGAACGAGGAAGGGGTAAGGAGTATCGAAATAGCTGCCGAGCGGACACCCCCAGTAGTGACGATCGACAAAGTAAACGAACTCGGGATCAAGGAGCGGATCGGAAGGGGCGAGTCGTATTATGCTCACTCGATCCCTAACCGGATCTACAACGTGGGGCTGGCAGCCGAGCGGATTAATACGGTGCTAGTCCCCCCTGGTGAAGAGGCGAGCTTTAACAAAATGGTGGGAGAGGTCTCGGCCGCAACCGGCTACCGCAGCGCCTATATTATTTCGCAAGGGCGCACGATACTAGGGGATGGCGGTGGCTTATGCCAGGTATCTACGACCTTGTTTAGAGCGGCGATGAATGCGGGACTCCCAATACTAGAGAGGTGGGGACATTCGTACCGAGTCTCGTATTACGAGCAAAACAGCAAGGCTGGGTTGGACGCTACCGTGATCGCCCCGTCGAAGGACTTTAGATTTAGGAATGACACTCCCGGGCATATATTGATCCAGACGATTAACGATCCCAAAAACCTACATTTAGTGATAGAAATATATGGCACGAGTGATGGTCGGGTGGCCACGCTAACTGAGCCAAAGGTCTGGGGGATTACGCCTCCTCTCCCCACAATTTATCAGGATGACCCCTCACTCCCGGCAGGCACGACAAAGCAGGTGGACTGGGCGGCTAGCGGAGCAAGGGCGAGTTTTGAGTACAAAGTGACCAGGAACGGAGAAACCCTACAAGACCAAACATTTTCGACAGTTTATCGACCCTGGGCGGCAGTGTACCTAAGGGGAACAGGGCAATGAGAGTAATTCTCAAATCATAAATCCTCAAATTAGAAATGATCTCTGGTAAAATACGGTTCATATGGCGATCCCCCTTCGCTCGATAGTGAAGGGAGCTATGGAGAGACACTGTGGAAAAGAACTTTGATCACAAGGCAGTAGAAACCCAGATTTATGAAGAGTGGGAGAAAAGCGGGGCGTTTAAGCCGAGAGAGGTCCAAGGTCAAAGGTCAAAGGTTAAAGGAAATAAGCCGTTTACTATTGTCCTACCCCCACCCAATGCGAGTGGGAAGATGCACATGGGTAATGTGCTCATGATTGCAATCGAAGACTTGATGATCCGCTACCACCGGATGAAGGGCGACCCCACCCTGTGGATCCCTGGCACAGATCATGCTGGCTTTGAGACCCAGATTACGTATGAAAGAGAGCTAAAAAAACAGGGCAAGTCCCGTTTTGATTTTGACCGTCAGACTCTTTACCAGAACATTTGGGGGTTTGTGCAAAACAACAAGAGCCAGATCGAAGGACAGATCAGGGCGATGGGGGCCAGTGTGGATTGGAGTAGGTATACCTTTACGCTAGACCCACATGTGGTTGAGACAGTCTACGCCACATTTGCCAGGATGCATAAAGAGGGTCTCGTTTACCGCGACAACTACATGGTTAACTATTGTCCCAAATGTGGGACAACGTTTGCGGACCTAGAGATATTGCACGATGAGCGAGTAGGCAAGCTGTACTACGTTAAGTACAAGGCTCAAGGTGAAAGTGAAAAGTACATCACTGTGGCGACCACCCGACCCGAGACGATCATGCTCGATACCCATATCGCGGTTAACCCCAAAGATAAAAAGCGAGCAGGCTGGATTGGGAAAAAGGTAGTTAACCCACTTACGGGTTCGGAGATGGAGATAATCGGGGACGAGCTAGTGGATCCAAAATTTGGAACAGGGTTTGTCAAACTCACGCCCGCGCATGACAAAAATGATTACGAAGCAGGCAAAAAACATAGCTTGCCATTTATCGTCGGGATTGGGATGGATGGCCGGATGACAAGCGCGGCCGGTAAATGGGAGGGCAAAACGGTGTTTAGTGCGAGAGAAGAGGTGGTAAATGAGCTAAAGGAGCTGGGGGCAATCGAAAAAGTAGATGAGAAGTATAACCAGAGCGTGGCGGTGTGTTATAAGGGTGGCCACGAAATAGAGCCAATGGTGTTACCCAACTGGTTTGTCAAAGTAGACTCATTAAAAAAGCCAGCGCTCGAAGCAGTAACGAGTGGGAAGGTAAAGATTTATCCCAAGTGGAGGGAAGTGACCTACACCAAGTGGATGGAGGAGATGCATGACTGGCCGATCAGCCGTCAAGTAGTGTGGGGAATCAGAATACCAGTGTGGTACCCCACTTCGCCTTCGGCTACGTTGGGGGCAGGTCAAAACCAGAAAATACAGGTGACATTTTTGAATAAAGAGAAAAAAGTAGCTAGTGGAACAGTGAGCGAGCTACTAAAAACATACAGTTTTGAGGAGATTGAGAGTGGACTACAGACACTGATTGCCCCGAAAGAGGCGGCGGGAGTAGTGTCAGCAGAGAAACCAGGAGAGGGATATTTGCAGGAGACCGACACCTTTGATACCTGGTTCTCCTCCGGTCACTGGCCATTGGTGACGCTCAAGTACCCGGATTCGGATGACTTTAAGCAGTTTTACCCGACATCAGTGTTAGAGACTGGGTGGGAGATTATTCGCTTCTGGGTATCGCGGATGATTATGTTTGGGATCTATCTAACCGGCAAACCACCATTTGAGTATGTGTACCTTCATGGACTGGTTAGGGCGCTGGACGGACGCAAGATGAGTAAGAGCCTGGGGAACGTCATCAATCCTGACGAATATATGGAAAAGTATGGGGTGGATGCCCTGCGGATGGGACTAATATCAGGCACTGCCAATGGTAAGGATTTTGCTTTCCCTAAGGACAAGATTATCGCTTACCGCAACTTTGCCAACAAGTTGTGGAATATGACACGGTTTTATCACATGATGATAGAAAGGGCTGGGACGGAGATCGACTGGTATGAGCCCGGGATGAATGGACTAACGGAGAGTGACAAGGATATTTTAGACAAACTTAATGAAACAACTAAAAAGACTGACGAGCTTTTGGAAAAATTCCGGTTTGCGGAGGCGGCAGAGACAATCTACCACTACATGTGGGACGAAGTGGCGGCAATATATATTGAACAAGTAAAAGATCGAACTGATATGAAGGTGGCGTTGACAGTATTAAGACACATCTTAATGCAAGGGCTAAAACTATTACACCCCTTTATGCCGTTTGTAACGGAGGCGATCTGGAAAGAGTTCCCGGAGCGGACAGAAGAACAGTTGATCACGGCGAGTTGGCCAAGCGTTAGTTAAGTATATAAGCTGGGATAACATGTTTTGAAAACATGGTGCCAGGCGGCACCAAAAGTCTCAGGCCTGGATTGGAGAGTCGATTTTATCTCGGCTTTGGTCATCCATTTGAACTCAATGGACTCGTGATTTAGGACGGGATCTTGGTCGGTGTAGATCTCGTAGATGACAAAAAAGTGATTTTCTTTGCGACCAATGACCTCCCGATTGTAAATAGTTTTGCCAATTAATTTGTAGTTGGTGGGAGTAATACCACACTCCTCCTGACACTCGCGGCTGAGGGCATGGTCAGACTCCTCCCCGGCACTCACGTGACCACCGACAGGGCTAACAAACTGGCCTGCGTCTTGTTTGTCCCCAGCTTGGCGGACAAAACAAAACTCGCCTCGACTATTAATGAGTTCGGCAATCACCGTTTTATGGAGTAACCCCTGTTGATGCGCCTCAGTTTTGTTAACTGTTTTAAGAAATTTTTCGTCTGGGGTGATGATATCGACTAGTTCGTCCATGGAGAGATTTTAACTTTTTTTGGCTTTCTCTGCTTGGAGATAAGGGTTGGGCATCCAGGATTCGATCATGTCTTTGGTAATGGGGGTAGCCATTTTCCAGAGGGATTGGTGGAGGGATATAAGGGAGGTAGCGAGGTTATGACTCCTGATTTTGATCCCCCAGACCTCTTTGTCTTTGACGGAGACTATCCAGACTCGCTCGCCTTTGAGGCGAACCATGACGTTAAAGTCATGCATTTCAAAAGGAAGATAGCGGAAAACCGCACGATCAAGATAGTGGGGATTACGCTCCACCTGGTAGGACAAGACGTGTTTGGTCCAGTCTGTCATGGGGGTCAAATTGTATTCGATTCCCCTACCGCCAACGCGGAGCTTAATCCCCCGATCAACTCCCCTGTTCATTTTGGTGTTACCAGTCGCATCCATCGGCACCTGATAATCAAAAATATAAGAGTCCTCGTCGACCCCGTCGTAGTCAAACATAACATAGTTGGCACCTTCCATACCTGGGAAGAATTGAAAATCAGAGTCGGTGGTGTCCTTGAGATATTCTTTTTTGAGCCAGGGCAAAATCTCGACGATGTCGACTTCCTGCGATGATAGGGCTTTTTGCTTGGCGTGGATGATGTCCCTAAGGACACTCGGGTTTTTGGCATGCACCTTGGTTTGTTGCTTCATGAGGCCTGTCGCACTCTCTAGCTCGACCAAGCCTTTGAGTGCGAGGTCGGTGAGGACAGCATAGACGGTGGTTCGGGCAATGCCGGTAGCCTTGGCGATTTTGAATGGCGACGTTTGACCCAGCTCTACGGATGCTTGGTACACAAGCGCTTCGTTATCGGACAGGCCAAAATTTTTTAGGACTTCGATAGTTCTTTTTTGATAATCCATATATTAGTTGAAAGTACCTAGTGCCTAGTGACAAGTACTGACGACAGTGATCGTCACTTTTGACAGTTTAGCATATTAGAATTAGGATGTATAGCAACCACCTCCGCAAACGCTTCGGCGGTCAGGGGGGAGTAGGATGCGAGCAAGTTAGGAGGAGCAATATGTGTACACAAGCAGTAAAACGAATAAATAATACCTGGTATTTAATGAAGACCAGGGACCCGGTGTCGTGGATGCGATACGAAGACGAGATTAAACTCTTTGACTCCCCTACTGACCGCTACCGCAAGCTAATCATCCAGAACCCAGTGCCATATGAGGACGGCTATTATGGGGGGCTCAATGAGCGCGGAGTGGCGTTTATCTCGACCTTTGTGAGGACCAGCGAAGATCAAGTTAGCTATATCCGTAAGCCCTACATTAGACTAATCCTCGAGGCGGCAACTGCAAAAGAGGCGGTGGAGATAATCAAGGAGTTTAACCCAAAAATTGGCGGGAATATGTTTGTGGCAGACCCCACGGAGTGCTACGGGATCGAAGCGACGGCTAAAGACTACTTTGTGGAGCAAGTAAGTGATGAGGCAGTAAAAGCTAACCATTTTTGTAGCCTCCCAGCCAGGAATATCAATTTTGA
>CAZZNJ010000003.1:56840-67910 GCA_964655755.1 uncultured Pseudomonadales bacterium | reverse complement strand
GCGGCGTGCCCGCAAGATTTCGGCCCTAAACGCCCTGCGGTATGAGTAGGAGGGGAGAGTAGGGTAAAATAAGGTTATGACAGATCCCAAGGTAGTAATAACTGAGGCATTAGGACGAGCGCTTGCCTCGTCGGGGTTGATGCCAGAATCCGGGGTTCCCGATTTTGACGTGTCACACCCCAAAGTCGAGGCGCACGGGGATTATAGTACTAACCTTGCAATGGCAATGTTCTCAAATAACCAATTGCCAATCACCAATAAACAATACAAATCGCCGAGAGAAGTGGCAGAAAAACTGATCACTAGTTTACAGAATGATGCAGAACTATCTACTTTGGTAGATACGACAAAACTACAGGTGGCGGGAGCGGGTTTTATTAATTTTTGGCTAAAAGAGGAGTATCTCCTAACCCAAATCCAGGCGGCCAAACGGGGAGGGTATGGGAGGAATGCGCGACTCAAGGGCAAGCAGGTGATGGTTGAGTACACCGACCCCAATCCCTTTAAAGAGATGCATATCGGCCACCTGATGAGTAACACTATCGGCGAGGCGATTGCGAGGCTGGTCGAAGCACAAGGGGCAGAAGTGGAGCGGGCGTGCTACCAAGGGGATGTGGGACTGCACGTGGCCAAGGCGGTGTGGGGGATGCAACAAAAGATGCAAGTTGAAAGTATAAAGTTACAAGAGATTGCAGGTTGGGACTTGAATAAGAGACAGAAGTTTATGGGCGAAGCATACGCAATGGGGGCGACCAAATACGAGGAAGACCCCACTTCGTCCCGCCGTGGCGGGACTTCGTTAGGGGCAAGAGCCGAGATGATCACACTCAATAAACAGATCTATGAGCGCAGCGATGAGGCAATTAACGCCTTGTACGATGTGGGTCGAACGTGGAGTCTCGAATATTTTGAGACCATATACGCGAGGCTCGGGACAAAATTTGATCAATATTTTTTTGAGAGCGAGGCAGGACCTGTAGGACTGGCGGTAGTGGAGGAGGGACTAGCTAAGGGGATATTAGAAATCGGCGAGGGTGGGGCAGTAGTGTATCGGGGTGAGAAAGAGGGGTTGCATACTAGGGTTTTTCGAAACAAATTGGGGCTGCCAACTTACGAAGCAAAGGACCTAGGCTTAGCAAAAACGAAGTACGAGAGAGTCAAATATGACCTGTCTTATATCGTAACCGCAAACGAGATTACAGAATATTTTAAAGTTGTGCTCTCGGTGATGCGGCAGTTATACCCAGAGCTGGCGGATAAGACCACCCACTTGCCCCACGGAGTAATGAAACTGACAACGGGGAAAATGAGCTCGCGAACTGGGAAGGTGGTAACAGCAGAGGGATTGCTCGATGATCTGAAAGCGGTTGTGTTGGGCAAAATTGGCGAGAGGGCTGTGGCAGCAAAGGAATTGGTAGCAGATCAAGTGGCGGTTGGAGCACTAAAGTACACTGTGCTGCGACAAGCGATTGGCGGGGATATCATTTATGAACCAGATAAGATGACCAACCTGGAGGGGGCGACCGGACCATATGTTCAATATGCTTATAGCCGTGCCAGTAGCATATTGAACAAATTCGAAATCAGAAACAAGAAATCAGAAACTGTTTCGAGTTTCGAGCTTCAGATTTCTAGCTTACAAACTGAGGAACTCAGCTTGCTTAGATGGTTATACCGGTATCCTGAGGTAATCGAGGCAGCGGGGAGGACACTTTCGCCACACATGCTGGTTACTTATGTGACGGAGTTGGCCGCGAGATTTAATACCTTTTATCAGGCTTGTCGGGTAGTGGACCCCCCTTCGCCTGAGGCTTCGGTAGGGGCAGGGGATGGAGTGGTTAATGGATTTCGATACGAACTGGTTGAGGCAGTAGCAAATGTGCTTGCGAGTGGGTTAAACACTTTAGGAATAACTGCCCCGACTGAGATGTAGGACATAAGGATTTTTGCGAATTTTTTTAACCAAAACTGTAAGTGTGGATTTAGATTGAACGAGTGAGGTGGAGGAGATAAGCTAGAGTCAGAGTGAGGGAGGTAGCGCGGAGGATAGTCCTGATCCAGGGCTCCTCGGCTGAGTCTTGAGAATCTCCGATTAGCCAGGCGATGTTTTCTTCTGGCGTATGATCCCTTTCGTGTAAATCGCGTGTTTCTGGCACTAAATAGATTTATAGCAAAAAATCGGGTACGGGAAAACACTATAAGGTCAGGACTTTGTGGAGATTGGATAAGAGGTGTGACTGACCTGCTGGAGTAGAGAGATCAGACTTTTCGGTGTTGTGGGGGAGGAGGGTAACACCGGGCCGGTTGGCGACGCTCTCGGCGTATTCGGTCAGACGGTCGGTGATCGACTGCAAGTACTCGAGAGTGTAGCCGGACTCAAAAGAGCGCCCGCGCGCCTTAATCCGCGCTAGCTGGGCCTCGGGAGAGGCGGTTAAGTGGATGACGATATCTGGCTCGGGGAGGTTGCGGGTGTAGTCTTTGATAATATCAGTAAAGAACTCCCACTCCGAGGCGGTCATGGTACCCTGGACCAGGTGGTTTTTGGTATAGACTTCGTGGCTCATGATCAGGCCAGAGTCGACAATGACAGAGGATTTTTTTAACATCTCCTTGATAGACCCCAGTTTTTTGATCCGGCGAGTGGTAAAGAAAAGCTCAGTAGCAAAGGCCCAGCGGGGGGTGTCTTTGATGTAGCTCTCGAGGAAGGGGTTGGTCTCAAAGAGGTCGGCGTCTAATAGGGGGAGACTAAGCTCGCGGGAGAGGAGCTGGCTGGCGGTCGTTTTGCCAGAGGCAATAGGGCCAATGATGGTGATTTGTTTGTAATTGGTGTGGGGCATAGAGGTAGTGTAGCAGAGTGGCCACAGCGCTTCATCTGTGCGTATCTATTGCGTATTTAATGGTTATAGGATATAATCCAGAAAGTTAGCACGTTAACAACTGTACAGGATAGTTTTTGGGACTAGAACTCATATGTGTGTGGGTTGTGGCCCCAAAAACTTTTTTAAATTCTGTTTTGAGTGCCCGTGACGTGGGGTAGAGTACTCAATGAACCAAACAGAAAAATTCCTATATTCCGAATTGGAGGATTGAAACATGTCTCGTGTAGTCGAACAGAAAACTGGCAATGTTGGAAATTTATGGGTTAAGCTCACCGATCAAGTCGATATGACTGTCGCCGTTGAGCTTGGCTTGGCAATCATGAAAGTTGAAGGGAGAGGTCGTTCGAAGCCTTTCAGCGCAGTTGGTCCTTACGGGTCTGGTATTGGCGCTATGATAAAGGCAATGAACATGTCTCACAAGATTTCTTCGCTGGCGCGCAAAAAGCGAGAAGCCGCTGACAAGGCGCGTGCCGCTGAGAAGAAAAAGAAATAATTATTTCGAAAGTTAGTGTGGTTCCACTAAGAAAAATTATTTCGTGGGGTTGGCTGCTTACCTCATTGTCCTTTTCGACAAAGTTATCACCGATTAGGTGAATAATAAAAAGCAGTGCAAGTTTTTTCCTGTATAGTTGGTTTTATGTATTCTTCTCAATTGTCCTTAGTAGGGTAAAAAATCTACCCTTGACGGAATAATTTTAGTGGAGTAAAGTGTAAATGTGTTAAATAGTGGTAGGAATATTACCAGTAATATGAATAAATTGAGAGAATTAGAGCGGGAAGTGGGGGAGATTTTTACAGCTCAGGACCTAGCGGTGGTCTGGGGTTATCCAGACAAGCGGAAATTATTTGAGCTAATAAAGTACTATGTTCAGCGTGGAGAAATCTTTGCCTTAGCAAGAGGGTTATATGCCAAGCGAGATTATACGGAGAAAGAGTTAAGAGCGAATTCACGTTTGCTATATTGTATTGCCAACAAGTTAGTTCCTAACTCTTATGTTTCACTATTTACAGTACTTAAAGCAGAAGGAGTAATTGATCAGTATTATGATGGAGTGTACTCGATAGCCAGTCGCCGAGTGGTACGCAATGTTCGAGGGATTAAGTTTGAGTATAGACGTGCCTCTCCTAAGATTTTGTGGAGTGATTGGGGTATAGAGGATGTGGAGGGAAACAGAGTGGCTAGCCTAGAGCGGGCAGTCCTAGATACATGGTACTCTGAGGGGTCATGGGAGTTAGGTCGAACTCACACACTGGATATGGTAAAACTAAAACAAGGATCGGCGGTGTATGGAGGAAGGGTGGCACGGAGGGTAAAGAATGCTAAATATTGATGTCCACAAACAACAGCTAAGCAAGCTATTACTATCGATTATTAGTGATAAAGAGCTAGGTGCGGTACTCGGGTTTAAAGGGGGGACTGCATTATATTTTTTTGAGGATTTACCACGGTTTTCGACCGATCTAGATTTTGATTTGTTAGGCGAACCTAGTCGTGATATTGAGCAAAAAATCCGAAAACTGGTTGCGGATAATATAAACATATTAGATGAAAAGATCAAAAGATTTACCTGGTTCTGGCTAGGGAGTTATGGTAAGGGTGAGACAAAGATTAAAGTCGAAGTGAACACGCGCCAATATCCCAATAAGTACGAAGTAAGATCATTTCGGGGATACAGTATTAAGGTCATGGTTAAAGAATATATGGCGGCACACAAGCTGTGTGCAATCACAGACCGGAAAAAACTACAAAACCGTGACTTATTTGACACGTGGTTTATGTTGTCTAACAACTGGCCAGTTAACGAGGAAATTATTGAGTTGAGAACGGGGATTAGTTTAAAAAAATACTATAAAACACTTTTAGCTAAGATTAGAGAACTACCTCCGAAATACGACATATTATCTGGTCTAGGAGGGGTAATGAGCGAGAGTCAAAAAGACAGAGTAAAAGCGAACCTACTAAAAAATCTAGAATTAGAGCTAGCGAGCAGAATATGAAAAAACTTAAGAACGTCTTTGCAGAAGTAGTTTCTCGGTTATTTGACCCAGTTTGGGAGATCCCGCTCGCCATCCTTTTGGCGGTAGCCTTTGCGGCAACGGAGGGTTTGCGGTGGCGATTTTTGGGGCTCCTGTTGTTTATTGACGCGGTGGTGCCGATGATCTTTTTCTTGATCATGCTTAAGAATAAACAGATCAAGAATTGGGATATCCAAAGGAGAGAAGAGCGGGTGCCCTTGTATACTTTTACCCTGGTATGCCACCTAGCAGGACTCTGGTTGGCGCACGAGCTAGGCAAGGTGGAGCTAGTTGCGGTTTTGCTGGTATTTTATGTGGCGGGGATTGTATTTGCGCTTATTACCATGAAGTGGAAGATCAGCTTGCACGCCGGGGTCAATGCGGTGCTCTTGACTGCCATTAACATGTTTTATGGCTGGCAGTATAGCTGGCTATTTGGGGTGCTACTAGTTGTGATGTGGGCGAGGGTATACAAAAAACACCATAGGGGGGGGAAGGTGTGGGCTGGGGTTGCGCTAGGGGGGGGGCTGGTGGGGGTGGGGCTATCTTTGGTTTTGTAATGCTCTAATCATAAATTCTCAAATTCTCAAATTAAAGGTAGAATACGAGAGTTGGGCCATTAGCTTATTTGGTAGAGCACCGCATTCGCATTGCGGAGAGGGCGGTTCGAAACCGCCATGGTCCACCATAATAGTTGAAAGTACAAAGTATAAAGTAAAAGATAATTACAGGGGATTATTATGCGATTTAACACAACCTACACAAAACTGCCTAACGGCGTGCGCGTCCTCCTGGTGCCGATGGCGGGGGTGGAGTCGGTGACGACAATGATCCTGGTCAAAACTGGTAGCCGCAACGAGTCGGCGGAGCAGGCAGGGATCAGTCACGTGCTGGAGCACATGGTATTTAAGGGGACAAAAAAATATCCCTCGCCCATGGCGATAGCCGAAGCAGTCGACGGGATCGGGGCGGAGCAGAACGCCTTTACGAGCAAAGAATACACGGGGTACTACATCACGAGCGCAGCCCAACACCTGCCCCTTGCCCTCGATATTCAATCAGAAATGTTGACGGTCCCACTCCTACCTCAAGATGACCTGACACGGGAGCGCGAAGTAATAGTAGAAGAGATCAACATGTACGAGGATCAGCCAATGGCCAAGGCAGGGGAGGAATTTGAAAACTTGATGTATGCAGGATCTAGTCTGGGGCGGGAAATAATTGGCACAAAGGAGACAGTCCGGGCGACTACCAGCGAGCATTTGCGCAACTATATGGGCGAGTGGTACTACGGGGGGAATGTGCTAGTGGTCTTAGCGGGCAAAATCACAAACCACAAATTCCCTGCCCGAATTGCTTCGCAAAACGATGCAGGCGGGTCAAATTCTCAAATTATGCAATTGATTGAGGAAAAACTGGGAGTCATGAAACCTGGTGGGATCATGGATTATACAACGGCTGGGAGCTACGGTAAGGCAGAAGCTAAACTATGTAAGAAAAAAACTGAGCAGGCCCATTTTTATATGGGAGTGCCGGCACTCTCGATGCATGACCCCAGGCGATATGCCCTACAACTGGCCCAGATCGTGTTGGGTGGGGGGATGAGCAGCCGACTCTTTAATGAGATCAGAGAGAAGCGGGGACTGGCGTACTACGTCAAATCAGAGTTGGACATGACGTTTGACACCGGCTACCTGGCGGTTAGGGCGGGAGTTAAGCTGTCGCAGCTCACAGAAGCACTCAAAGTCGTCAAGGAGGAGATGTTAAAACTAGGCGACACAATGTCGGCAGCTGAGCTCAACAAGGCAAAGGAATATGTCCTGGGGAGGATGCCCTTGTCACTTGAGGAGTCGATGGGGGTAGCCCAGTTCTTTGGGACTAGAACCTTGATCAAAGATGAGGTAGTACAGCCGGATGAGGTGGTTGCGAAGGTAAAAGCAGTGACGATAGAGCAGGTAAAAGCGGTATGTGCAGAGATCATTGTTGCGGATCAGTTGCGGTCGGTAGTGGTGGGGCCTAACGCTAAGTAGGGAAGATGCGATAAAATAGGGATCAATGCGGGGTATAGTCCAGTGGTAGGATGCGCGCTTCGGGTGCGTGCGGCTTCGGTTCGATTCCGAGTACCCCGACACCTTTGGTTGGAGGATTTTAGTTACTAAACACTGTTTGATAGACACCTTGTCTAATGAGGGTGATTAGATCGGCAAGATTTTTGGTTTCGGCGATTTGGAGGGTGGCAGCGACTTCTGTGGGGGTATAGCTGTCTTGGTTAAAGCGAATCACTTTAAAGATGACGTCGGCCAGGGTGACTGGTCGGCCATTGTAATCATGGAATGGGCCTGGGTTTTCCCAGTTATTTTCACCGAGGAAAGTCTCTATGTGGGTAAGGAGCTCGGAGTCGGTCATGGAGGAAAAGTTGTGGGGAATTAGGCCTGGGGGAGGGGTGAGGAGGGAGGTCTCGACAGCAGTCGAGGGAGTTGGGTCGAGGGGAGTTTCGAGTAAAGGTGGGTCGATCGGGGTATAGCCATGGGCGTGTTTGACGGTGGAATCGGGAGTAGTCGGAGTCGATGGGGTTAATGTCTCAGTAAGGCCAAAACCAAAGGCGGCGCCAAGCATGCCAATACCCAACATTTCAGCAATTTGTGCAGCTTTTCCTAATTTTTCGCGGTGTTTTGGTACTAGCGCTTGTGCTGTACTCAAGGCGGATACTGCGACACTATCTAACGACAGGGCTGCTGTTGTGGCTTCAATAAAAGTTTTTGGGTCCACATTTAGGAGGGAGGCGGCAGCGCCAGCTAACAGCCCACCAACAGCGGCTACGGCCTCAGCCTTGTATCGCCTTGCGTTTCTAACTACTTCTGCGCCAATTGATTTTAGTCGACGATTTTGCATCCAGCGATCCATATCATCTTCTACTTCACGTATAGTTGCTGGCGAGGTGTACCCATTAAATTTAAGGTTGTTATCCTTGTTAAGGGAGAATCTTGATTGGTATTGTAGGGCGATTTTTGTTACTTCGTCGTCGCTGAGCTCTGGGTATTTGTTCTGGAAAAACCGGTTAAAGTAACGGGTGAGTACTGTTGTTTTGATTGCTGAGTAAATTTTTGGCTTTTCTCCGTGAGGAATTGAGCTCTTAATTTTTGGGTTATTAAAAACTAAATCGGTATATTGCTGAATAGTGGTGGGAATATCTGACAAGTCTTGAGGAGTTGGGATGGGGCTTAATCGCCATTCTTCGGTATATCCAGAATCGCTACTATTAATAAAGTATTCCGTTAGATTTGCGGCACCTGCTTCTTCTTGTAGTAGGTGTATTTCTTGGACTAGTTGCATATTTTCATGAGATGGTTTTGGTGGTTCATCTTTGAGTAGAGTGACGAGGTGTGCGACTGCTTTTTTGGCTTCGGCTGAAGCCGCGGCGATAGTGGTACCACTAACTGCAAAACCAACATCGATATGTGGCACCCCAAGACTTTCATTTAAATGATCTTTGAGGAGATTAGGCTCAGTTCCATGACCAGTAACAATCAAATTAGCAAGCACTGACTGTTTTTTGCCTGACCTATTATTAACTATTTTTGCTCCGATTACTTTGCCGGTATCAGGGTGGCGAATTACGCCAACAACGGTTGACTCTGAGATGAAGCTAAACCCTACACCCTTTTCCCATTCTAAAAATTCCGCCTTGTTTTTTGCTTGATATTTGGAGTTATGAAGACGTGTGAGTTCACCGAGGACGATCATGAGTTCCTTCTGGTCAGGGAAGGGGAGTTTGTCTACTTCGACGGATGGGTCTAAATTATCAATAATAATTTTGACTTTATCTGCATTTTCTGTGTAGCGCTGTTTGAGTAGTTCTAGGAGCTGAGGTAGTAGCTCACCTGACTTTATCATTGCTCTCGTATCTGCGAGATCTTTCGCTGAGATCGCAAGCGCGCGCGATGTCTCTCGATTTCCTCTGGCAACCACAACGTTGGATTGGTACTGGTAGATATCTGGATTTAGTCTACGCAAGTTAAATGCGACCGCTTCACTCTCTTTTAGCTTGACATCTTTGGGGTATGTTTTGGCAAGCTTGCGTGGGTCGATTTTGACATTGCTTGCAGATTCGATTAGAGAAATTTGTGTTAAGATTTCTGCAGCTGTTACTCCATCGTTCATAGTCGCTTTTCCAGCAGCTTCTGCGACAACGAATCGGGCTTCTCCAAATTGCGTTTCAGTTAAAGGTATTTTTTGTAGAATTGCTTGGTTAACTACATCGACGAGTTCCCGGATAGTGATCACTTGCTCTCCGTCATATTCTTTGCTCAAGGGCTTGCTTCTTTTCTCCATCAGACTACCTGTGGCATTAACGACCGCCGAAATACCGTATTTTTTTACGAGTTTAGGCACATCTTTTAAATCTACCCATTGACCAGGTATTGCGAGGACTCCAGGTTGGCTCATTGTATGTAAAATGTTGGTGCCACCCCCAGCACGGGTAGTGTCTTCGTGTAGGACGTGTGATATTAGACCCGCAGCTTGACCGCCAATTTTGTCTCCAATGACTATTGGGATGTGCCCAGCTTCGAGGACTGCTGATGCTGCCGCATTTGCGGAAGCACCGAATCCCAAGATCAGTACGCGATGTTTATCTCCGAGAGCTGCGTAACTTTTATCTGCCTCATTTTTATCCCAGGAAGGAATAATTGGAGTACCTCGCACTGCGTGGGTCAGCATTAGACGCAGCGCCGAAAATTCTGGTGTATCAAATCTATCTGGGGTATATCTATCGTAAGCAAATTCCTGAGCGAGGGCTACGTCAATGGGATGGATTTTAATCAACCTTTCGAACGGAGGTGGTGTCATGGTAAATTCTCTGTTATGGGCAGGGCAGAATCAACAAAATATAATTTTATCCTATGAGTCAAGGACATAAAAGGGGCGAGTTGCCAGAGTTGCAAGCTGCAGTGGTAGAATAGCTGACTATATGGAGACTTGTCATAGTAAATCTGTTGAAGAGTTAAGGGCGATCTATGTCGGTTTTTTGAGAATATCAGCTCACTTAAATCGACTTGATTTAGTGCAATTTTTCATAGCTGAAATGAAGAATGATATTGCTGAGGGATTTTTGAGTATGGACGATTTTGTCGAGATAACCAACGTTACAGGTGGTTGTCTCCCAACCTAAAGTGGTAGAATAGTGCTAATTAGAGTTGATTGGAGGTTATGATATGACCATGCAACGCACTGTAGTACTAGTTAAGCCAGATGGACTGCAGCGAGGGCTCATTGGTGAGATCATGCACCGGTTTGAGCGCAAAGGTCTGAAGCTAATTGGTCTCAAGATGATGCGGCTTACGGACGAGCTGCTCGACACCTGGTATGCGCACCACAAAGAGAAATCATTTTTTAAAGATCTCAAAGCCTTTATGACCTGGACTCCAATTGTGGCGATGGTGTGGGAAGGGCAGGAGGCAGTCTCGGCGGTCAGAAAGATTGTGGGGGTGACCAAGGGGTATGAGGCGGAGGCAGGGAGTATCCGCGGCGACTACGCCATGAGCGGGAGCCAAAACTTGATTCATGCGAGCGATGAGCCCGATAATGCCAACAAAGAAATTAGCTTAATTTTCAATGATCAGGAACTTTTTACGTATGAGAATGCGGAAGAGTGCCTAATTTACTCGGATTTTGAGAGAGGGAAGTAACAACTTGAAGTCGGCAGAAATAGTCCGGAGAATTATAGAACAAGATTTTGGGGAAGTTGCGGATCCTCAAGAAGGTCAAGCATTGATTGAATTTAATAAGCTTCTAAGTACGGGTAGAATAAAGCCAAACGAGCTAGGACGACACCAGTATCAGTTGGCAAATGAGCATTGGACGCTTGATCGAGGAATGTTGGGTTTATTAAACCAACTCGCTAATCCTATTGCTGGAGTTCCTGGAGAAATTAATGAAGCTTTAGTTAACTTCTTTCAGAATAGACTAAATATAAAACACGAGGACACATTAAAAATAATCGAGCTGTTGCCGAAGCTGGTGAAAGGTTCTGGGGTAAAGTAGTGTGGTGTGCCCCCACCAAGAATTGAACTTGGATTAGAGGTTTAGGAAACCTCTGTTCTATCCGTTAAACTATGGGAGCTACGAGGTTATTTTAACCCAAGTCGCTTCATAAGTCCTCTATAGCTAGACCCGT
>CAZZNJ010000003.1:45613-56830 GCA_964655755.1 uncultured Pseudomonadales bacterium | reverse complement strand
GGAATATTCTATCTTACTTTAATTTGATGGTGTAGAGGTTGGGGATGGTACCTTCGGAAAACTGGATACGGGTGATTAACTTGCTGCCATCTGGCCAGGGGTAGACAATGCCGCTATCAAAGGGACCATCGTAGAGAGTGACGCGGTTGGTGGCGTCGTACTGGACAATCTCGATTTTGTTGTTGCCGTGGAGGATCAGGTGGGCAGAATCTGGATACCACTGGACGGAGTCTACATAGATCGAGGAGTACTGGGCAGCGATCAGGCGCAGGGTTGTATCTTGGTTGGCGCTGAGCTGGAGTTGTCTAAAGGCGCTAGGACTGCTGGTGGTCTCGGCAGGGATAGGGTCTAAGTTGGCGAGTAACATGATTTTGGTAATAGGAGGGGTGGGGGGCGCGGCAGTGACAGGTTTTTTTGCAGGGGAGGGACTGGGACTAGGTGACGGGATGGTGCCTTCGCTGATCTTGAAATTTTTATCCTCGACAATATCGTAGACATACCAGGCTCCAGGGGTGAGGCTGAGTGACTCTGGTTGGGTACTGCTGCCTGGGAGGGGGGGGATGAGGTCGGGGGGGAGCTCGAGGTTAGTCAAAGCTTGGTATAGGAGCTTTTTGCTGTCGGGAGAAAAGTAGAGGTTGGTTATTTGGCCACTACTGGTCGCGATTTCTTGGAAAAAGGGCGGAAGTTTGAGGAGGCGTACCCGTTCGGTCCGGGCCAGCTCCAGCTCCCAATCGGTGAGGATAGTGCTCAGCTGCCAGGTAACATCGACTAGCTCCTGGGGGTTGTTAAAGCGTGAGGTGTCGAGCAGGAGGTGTGCCCCAGTTTCAAAAGCAACCAACACCTGGCTACTATTGGGCGAAAAGACAAACTTTGAACGACTATAGTCGTGTTCGGTAGTGGTCTGACTTATCTGGCGGGCATTTTTGTTAAAGCTAATGGCGCTACTCGACAGATCTTGGATATAGAGACCGTTCTTGGTGCTGGCAGAGGCGCTGGCGACGACAAAGGCCAGGGAGTTGCCATCGGCACTGGGGGTGGGCGTGATAGCGCCGGTATAGGTCAGCGGGACCAGTTCGGGGCTTGTGGGAAAAAGCTGGGCGTTAGTGGGGGTGACGATTTCGGGGGTGATGGTCAGGGATTTTTTCCAGGTGTGGTAGCCATCTTTTTTGATCTCAATCTGGTATTCGCCAGGGTCGAGGTTGAGAGTGTTGTCGGTGGCGGTAGTCAAGTGGCCGTTGATATAGACCTGGGCAGAGGTAGGAAAAGAGTTGGCCGAGAGGAGGCCCGTACCTTTGATGACACCGGTCCCACCCAGGCGGTCGCCTTTGGCGTAGCGGATCACGAGGTAAGTGCCGACGAGCACAAACAGAATGGTGGCAAAAAATATCAGGGGGCGGAGGATGTGGTCACGGCGAGTCATAGGGGTATTATAGCGCAAACTGACGGAGTAAGAATAATATATTCTCTTACTCTGTTTGATTTGGGGAATTGGTGGCAAGCTTTGATTCGAGTTCAAATTGCAGCTTTTGGAGATCATTGACAGTGGTGAGGGTAGTCCAGCCGTTATTTGAGTAGATTTTGAGGGTATTGGCGCTGGCGTCGTAGTACAGACTCCCGGGGAATGGGGAGGTTGGGGCGACTCCAGGCAGGAGGGTGAGGTTGGGGGTGATGGTGCCTAGCTTGGAGGTGATGGTGGTTGCAGTGAGGCCACCGGTGCCGCTATCGAGCATATCGTCGAGCAGGAGGAGGGTGGGGTTGGTGGCGGCGCCTTGGACGGTACCTCCGGTAGCGCTCGGGCTGATGGGGGGTTGGGGAGGGCGCAGGAGAAAGTGGTAGAGAGTAAGGAGAGTGAGGGTGATCACGAGATTAGTAATGAGTAATGGGTATTGATGAGCAAGGGGGAGTGAGGGAGGAGCAATGGGCGCGGGGGCGCGGGGAGCGGGCGAGGTGAGGGGGCGGGAGGCTGACGCAGCTAAAGGAGTGGTAGCTGAGGGCGTAGGGAGCGAGGGAGCGGATATTTGAGGCTCGGGACGGAGCGTGTCGAGGAGGGGGAGGAGGCGGTGACGGGGGAAATAGCGGGTGTTGACGGTGACAAAAGGGTGGAGGGAGCCTTCTTTGACTAAGCGCTCAACGGTGGCTTCGGTTACGCCCAAAAACTGGGCGGCCGATTCGAGGGTTAAAAGGTCTTTTTGGTGAGGGATCAGGTTGTGTTTGATGGCGTCCAAAATTTGGAGATCATCGACGCTGTAGCGACGTTGATTGCCCACGGTGCGGGATGGGCTAAAACGCCCCGCTTCTTCCCAGCGCCGCAGTGTCTTTTCGGAAATATCTAATTTGTCGGCGGTCTCGGAGATGGTGTAGGTGGTTGAGTCAAAGTTGGTCATAATCTGGAATGTCCAAGTTTTTTGGTAGTAGTTGCAGTGTAAATAGTTATAAAGAGGGTGTCAAGCGGGAGTTATTGCCGCAAATACTAACCTGGAGTGCGGTAAATAATAGGTAATGCGGGAATTATATAATCGGCCGTGAAAACCACAATTAACCAGAGGTTAGGTTGGGAGCAAGGCTGCAGATAGCTTATAAGTGGTAGAATAGGATGATGTTTACAAAACGTTTGGGGATTGATCTAGGGACGGCCAACTCTTTGGTCTGGGTAGCAGGCGAAGGGATCGTCCTGAACGAACCAACTGTTGTGGCAGTCTCGGCGATTGATCAAAAGGTGGTGGCAGTGGGGAACGAAGCCAAGATTATGCTCGGGCGTACACCTGGAAATATTGTGGCGAGCCGTCCAATGAAAGAGGGGGTAATCGCGGATTATGCAGTGACTGAGGCGATGCTACGTTTTTTTATTACCCGCTCGGTAGGCGCGCGTACGTGGTTTAAACCAGAGGTCATGATTTGCGTACCGGCAGGGTGTACACAAGTTGAGCGACGAGCGGCGTTAGACGCCACCCTCTCGGCCGGAGCCAAAGAAGCTTACCTGATCGATGAGCCGCTGGCGGCAGCGATCGGCGCCGGGATGCCAATTGCGGAGGCGGCCGGACACATGATCCTCGACATCGGGGGCGGAGCCGCCGAGGCTGCTGTAATCGCTCTGGGTGGTGTAGTGGTGCACAAGAGTGCCAGAGTCGGCGGCAACAAACTGGATGAGGCCATAGCGGACTACGTTCGTCGGACCCATTCTTTGATTATTGGTGATCAAACAGCCGAAATGATTAAGCTAAAGATCGGGTCGGCTACCAAACTCCCCAAAGAAGAAAGCCTGGATGTTAAGGGGAGAGACTCGGTGTCGGGCCTACCGCGCACCATTACAATTACTTCGACTGATATCACCAAAGCGCTCGCCCGCCCGCTAGCTTTGATTGTAGGGGTAGTGAAGGCTGTCCTCGAAGAAACTCCACCAGAGCTGGCCAGTGATATTATTGATCGCGGGATAGTGATGAGCGGGGGGACCTCAACCTTGAGAAACCTCGATACACTCCTTACAAAAGAAGTCGGGGTGCCAGCTTACGTAGCCGAGGAACCGATGCTGTGTGTGGTCAAGGGGACGGGGAGAGCAGTCGAGAATATCGAGATGTATCGGCGAGCACTCAAGTAAGCAGCAAAGCGGCAGTTCTATCCGAACATTTTTGATATATTTTGGTATGATAAAGCTATGTTGATTGGGATTGATGCCTCGAGAGCATTTGTTGCGGAGCGGACCGGGACCGAAAACTATTCGTATGAGCTTATCACTCACTTACTGAGACTGACAAAGGCAAAAAAGCACATATTTGTGCTCTTTATCCGTCCAAACGCAAAACTACCAAACGAATTGGACGGATATGACAACGTAAAGGTCAAGGTGATAAACTTTCCATTCCTTTGGACCCAAGTCGGCTTGGCGTTAGCGACCTGGGGGACAAAGCTTGATGTCCTCTGGATCCCTGCCCATACCCTGCCACTTTTGCGCAAAAGAGACCTAAAAACAGTCGTGACTATCCACGGACTCGAATATAAATATTTGCCAGAATATAAAAACTGGTTACAGCGATGGTACCTGCCATTATCTACTTGGTATGCGGCCCGTGCGGCCGAGCGGCTGATCTGCGTGTCGGAAAATACAAAAAGAGAGTTGGTGGCAGAGACTGAGATTGATGCAGAAAAGTGTAGTGTGATATATGAGGGGGCAAATGAGAAGTCAGAAATTAGAAGCAAGAAACACGAAACCAGAGAGGGGCTGGAGAGATATGGATTAGACGAAAAGAAATACATTTTGTTTGTGGGGACCGTACAGCCCCGCAAGAACTTGGGGTCGCTCATTAGGGCGTTTGCCAAGGTGCACAACGAATATCCAGATCACAAGTTGGTGATTGCAGGTAAGGTAGGGTGGGACGCGGCAGAGGTTTTGGCCCTGCCGGAGCAGTTGGGGGTGGCGGAGGCGATCGTGTTTGCGGGGAGGGTATCACCCGTGGCACTCCAGTGCTTATACCAAGGAGCGCGGCTTTATGTGCAACCTTCATGGACCGAAGGGTTTGGCCTCCCAGTCCTAGAAGCAATGGCAAACGGGATCCCGACCGTGGTTAGTAACGGGGGGGCGCTCCCCGAAGTGGTGGGAGAGGCGGGAGTAGTGGTTGAGCTTAAGCCAAATTTTGTCGATGAACTAGCACGGGCAATAGCGGGAGTGTTGGGAGATCCTCAGTTAGCGAAGCAGCTAAAAATGCGCGGACGCAAAAGGGTAGCGCAGTTAACTTGGCAAAAGGCGGCAAGCGAGAGTTTGGACCTACTTACTACAGGATAATAACTAATAGTTAAAGGAGACCTGAGCTAATTAGTTATAGAGCAGAATTATGAGGAGCGGGGGAAGATTTATAATATTTTTGATAAATTCCAGTCAATATTCAGGCAGTAATTATAATTTAAGATTAATTATTGTATAATTTATTTGCTCTATATAGTCATTTTTAAGTTCAATAAATCAATAATAATAGTCTTGTAATAATATTGTTATGGATAATCAAATTGTGACCTTACTTTTATCTAACTTCATTTTATATAGGGCTCTAAATATGCCGAAAAAATATGGTGTTTTTGCATAAAATGAGCGGTTTGAGTATGATGGAGCTAAGAGTAACTAGCTTATAAGCGGCAAAAATATGCAAAAAGTGAGTAAAAATCGAAAAAAATCGAGAATCGGACCTAAGAAAAAGGTTGATTTACCAGTAGAAATCATGGGTGTGGCTCTATCTGGCACTCACAAGAGCCAAGTGCTAAAGAAGATTAGTCTCCAGAGGAAGGAAATGTTGCACGTAGCGACGGTTAATCCAGAGTATGTAATGGAGGCCCGGGGCAACGTGCGCTTTAGAGAAACGCTAAAAAAGTGCTTGACAGTGGCAGACGGATGGGGGATGGTGTGGGCGAGTAAGTTGCAAGGTGAAAGCAGCAAGGTAAAAGTGGATCGCATCAGCGGAATGTGGTTGTCGGAGCAAATAATCCGGCGAGCTGCCGAAAACGGAGAAAAAGTCTTTTTGTTGGGAGCTGCCGCGGGGGTAGCTGAGCAAGCGGCGAGTAAGTTGAGCAAAATATACCCCCAACTCCAGATCTCTTGGTATAGCGGGGCCCAGACGGTAAAGCTCGAAAAAAACGAGGAGGCGAGCATGACAATCGCCAAGATTAATGCGTACGAACCGCACTATTTGTTGGTGGCGTATGGGTCGCCATGGCAAGACATGTGGATCGAGGAGAACCGGCCCTATCTACGAGTCCGGGTAGCGATGGGGGTGGGGGGAGTGTTGGACGAGTGGGCAGGGATAGTACCAGGCTGTCCTGCCTGGATGGATAAGATTGGTGCCAAGTGGCTGTGGCGGCTGTTGACTCAGCCGTGGCGACTCGGGCGGGTCATGCGAGTCTTTCACTTTGGACTTTGGGTGTTGTGGACGAGGCTAAAAAGACTATTGTGATGTACTAGTTTATAATAAAGTATATGTCGTTTTGGGATATTTTATATAGCAGGGAGCAACCGGTGATTGGGATGAGTCCCATGGACGGGGTGACGGACGCGCCGTTTCGCTACATGGTCGCCAAGTATGGGCGACCCGATGTGATATTTACGGAGTTTGTGTCGGTGGACGGGCTGCATTATGCGGAAGGAGTAAAGAAGGAGAGGATGTTGAAGGAATTTATGAAGGCGAGGGATCTTGTGGCTATTAGTGGTTCGGAGTATTTTGCGCAAAAAAGCGGTCTATCTGAGTCTGCTGACTCAGCGACCTCGAGCTCGGCCTACCCGGCCCCCGCCTGCAGCGCTATGCACAGCATTGCGGGCAGGTGCGCAAAATTTTTTGACTGCAAAACATCTCCTCACCACTTTAATACACCTTACGAAATCGCGCAGGTATTTGGCAATAAGCCTGAGTTTTTTGTGGAGGCGGCCCAACTGGTAGAGAGCCTGGGGTTTGACGGGATTGATATTAACATGGGCTGTCCAGCCAAAAACGTGAGCGAAAACGGGTGTGGGGCGGGCCTAATCCGGACGCCCAAGCTCGCGCAGGAAATCATTTTGGCAACAAAAGCCGCGACCAAGCTACCAGTCTCGGTAAAGACCAGGATCGGAGTAAGTAGTGCCGACGAGATGGCGGAGTGGATCGAGGCACTCTGCCAAGTCAGACCTGCCAATATTAGTCTGCACGGGCGGACGCTCAAGCAGCTATATCAGGGGAGCGCAGATTGGGAGGTGATCGGGCGGGCAAGTGAGATCGTGCACAGGCATGGACTACATATCTTGGGGAACGGTGATGTGGGATCAGTAGCAAGTGCAAAGGAGAAAGTAGAACGCCATGGGGTAGACGGAGTTTTGATCGGCAGAGCTGCTCAGGGCAACCCGGCAGTATTTGAGGGGGAGGATGAGCCGAGCAAGGAGCAGCGGTTGGCATGGGCGGTCGAGCATGCGCAGGTTTATGAGCGAGTTTTTCGGCCTGCTGAGGCTAGTGGGGATGATATTAGGTGGTTCCTCCCGATGCGCAAACACCTGGCGTGGTATGCCCACGGTTTTCCGAGAGCAGTCGAACTGAGGATGGGGCTAATGCGGACGGGGAGTGCAGTAGAGGTACGGACCAAGATTGAGGAGTTTTTGCAGAGCCAAGTTTGAGGGGTTAGTTTTGGTCGGGGTTGATACCTAGTAACCAGAGGACTTGTTCTTTTTTGTAGCGGCGGTCACCACGGGAGTTGATGCGGATGGCAGGGAGTTTGCCGCGCTTACCCCAACGCTTAAGAGTGAGGGGGGAGACCCGGAGCAGGTCGGCGACTTCGCGGACAGTAAGGAGATCGGGGAGATTTTTGAGGTCAACTTGGTTTGTCATACTTCGACGAGCTTATGTACTAGTTATGTGTTGATATTAGCAATTGTATGGGTGAGTGTCAATAGGATATCATTTGATTATGTATATGATATGTATAGATCTATGATGATGTTTAATAGTTTACAAATGAATAGATTGATATAGATACATTGTGCGACTTAGGACCCCACTCCGCCTATAGCTTCGTTAGGGGCGCGGCACTACAGGTAGTGGTATGGATAAATGGGGGAATGTGGATAAAGATTAACCCGAGTTGGAGACCTTAACCGGGATTATTGGTGACGGGAGAGTGAGGTGAGTAGTTAAACGGCAAGCTAAGCCAGCTTGTTGCATGGTTTGGGTTGGGGCATTGTTGCAGTTTGGTCGTAAGGGCTGTTATTTGGGATTTGGTGACTCGGGGATCTGGTAGCAATTTGGGGAGAAGTAGGTAGATGACGCTTACGACGCTATGATTGGAGGAGAACGGGGTAGCTCTGTTAATGAGTAAATAAGTTGAACTAAGCAAAAGTGATAACAAGGAAGGGGTAGCAGCAACAATAACCCCGCCAAGGCGGGGTTATTGGATTAGTTGTAACTAAAAGTCTTATTTGAGTTCAACCGTCGCGCCAGCTTCTTCGAGCTTTTTCTTGGCGGCTTCGGCGTCTTCTTTTTTGGCCCCTTCGAGGAGGACTTTGGGGGCGGCTTCGACTAGATCCTTGGCTTCTTTGAGGCCGAGGGTCTGGTTGAGTTCGCGCACTACCTTGATGACGGCGATCTTGTTGGAGCCACCGGAAGCGAGGACAACGTCAAAGCTGTCTTTTTCCTCTGCAGGAGCAGCGGCAGCAGCGCCAGCGACTGGAGCAGCCATCATTGGGGCGGCAGCACTAACGCCAAATTTTTCCTCCAGAGCTTTGACGAGATCAGCGACCTCAAGCACAGAGAGTTTTTCGATTTGCTCAACGAGAGCGTTTACGGTATCAGACATATTTGTCTCCTTTAATTAATAATTACTAATTATTGCTTTTTATCTTTGATGGCCGAGAGAGCGTAGACGAGGTTGCGCATCGGAGCAACCAAGACGCCGACCATATTGCGAGCAGGGTTAGACAGCGTGCCCAAGAGTTTGGCGATGAGCTCGGTCTTGCTGGGCAAGCTTGCGAGTTGCTTGATCTTTTCGATGGTCATGGTCTCTTTGCCCAAGAAGCCGGTTTTGACCAGGGGGAGTTCTTTGTCTTGTTTTTTGGCAAACTCAACGAGGGCTTTGAGGGGTGCGACCGCATCTGCTCCCGCAAAGAGAGTGACGTTGCTGCCTTTGAGAAAAGCGGAGATCGCCTCGGCGTCGTAACCCTTATTTTTGAGGGCAATCTTGAGGAGGGTGTTTTTGGCGACCAAGAGTTCGCCCCCAGCTTCGCGGACGACCGTGCGGAGATTGCGCTGATCTTTGGTGTTCATGCCCTGGTAGTCAGCGAGAAAGATGGCGCTAACTGAATCGAGTTTGCTCTCTAGTTCTTTGACTTGAGTTTGATTTTTCTGATTTGGCATGGTTCCTTTCGTATTGACCCCACTTCGCTTAGCTTCGTTAGGGGTTGTATTTTGGATAGTAATGTCAAAATACAAAAATAGCTGTCCTCCAGATGACAGCTAATACCACGACTTGTGGTGACTTGCCTTAGACAGGACTTAGGTAATTGCCTGTTGTCTCGAGGATTGTAGTTATTATAACGTGCTTATTAGTTATAAGCAAGTTTGATGCCAGGACTCATGGTTGCGGCCAGGGTGGCCTTGACGATGAATTTTGGTCTGACCGCCTCGATGATCGCCTTGATGTTGGCGATGAGCTCGGCTTCGGGCTGACTGGTCTTGCCCACAGTCACATGCATGAGAGGATATTTGGGCTCGGCTTTAACCTGGGTTTTGCCACCCTCAAACTCTTTGGCTTTGGCCTCGGGGTTGGGGGTCACGGTGCCAGCTTTGGGGTTAGGCATTAATCCCTTGGGACCCAATAGCTTCGCATATTTGGCGAGCTTGGGCATAAAGGCGGGGCTAGTAACCAAGATATCAAAGTCAATGACACCTTTGTCTAGTTTGGCCAAAAGCTCGTCGCTAACGATCGCAACCTTTTTGGCAGCGCCGGCAGCATAGGGGAAGGTTAGTTCAACGCGAGTAGGAGCATCTTTGGCAGTTAAGTTGAGGTGGAGGGTAACTGTTGCATTGAAACTGGTAATATTGGTCTTTTTGACGAGGGCCACGGCTTCTTCGAGACTGTAGTTTTTGGTGCGATCGACCTGGGATTTGGCGGTGGTCATGGCTTTGCCACCCCGAAAATCGTGGCGTTTGTTGGGGGGGATAATGCCGGCTTCTTCGGCGACAACGGGAGCTTCGGCAGCCTCGCTCGCGACAGCGCTGGACTCTGTTAGATCAGCAGTTACGTCAGCCGAATATTTGGTGCGGATTTCTTCGAGGGCGGTGTCGTTGATCCCGTCGATGGCAGTGAGCTCACCGTCGGCCATGGTCTTGAGTTGGTCTGGTTTGACGCGCGCTCCGCGCAGCGCCTCGGCCACGTGGGGGGAGAGATCTGTGTAGAGCTCCTCCCATTTGGTCATGGACTTTTGCTTCTTTGGGGCGACGGTGGTGGTTTCTTTTCTTTTACCCATATATACCTCCTTAAACCCGCGATGGGGATCAAGTAAACGGTTATTAATAAATTATACTTCGACTTCGACTCCCATACTCTTGGCGGTACCGGCGACGGTTTTCATGGCAGCCTCGAGCGTGGCGGCAGAGAGATCGGGCATTTTTTCTTTGGCAATTTTTTCGAGCTGAGCTTTAGTTAGTTTGCCAACTTTATTCTTATTGGGGACACCACTGCCACTTTTGAGCTTTAGCTCTTGCTTAATCATCTCGGAGACGGGGGGGAGCTTGAGGACAAAGGTAAAGGTGCGGTCCTCGTAAATGGTGATTTCGGCGGGGACTTTTTGGCCTTTTTTGTCGGCTGTAGCTTTGTTGTATTGGTTAACAAACTCCATGATGTTGACACCATGTTGACCGAGGGCGGGACCAATGGGAGGGGCGGGGTTGGCCGCGCCACCCATAGGGAAGACTTTGATGATTGTTTTAATTTTTTTTGCCATATATTTTTAAATCCTAAATTCGAAATTCTAAATCCTAAACAAATTAGAAATTCGAATAACTAAATTCTAAACTAGGTTGTTATTTTAGCATCTCCTCTAGATTTTTGATACTTGGGCAAAATCCAATTCTACTGGAGTTTCGCGACCAAAAATGGAGACGAGGACGCTGAGCTTGCCCTTGGTTTCGTCGATATGGTCAACGGTGCCCAAGAAGTCGGCAAATGGACCATCGACGATCTTGACGGCTTCGCCAGCGGAGAAGGTGCTCTTGAATTTGGGAGCTTTGACCTCCATAAACTTCATGATGGTCTCGACTTCGCGCTCGGGGATGGGGGTTGGTTTTTTGCCCACGCTACCAATAAACGCGGTGACACCGGGGGTGGTGCGGACGGCGAGCCAGGAGAGGTCATCGACAATCATTTTGATCAACATGTAGCCGGGGAGGATCTTTTCTTTGATGGTTTTCTTTTGACCTTTTTTGACTTGGATCTTGTCTTGGGCTGGGATAACAGCCTGAAAGATTTTGCCCTCGACGTGCATACTCGCAATACGGATCTTGAGCTGTTCGGCGACCTTGAGTTCGTGACCACTATAGGTGTGGACAACGTACCATTTGGCCATTTTTTCGAGGCCTTCGTTTTCTTCGTAGACTACGTGATAGGGATTGGGTTCTTTGACTTCGGAGAGGATGTCGCCTTCTTTGGCACCTTCGACTTTTTCTTCGATTTGATCAACCTTTACTTGAGTGTCATCTGACATGATGAAGTCTCCTTATA
>CAZZNJ010000003.1:0-45513 GCA_964655755.1 uncultured Pseudomonadales bacterium | reverse complement strand
TTGTGATAGACTACAAATTATATGAGTGAAGTTATCTTGGCTCAGCTGAAATCACGCCTTGAGCAAGCGATTGAGGTAGTAAAAAAAGATCTGGTAAGTGTCAGGACGGGGAGGGCCAAGCCCTCGATCGTCGAAGAAGTAAAGGTCGAAGCATACGGCACCTACATGAATATGAGAGAAGTGGCAACCATTACGGCGCCCGACCCCTCCCTGATCACGATATCGCCCTGGGATAAATCTCTAGTTGGGGCAGTGGCCGCGGCCGTGAACAAAGCGGGCTTAAATTTGAACGCCATAGTGGATGGAGAGGTGATCAAAATTGCGATCCCACCCCTCACGCAGGAGAGACGAGAGGAGCTAGTTAAGCTCGTGCACCAAAAGATCGAGAGTGGCAAGGTAATGATTAGGCAGATCAGGACGGAAATAAAGGAAGAGATAGAGGCACAAAAAGGGGAGTCGGGGATCTCTGAAGATAGTATTAAGGGCTGGCTAGAATCGATGCAAAAGAGTGTGGACGGCGCAATTGCCAAAATTGAGGAAATCGGGAAAGATAAGGAGAAGGAGTTGATGACACTCTAAGTTATAAAGTAACAAGTTGAAAGTAAAAAGTTGGAGGATAAATATGGCATTTCAAAAAGTCCGCAAAGCAGTAATTCCCGCCGCAGGGTTTGGTACCAGGTTCCTCCCGCAAACCAAGGCAATGCCAAAGGAGATGTTGCCGATCGTCGATAAGCCAGTAATTCAGTATATTGTGGAAGAGCTAGTCGATGCAGGGATCGAAGACATTATTATTGTCACGGGCTACCACAAACGGACGATCGAGGATCATTTTGATGCGCCGAGTACGGACTTGATTGAGAACTTGAAAATGGGTGGCGAAAAGAAAAAACCCCTCCTAGACTCGGTGATGAAGATCTCCTCGATGGCTAACTTTGCTTATGTTCGCCAAAAAGGACCCTACGGGAACGGGACGCCCCTCATGAATGTGCGTCATTTGATCGGAGATGAGCCGTTTATTTATACCTGGAGTGATGATTTTATTGCGGCTGACCCGTCCCGCTTTAGGCAGCTACTCGCAACTTATGAGAAATATGGCTATTCTTGTATGGCCAGTGTGCGAGCCAAGTCGGACGCTGACTATGACCGATATGGATTTGCAGGGGGCAACGAACTAGAGCCAGGCGTGATCGACTGCACCACGATTATTGAGAAACCAGGCAAGGCCAATGCACCATCTGATCTGGCAAATGTCTCAGGATTTTTGTTTACTCCTGACATCTTTGACTATCTTGACGCGGTGTTAAGCAGTCTAAAAGAGGGAGATGAGTTTTATTACAATGATGCGCTTAAGCTAATGCTAAAAGATGGCAAGCACGTGCTGGCCGCTGAGATAAAAAATGGGAAGTACTATGATACTGGTAATAAGCTCGAGTATATGAAAACTCAGATTGAGTTTGCCCTTAAGGATCCTTCGATGAACGGGGATCTCAAGGCCTTTATTCAGGGGTTGCTGCTTTAGGGCTTGAGCCAGACACCGCATTTGTCGTAGCATTCTGGGGACAGGCAATACTCGGGGGCGAGGTGGTCGCTAGTGATAATGATCAGGATCTGGTCGGCTACCCAACTAGGTGAGAGGTAAGCTTTGCCATCCTGTTGCTTAATTTCTTTTTCGGCGAGAGACAGGGGACCAAAAGGGGTGAGGGTGGAGTCGAGGGTAATGTGGGTGACTTGGCCCGGTAACTCTTGAGAGAGACAGAGGCTCAGGGAGCGGAGTGCGGCCTTGGTGGAGTTGTAGAGGCTACGCTGTGCCACATGCTGGAGTGCAGAGCAGGAGCCAATGTTGACGGTTAGGGTGGGCTTGAGGGCTTGCAGGAGAAAGAGGGGGGTGTGGACATTGAGCTCGTATGAATCGTACCACTGAGTGGGGTTGATTGTGGCGAGAGGTTGGTAGATGCCGATGCCGGCGCAGTTGATCAGAACATCGAGCTGGGGGTGGTTGGCGAGGACCTGGGTGATTAACTCCTGGCGGCTGGTACGGTCGGATAGGTCGGCATGATAGGTGGCGAGCTTTTTTGGGTCACGGCCGACGGTAAGCACGTTGGCGCCTAAGTCTGTGAGTTTTTGGGAAAGGACGCTGCCGATGCCGCCGGTGGCGCCTGTTATGAGAATAGTTTTATCTTTTAGATTCATTCTGAGCCAACGTCGGGGATCGAACCCGAGGCCTCGTTCTTACCAAGAACGCGCTCTACCAACTGAGCTACGTCGGCTATTTATTCAAACTATTTACTTCTTAACTATCGTACTACCAACTGGCCTCCCAGATTACTACGTATCTGGGCGCATTTCTCGGGTTCCTTTGGAACTCGAAGTGCAGCCACTAAGGTATGTAGATAATCGGTTGTGCTGAGGATAGGATTCGAACCTATGTAGCCGTGAAGCAGCAGATTTACAGTCTGCCCTCGTTGACCGCTTGAGTACCTCAGCTAGTTAACAGGGGGATTATAACCGAATTGCTGGAGTTGTTCCATAATCCAAGTGTGAAAGTGGGTATTGTAGACACCCACTGTCATAACTCCATACTGACTAACTTTTTTATAGCTACCACGACCCAGAGATTTTGTTGGTTTGCCAGTAGTTATTTTGGATTGATCGATGTTTAGAATATCGGACCAGTGTTTCTTTGCATTACTGATATCTGTGTCCTTAAATACTTGAAGGTGAAAGTGGATTTTAGGTGATGCAATTTGACAAATATCCCTGAGAAATTTGTAATAGATGAGGATGAGCGAGGGATCAGAGTTGCCGAGGCGAGTGCTGTGGTTTACTGTTTTTCCTCCCTCGCCCCAATATAACCCTAGGGCTAGGTGGTAGAGATTTTGTTCTTTGGGTGTGAGAGGGGACTTGATCGTAAAAGGTTCGCCATCTGGATTATATTTAGCATAATTGGCATCGCTGCGATTTCTTCGAGGAATATTGTATTTTCTTAACCAATACTCTATTTTGTGGATTGAGCAATGCAGGATTGAGGCGATGTCGAACATTGATTTGTGGTCGACAACATACAGCCTATGTAGTACTTTTTCGGAAATTGACATGATTTTAGTACACCCGAAATAAGGGCGAATGTCAATATGTTGGAGCCAACGTCGGGGATCGAACCCGAGACCTCAGCCTTACCAAGGATGCGCTCTGCCAACTGAGCTACGTCGGCTAAATGGCTTTGACGGTATTAACTTTTTACTAACACTATTTTACCAACTGGTCTCCCAGACTGCTATCGCGTCTGGAGGCATTTCTCATGTTGCTTATGCAACTTGATGTGCAAGCTACGTCGGCTAAATGGCTTTGACGGTATTAACTTTTTACTAACACTATTTTACCAACTGGTCTCCCAGACTGCTATCGCGTCTGGAGGCATTTCTCATGTTGCTTATGCAACTTGATGTGTAGATATGCATTGAGAGAGTTGTATTATCTCTGAAAATTGGACAATTTGCAATAAAATGCCCTGCGACAAAGGGGGTTGCGATGAAGCTTTCCCCGGAAGTGATTCCAAGGTGGGTGAGTCGATCCAGGCTCCAATGGAGTAAGGATACAAACCCTCCCGTAAAGCGACATTTTGTCGAGGAAAAAATTCCTCGCAGTCCCTATTAGGTTCGCAGGGCAAGTCCATAGTAGCTATAATGCGAGTATGAGTCAAGCAACCAACTTGGGGAGGTGGCAAGAGGAGATCGTGACAGTGTCCCAAAAAGGACGACAGGGGTATCAGGCGCTGGCGGCAGAGCAGGCAGCGTGGAGTACGAGACTCCGGGTACGGATGGTCTGGGTAGTAGTGATCCTCCTCTTTGCCATAGTTACGGCGCGGGTATCGTATCTACACATTTTTGAAGCAAAACAGCAGCTACTACTTTCGGAAACGAATCATATCGAGCAAGTGCGGCTCACCGCCAAGCGGGGGAGCATACTAGATCGACAAGGTGAGATCTTGGCGGAGAGTACGCTCGACGAAACAGTCGCAGTCGCGACTCCTGGCGCATGGAGCCGGCGTTATCCGCTGGGGCCAGCGGGGGCTTCGGTGACCGGGTATTTGTCCGAAGTGACGCAAGAAGAGCTAGGGTGTCGGGAGGGGTTATGTTACACCCTCGGGATGCGGGTGGGTAGAGCCGGGGTAGAGCGGGCACTGGAACAGCGACTGCGGGGAAACGATGGGGGGATAATCCACGAAGTTGACGCAACGGGTAAGGTGGTGCGGGAGCGGGGGAGGAATGAGAGCGAGGGAGGCAGTGAGGTAAGATTGACGCTCGACGCCCAGCTGCAGCAGCTCGCGTATCAGGCAATGGCAGAGAGGAGAGTTGAGGATAGGGGAGTTAAGGGGGCGGTTGTAGCGATGGATATGCAGGGGGCAGTGCTCGCCTTAGTCTCTTTTCCGGCATATGATCCAGGGGAAGTGGCTAAGTATTTGATCGATACCGAAGAACACTATTTTTTGAACCGCGCGACTAACGGTGTATACCCGCCAGGGAGCGTGTTTAAAATGGTGACAGGGTATGCTGCTCTCCTAAGCGGCAAGGTGGATCGGGAGACTCAAGTGGAGGATACAGGGGAAATCCGGGTTGGAGAGTATCGCTATGGTACTTGGAACTTTGATCAAGCTGGCAAGACCGAGGGCAAATTGGATTTGGTCAGAGCGCTAGCTAGGAGTAATGACATTTATTTTTACCGGATTGGCGAGACTGTGGGGGTAGATGGGCTGGTTGCGATGGCCAAAAAATTTGGGTTAGGACAGAGCACGGGACTCGGGGTTTTGAGTGAAGCCGCGGGATTGGTGCCTGACCCGCTCTGGAAGGAGCGCCGAACCGGCGAAAGTTGGTTTTTGGGCAACACCTACCACCTGGCGATCGGACAGGGCGATTTGCTCGCGACGCCGCTGCAAGTGGCGCGGATGAGTGCGGCGGTAGTGACTGGGCGGGTGTGCCGAGCCAGGTTGTTGGGGGAGGAGAAGGCGGAGTGTGAGGATCTCGGGATCCCAACGGAGCAGATCGAAGTAGTTAGGGAGGGGATGCGGGCAGCCTGCGCAACCGGGGGGACGGCCTTCCCTTTGTTTGAGTTTGAGCCTTATGTGCTGTGCAAAACAGGGACGGCCCAGCATGCTGGCCAAATCCCTTTGGCAGGGTCAGGACCTTCGGAAAATGATGTCTTGCCGCACGCGTGGATTACGGTCGCTTATCCGGGCGAAAACCCAACAATGGTTTTAACAGTCATCGTCGAAGAAGGGGGTGAGGGGTCGGCTGTGGCAGGGCCGATTGCCAAGCGGATCCTCGAAGGTTGGAAAACTATAAGTAAGTGAGCCACCTCAGGGGATCGAACCCAGGACCTACGCTTTACAAAAGCGCCGCTCTACCGACTGAGCTAAGGTGGCATCCTAGACTGCTTTGCGTCTGGATACATTTCTCATGTTGCTGCGCAACTTGATGTGCAGCAACCCAGGCTGCTATCGTGCCTGGATGCATTTCCCGTGTGCCTAGGCACTTGGAGTGTAGCTAATTTTCTATTTTACCTGGAAAAGTTAACCTTGGGTAGGTGCTGCAGCTGGCGCGGTTTGGGCAGCGTCGGCCGTGACGCCGGCTTTGAGCGATTCGAGTTCTTTTTGGATCTCGGCGAGAGCAGCTTCGTCACCACTTTGGGTGGAGGCGGGGCCACCGAGGGGTTCGGGGGAGGGCAGTTGGCCGGCTTCGGCTGGGGCTACGCTTGGGGTTGATTCTTGGCTTGGAGGTTGTTGGGTGGGGGTTGCGGTGGGTAAGGGGGGGAGATCGAGGGGAGGAACACTGAGGGGTTCGGTTGGGATGGGAGGGGTTGATGGGCTAGAGACAGTGGCTTGCCCCACTTCGTCCTGCCCGGGCGGGACTACGTTAGGGGTCTGCGCTTCGCTTGAGGGTTGAGGAAGGGGTGGCAAATCTAAGGGGGGCGGTGTGGGGGGAGCTGAGGTAGGGGGGGTAGGCGCAGCGACAGGTGTCACGGGGTCACTAGTCGGGGAGGCGCCACCCAGCTTGGTGATAGTTTCGTCGGCCAGCTTCATGCGACGTTCGGTGGCTTTTTGAAAAATCTCTAGTTCTTTGACAATTGTGGGATAAACTTTGGGGAGATCAGGCTCGGTGGTGTTGTTGACAATGTCGATGAGGTTGATCTTGATTGGCTCACGCAAAGGGGAGTCGATCAACAGGTTGATTAGAGTTTGTTTGTTTAAAGTATCGGGCATTAGGTACACTTTAACTAGTTAAGTACTTGTATGTCAATAGGGGGCAATGATAAAATACCCGCATACCCCTTCGCATTAATAACGGGTAAAGCTACGGAGGTACGCAGTGGCAAAAGCAAAAAAAGGACCGAGACAACTATTTGGGTTAAAGTGCAGCGTCTGTAGTACCTTTAATTACATTACGACACGCAACAAACTCAACACCCCAGACAAAATGACGCCCAGCAAGTACTGCTCGACCTGCAAAAAACACACCGAGCACAAAGAAGCCAAGAAACTAAAGTAGTTTAAAGTTCTAAGTACCTAGTTGTAAAGTTTTATATTTTTCTGTGTAGCTTGAGGATGTTGTCGGCACCTTTCGCAATTTGTGGTGCGAGACGGCGGGCGCGGGTGAGGGCGAGCTCGACCCAAGGAAGATTTTTTGTAATTGGCATGGTGGTAATGGCGCGGAGTTGGGGGAGGATGTTGTCGACGTCGGCGCGGAGGGAGACGCCCCAGTTCTCGGTGACGGCTCTGATATTTTCTTCCCATTCGCCCCAGGGTTTGAGGCTCAGGACGAAACAGCCGGCAGCAATCGCTTCGTAGGCCATGTCGCCACTGGGTTTGCTAATAAAGCCGTCAGCCCAGGGAAAAATGTGGTCAAGGAGGAGCTCGTTAGCCCCGATAATATCGTTATCGCGGAAGATGCGGAAGGGGGCCTGGTCGTCGGTTGGTTCGCCGAGTTTGAGTCTGTGGGTACGGGCAAAAGTGGTAAACATGGTCTCAAAATCCTCGTGAACGCCAGCATAGGCCGCGACGTGGAGCTCGCCTTTTTTGAGCGCAGGGGCGAGGTGGACCAAGAGATTTTGGATTTCGTCTTTGTTGGTGCCGAGGCCGCCGGTCGTAATGGCTAGGCGTAGGGGGCGGTAGCGATAACCACGCAGCGCAGTGTTTTTGTCTTTTTGGGGGATGCGGGGATCAACCGGGCAGCCAGTGACGTGCACGCGGGATTCGTGGATTTTGTGACCGAGGATGTAGCCTAGCTCGATAACCCGAGCCTTGGTAGGTTCGTCAAAAACTGCCCAGGTAAGCTTGGGGTTGTCAGCGTGGGTTAGGTACTGGGGACGAACGTGGGGGTCGGTAATGACTTGCAGTACGGTTTTGCCGTTTTCGAGGAGGATGTTGCCAGCTTCGTAGTGGAGACTGATGATCGGGCGTTCGACCCGCCCGGTGACATACGTTAGGGGCTCCCTGATGGCTGCAGTGAGGGGGAGCTGGTTCCTTAGGCGTGTGTCCATGAGATCTTTGAGCTCTTTGAGGAGGGGGGAGCGGGCAATGAGCCGTCCCATGCGCTGGGTAAACATGATTTTGGGCCAGTCGCGGGCGGAGACATAGTTGGTGGGGTCGATCATCCAAAAGGTTTGGCGACGCTTGGTGGCGGCGACCACGAGGGCATTGGCCATACTGTAGTGGGCACGGCTAAAGGTGACGTCGGGAGTATCAACCCCGGGGTCCTCGCCAAATTTTTCTTTGAGCTGTTCTTTGAAGGTAGCGCTGACTGTGACAATAGGGACATCGACGGTCTCGAGGAGGTGACGTTCTTCGTGCGCGGTTCGCTTAAACTCTAAATCTTCGGGAATGGGGGAGTGAGTGAGGTCAGACATATTAACAGCTTACATTACAAATGTGCAGGATGGCAAGGTGGGGAGGGACTAGTGGAGAGAGCGAGAACTTATTGCCTAAAAACTTCTAGCACTTCGGAGTTGCGGATGAGGATGGTTCGATTGGTGGTATAGGAGAGTCCTTTGTTTGGACTATTTTCGAAGCCCAGATAGATGATTTCGATGCCTCTTGCTCTTACCTCTCTGACTGCTGGTTGTAAGTCGGAGTCAGAGCTACAGAGAATAGCTGTTTCTATTTTTTTGTCACAGGCATTCGCTATCAGGTCAACTGCAACTTGAACATCAACACCTTTCTCGTGAAAGATGGTCTTTTGTTTGCCGTTAACTTGGATGGTTTGCGCCCTCACATTGCCACTCATAACGACTTTGATGCCGTTTTTTTCAAGATTGCTCTTCTGAACTCTTTGTTTAAGGATTAAATCTTTTGACTTAGTAACATTATCTGGGTGGAAGTGGATTTTGGCGGAATAATAACGCTTTTCTGTGATTGCTATGTCTTTGAGGACTTTGTCGAATAAATTAGCGTAGGAAAAGTTTTCGAGATCAAGTTTATCGTCTTTGACGCCGGCTTGTTTAAGAACACTTTTGAGATAATGTTTGAGATTCTCTCCGTCGATGTAGAGGATGGTAGACATGTCTAAATTGTAGCATTAAAAAACCTCGTCGAGCGGTAAAGCATAGACGAGGCGTTGATGACTGCAATATAACACGACAGACAAGCGATTTCAATAGTTAACTATATCAAAATATATCAAGCAGGGACTAGTGGAGTATGTTCGAACCTTGGTGATGTCTGGAAATACTCAGTTTTCAATTGTTGATATATAATTCTAGATATGGGCGGCGAATTTTACCAACAAACTTCCAGAGATATATTGAAAGACTGTGAAGATATGACAGCCATGTTAGAAGAAAATGGTTGGGTAGTTATAAATGGAATAGTACAGAGGGTGAAATTTACGGATGTGAACTTTTTACGGTTAGGTACGAATAGATGGTTTGATGTTGAGGAAGGTGCAGCTTCGTTGTTTAGAGCAGGTGAAAATGTAAATCGTCGTATCACAACAACGCCGAAAAAAGCCAGTCCGACACCCACGTACATGACTATGCCATTTGTACTTCTTGCGAAAAAGACGATGCGTTTTGGTCTGACTCAGGTAGCAGGTGGAAATTTGGTTGGAGTATTGCAATACGAGTAATTGATACACTTTGATATATTTGCAGGGATGGAAGGAATCCTCCTTCGTCCTTCGGCAAGCTCAGGACTACGGAAGGACACAGTCGAACCTAGAAGTTTCTCATCATTTTCACTCTATCATACAAAAATATGCGAATAAATCCGCACATATTTTGTATGGCAGGGATGGAAGGAATCGAACCTTCGTTAGTGGTTTTGGAGACCACCGTCCTACCGCTGAACGACATCCCTAAGCGTTGCTTGTATATTTTAACTCATCTCCTATAATCTGTCCTCATGAGAAAAATAGAGCTTATGGGTATTGGTGTTGTTGGGTATGCAGTATGGGAAGTGTGGCAGAGTATCCCGCAGGAGATCAGAGAGACTGGGTGTGGCGCGCTGTGCATCGTTTTCCCGACAGTAATCATTGCTGCAGTCTACCTGGCAAATGAGACCTTTAAGATGACGGGTACAAGTCTGCTACGTAAGCAGTTCGGTAAGGAAAGTGATCGCAGGACTGATCAGGGCACTAACGGGCGAAGTCCCACCAGCGATGGGGAGCAAGAGTAGGATGAGGATCAAGGTGCCGTATTGGCGCATGAGATGATCGTATTCGACTGCGAGCTCAGTGGGGAGGAAGCCTTTGAGGATCTTTTCGCCGTCTAGGGGGAAAACAGGGACAAGGTTAAAGATCGCGAGGGAAACGTTGAGACTAATCAAAATCGCGAAGAGCGTATCGAGGAATAGTGGGAGGGCAAAGAGGTTGAGGGTGACGGAGAGGGCGAGGGCCAAAACGAGGTTGCTCGCAGGCCCAGCGAGGGCGATCAGGGCAGTGTCACGCCGGGGATTACGGAGATTGTAGGGATCAAAGGCAACAGGTCTGCCCCAACCAAAACCTGCAACGACGATGAGGAGAGTGCCTAGGGGGTCTAGATGTGCTAGGGGGTTGAGGGTGACGCGACCATTGGCGCGTGGGGTAGGGTCGCCCAGGCTGTCGGCGACCTTGGCGTGGGCATATTCGTGAATGGTTAAGGCGATGACGATCGCGGCGGCCCAGATGAGGAAGATGAGTGGGCTAGTAAAGAGAGTCGCGAGCATGGGTGTAGTATAACCTATCGCCTTGACATCTGGATAATCTGTGTTATATTATGGGACATATGAAAAAACTAATTGCCTTGGCCGTGTTGGCGTTTTTATTTGCACCTAATGCCAGGGCGCATGAGGGGATGGTGGACCTAACCAGTTCCAGCGTATCCTGCAAGGGAATTTCGCTTTATCAATCTGGATACTACCGTGTGTTTGGGCGCTGTGATGGCCTGGTCTACCCCTACGAGACGACCTACAACAAATACGTGCTTTGGGGCAAAACAGTTGCGCGCGGCGAAATGATCCGCGTGGCCGAGGTAGATAAAGGATACTTTTCTGGCAACATTGCGAGCCCGTTTGACGGGATGACAATTACAGCCGAAAGTGACGGGTTGGTGCGTCGGCCCAGCGATAGAGTGGTAGTGAGTGGAAAAGTAAATGTGTTTGACTTTGACAAATCAAAAGTAACCAGTAGCACCACCACGACACCGGCCGCGAGCACAGCACCCAGTAGTGTGACAGCGCAAAATAGCGGTGAGCAGGCCAGTACTGCGAGCACAGCGGGGAGTGTGATCGGGAGGATCCTAACTTCGCTCCTAGTTATAGTTCTGGTGATTGTGGGGATAGCGATCGGCGCATCACTGATATTTAGAAATAGGGGTAGCGTAAGTCGCTAAGCGTAATATGGGTTTTTCTTGTCCAGCACTCGAGAGGGAGCAGTGGCAGAATGGTAATCGAGGTGGTATTGAATATAATTTTTGTGTCTACACTAAACATCTAAAACTTAATCCAGACGAGAATCTTGAGCTACTTAAAGAGGCTCTTAAACTTCATGCTGCTTATATGGGAGCGATTTATAGTCCACTTAATCATGCTCCGGCACCCCATCTAATGTGTAATCAAGATGAGAGATGTCCAATACGAGAGCGTATATTGAAAATGAAATCTACTTCTACTGAGTAGAATTTTGTGTTAGAATATCGTTCTTATGGCTAATGTTTGTGATTTGTGCAAAAAAGGGCGTGATGTGGGGCATAACGTGTCGCACGCCAAAAACCGTACCCAGCGGGTACGCAAGCCTAACCTCCATACCCACCGGATGCAGATGGGTGAAGGGACGCTCCGTCTAAAGCTCTGTACCAAGTGTTTGCGGAGTGTCAAGGCACGGGTAGAAATGGCAAATGCACAGTAACTTTTTTACATATGCATAATCCCGATAATAATCTTGGAATTGGTGATCGTGATCTGCTGAGCAAAGCTTTCTGGGGCACAATATATGGGATTATTGCATTAGTTAGTTTTTTTCTCCCCAAACCTAACGGGAGTGAAGAGGGTTTTACGGATGTTATCGACGCAGTAGATCTTGACAAGAGAGTCTAAGCGCATTATCTTTTTTCCGCTATACTAGTTGTTGTATGACTGCCCTAACTACCCACCTAGTTACGATCCCCCGCGATACGGAGGTGACGCCAGAGTCGGCGGCCACCTTCCTCTCGACCTTTCCCCGGATTTTGCACAAATCACTCTTTGATATCTGGATTAAGGGGGAGCCCAAGCCAGTGGTGGCCCTCGAGATCGGGGTTTGGGAGCAAAAAATCCGGTTTTTGGTGACTTGCTCTGCACACCTATCCCAGTTTGTCACGGCCCAGATCCAATCCACTTATCCGCTCGCCACAATCACCCCAATGGTTGACCCACTGCCCAACCTGGTCAGCGGGCTCAACGTAGGCGAGCTAAAACTAGCCCTGGCGTCTTTTTATCCACTAAAAACCTGGAGCGATTTTCGCGATACTGACCCCATCAACTCCTACCTTTCGGTCCTGTCAAAGGCTGAGCCCGGGGAGGTGATCTGGCTGTCATGGGTATTGTCCGCAACCAACGCCTCGTGGCAGGGGGAGGGGCGGAGTGCAATCGACCGGGGCCGGAGCATGGGGGTGACGCAGCACAACCAGGGTTATGCCGAGCGACGGGGAGCCCTGCCGAATGCGCGGGGGATAGAGGAAAAGATCGCACACGAAGGCTTTGGGGTGAGTTTTAGGCTGGGGAGTAACCGCAAAGGGAGGCTAGCGGAGCTAGCTAGTGTGTTTGGCGTATTTGCCAGGCCGGACGGCAATAGTTGGCAGCTCTCTACCCCGCTGTTGGGGATGGAGGGGGCGAGGAAGAAGCTCCTAATGCGCAAACCAACCGGCAAGCGGGTGGTATCGGTCCCCGAGATGGCGACCCTGTGGCACCTGCCAAGCGAAAAAGTAAAGATCCCGATGATAGTCTGGGGGACCAGAGTCTTTTCGGAGCCACCCGAGAACCTCCCGGTGGCCGAAGGAGCAGCCGAGGAGGAAAAAGCCAAAATAAACTTTTTTGCGCGGACTGTCTTTAAGAACCGTGACCTAATCTTTGGGATAAAAGATGTGGATCGGCGCCGACACTTTTATTGCCTCGGCAAGACAGGGACAGGAAAAAGTACCCTCATTGCCAATATGGCGATCGATGACATCAAAAAAGGGCGGGGGATCGCGATCATTGATCCGCACGGCGACCTGTCTGACACGATCCTCGACTTTATCCCAGCGGCGCGGATTAATGACGTAATTTACTTTAACCCAATAGATCGTGATCGGCCAGTGCGGCTCAATATTTTGGAAGTCAGGGATCCGGCACAACGCGAGCTAATCGTATCGGGGATTGTGGCGATCTTTAACAAATTGTATGGCCACTCGTGGGGGCCACGCCTCGAGTATATTTTGCGTAATACGCTCCTGGCGTTGTCGGAGACGCCGGGGGCCACCCTCGTGGATATTCCTCGGATCCTGACGGAGCGGGGATATCGATCCCAAGTGGTTGCGGGGCTAAAGGACCCAGTGATAAAACGCTACTTTGAAAACGAATTTGAGAAAATGCCAGACAAGATGATGCAAGAATCCATCTCGCCGATCCTAAACAAGGTGGGGCAGTTTATTAGCTCCCCCCTCATCCGGGCGATTATCGAGCGGCCGCAGAGCTCGATCGATATCGAAGGTGTGATGAATGACGGGAAGATCCTCATTGCCAATCTCTCGCAGGGTAAGCTGGGGGAGGATAACGCGGCCCTGATCGGGGCGATGTTGATTACCAAGTTTCAGCTAGCGGCTATGAACCGTGTCGAGCAAAACGAAGCAGAGCGGCGCGACTTTTATTTGTATGTTGACGAGTTTCAAAACTTTGCGACAACCTCGTTTATCAAAATCCTGTCCGAAGCCCGTAAGTATAAGCTAAACCTAATGATGGCCAATCAGTATATGGCGCAGATACCGCTCGAGGTGCAAAAAGCAATCTTGGGGAATGCCGGAACGATCGCGGCCTTTACGATGGGGGCGGATGACAGCCGGATTATGCAAAAAGAGTTTGGGGAGGTATTTACGGATAAGGATCTGGTAAACCTAGAGAACTATCAGATAGCGCTGCGGCTAATGGTGGAATCGATGAGCGGGCGCGCCTTCGTCGCCCGGACACTGCCACTACCTGCGAGCCGCAACCAAAACCGGGACAAAGTGATTAGGGTCTCCCGGGAGCGGTGGGGGAGGTAGGGTTACCTATTTTCATCACCAGCTTCTGTTTCTGGGTGCAATCTAGGCTTGCCTGTTTTGCCCTTTCGTCCGCTTCCAACAAACATTGGACGCATAGATGGCGTTGATTTTGGAGTTTTTGTGATGACAGTGCTGATTTTATTTTTACTCTCTTCAGATAAGACTAGCCCCAACTGCGCAACGTAGTAAGGAGCAGTTCCGACAACGATGTGGTGTAGTTGTGTCTTTAGTGTTCCGCTTAATTCTGGTCTACCTGGCCCCCATCCAATGCTTCTTAGTTCGGCGGACGCTGTATGATTGAGAGGTAGTTTAAAGGTGTTATCTAAAGCTAACTCTTCAGGTTTTGGAGCTGCATAATCGGCGGTAATGTTGGTGTTGGCAATAATGATAGAAGTAATAGGGAGTTTTGCAGTTGATATTTTTGTATCGTGATTAAGGTGTGATACCTGGTCGACGATTTTTTCCAAATTTCTAGAACGTGGATTAAGAAGTAAGATCTTATTGTACCTTTGATAGCTACTGAAGACATCAACTATGTTGCGAATTTGACCTGAGCTATAACCGTATCCCGCAGCCAGATCGCCTTGCTCATACATCTCTGCGAGCTTAGACAGATTGGTTGCTGCCAGAAAGTAGATACTGTAAAGGATAGCAGTAGCGACAGCTTTATGTGGTGCGTAACTCTCCTGTATAAATAGTTGTTTTTGTTCGTATCCACCAAAACTTGGCATAATTGTTGATAAGTTGATTTTGATTAAGGAATTGTACTATAAGTTTAATTTTTTGACACTATTCGTCGCCACCCTGTCTTTCTGGAGTTATTTTTTTACCAGTATCACCTTTGCCTCTAGCGGGATTTTGTGGTTCGACGATGATTGTGACATTATTTGCGGCCATTTGTCTGAGTTGCTTATCTATTTCAGCTATTCTCTTACTATTTGGATCTGTGATCAATAGGCGAGCAAGCTCTGAGTTGAGTGAGTTAATAATTGCACTAGTATTCTTTTCGGCCATAGCTATTTTAGATAGTATTTAACAAAGTTATTATAACTGATGGGGCGGGGTTTTCCTGGGATTTGAAACAGTATACGGTTGATAGTTGATAGTTTATGGTTGGGTAAAAGGGAGAGCGACACATGCAGATCACCGCTCTTGTTCGGGGCAGTGGTCCAGACTTTTTCGTAGCCATCAAGCGCGCGGATTAGGTCGGGGAGGATGTTACTCGTGCGATCCGGGTGGTGGGTGAGGCGGAGCTTGATGAGGGGGTTAGTTGTGTCATGGGGGGTGATTGGCTTGTTATCAATTAATTGTTGGACAACAGCCCACTCGATAAATCCAGATTCTCTGGTGAGTTTGCGGGTAAAAATGAGCTCAGAAGAGCGCATGATAGGGATGTCAGATGTGAGTGTAGAGTCATTGGGATCGCTAAGAAATTTAATGAAGAGCTGTGTACCGATAGTGAAAAGGCGGGTGAGGAGGGTGGAGGTAGTATCGGTGGGGAGGATCTGTGCTTTTTGCTGAGCGACTAGTTCACCATTGTCGATGCCCAGGCCGATCGGAAAGAGCGAGATCCCGGTGACGCTGTCGCCCATGGCGATAGCGTAAGGGCCGGGCGCGACGTTCCTATATTGGGGGAGGAGGGAGGGGTGGAGGTTGAAGAGTTTGTTATCAAATAATTTGATGAGTGATGAGGGAAAAAGGTGGGGGAATGAGGCGGATAAACCGACCGGGTTTTTATCTTTGATAAAATTGATCAAATCATCATTATTAGCTTGGTAATATAATACTTTTATATTTTGCTTATTAGCCAGATTTTCGACTGCATTTGGGGTGACTAGCTGTTTGCGACCGATTGGTTTGGGGGGGTCGGTTATGACTAGGGTAACCAGCGATGGGTCGTGGGTAAGGAGCGCTTTGAGCACTACGGCGCTAAAGCGATCGGAGCCAAAAAAAATGAGGTTCGTCATAAAGAAGATTTTAGCAGACAAGAGTAAGATATAGTTGATATAATAGTCGTCATGAAAATATTCGAGATAATTAAAGAATTACTTGGTGGTAAGGGTCCGACTGAAATAGTGGATGTGCCCTTGAAGGGTAAGTATGTGGATGCTGAAGGACTTACTGGTGGAAAATTAGAGGAGGGAGTGCTCCCTTACCTGCAAGAACCGGATGTGCCTCAAGCTGAGGTTGTAGAACATGCCCGGAGAGTAGAGGCTGCCAATAAAAAATTGGAGCAGGTGGAAGAGGAGGAAAAATTTGTTCCGATAATCGAGTGGGGGGATGCTGACCTCGATACAATTTCCCTAACCAGGGTACAGAGAGCATATTTTGATAAATTAAGAACTGATGAGACGAAAAGGTGGTTTTTAGATAGTATCGCAAAAAACTATCGGAAGAAAAAAAAGTAGTTGTGGTTTTTGATCAAACTTTATGTTTTGCTTCTTATAGTCATTTTCTTGACCTGTCGACGGTGAAACTCACTCAGCGCTGAGTGATGTTGATGCTGTGAGATCGGTGGGCCCTGGTATCTTGGCGGTATTGCGATGTTAATCTGGTTGTGGGTAATGCCGAGATAGCAAAGGTGGGCGGAAATTTCCTTTTTACTAGGTTTGACATGATCCGTGCTGACAACGACCTTGTCCAAGTCGAGTATGATGTTATAAGGGTATTCGGGGATATATCCAGGGATGTTATAGACTTGAGAAATGAAGGTAGGTATATCGGGGGTTTGCTGAGGGATGTCTAATGGGTCAACAGTCGCGAGAACCTGACAACGACCATCATCGCAAATGATCTTTTTGAGAGTCAGTTTGGTGCCTGAGGGAATAGTAATAGCGGCTTCTTGGGCGATGCTTTGACCTTCGATTTGATACTGTAGTTTAACAGGGGTTTGCTCATGTAGTTTGGTTGTTGCATCTTTTATACGTCTACCACCCCCAAACCGGAATAGCTCGTTTTGGTTAAAGTAGCTAGGACCAATGTAGGCCGTTGGCTGTTCACCACTACGAGACATGGTGGCAAAGAGCGCATAGAGCTGCGCTCGCATATCAGGCTCAGCAGACAAAGTACCGAGGCGAGCTAACTGGGTTGGGCCGTTATTAATAACCAGAGTATCGTCGCGATACTCGACGGTTGATGGGCTGTCGAGATTATGGGGGTCTAAATCTAGCTCGGCGATGAGGAGTTTGCCGTTTTTGTCTAGACCACTGAGCTTGAGCCGGCTATTGGTTGTGATGTCGTAGCGAAGAACTGTGGAAAAATAAATAGAGATTGGCTTTTCTTCATCTTTTGACAATTCGTGCAAAATGGGTTCGGTATCGTTTAGTCCTAGTGCGCGAAGCAGGGTATCAATAAAATTTTCGTCTAGGTTATCGTGCTTGAATTTGGCTAGGTCATCGTCGGTGATTTGTGGATTTTTGAGGAGTGCGACGTACTGGTCGACGGCATCGCCGTTGCGACCTTGAGTGTAAATTACCCTGAATACATCAGGGTCGACTGCGGTAATGGCGAGGAGGGAATCTTGAGGTAGCAATTCTTTACGTTTAGTAATTGGGAGGTGCTCACTCCCTAAGTGGACAGTCTGTGTTAAAAACGGATTTAATCCTTCTTGTTTAGCGGGAATAGGACAGGAGATTGGTGGAATTTCGATCATATTTAGATTTACTTAAGGGATATTAGAGATTTCTCCGCATCACACTACGTTCATACTCAAATATTGTTTCTGTAGCCAGATTATACTCTTCGTGACAAGCTTTTCAAGCTATAGGACATTACTACCACTTAATAATTGCTTTGGGATCCTCGACCTGGATAAATTTGTCGGCTTCTTGGTCGAGAAAATAGAGGGGGAGGTTGTGTCTAATGGTGTAGTCGGTAAAGAGGATGCCGTCGAGGTGGTCAAGCTCGTGGAGGAAAACGCGGGCGGGGAAGCTGGTTAAGGTCTTTAATACTTCGACGCCGTGCTCGTCGATCGCCTTGATCTTAATTTTTTTGGCTCTGGGGACAGGACCGTAGAGGTGGGGGATAGAGAGGCAGCCCTCCAGAGTAGGGCGCTCGGGGGTGCCACCGAGAGTAGTCTCCTCACTCTGGTCTAGGATCTCGGGGTTGAGGTAGATTCGGATTTTTTTCTCTAAGTAGGTGGCAAAGCCGCGCTTGTTGATCCCGATCTGGGGAAAGCTGAGTCCGACACCCTCCGGGTTGTGCGCCCCCTTGAGGGCGTCGATGAGATCGTGGATTTCCTCTTGGATTTCTCGGGTCAGGGTGGGGATGCGCTCGGATTTGGCGCGCAGCGCTGGGTGGGGGACGGAGAGGATGCTTGACATAAAGGGGGTAAATAGGTAATGTTTAATGAGTTATTTAGGATTATAGCAAAAAGGAGAGGCATGGTATCGAGACCAGATAAAAGTAATCTTCCTGATTATCTGATACATCAAATGGCTGAGAATGGGAATAAGGATGCTCAAGATGTTAGAACATGGCGATTGATTAGAGCGTTAAGAAATATATTTAGATTTAATGACGAGAGTGAGAAACCCACTCCTCTATTACCAATAAATCCGCAGACTAGGCGAGGGGGGAAATCATACAGTTAAATTATTATCGTGCGTAATTTTCAATCTTTTCCCTGAGCGCACTGCTGTAGGTGGCGAGGTGGGTCTCGGCAGATAGTAGGAGTTCCGGGATTAGATCTTTTTGGTTGGTTTGTTCGTAGAGGAGGGTGAGGGCATAGTAGGGACTTTCGTAGTTGGGTTTGAGGGCGATCGCTTGGATAAGCTGATCTTTGGCTTCGGTGTTTTTGCTCAGGCGGGTGTAGACCAGGGCCAGGTTGTAGGCCAGCTTGGGATCGGTGGGGGCTAGGGCGCGCGCAGCCTCTAGCTCGGTGGCGGCCTGCTGGTTGTATTGTGGGTCGGCGCTCGCTAGGGTTAAGTAGATTTTGGCACGGCTTTTGTGGTAATTGAGGTGGTAGGGGTTGAGGCGGCGGGTCAAGTCGGCCGCGCGGAGTGCCGACTCCACCTGCCCGAGCTGGGCGTAGGCCTCGCCGAGGGCACTGTGATAGAGATCTAGGCCAGGGCGGCTAGCGGTGGCTTTTTGGAGGTAGGGGAGGGCGACTGCTGGTTGATTGGCATCCAGGTGGGCTTTGCCTCGGGCATAGTTGGTGTCAGCGAGGAAGAGCCTGGCAGGATAGAGGAGGGGGATTATAAGTACCAAGTGCCAAGTACCTAGTTGAAAGTCTGATGTCGAGTTTTCATTTTTGATTGCGGCTGGGAGAGTGGAAAGTAGGATCATGAGTAAATAGACTGGGATCACGGAAAAGCCAAAAAAGTTGGTAACGGCAAAACTGATGACTGTAGCCCCGAGCACGGGGTAGAGGGCACGGAGCTGATCATCCTCCGACTGGTTGGTTTTTTTGGTGCGAGGCAGCTTGGTTAAACTGGTTTTGAAAAGGGCAAAATGAAGGGCGAGATAAGCAGTTAGGCCGAGCAGGCCAGTGGTTGCGGCAATGTTGAGATATTCGTTGTGGGCTTTGTTATAAAGAAAATCCCACTCGCTAGTTTGGTTGTGCGCGGGGGGGCGGGTCCAGTAGTAGGTGTAGGCAAAAGTCTCGGGCCCGGTACCGAGGAGCGGGTATTTTTTTATCAGATCGAGGGCGCCGGTCCAGACGATTTTGCGGATATCACCACTCTCGGTGCCACCGTTATCGAGCTGAGTGCCCCCGCCACCAGCAGTTGCAGGTAGGCGGGCAGGCTGGCTTTGGATTAGGTTAAAGATAGAGGGGGTGTAGGGAGTACTGATAAAGATAGTGACAAGGATCACGTAGAAAGTAGAAAGAGATAGTTGTTTTTTTATTTTTGAAAAACCAAATTGACGAGCGAGGAGGAGATAATAGGCGGCATAGCTGAGCACAAAGGCGATAAAGCCGGAGCGGGAACGGGTAAGGAGGAGGGCAGTAAAAATTAGTAAATAGGAAATAGTAGATAGTAGATAGTAATTTTTTGAATTTTTAATTGGAAGTAGATAAAGGGATAAGAAGAGGTTGGGGAGGAGGTAGGCGGCGAGCCAGTTTGGCTGGCCGAGGGTGCTAAAGGGGCGGTTGACGACATCCTGGATCCAGAGCGATTTGTCGATGCCGAGGCGCTGCGCCACAGCATATAGGCTAACAAAAAAAGCCGTACCTAAGGATATTTTGATTATTTTTTGGACACTTTTTTTATCCAGGTAAATGGTAGCGGCAAAATAGAGGATTGTGTAGCAAATAGTGGTCACGAGACCTTGGTGGTAGCGGCTGTAGTAACCCCAAAAACTAGTGTAAGGGTTGATGCTAAAGAGGGTAGCGAGGGCTTGGGTGAGGAGGATGAGGAGGACGGCATAATCGGTGATGGCTAATGGGTAATGGGGTCGACGTGAGTGGTTTTTGTAGTAAAAAATATCGACTAGCCAGGCAGTCATAATCACCAAGGTGCCAGACAGGAGCAGGATAAATTTGGGGAACTCAAAAAGCTCAGAGTTGATCGTGGTGAAGGTGAGGGGGATAAAGATGACGAGGAGGTAGAGAATGTTTTGGATAATTGATTGCATGGTAGAAGTATAGCAGGATCTGTTCCTCAGTTTCGACTTACAATTTTTTGTTTTTGAGAAATTCGTTTCAGGAAAAATATGGTTCGACCGCTGCTGCTTGCTCACCTATATTTTTCTTGACTTCTCATACTTACAATGCACAAAAAATTGACGTCTGCACTGATTTACTTTCATGTCTAGTTTGATGTTCTTTGATGTTTTACGATCGCTTTTTGATGTGCTAACTCCAGGTCTGTGCTATCATATAGGACGCTATGCTTAACGCGCTTTTGGGACTTTTTTCGATGGACATGGGGATCGACCTCGGGACGGCAAATACGCTCGTTTTTGTCAAAAACAAAGGGATCTTAATTAGGGAGCCATCGTACGTGGCGCGCCACAAAAAAACGGGGGCGGTCTTGGCGATTGGGAGCGAAGCCAAGCTGATGGCGGGCAAAACCCCACAAGCGATCGAGGCAGTGCGCCCCTTGCGGGATGGGGTGATTGCGGACTATGACGGGGCGCTGGCCATGCTTGATTTTTATATTAAAAAGGTGCATGAGCACAGTCCCTGGATTGCCAAGGTGCCGAGGCCAAGGGTGATTATTGGGATCCCCTCGGGAGTAACCGAAGTCGAGCGACGCGCTGTGTCTGAGGCGGCGGTGGCGGCGGGAGCAAGGGAAGCATTTTTGGTTGAGGAGCCGATGGCAGCGGCCATTGGGGCCAACCTCCCGATTGATGAGCCGCGGGGACAAATGATTATCGATATAGGCGGAGGGACGACCGAGATCGCGGTGCTATCTTTGGGCGGGATTGTACTGAATAAGTCACTCAGAGTTGCGGGCGATGAACTAACGGAATCGATTATCCATTTTGCCAGAGTCAAGTACGGATTGCTATTGGGTGATGCGAGCGCCGAAGAGGTCAAGATGAGCGTGGGGAGTGCGGCCTCGGATGGCAAAAGTGATGGGCTGCAGGCCGTAGTGAGAGGACGGGACCTAGGATCAGGGCTACCAAAATCGATGAAGTTTGGGAGTAGTGAGGTCCGCGAAGCCCTGGCGCCGACCCTGCAGCAGATAGTGCGGGGAGTGATGGATGTCCTAGAGGAGACGCCACCGGAGTTGATCTCGGACATTATCCAGCACGGGATTACGATGGCGGGGGGTGGATCGCAGATACGGGGAATCGATAAAATGATCTCGGAGGCTACGAGTATGCCGGTATATGTGTGTGAGGAGCCGATGGCGGCGGTAGTGCGGGGATGCGGGAAGCTACTAACGGATGAGAGATTGCTAAAAAAGGTAAAGGTAGGGGCCCGCCTACGCTATTAGCTACGGCAGGGCGCGGCGAGGTTAAGGTACTAAATGAAAACATTTCAAAAACTAAAAGCTAATCCTGAGCTGTGGAAACAGTACTGGGTGCGGGAGCAGGTGATCGATGCGATCCGGGCTTTCTTTAAGGGTCGCGGATTTCATGAGGCGGAGGTACCACTACTACTGCCCACCCCCTCGACCGAGCCATTTCTCGAAGTATTTAAGACCGAACTTAAGGATGACCAGGGGAACAGGTGGGATGGGTTTTTGCCATCATCCCCTGAGTTTGCGCTAAAGAAGCTACTGTCGGCTGGATCTGGATCCGTATTTACCATTACCAAGTCATTTCGGAATGGGGAGGGGAGGAGTAGCCGCCATAACCCTGAGTTTACGATCCTCGAGTGGTATCACACTCCGGGGGACTACATGACGGTGGCGAGAGACTTTGAGGAGTTGATGGTGCACATTAATTCGCAAATTCGCAAATTCGCAAATTTACCAGTTAAGGATCAGATTTTGACATATCAAGGAAAGGAATACTCGCTCCGGGCGCCGTGGGAGCGGATCTCGGTGGCCGAGGCATTTGCCAAATATGCCGGGATAGAGACTGAGACGATGCTGGATTGCGCAAAGTTGAAAGCAAAAGGGAAGGAGAAGGGGTATCAGGTAGACGAGCAGACGACGTGGGAGGAGATGTGGAATCAGATCATGGCCAACGAAATAGAGCCCCATCTCGGGGTGGCTGGACCCACGATTATTTATGACTACCCAGTCGCCCAGGCTGCCTTAGCCAAAAAAGCCAAGGATCCGCGTTTTGCGGAGCGATGGGAAGTGTATCTGGCTGGTTATGAGCTGGGCAACTGTTTTTCGGAACTCACGGATTGGCGGGAACAGGAGGCTAGGTGCAAAGCGGATCTGTTGGAGCGCAAAAAACTGGGGAAGACGGAATACCCGATGGATGAGGATTTTGTACAGGCCCTAAAAATGGGGATGCCAGAGACTGGGGGGATTGCAGTCGGGGTGGATCGACTAGTGGCCCTGTTTGCCGATACGCCCTCGATTGCTGATACACTGTTTTTCCCCGTTGAGGAGCTGTTTGGTAACTAAAGTACAGCATTTCGACTTACAATTTTTTGTTTTTGAGAAATTCGTTTCAGGAAAAATATGGTTCGACCGCTGCTGCTTGCTCATCAATATTTTTCTTGACTTCTCATACTTACAATGCACAAAAAATTGACGTCTGTATGCTGTTTTTGTCCAGTGATTTGACAGCGTGGCGTATAATATAGGACATATGAAACAATTCTTTGTTGGTCTCGTGACCGTACTAGTGTTAGTGGTTGTGGGTGTACTAGCTTTTCGGGGCACAACTGGCTTGTTTGGCCGTTTATTCCCCACGCCTAGTGCGAGCCCAGTGGCGAGTGCAACGCCAACACCTACCGCGACGCCGATACCTAGTGCAGCTACTAAGCCTAGCGAGTCACCTGCGACTACACCTAAGGGTGTAAGTACGACTAAAGGTGGGGAGGTTAAGGGAGTGAGCACAACGACGACTACCAAAAAAGTAGTGACTACTACCTCACACTTGACTCTAACCCTGGTTAAAACCAGTGTTTGTCCGATCAGCTATATGACAGAAGTCAAAGATATTACAGGGCCGCTAACCCTCCGTTATGAACTAATTGATAACACTAGCTTTGGGATTACCATCTGGAAAAAGGATGGTAATGAACTACTGCCTAACACCACCTATGGGGGTAGGAGTGGCACAATTAAGACAATTTCGGGAGTTGACTACATGAAGGTGAGAGTAGAGTCCAAGAGTTGTGCAGGCAATAATGACAATTGGCTAAAGCTAACGGCTGAGCGCTAAGCGCGACTAACGTACTCGCCGTTTTCGGTATCGACAATAATCGTTTCACCCGATTTGACGAACAAGGGAACCATGACCTCAAAACCATTTTCGGTCATGGCAGGTTTTTTGGCGGCTTGGACAGTGTTGCCGGCCACGGCGTCGTGCGCCTCGGTTAGTTTGAGGGTGACTTTGGGGGGAAAACGTACCCCGATTACCTCGCCTTCGTATTGGTTAAAGAACATCTTCATTTCGGGGAGCAGGTACTTTTCTTTGCCATCAAAGACCCACTGCTTGACCTCAAATTGGTCAAAGGTGCGGGGGTTCATAAAGTAATAGGTGTCCCCATCGGCGTAGAGGTATTGTAGTTCTAAGGTGTCGACCTCGACGATCTCGACCGTTTCACTGCTTTTGTAGGTAAAATCTTGGACACTGCCTGTTCTAACATTTTTTAGGCGAGTCCTGGCAAAAGCACTGCCTTTGCCGGGAAAATAAAACTCACACTTGACCACTTCGTGAGGTGCGTCCTTAAAGAGGACAAACATCCCGCCTTTGAGTTGATTGGCTTTTATACTGGACATAGCAAGAGATTATATGTCATAGTTAGGACAATGCGCAAATACTTTCAGAAAAATTTTAAGACAATACTCTTGGTGGTGGTTTTGTTGGCGCTACTGCCTGTAACCATCCCCCTGGCACAACAAGCCTGGAAATACTTGACGGGGGCCAGCTATGCTCCCGCCGATATTGTGGTGGATGCGAGCCAGACAAACGGGCGATTAAAGCGGGTGTGGGATGGGGTGGCGCAGGGGTTTGAAAAATTGCCAGAGGCTGATTTTAGGTTAAATGGGGTGGCGCCGATTGTTAAGAATACGGGGGTAAAGTACGTACGGATTGACCATGTATTAAACGGCTATGATGTGGTCTCCCGGGGAGGCGATGGTAAGCTGGTTTACAACTGGACAAAGCTGGACGCGATGGTAGGGGACATCCTAGCCATGGGGGCCAAGCCATTTATTGTGATTTCGTACATGCCGACAGCGATTAGCAAAAGTGATATTCTCGATTTTCCCAATGACTGGGGGGAGTGGGGAGCAGTCGCCGCGGCCACAGTTGCGCGTTATAGCCGCGACTACCGGGGCGGGATTGACGGAGTGATCTACGAGGTCTGGAACGAACCGGATCTGTTTGGGGGCTGGAAAATGGGGGGCAACAAAAACTATGTGACCCTGTATGCGACAGCGGCTAACGCGGCCAACAGGGTGCAGGGGGCCAAGCCCTTTAAGATCGGGGGGCCAGCGACGACTGGGTTTTATCCTGCCTGGGTGACGGGGTTTTATGACAAGTTGGACGAGAGTGTGCGGATCGATTTTTTCTCTTGGCATCGGTACGCAACCGAAGTTGATTTTTTTGTGCGGGACGCGCGGACTGCGACAGAGATGATGCAAACTAGGATCCACAAAGCCCAGGACCTGTATATTACCGAGTGGGGGATAGATCCGGAGCGGGGAGCGGCGTATGACGGCAGGTGGGCGGCGGCGCATTATTTGGCAGTTAACCGCGCGCTGGTAGACACCAATATTGACCTCGCGTTTGCCTTTGAGATTATGGACGGAGCGCCCGCGGATAAGGGGCAGTTACATGGTGGTTGGGGGATGCTGACTAACCCCAAATACGGAGCAGTGGCCAAGAAGCCGCGGTTTAAGGCCTGGGAGATGCTGGCACCGATGACTGGGTATCGGTTGGTAGTGGGGGGAGAAGGGAGTTATGTCAAGGCGCTGGCGAGCCGGGATGAGAGTGAGGTGACCCGAGTGTTACTGGTCAATTATGACGAGCGAGGGAGGCACGAAGAACTGGTACCCTACAGCATGATTGGATTGGTAGACGGGGTGTATACGGTTAACGAGACGTATTTGTCGGGGCGAAGCGTTAATTCTGAGGTCACGATTGTCGGGGGAACGTATTCTCGTGAGATTTCGCTCGGGGCGAGTGAAGCGGTGCTACTAACTTTGACAATGAAATAACGCGCAATGAGTAATGCGTAAAGGGTAATGAGTTGGTATACTAGCACTCATGTTTCCGACTGATCAAGATTTTGCCTTAGCGACTGTTATGTTAGACCACTCGGTGGAGGTTAAGCCAAAAGAGAAGGTGTTGATTACGACTAGCGAGTTAGGGATCCCACTAGCCAAGGCGGTGTATATCGAAACGCTCAAGCGGGGAGCCTACCCCATGTTGGACGTGGCGACGAGTGGGATAGACTACGAATTTTACAAACTGGCCAACGATTGGCAGCTGTTGCATGTTCCGGAGGAGGTGGTGAAAGCCAAGATCGCGTGGGCCGACGCCTACGTGCGGATCGTGGCAGACGAAAACCTGAGGGAGCTAGCGGAGGTTGATCCAGCCCGGATGACGGAGCGGTCCAAACTAATCCGGCCGCTAATGGATCCCATGATCGACAGTGATCGCTGGATCCTGACTTATTATCCAACGTATGCGATGGCGCAAGAGGCGGGGATGAGCCTGTCCGCCCTCCGCGAGTTTTATTTTGAGAGTGTGCTCGTTGATTACAAAAAAATGGAGAAAGAGTTAAAGAAACTAGAAAAAGTAATGGATGAAGGTAGTGAAATCCATGTCGTTGGACGGATGACGGATTTGCACGTAAAGATTAAAGGTCGGCTAGCCCAAGCATGTTTTGGGGAGCGCAACATCCCAGATGGGGAGTGCTTTTTGGCCCCTGTAACGGACGGGGTAAATGGGGAGGTGTATTTTGAGCTACCAACCCTGGCATTCGGACATGAAGTATCGGGGATACACTTAGAATTTAAGGACGGGAAAGTGATTAATGCCAAGGCGGAGCGAGGGGAGGAGGCACTGCTGAAAATGCTTGAGACAGACGCTGGGGCAAGACACCTTGGTGAGTTTGCGGTTGGGGCCAACTTTAACATTACTAGAGGGATGCTAAATACCCTCTTTGACGAGAAAATCGGGGGGACGATCCACATGGCGCTAGGGCGGGCGTATAAGGAGAAGAGGGGTGGAGGGGAGAATGAGAGTGCGATCCACTGGGATATTGTGAAGGATATGAGGACGCCAGGCAGTGTGCTAACGATAGATGAGAAAGTGGTTTTAAAGGACGGCAAATTGTTGGTGTAGAATTATCCCATGAGCTTGAGTGATTTGGTGGGTAAGTATAAACCCTTGATAGACGCAGAAACTGAGGTCGAGCTGGAGCGGAGATTAACGGAAGTAAATGCGATTTCACCAGAAATAGTGAAGGTAGTTGAGGCGATGCGGGAGCTGTCGCATGGTGGCAAGCGGATGCGGGGACTATTAACAATCCTCGGTTATAGGATCGCGGGGGGTAGTAAGGAAGGCGAAGCGGAGATAGTAAGGGCAGCGATGATTATGGAACTATTTCAACTCGGTCTACTTATCCACGACGACGTGATGGACCGGGATGGTTTGCGCAGAGGCGTGGCGACCGTGCACGCGAGATACAGTGACCTGCATACCGGTGAGGCGATGGCAATGTGTGCGGGTGACCTAACCTTTGGCTGGGGGATGGAGATACTCGCTACGCTTAAGTCACCAATTACCAATTTACAAATTGTAAATGGAATGCAGGTTTGGGGGAGGTATTTTTCGCGCGTGGGTTATGGACAGATGTTAGACGTGCTCAAGGTGGCGGATGAGGCGAGTCTGCTGCAAATCCTGGCTTTGAAATCGGGGGAATATAGCTGTGTGCTCCCGCTCCAGTTTGGCGCGGCGCTCGGGGGCGCAGAGGAGAAAGTCATGAAGTCGTTGTCAGGATACGGGATGGAGCTGGGATGGGTTTTTCAGCTCCGCGACGACTATCTGGCAGAGTGGGGAGATAGCAAAAAAACCGGCAAGCCGGTGGGGAACGATAGTCGGGAGGGTAAACATAGTTTTGCCATGTTGTATGGTAAGGAAAAACTGGAAGCAGAGATAAAGAGGCATGTGGAGGAAGCAAAATCTCAAATCACAAATTCTAAAATTCTCAAAGCTGATGGTGAAGTCTTAACAGAAATTGTAGAGTGGGTTGCTAGTCGAGAAAATTGATATACTTTGATATATTGTCAGGACAAGGAAATTTTGGGATACTAACAAAAGTTATGAACAGCCAAGCTCGTATTTACACCATTAACTTTAAACACCTCCTCGTCTGGGGTGTTGTGGGTTGTGTGTAGATAAGAGCTAATAAAAAGCAAAAATACACAAACCCGCACACAGAAGCGGGTTTTTTGTTAGGTCAAACTGACCTAACAACCCCTAACGAAGCTGTAAGGCGGAGTGGGGTAAGTGTATTAATTGAAACGGAGTATCCGCCTCCGTATAACTAAGGCGGACGATGAAGGAGGTGAGAAAGTTATGTCAGCAGAGAATCCAGACCCTTTAATGGAGGTAACTCCAGATGAAAATGGTTGTACCGATGTTACTGAGGCAATATTGGCTGAAGTTATAGCCGCATCAGCACCGATCGCTATAGCGTAATAAATAAAAAATGTTTAGAACACCCTCCTCTACTGAGCAAGACACTCTAGAGGAGGGTGTTTTGTTATTATAGCGCTATGGGTGGGGATGTATATTTGCTCGGCGATCAAACTTGCTTGTCGAGGCCGAGGATCGCGGTGGTCGGGACACGAGCAGTGAGTCCGTATGGAGCACGGGTAACGGCGCAGTTTGTGGCGGAGCTGGTGCGGGAGGGATACGTGATAGTGTCGGGGCTAGCGCGCGGGGTTGATGCGATCGCCCATCGTACCGCGATTAAACATGGAGGCAAGACTATAGCGGTACTTGCGCACGGGCTAGACTACTGCTACCCACCAGAACATCGGGAGCTAAAACAGCAGATCGTGGACAGTGGTGGGCTACTGGTGAGTGCATATCCGCCAGGCAATAGGCCAACCCGGCCACAGTTTTTGATGCGAAATGAGTTGATGGTTAGATTATCATCGGCGGTGCTTGTGACAAGCAGTCCCCATAAGAGTGGAGTAAAAAATACCGTCAAGCACGCGGCCGAGCTGGGTAAGGATGTATATGTGATCCCGGGATCGATCAATGACCCGAGCTATGCGGGGACGGTCGAGATAATAGAGAATGGGGGAATACCGGTGTCTAGTCCGGAGGATTTTATAAAGAAACTAGACAATAACTGACGTTCGCTTTGGTTCGATGTATTTCACTCAAAAAAGACGGCGTTCTGGCCTGCTGGCCAGCCGCCTCGAACTAGGCCCGTCTGCCTGCGTAAACTTTTTTGGTTGTGAAACACATCTGCACCAGGTCGCTCACTAGTTTGCTGTTTGCAGAGTCTGCACTCACTGCTAGCTTGATGTATCATATATACATGAAACTAATAGTAGGACTCGGCAATCCGGGAGAGAAATATCAGAACAACCGACATAACATCGGCTTTGTGGTGCTCAACAAACTTGTCGAGCAAGTAAAAAGTGAAGAGTTTAAAGTAGAAAGTAAGTTTTTTTCTGAAATATCACGCAATGCCGACCGGATATATGTTAAACCTATCACTTTTATGAACGAAAGTGGGAGGGCAGTCTCGGCTATATCACGCTTTTACAAACTAAAGAGCGATGAGATTTTTATTGTTCATGACGACCTAGATATCCCACTAGGAAAATACAAAATTCAGCATGGTAAAGGGCCGCAAATCCACAATGGGCTACTATCTGTGGAGCGGGAGCTTGGGACACACCAGTACTGGAACGTGCGGGTGGGGGTCGAAAATCGAGAAATAAAGGGCAACAAGGGGGTGCCCGGAATGGTTTATAGTTTGCAGGATTTTGCGAAGCAAGAGCAAGAAATAGTTAGTCGAGTAGTAGTAGAGTTGGTCGCGGATTTGTTGACACGCCTGGCATAAGCGCGTATTTTAATCACATATGGATTTAGTAATTGTGGAGTCACCCACCAAAGCTAAGACGTTATCACGGTTCCTGGGGAACGACTACAAAATCGAAGCCTCGATGGGGCATGTGCGAGATCTGCCAGAGAAAGGTGGGGGGTTGGCGATTGATGTCGAGCATGATTTTGCGCCCAGTTATCAAGTATTGTCGAGCAAAAAAAAGCGAGTGGCCGAGCTTAAGGCGCTGGCAAAAAAAGCCAACGTGATTTACCTGGCCACAGATCCGGATCGGGAGGGGGAGGCGATATCCTACCACGTGCAGTATTTGCTGACCGATGGGAAGGACAAGGGACCTGGGGATAGGTTTAAGCGAGTGACATTTCATGAAATAACCAAGAGTGCGATTATGGGGGCGCTCGACCACCCCGGGGTAGTTAACATGGATCTGGTTAATGCGCAGCAGGCTCGGCGAGTGTTAGACAGGTTAGTAGGCTACACTTTGTCGCCAGTTTTGTGGAAGAAAGTGCGCCGAGGGCTCTCGGCTGGGAGGGTACAATCGGTGGCGGTCAGGTTAATAGTGGATAAGGAAAAGGAGATCACAGCATTTAAGCCCGAAGAATATTGGGAGATTTTTACTGACCTTAGATTAGCGGGAGGTACAAGCGACAAGGGACAAGGTGAAAGAGAGCTGCGGGTCGAACTAGTAAAGATAGAGGGTAAGATTGCCAAGATCGAGAACGGGGAGTTGGCAAGGAAAGTGGTTGCGGAATTGGAGCAGGCGACATACACAGTTTTGAGTGTGAGCAACGAGGAGCAAAAGAGCTCGCCACAACCTCCCTTTACGACCTCACTCCTACAGCGAGCTGGGTCGAATATGTTTGGATACTCTGCCAAGCAGACCATGCAAATTGCCCAGTCCCTGTATGAGCGCGGGTTAATAACATACCATCGTACGGACTCATATAACTTGGCTACGGAGGCAGTGGCGGCGGCACGAGCGTATATTGAGCAGACATATGGCAAGGAGTATCTGCCCGCAGCGCCGCGGGTTTATAAAACCAAGGCGGCAAGTGCCCAAGAGGCGCACGAAGCAATTAGACCGACCAATTTGGAGGTATCGCCAGAACTGGAGGGGAGGGACAAAAAGCTATATGAGCTAATTAGAAATAGGTTTTTGCAGTGCCAGATGCAGGATGCACGCTACGACAAGACAACTATATTGGTGGGAGCCGGGAGTTACGAATTAAAGGCGGATGGGAAACGGATGATCTTTGATGGGTACATGCGACTAGGCAAGAGTGTGGATGACGTCTTTTTGCCTACCGTTACGAGTGGAGAAGAGCTGCCACTGATTAAGGTTGAGTCAACCCAAAAGTTTACCCAACCACCCGCTAGATACAGTGAAGCTGGACTGATTAAGGAACTTGAGAAGCGAGGGATTGGCCGACCCAGTACCTATGCGGCGATTATCAGTACCATCCAAGATAGGGGCTACGTGACCAAGGAAGAGAAGCGTTTCCACCCCACCGCAGTGGGAGTGGCAGTGGTTGAGTTTTTGACGACAAACTTTGCAAACGTGATGGCGTATGAGTTTACGGCAAAGATGGAGTCTGATCTGGACGAAGTGGCAGAAGGAAAGAAGCGATGGGTGGAGGTGGTCCGGAGTTTTTGGGTGCCAATGAGCGAGAAGGTCAAGACGGTTGAAGAAAAAGGGGAAAGGGTCAAGGTCCAAGTCGAAACTACGGGAGAAAAATGTCCAAAATGCCAAGAAGGGGAAGTAGTGATAAGAACCGGGAAGTTTGGGAAGTTTTTGTCGTGTGGCCGCTACCCGGACTGTGACTACAAAGCCCCTTATCAGGAATATGCTGGGAATGCGACCTGCCCCGAGTGTGGGAGTAGGGTCGTAATTAAAAAGAGCCGGAAGGGCAAGTTTTATGGGTGCGAGAAATACCCCGACTGCAAGTGGGCTGCTTGGAAGCTGTCGGTTACACCAGTTGCTCAGATTTAAAATTTTTTTGCTTTCGCGCTACAACTGTTCTACTTTGTATTATTGCAGAATTTGGGTTTGGTCGGGTAGGATGGAGAGACGATGAAGCGCAAATCTCAAATTCTCAAATTGAAAGTACTAAAAAGAAACGAGAGGGAGCAGGTTTTGGAGATTGAGAAGATTGCAGATTCAATATTTCTTGCAGCCCAGGATGTAGGGGGAACGGATAAAAAATTAGCTGAGGAGTTGGCGGTAGAGGTGGTGGCACGGCTCATGAAGCAGTACGGGAGGCTGAATAAGGTAACTAGTGCCGAGATTGGGGATATGGTGGAGCGGCTATTACTCGAAAAGACACACTACAAAACTGCCAAAGCCTACATCCTCAATCGAGAGAAAAAAAGGCAAGTGGAGTCGGCAAAGCGAGCGCTCGGGGTGCATGACGAGGTGGGACTGAGCCTAAACGCGTTAACCGTGGCAAAAGCAAAATATATCTTAAAGGATGAGAGCGGAGAGGTTAAGGAAACGGTGGGGGAAATGTTTGGGAGGACTGCTCGGTTTTTGGCTAGTGCCGAGCGCAAAGATAAGAAGCTCTGGGAAGAAAAGTTTGAAACCTTAATGCGAGAACTAAGGTTTATGCCGGGAGGTCGGACCCTAGCCAATTCGGGGACGCCTAACAACCAGCTGGCCAACTGCTTTGTGATGCCGATGCCGGATGATATTGAGGGGATTTTTGAATCCCTCAAGGAATCGTCGATCCTCAAAAAATATGGTGGCGGAGTCGGTTTTACTTTTGGGCATATCAGACCAAAAGATGACATGGTTAGCACGACGAGCGGGGCGGCGTGTGGGCCAGTGGCTCTGATGCAGCTGGTCAACGACGCCTCCGATATTTATTTGCAAGCAGGCAAAAGACGGAGTGGCAACATGGTGACCCTACCGGTGTCACACCCAGACATAATTGACTTTATTCATTGCAAAGAATCGGGTTATAACCTGCCCCACATTAACTACTCGATTGCTGTGACCCACAAGTTTATGGAGGCAGCCAAAAACAACGAGGAATGGGAGCTAATTAATCCTCGAAATGGCAAGGTGACGGCTCGGGTTTCGGCGCGCGGGATCCTGGAGGAAGCGGCGCGGATGGCGTGGAAGAACGGCGATCCGGGACTAATATTTGTCGATGAGATTAATAAGTACAATCCCACACCCCACGTCGGGGTGCTCGAGACAGTGAACCTGTGTGGCGAGCAGCCTCTACTGTCCTACGAAGCGTGTAACCTCGGATCAATCAACCTGGCAGTGCACGTTAAGGAATCACAAATCAAAAATTCTCAAATTATCAAATTAGAAGTTGACTGGGATAAACTAAAAGAGAGTGTGGAGCTGGCGGTGCGGATGCTGGACGATGTGGTGTCAGTCTGCGAGTATCCACTAAAGAAAGTAGCTGAGGTGGTAAGAGGAAATCGAAAAATAGGCCTAGGGGTGATGGGCTGGGCTGATATGCTAGTTAAACTACATATTCCTTATAGCTCAAAGCGCGCACTCGAGTTAGCAGAAGAGGTCATGAGTTTTGTACAAAAAGTGGGCTGGGAGACCTCAGCCAAACTGGGCAAGGAGAAGGGGAGCTTCCCCAATTTTAAGGGGAGTATTTGGCAAAAGCGGGGGTATAAGCATTTCCGCAACGCGACCGTGACGACAATTGCCCCAACCGGGACGATCAGTATGATGACCAACGCCAGTGGGGGGATAGAGCCGCATTTTGCCCTGGCCTATTACCGCAAATCTATGGGTCAATATACCTTACCCGAGGTTAATGCCGATTTGGTGCGAGCAATTAAACATGTTAATGGACTTTACTCGGCTGAACTGATGGAAGAGATAGCCCGTCGTGGGAGTATCCAGCATATTGCCAGTATCCCAAAAGAGATTAGGGAGGTATTTGTAACCGCGATGGATCTGGAGCCGTCGCAACACGTGGAGATGTTGGCCGCTTTTCAAAAATATACGGATAACGCAGTGTCTAAGACGATCAACCTCCCAAACAGTGCCACGGTCGACGATGTCTTGGCAGTGTTTTACCAGGCTGCCGAACGGCACTGTAAGGGGATTACGGTCTATCGAGATGGCTCACGCGACATTCAGGTATTAAATGTTGGCAGCGCCAACATTGAAGCGAAAAGTGACAAGTCAAAAGTTGTAAAGGAAGTGCAAAAAAGCAATGAGCTAGGGATGGAGTGTCCTAACTGCGGGGGCAAACTGGTGAGAGAAGAGGGATGCAAAAAATGTTACGGGTGCGGGTTTGCGGTGTGTGGGTAGGAGTGTATTAGTTTGATTGCCTTGTTGAGGAGATATTAATTGTGTAGACTTATTGAGCTATGAAAGTATATTTTGCCGCCGCGGTATCACTGGATAGGACGATGCTCCCGGTATATCGCCAGATCGTGGCAGAAGTGAAGAAGCTTGGTCATTCGGTAATCAACGAGCACGTGGTGGATCCAGAGATGCCAGTGGGAGACAACCTCTCGGCCGCGGCCCTATATAAGCGGGAAACACTCCTCATTGATCAGTCCGATGCGCTCATTGCCGATGTTACCAAGCCTTCGTGGGGGACGGCGTTTTTGATGGAACATGCGTTATCAAAAGATAAGCCAGTTTTAGTGCTGTATTACAAAGATGCCGACCGGCCGCTACCCATGATGATTGAGGGGCATCCAGAGGTGTACGTAGCCCACTATAGCAAGGGGAATATTAGGACTGTGTTGCGCAAAAATCTAGATTATTTTGTGGTGATGCATAAGCGCAAAGGCAAGTTGATTGTAATCGATGGAACAGATGGCAGTGGCAAGGGAACCCAGACAGAGCTGTTGCTTAAGTATCTCGAGAAGAAGGGGATCAATAACAAGTATATCGATTTTCCGCGGTATTACACCAGTTTTCATGGCAAGATGGTCGGGAGATATTTGACAGGCGAGTTTGGGAGTTTGGATTCGGCGAGCCCGTACCTAACATCGCTGTTTTATGCGATGGACCGCTTAACGGCGCGCGACGAGATAGTCGACTGGCTAGAAGAAGGCAACACGATTGTGGCCAACCGCTATACCACGAGTTCGATGGCTTTTCAGACGGCTAGGATCGAACCAGCGAAGCAGGAGGAGTTTTTGCGCTGGCTGTATGCGATGGAATACAAAGAACACAAACTGCCTAAAGAAGATATTGTGATCTTTTTGTATGTCCCTGTGGAGATCAGTCAAAAACTGATTGAGCAAAAAGCGAAACGGGAATATACAGGAGGCAAGAGCAAAGATATTAACGAAGCGAACGTCAACTACCAAAAACAGGTACTCCAGCTATACCTAGAGTTGGCCAAACGGTACAAACATTGGGTAGTTATAAAATGCGTGGACAGTCAGGGCAAGCTAATGCCAATTGCCAAAGTGCACAAAAAAATTGTTTCAACCCTCACGGAGCGTGGCCTAATATGAAAAATGGCAAGTTGACGGCGATCGCAGGACCGATGTTTGCGGGCAAAACGACAGAACTGATTAGGATCTACGGTGAGGGTGGGGGAGTCGTAGTCTTTAAACCAGACCTAGATAAGCGCTACACCAAACAGCCACTAGTGGTCTCGCATGACCGCGTAGAGATACCATCGGTACTAGTAAACAACGACAAACCCGAAGAGATGTTGGAGCTCATCGGGGAGACAAAGACGGTGCTAGTTGATGAGGTTAACTTTTTTACCCCGAGCATTGTGCAGGTAATTGAGCAGTTATTGACTAAGGGGATCGATGTGTATGTGGCGGGTCTGGACCGTTTTGCTGATGGTGGGGTCTGGGAACCGATGGCCGGGCTGATAAAAAAAGCAGACCAGGTAGTAATGTTGACGGCAAGGTGTGATGGGATGGGGGGAGAGTGTAAGGCGCCGGCAACCCGCAGCTATTTTAAGGCACCCAATATGGACAAGATCACGGTGGCAGGAGCAGACCAGTATGGGGCGGCCTGCGAGCTGCATTACGCGGAGCTTCACCACAAGGGAAAACAGGATTAGAATAGAGCTCATGGACTACTGGACCTCGTGGAAGAGACGGAGAGAGAAAAAGTATCAAATAATTTACAAACGGGGACCGTCGACAATTGCCCTAGTATTTGCGGGGATGGCGATTGGGCTCTGGGGGATCTTTGCTTTACTGTCTTCTTATCCCGTCTTTCTTTATTTTTACTACACAGTGGCGCCGAGTACCACGCAGCTGCTCTCCACGGCGCTAGCGAAGACGGGGGAGGAGAGCGCAGCGGAGATCTTGCGCCAGGAGGAACCAAGAGACCTCCCCGAGGAGCCAAGGTCACAGATCACCAGAGACCCCAGCTTGCCAGAGGGACAGTACGTGGCGATCCCCACCCTGGGGATTGATACGACGGTCTGGGAAGCCAGTAGCTCGGCCTACGAGGAGGCACTAAGGAAGGGGGTGTGGCGGGTGCCAGAGTTTGGAACACCAGACGGAGTTAGCCCTTCGGCAAGCTCAGGGCAAAATAATGGGAGATTACCCATTATTTTGGCGGCGCACCGGTTTGGGTATGTAGATTGGACGCAAACGTATCGGGAAAAGCACTCTTTTTACAAACTACCAGACGTGAAGGTAGGGGAGAGTATTGTCCTTACCTGGAACCAGCACCGTTACACTTATAAAGTGACCAAGGTCGAAGAGGGGACCGAGATCACAGATTACTCGAGTGATCTCATACTATATACGTGTAAGTTTTTGGTGTCACCGATACGGATAGTGGTTTACGCAGATCTGGTAGAGTAGGCCTCCCTTGAATAGATATAGGCTTGACAAAATGATTATAGGGTGGTAAGATCCGCCCCATATGAAAAAACAAATCGTGATCGCCACATTACTAACCCTGCTTTCGGCAACTTCAGTCTCGGCTGAGACAGTCAGAACCTGTCAGAGCATCTATGGTGGCGGTGAGGTTTGTGGTGAGACCACAACTACGACTACGACTGTGAAACACGAAGTGGTGGAGACTGGTGCGAATGACAATGAAATGATTAAACTTCTTGGTAGCTTTGCCCTAGCCGCCCTGGTCGCCACTGGACTCTACAAACTTACCTACAAATCCTACATTCTAGGATAAACTTTCCCATTATCTTACCGGCTTTGCCCTGAGCCAAACTCCTCAACAAGACTTAGGGCAAAACCACTAAGAAGTGGGTTGTACCTTAAAACAAAATAGCTATAGGTCTTTTTGACCTTGGAATTGGGGGCTACGACAAGGGCAGGTTCGTAGCTTCCAATCCTAGGGTTAATAAAACTAGGGGTACGTTAAAAAGTTAATAAGAGTAACTAATGCCGAGATGAGTCTCGATCTTGTCGAGTCTATCGTCAGTGCGGGTGTGGCGAGAACTATGAGCAGCTTTTTCGGTTGCTTTGTCAGTCGTCTGTTTCATCCACTGATCCATTTTGGTATAAAACTCGTCTTTGGTTGGAAGTTTGCCAATTTTTTCGTCAAGTTGCTCTGCGACTTCTTGTTTAACTTCCTGTCTAACAATTAATTGGATACTTTTTAAATCAGATTTTGTAAGTGTCATGTTTTGATTAAAGCATTTTGAAACTATGGGTGCAAGGTATTAGACCTTCCTTCGCTAAGCTATCCACCTCCGCTAAATGCTACGGTTGGACGCAGCGGAAGGGCGCAGTAGGTAATAGGTAAGTACTCCTGAATAAATCGGGGGTAGCTACCTGCTACCACATATCAGAGTGATACACTCTGATCCCTTCAGGGCCTGGCCCTGAAGGCTGGCAGTAGGTGCTCTTGAGATTTTGACTAGCGCCATAGCGGCGCGAAGCCCTCCTTCTCTCTAACGAGCTACGGACGGGCGCAGCCAGGGTCAAAGGGCAGTTCTTTAACAAGGCATACGGGTTTTCCCGACGCAAGTCGGGAGGAACAAAATATTCCCGCCGTCGCGTAAAGCTATGGTGGGTAAAAGCGGTTTGAGGTACTTAGGGGTTGATCCTCTAATTATCGGACGCGAACAGGGTCTTTCTGGGGTCCAGATTGTTTAGAATAAAAATTCTTGACAGCCTGGACTCCAGATGACTGGAACAATCCACAATCCCCTATAACCCTAAGGAGGTTATTATGTCCGCACATCTCAAAGCTCATTGGTTGAAGTATTTGTTGGGAGGTTTAATCCTCATGCTCCTCTGCGGAGCGTGTGGCTTGACCACAGCAATCGCAACTGTCGGTTACAACCGTCAGGCGACTGTTGCCAATGAAACTGCACCCGCGACTGTACAGGACTCAAATCCTGCAGCCGAAACCGTACCCGCCCAGGCAAGCGAAGGTGTGACCTACAAGGTTAATGGAGACACTGTCGAAGTGTACTCCAACGACGTGTTGGTCGCTAAGGTCAAATTTCTGACCAAAGTGGACAACATGCCAACCGAGTGGTTGCGCGATCGCGAAGGCATTTCGTACCTTTATCAATCAGGGATTGGCAACGAGGTCAAACTCGAAGTTACCCTGCTTGAAAACGGTGCTTTTGCCGCCGACGGCGACGCCTTTCAGGTTGGTGAAACTACCTTGGGTAAGGTCAATGACAGCGCTGACGCGTTAGTCTTTGCCGATACCCCTGGCAAGTACACCATCACTGGATGGTCTTTTGGCATCGCTTTTGGCCCTTACAAGGCTGAAGACGATAAGGCTGGGTACGTCCTCAAAGATCGCCACAACGCGATCAATTGGGATGCCCGACCCGAATATTGGTTAAACCCTACGGGTTCCCCCGTACAGGTTGGCCAATAGCCAAAAACGTATGCTTTCTGCACTGCAAGTTTGATCAGATTTTTGATCATAATTTGCAGTGCAGTACGTCTGAATCCATAAACTTGAGTTTTGTGGGTTGAGACGTATGAAACAAAAACAAAATAAACAACCACTCATTTCGGTATTAATGCCGGTATTTAACGCGGCCAAATATGTGGAAGAAGCGGTTAATTCGGTGCTTACCCAAACCTACACTAACTTTGAACTAATTATTATTGATGATGGGAGTACGGATAAGTCGTGGAGTATTTTGCAGAAATTGGCGAAGAAAGATAAAAGGATACGGATATATCAAAACAGAATCAATAGTGGGATAGGGTATACCAGAAAAGAATTGGCCAATATGGCCAAGGGTAAGTTTGCGGCCATTATGGATAGCGACGATATCATGTTTCCTGACCGCTTAGCAGTACAAGCCAAGTTTTTACAGGAGAATCCTAATGTAGTAGTGGTCGGGGGACAGTGTGTGACGATAGATGAACAGGGTGAGGAGAGTGGGGCGAAGCAGTTTCCTTTAGCTCACCGAGAAATTTATGATATGATGTTTACCCGGATGTCGATCCAACAGCCAGCGAGCATGATTAACCTAGCTTTGGTGCCCAAGGACTTCCCCTGGTATGATAACTCAGTTTCGCCCGTTGAAGACCTCGATAATCTATTTCGACTTTTTCAAAGTGGGGAGTTTGCGAATTTGGCCGAGAACGTGCTTTATTACCGAGTCTACCCAACTTCGAGTTCACTAAAGAATATTAAGCGGACATTTTGGCTCACGATGAAAGTGCGAATGAGAGCAGTATTTAAGTACGGATATAAACCAACCTTACTAGCATGGATGGTGATGGTGCCGCAGATGCTCTGCGTACTACTACTGCCTGATCGATATGTCTTCCCCGTGTATAGCTATTTGCGGGGGATTAAGAATCGCTCGATAACCCTGTACAATGAGATGTATGCAGTGGTTAAGGCGACACTTCGCTAATATTGTTGGTGTTTTCATTTTGAGTTTGGCGGTGCTATTGGTAGCTTGGCGAAACTATACGCCAGGGACGTTTCTCACGGGGATTGATAACTTTCACATTGAGTTTAATCTAGGTTTGGCGTGGCAAAGAGCGTGGAGTGGGGTGTGGCAGGAAAATCAGGGATTAGGGATTGTATCTGGACTAGCACAGATGACGGAGATGCCACGAATTGTAATTTATAAACTCTTGGGTTGGGTGTTGCCACCATCGCTTGTGCGGTATTCGTATGTGTTTTTGAATTTGTATGTTGGGGTATTGGGAGTGTATCTTTTAACAAAGTATTTGAGTAAAAGTAGGCTAGGAGCATTGGCTGGAGCATTGTTTTATCTATTTAATTTGGGGACTGTGCAAGTATTTTTTATGCCTACAGAGATGTTTGTAGTCAATTTTGTGGCTTTGCCGTGGCTATTTTTATTGGTATTGAAGTATTTGAGTGAAGGGAGGAGAGCGAGTTTAGCGTGGTATGCTGGACTACTCTTTTTGTTTGCGCCAATGGCGATGACGCCAACGATCTTTGTGGTGTATTTGTTATTTTTGGGAATAACAGTATTTGTATATTTTTTCTCGAGAGAAAAATGGGACGTAAAGTGGGAGAGGAGCTTAGGAATTGTGGGAGTGACTGTTGGAATTAGTCTGTATTTTCTTTTGCCGTTTGCCAATTTTGCACTGAACAATGCAAGGGTTTTGACAGAATCAAAGATTAATAGTGTGTTTTCGCAGGAAAATTATTTGGCGAATGCGGGGAGGAGTAGCTGGAGCGATTTGGCGTTGCTAAAGGGGATGTGGTTTGATTACCCGGATAATGTAGATGGGAAACTGGTGCCACTACTAGGGGCGTGGGAGGATCATTTGTATGCTATTGGTTATTTAGTGTATGTGCCAGTGGCGATAATAGGAATTGGAATTGTTGGCTTATTGTGGAAAAGAAGATGGCAGGGGATAGGTATCGTGATAATGGGGTTGGTAGCGATATTATTGTTGCGAGGAGAAAATCCGCCACTTGGTGGAGTAATTGCATATTTGCGGAGCTTGCCCATGATTGCGGAAGCGTTTAGAACGCCGTATACCAAAATTGCCCCAATCTTGTTGGTGGTTTATGGTGTGGGATTTGGGTATGGAGTTTATTTGTTGAGTAAGGTTTGGAGATGGAAGATTGGGAGTATGTTGTGGAAGGGGATATTGATTGGTGGAATGATGGGAGGATTGATTTGGCTAAACAGGCCATATTTTAATGGGAAATTGATTAGTGATGGTGTGAGGGTGAAGATACCGAATGAGTATTTTGAGATGTTTAAGTTTTTTCAATCACAAAACACTTTTGGACGAGTTGTTAGAATGCCTGCGCATACCTCGCAGGCATGGGACTATACAGATTGGGGGTATAGAGGGAGTGGATTCTTGTGGTATGGGATAGAGCAGCCCATACTGGATCGGGCATTTGATGTGTGGAGTCCGTATAACGAGAGGTTCTATAACCAGATTTCAACAGCCCTTTATGGCTGTGAATCTGATAATTCACAAATCATAAATTCCCTGCCTGCACAGGCAGGTCAAATTCTCAAATTGAATTGCGGAGAACAAGTGCAAAAAGTTTTAGAACAATACGACGTGAAATATGTCCTACTGGATGAGAGTGTGATTGCACCTGGGCAAGGGAAGGAAATCCTGAGGATAGAGGAAACGAAAAAGCTGGCGGACGAGCTGGGGTGGGAGATGGTATTTAATGAGGGGTTTTTGAGTGTATGGGACGTTAGCAATTCTCAAATTACAAATGACAAATTCTCAAGTCGGGAACAATGGATAAGTGCGCCGGAAACATATACTCTGGCGGAAGGGGAGACAGCAAAGGTTAGGGACGACGTGATTTTTGATGAACTTGGCACTTACGTTGAATATCCTGTGAGGTCTGACCTCGTAGGTTTTGATAAAGACTTGCAACCTACAAGATCAGACCTTGAATCGCAGGGAGCAGTAATTTTTCCATTTGCTCAGCTGATGCGTGAGGAAGCGAAGAGTGTGGAATGGGGGGAGGGGGCAGTGAAAATAATCTCAAATCTCAATTTCTCAAATTCTCAAATGATAGTACCAGGGTGGGAAGTTGGAGAGATCGTGAGGTTGGACTTTGCCACTTCGTCTGCGACTACGTTGGGCACACGGTGGGATTCATTGCCTGCTTATTACGTTAATGGGTACCCAGGACCGAGATTTTTGGGTAAGGAGAGGCCAATGGATGGCAAAAGTTATTTTTATGCCAGAGTGAGCGAAGGGGAGGAATGGAGGGAATATCGGTCGGAACAGAAATTCGAAATTCGAAATGTGAAATTAGAAATAGAGGTGAGAGGGGAGCCTTTTGTATACGACTTTGCCAAACAGGGACAAGGGAGTATTGGCAACTGCGACGTCTTAAAGCGGGGAGTGGCGGAAAAAATCATAAATCCGAAATTCTCAAATCCTCAAATTAGGGAACAGGGTACAGGTTACGTAGCGGATGAGCGAGGGGCGGTGTGTGACTACGTGGTAATGGAGGAGGTGTTTGTCAGGGTGCCATACCTCATGCGGGTTAGGGGGGAGAACGCAGAGGGAAGGAGTGTTAAGTTTTTCTTGTGGAACACGGGGAGTAAGCGAAATGATATCGAATACTTGCTAGGTAAAGAAAAGTTTGACCAGACCTTCGCACTCCTCCCCTGGGACTGGGACGGGTACTATACCTTAAATATCGAAACGCGCAGTTTTGGTCAGCGGGCTGAGAACAGAATAGAGCCAGTCGTTGGGATGTATGTACCACTAGAGAAGATTGCGAGAGCAAAATTAGTTGGGGCGCAGAACGGTGAATATATAGTTACAAACAACGCAGATATAACATATGTTAAGAAGACGGGAACATGGTTGTATGGGCTAGGAGTGAAGGGTGATGGGCTGATTAGGCTTAGTCAAGGGTACGATGAGGGGTGGGTAGCATTCGCTTTGCCAGCGAACAATTACCAATTACCAATTACCAATTTACAAAAACTAACTCATGTAAAAGTGGATGGATGGGCAAATGGTTTTGTTATCAATAACGAACCAGGAGCTACGAGTAACGCAAATCAGATAGTGGTTATCTTTTACTGGCCGCAGCTACTGCAATATCTGGGGTTGGTGATGTTGGGGATAACAGTGTTGGGGCTGTGGCTACCAGTGAGACTACGAGGTCGCTAACTTTTGTCCTCTTTTGACCTACTAGGAATGGTTGTGGGAGCACATAATTTCTTGTTATCCTGATTGCTAATGGGGTATCCGTATTTGCGTAAACTAAGCAAGGGAGGTAAGGGGATACGGATCGAGGTGATGGCGGACTCGATGCGGGTAGGCAAGACGACGGCAGTTAAGGTGCTGGCTGAGGGGCTGCGGAGTCGGGGGCACGACGTGATCGAGAGCTACGAGGACTGGCAGAACAATCCATATCTCACCAAGAGTTATGAGGATCCGGCGCGCAACTTTCTCGAATCCCAAAAATGGTTTATCAGGCGAAAGTGGGAACAGATTCGGCAGGCTCACTGCAGGCAGATAAAGGAGGGAGCCCCCCTACGCACTGCGAGCTACGGAGGGGTACGACAGGTTTTTATCCAAGATGTAAGTCCCGAGATGGATTATTGTTATGCCGAGACTAACCGGAGACTAGGTAGAATGAGCGAGGAGCATTTTTTGGAATATCGAGCTTACTTTGAAAGTTTGGATTGGGCGGGGGCGCCGGCGCCAACCCTGCTGGTGTATCTAACTGTGAGTGACAAAGGGCTCATCCAGCGAGCCATGGATTCGCGGCGGGAGTTTGAGACAGTGGAGCCAGAATATTTTTTGATGATGAAGCGGGTAAATCGAGAGTGGTTGGAGGGGGCGAGGAGTCTGAGTGAGTATAAGGTGGTCGAGATAGATACGGATAAACTGGATTTTGCGAGTCGTGAGAAAGACAAGGGGCAGTTGGTCAAAAATATCAGCAACCACCTAGACGGATAGGTGCGAAACAAGTAGCAAAGGCTTTGTAATCATTGAGAATGAGATAGATTGATATATTTACCTCGTGCGTACCCGTTGTGTATACTTAAGTTCCGATGGGCAAAAAGGTGCACGTCGGTTTTTTTGTAAATGACCTCAGAAAAGGAGGTCTAGATAATGTTATTGGAGATCCCGCGAGAGCGGGATTTTTTTATGCCGCAAAATATTGAGCTTAAAGAGCTGCCAGCAATGCTCTTGACTGAGGGGACGGGAAGCAAGCCGTCAACGCACAAATCCAGCATGGCTAGTCTTGCTTTGGGGGTTCCTGTAGAGACCCTCAAAGTGAGAGGACCCGAACCTGATCATCTGAGTGATCCGCTAGAGCTAATTTTGTCTAAATGGTATTTGTTTCATCTGAACGCAATATCCGATAGAACTCTTCAAGGCTCGGAGGCGATAGAGTTAGTGGCGGATGTTACATGTGGGTTTAGACGGCAATCTAGCAAAACACTATATGACGCGCGCAAAGAGAAAGGAGTAACAGGAGAGTCGCTCAGAGAAAGACAAAAAGAGGTAGCGACTAGAGTCGCAAGTAGGTTTGCGACGTGGGGCAAGCAAAATGTAGTGGCACACATGGATGCGGCGTTAGTGCTTGCACATGCGCAATATGGAGATAGTGGCGGGGTTGTGGTAGCCTCGGGCGTCTCTGAGTCGAGAACTATACTGCCTGGGAATCCGTTAAAGGATCCGGGATTGTTTGCGGAATATCTAGATTGGGCTAACCTAGGAGAGAAACACCTTAGCGCTGTGCCGTGGGCTGTAGATATGGCTACGGCTATTGGATTTTTGAGTTATATTAAGTGGTGGAAGAAGCAAGGGTATGTGTATGGTGGGACAGGCGATCTGATTAAACTGCCAACCAGTTATAGTGACTCGCATGCTAGCGATCAGCGGTATCTGAACCAAAGATTAGAGTTTTTCTATGCCCATGGCAGGCTGCCAGAGAAAATATTAGATAGTTTGGATCCAGCCAGTTTGGTGGGGTTGTTGTCAATGGCATTCAATTTTCCTAACCCATTTGTGGGGGCAGTTTTGGAATCCGCTGCAGAGACAAGGATTAAAAAACAGCAGATCATCTATCAGGCGCCAATTTACCATAAGTGATACACTTAATTATATTTAGATATATTGATCATATGTATCAGTTGTGTACAATTGATTAAATTCGAAGTGAGGTAAGTCTCACTTTTGATTCAAGTAACAGCACTCCGATATGCTTCGGGGGGAAACCAAACATCAGAAGGGAGGCTTTTTTGGAATCTGGAGGGATAGTAGAACTACAACTGGTAAGTGGTGCTAGTAATAAAGAGTTGTGTTTGTCGTCGCAGGTAGAGGCTTTTCGCCAAGCGGGAGTTATTGCCAGATTAGGATTGGCAGATTTGATTGTATCGCGTTTGGTGGCGCCTCGGGAAGTCTACGAGCCAAATACCGAAGTTAAGGCTGCTCCGGCACTTTACGTTGCAAAGGCTAGACATGCCAAAGCGCTAACAAGTGACTTAGACAAAAAGGATGACACAGTCAGATTAGCAGCAGACACACATCCTAAGGCGGGCATACCTGGTAAGCAGCTTAACGTAGTTATAACAAAATATCCAAAACCCTTAGAGTTGACATCACTTAATGATCGTTTGGAAGGGCTATCAAGATTTATCTACTCTAATTTTGGCCAGTTTGGTCGGAGCGAAAGTGTGCTAATGCGGGCAGGATTGGGAGTAGTTCCATGGTTGGATAGCTTGATCGGCTTGGTTGATGCCAAAAGTTACGTGTTGTATGGGAGAAATCCACTCCCTGACGTAGTGGCCGCTAAAGACTTTTTGCAAATGTGTGCCGAGACACATGTTGATAATGACGGTACTCTAAACAACAGGCAGTTGCAAAGAAGTTTGATGATTGCGGGTGCAACTCCGCAAGAAGATCTAATTAGATTTGCAGTAGAAAATAACATTCCAGTTGAAGTAAGGGGGAGAAGCAATTCACCGCTTGAAGAAATCGACATGATTGGGGATGGCTTTACTCCAGAAGTATTATTGACGATGTTACAAATGATTCTAGGCAAAGAGTACACTGAGACTAATAAGCCGTCTACAAAAACTTACTATGGAGGGAGAAGAGTGTCACTACTTCCGAATAGCAGACATAGGATTATTTGGAGTGCACAAGATAATCGCTTAGCCTCAGAATATGTTGGGTCGTATACTGTGTCTTAACCATAGTAACTGATGTGTATTGTATCCGTGTGTAAAATGGATGGGATATGGTGCAACCAGTCCCAAAATGGTCGATTGATATTAACTCACCTTTTTTGG
>CAZZNJ010000002.1:53381-67970 GCA_964655755.1 uncultured Pseudomonadales bacterium | reverse complement strand
GACGGATTAAACTCTCGTTTTTGACGAATTCACGGACTATGGCTAGTGCTTGATCGCGAGTCATATGTTTCTCATTTTATAACTGATTGGGAATGTCGATAAATTCGACATCTAAGTTGTTTTTGAAGTGAGACTTGATAAGCTTGCCTAATTCTTGAACGCCAAAAACCTCGGTGGCGTAGTGGCCGGCGGAGAGATAGTTGTAGCCGATCCCTTTGGCTTGGGCGAGACTGGGCTCGATGATCTCTCCAGAGATATGACAGTCGATACGCTTGTCGATGATCTCAAATAACTGTCGATCATAGGGCTTGGCTCCACCAGAGCAGACCCCGATTCGCTTAATTGTAGAGGGCCCGCCATAAACAGAGAAGACGTCGTGGGAAGTAAGCTTGGCAAGTGACTCTGAGAGTTCTGAGGCGGTTACGGGCGTGGCAAACTCTGCGACATAACCCCAATCGTCGTAATACGTTTCTCCGGTCATCTTTGCTCCCAGCTCTTTGATGAGAGTAGCATTGTTGCCGAAATTTGGCTGGGCGTCGAGCGCGTAGTGGTATCCAGACACAGTCAAATTGTGCGTAAAGATATACTGGAGGTCAGCTTGCAAACCCCGGTGCAGGCGGGACGAGACTAAGTTGTGAGGTGTCAAGTCGAGACCATGGTGAGTGAGGCAGAATTGAGAACCAGCCGTGACTGACTCAACCAGAAAATCGTGAGTGAGAGAGACGCCGAGGGTGATTTTACTGACTTCTTCCTGCCCATGTATCTGCACTCCATTCGAGTAGCTATCTTTTATCCTAGCTTTGGTGATGAGATCATGGCCGATGGCGGTTTCGATGAAACTGGTGAGCTCGTCACGCATGACCATTATTTGTCTCCTCTGGCAGACTCGATAATTGTGGCGTTTTCTGGGCGCATCAAGGGGAAAGCAATTACTTCGCGGATAGACCAAGTATTGGTGATAAACATGATAAGCCTATCAACACCATAGCCAATCCCTCCCAGAGGAGGACAACCATAGGAAAGAGCTGTCAGAAATTCTTCATCCAGAGGTTGCGATTCGTCGTCGCCAGCTTTCATGTTTTTTTGCTCATTCTCAAATCTCTGTCTTTGCTCATGCTCCGAGACAATTTCACTCCATCCATCGAAAATTTCTTTACCACCAATGTAGCACTCGAATCGCTCAACCCTGCCAGGCTTACTGCGATGAGTTTTGCTAAGTGGACTTACCTCGACCGGGTAGTCAATAACCCAAGTTGGCTGAATGAGGCGTGGAGTTACGAGATGATCATAGATTGAAAATAATGCCTTGTTACGTGAGTAAACCCCAGTTACTTGGAACCTATTTTTAGTGATAATGTCTTTGATTTCTTCATCGCTAATTTTTTCCCAGTCGATCCCCGCATACTCCATCATGGCATCGTCAATAGTAATGATTCGCCATTTTGGCTTTAGGTCAACCATGACTTCGCCAACTTTTAACTTTAGATCGCCTGTTATTTTTTTGACAACATATTTGGTTAGAGCTTCTGTGCGTTCAATAATGCGGTGATAGTCGGCATAGGCCTCGTAAAATTCCATCATCGTAAACTCGGGTTGGTGTGTTTGATCCATACCCTCGTTGCGGAAGTTGCGGGCAATCTCAAATATTCGCTCATAGCCCCCTACCACTAAGCGCTTGAGATATAGCTCAGGTGCAACACGCAAATACATATCTTGATCTAGCGCGTTAAGGTGAGTGGTAAACGGCTTGGCGTTGGTACCACCATAGAGGTTCTGCAGGATTGGAGTGTCTACCTCGTAATAACCAACAGACCACAAATATTCACGAATGGCTTGGAGTGTTTGCCAGCGAATGTCGATAATGCGTCGAGCCTCAGGATTAAGAATAAGGTCGAGATATCTTTGCCTAAACCTATCTTCCTTGTCTTTTAGGCCATACCAACTGTCGGGTAGAGGACGCATAGATTTGCCAAGAAAAGTTAGCTTCTCGGCTTTGAGAGTGAGCTCTCCGGCTTGAGTTTGGAAGGTCGTGCCGGAGACCCCAACGAAATCACCAATGTCGAGTAGTTTGACGATCTCGTAGTCTTTTTCGCCTAGGTCAGCGAGCGCGGCAAAAACCTGCAGGTGACCAGCCTGATCCCAGAGATCAATAAAGGTGATTTTGCCCTGGCGACGATAACCCTTGATCCTACCGGCAATGTTGAGGGATTGGTCAGTTTGAGTAGCATCTGTAGTTTTGTGAGAGGGCGAGTACGAAGGAGGATTGACATTGACGCCGAGACTAATGAGCTTATCCAACTTGTCTTGCCTAGCCTGAATGATCTGATCTTCGCGTGATGCCATATGTTGTTTCTCCTTACTTGTGTAGTATACCAACCCGCCTTATCCTTTGGCTACGGACGGGCAGGCAAAAAAATACCCGCTCCTTGGCGGGACAAAAGTATATTCCCCCCAAGTGCGTTAGTGAATTTTTTTGATTTTGTAGATAACTTTGCCGGCGGGAGCCTGAAACTCGACGGTCTCGCCTTTTTTCTTGCCGACGAGGGCAGTGCCGAGTGGACTAGTGTGGCTGATTTTTTTCTTCATGGGGTCGGCTTCCCACTCACCCACGATCTCGTAGGTGTGCTCTTTGCCCGAGAGCTCAACAGTGACACGACAGCCAATGTCGATTGAGTCAGAGGATTTTTTGGTGGGGACGTAAGCGCGGGAGACAATATCTTCGAGTTCTTCGACCCGGCCCTCCAAGAAGGATAGCTCTTCGCGAGCAGCGTGATACTCGGCGTTTTCGGAGAGATCGCCAAAATCGCGCGCACGGGCCACCCGCTCGATCGCCGCGGGGAGTTTTTTGGTTTTTAGCTCCTCGAGCTCACTCTTGACCTCGGCGAGGCCGGCGGCAGTGAATTGGATTTTGGCAACATCAGTCATTGGGGCATGATAGCAAATCCCGAATGGGAGTCAATACACCCATAGTACGCACTAGAGTTGAGGTTTGTTTTAACTAGGTCTATATTATAAATAGTTAAGAGAAGTGGAGGAAATGAGGATGAATGGATACACTGGCCCGATCGATGAAATAACCGAGAAAAATACAAACTTTAGAAAAGTAGTATATACAGCCATCCACACCCAGCTCGTCGTAATGAGTCTGCTACCGGGCGAGGAGATCGGGGTCGAAAAGCACGGGCAGGTGGACCAGTTCTTTAGGGTTGAGAGCGGCACGCTCGAGATAGTAATGGATGGGGAGGCACAGACCCTAACGGCCGGGATGGCGGCAGTGGTGCCGGCTGGCACGGAACATAATCTCAAAAATATCGGAAATACGACGGCAAAACTATACACCCTTTACTCCCCACCCAATCACCCGGCCCACACCATCCACAAGACGAAGCAGGAGGCCGCGCATCATCATCATTAAGAATTTTGCTTACGAGACAGGGCTAGACAATCGTTAACTGGGATTGATATAGTGAGTAGTTATATGAAAAAACTAACTTTGATAATCCTTGGGCTCGCCCTCGGACTGGGTGGCTATTATTACTGGCAGATGAAGAACCCTGCAACAACTCCCGGAACAGCTGCCCCCGAGACTACCAACACAGAGGAGGTGGGGGGCAGTGAGCTAACAACCATGGAGCGGTATACGCTCGCCGAAGTCGCAACACACAACCACAAGGATGACTGTTGGCTAGTGATGGAAGGGGTTGTGTACGAAGTGACGCCCTACGTCCAGAGCGGTTTTCACCCTGGCAAAGAAGCAATCCTGATGGGCTGTGGCAAGGATGCGACAGAGCTATTTAACAACCGCCCGAACGGGAGCGGGGCTCACTCAGAGAACGCACGGAAAATGTTGCAGAAATATTACAAAGGGTTGTTAGCGACAGAGTAAGGTGGTATTACCAGGATATTTCGGCGAGGCCGTTTAGGGTTAGATAATCGTTGCATTGACTAAATGGGCGTGAGCCAAAAAACCCGGTATGAGCCGAAAATGGGGAGGGGTGTGGGGATTTGATGACGAGATGTTTGGTAGCGTCGATCACACTCCCCTTCTTTTGAGCGTAGGCACCCCAGAGGATAAAGACAAGATTTTGTTTTTGATCAGAAAGTACGCTTATTACAGCATCGGTAAACTGTTCCCACCCCTTGTTCTGATGCGAGCCCGGGGATTTTTCGCTGACAGTAAGCGTGGCGTTGAGTAACAACACCCCTTGTTTGGCCCATGCCTCTAGATCCCCATCGGGGTACTGACTCGGATGGCCTAGGTCACTCTTGATTTCTTTGTAAATATTTTGAACCGAGGGCGGCAGTCTGACACCGCGATTGACAGCAAAGCAGAGGCCATTGGCTTGACCCGGCCAGTGATATGGGTCTTGACCAAGGATCACGACCTTGACTGCGTCAAAAGGGGTGAGCTCAAAGGCACGAAAGATAAACTTTGGTGGGGGGTAGACCGTACTGACTTGGTACTCTTTTTTTACAAAAGCGGCAAGGTCTGCAAAGTAGGGTTGTTCAAACTCCTGGCTTAGGATCTGCTTCCAGCTCGGCTCTATTTTTACATCCATAGCTGATATAATATCACCCATCTTGGCCCCATCGTCTAGCCCGGTCTAGGACGGCAGGTTCTCATCCTGTTAACTCCGGTTCAAATCCGGATGGGGTCACCATATGCGACGCTAGGTGCGTCAAAGTTAAAAATAGTTTGATACATTGGGTTTATTTGGTGGTTCAATGTTCCGTTTTGTGTATATTCAAGCCCTGATGGGAAGATTGAACCGAGTAATGCTTTTACCTGAGGTACATTCGAATTTTGATACGTTTCTCCCAAGTCACTTAGTGTTTTCTTGATAAATACAGAGAGCTTATTAATGTCATATTTTTCAAGGGTTGAGTCGGCTTTAGCAACCTCTGCTACTGCCATTTTCTTCTCAATAAGAGCGTTTTGCTCCATAAAGATTTCATCGGTATAGATACCTAGCATATTCTTCTCAACCAGTACTTTTCTCATGTCTTTAAGCCTCTGTATTTCATCATCAGCGGCGTTCTTGGCCTTCTTAAGGCTCTTGAGCCGACTTTCATATTCTTCAACTACATATTGAGTAAACAGCTCCAAGCACTCTTTTTTAGGAGTGATTGATCGTAGAAGCTCAATTACTTCCTCGTCTAGCTTTTCAGCTCTAATGGAGGTGCTTTTGCAACCATTGGAACATCGGTAATATGGGTACTTCTTGGATCTACCCTTGCTCCAGCCCGCTGTTAAACCTTGCCCACATTCCGCGCATTTCACTATTCTTCTTAGGGGGAATTTCTCATCACTACGCGACTTTTTGACACTTACCCCAACTCTTCCAACCCGTCTACCTTCTAGGATATTTTGGACTCGGTAAAACTGCTCCATTGTCACCATAGGTGTGTGCTGGCCTTTTACCTCCTCTTTATATGTGGGAGAGGTTAAGATCCCAGCGTAGAATTTGTTATGAAAGATCCGGTGAGCTGTCTGAGTTCTTAATTGTAGTGTCTTGCCTCGCGAGGTTACAGTTAACCCCATTTTATTCATAATAGTAGCCATCTCTCGCAAATTTTTATTACCAGTCTCCATTAAATCCCAAGCCTGCTTTACTTTATCCCAGGTCTCTGGATCTTTAACCGGAAACTTCTCGCCATTCATTCTGTAGCCTAATGGTGGTCTTCGAGTTATCAGTCCTGACATATAGCGAGCATGCATGCCGTTTTTGGTACGCTCACTTCTCACATCATTATCGTGCTGGGCAAAGCTGGCTAGAATTGTCTCTAGTAATGTGTCTGTTGGAGAGGTGCCAGTTGGTTCAGTGGCAGATATTAGCTGTATTTGATAACCAATCAGCGTTTTTTTAATAGAGAGGTAGTCAGCAGTTTTTCGGGACATGCGATCTAGCCGATAAACAAATACTGCCCCCAAAGTCTTTTTGTTTTGCCGACAGTATTTGAGCATTTCTACTAGCTGAGGTCTGCCCACAATAGTCTTAGCTGATTTTCCCTCTTCACGAAAAATCTTCACGACTCTCATTCCTTGGCGATCTGCTTCTTTGCGACAGATTTCTTCTTGCGTGCCGAGTGAGAAGTTGTCTACTTGCTCTTCGGTAGAAACTCTTAGATATAGAACAGCGTCTTTCTTGTTATTTTTTAGCTGAGCGGAGCTACTCATAGATCCTTTGGTTTAACAACTCATTAACAGTTTTGCCATTAAAGGTCTTCTTCTCAAAATCATCTAGCCAGCTGGTAGCCAGGAATTTGATCTCTGTTTGAAGTGCTTTTTTGTCCTTTGCAGAAGTCTCTTGGAGAGTGGGATTATCTACTACAATTTCAGGCTGGTTATTCGTTTTTATCTGAGCTTTTGTATCCATATTCTTATCCTGTCTTACTATCCCTATATGGTTAGTATATATACATATACGGATAGTTGTCAAGTTATATATACGCCTATTTCCAGATGGGGTATACTACTGTTAATCCTGCCTATTTAGGCTAGGATATGGAAACATTATTAAACTACCAAAACTTACTTCTTAAATATCTTTCTCCCTATTTTTTTCTCGTTTTCTCTTTTCTGCCTGTCGTACTGTATATAGTCGCCTCCCTAATCGGTCTATACGCCATATATCAGCTAATTAGGCTGTATCTGACCCTAAAGCAAGCTAATGAACTTCATTCCTTTTTAGAGCTACAACCCCTTAAAACCACAGAATTATCTCCATATACCACTGAGCAACTCTTCACTGTCCTACATGGCCTATCGCGCCAGCAACCTTTCTGGCTAAGGTTTTTTAATATCTCCAAAAGTTACTCATTTGAAATAGTCTCTACCAAAGAAGATGGCATTACTTATCTAGTGAGAATACCTGCTGATGACTCTGAGCTGGTCAGGAAAACCCTGCTTTCCTATCTTCCAGGCCTCAATGTCAAAGAAGCCCATGATTATCTTGAAAGGTTTGGTAATCATAAAAGTATTACCAGCTACAAACTAGCCCGTCACTTTGCTTATCCGCTAAACCACCAAGAAGCATTAGACAAGCATGATCCGATTGCTTATTTAACTGGTAGTATGACCAAATTATCTGATGACGACCTAATCTCATTCCAAATAGTATTAACTCCTCTTAAGAAATCTCAAGTACCGGCAATAAGTAGAATATCTGGGATGATTTACTCAGGCAAAAGCCTAGTGGGAAACATTGAGGGAGGTAATCTTGGGATATTTAGAACACTCTTCTTTTTGGGGATGAGAGTTTTACTTCTGCCAATAGGCCTACTCGTATTCATTTTTAGTAACGGCAGAGAGGGGCCCTGGCTATCGATTTCACCGATCAAGGATCAAAAGACCCCTAGTCCATACCAGTCAGAACTTGAAAAGATAATCAAGCACAAACTCGACCAACAGCTTTTTAGAGGATCTTTGAGACTACTAGTAACTAGTAACAACAAGAGTGAGCTATACAAAAGGACTCGTGGTTTTAACTCGGCATTGTCATCTTTGACTAATGCTAACTATCAATCACTTATCCCATTCTTGCGATTAAAAAGTGAGCTACTGCAAAATCTCAAACAATGGTTATTTGAAATGCGACTTCTTTACCCTTTTTCTTCAACTATTTTGTCTTCCACCGAAGTCTCAGACTTATACCACCTGCCATATACCTCAACTACAAAAACAGAGGACTTAACCAAACAACAAAGTAAGGAGTTGCCAGCACCCCTAGCTCTCAAAAAGACTGGTAGCTTAGACATAATATTCGCGGAAAATCATTATGGTGGGAATATCACCCCGATTGGTTTAGCCAAGGATGAGCGTAGAAGGCATGTGTATATCTTGGGAGCAACGGGAACGGGTAAATCCACCATGTTATTGTCTATGCTCAAGCGAGACATTGAGAATAATAAAGGACTTTGCCTGATTGATCCTCATGGGGATTTGACTGAACAAGTCTTATCTGTTATCCCGAGAGATAGGTTCAAGGATGTTGTCTACTTTAACCCAGATGATATTGGCTATCCGATGGGAATAAATCTACTTGAGCTAACTCCAGGACTGACAGGCGATGAGGAAATCAGAGAAAAAGAATTTATCGCCGAGAGCATTATTTCTGTCTTTCACAAGATATACACGGACAAGTATTCCGGACCCAGGATGGAATATATCTTAAGAAACACCATTCATACTGCCTTTACTGTCCCCGGAGCTACATTATTCACTGTCTACAAACTGCTTATCAACACCAAATACAGAAAAGCAGTAGTTAAAGGATTAACTGACGAGAACTTACTAGATTTTTGGAAATATGAGTTTGCCAAGGCTGGTGATTATCAAAAAGTGAAGATGATCTCACCCATTACTAATAAGATTGGCCGTTTCTTGTTTTCTCCTACCGCTAAACGAATCTTAGAGCAATCCAAATCCACAGTTAATTTTGACTCAGTCCTTAATGATGGCAAGATCCTGCTGTGTAACTTATCTAAGGGCAAGATTGGCGAGGATAACTCAAGTGTTTTTGGTGTGCTTTTAATGGCAAAGATTCAGCTAGCGGCACTAAAGAGAGCAAGGATGAAAGAGCAAGATCGAAAGGACTTCTATTTATATGTTGATGAGTTTCAAAACTTTGCTACTCCTGCTTTTGCTCAGATATTGTCAGAGGCAAGAAAGTATCGGCTCAATGCCATCCTTGCACATCAGACTACCTCGCAGATTGAAAACAATTCACTGGTGAATGTAACACTGGCTAATACTGGTACGGTCATTTGCTTTAGAACGGCTAACCCAGAGGATGAAAAAGTCATCCTGCCACAGTTTAGACCTTACGTGGAGCTTGGGGAGATCGCCAGTCTGCCGTCATACCATTTCTATATGCGCCTTGGGGCACTTAATCCTCAAGAACCGTTTTCCGGGGTTACCACTCCGGTACAAATTGAGTACAGCAAAAGTAGGATTGATCAGATTGTGGAGTCGTCACGTAAGCTGTATTCAAAAAAGTTTGTGGAAGGTACTAAAAAGACAGTGAAAAAACAGGAAACTAAGTCACCTAGTAAGATAAATGTATTACTTCCTTAAGACTCGGCGAGCTTATAATACGTAGATCTGCCTTTACCCTGACGAACTATCATCTCTAACTCGATGAGTTTCTGAAAATCTAGAGCACGAGTAGCTTTGGCACGATCCGTCAATTTGGCATAATCTCGATCAGTAATAAAACCGTTGTCACGAATAAAATTCAAAATAGCGGTGTGATGTGGTTCAAGACGAGTCTCTGGAGAGTCGCCATTTTTTGGTAATAGTTTTTCTACTCTAAGTAGTTCGTCAATAATTCCCCCAGTAAAATACTCAAGCCAAGCGGTAAAATCGATTTTATTAAACAACTCATTATAATCACCATATTCGCCAACTGTTTCAAAATACTTTGTTACGTTTTTATTGTAATAATTTTCAAAACTAAAGAGGTTAAAGGTATTAAGACCCATGTTGGCTAGTAGAGCTTTTGTAACGAGTCTCGTTGTTCTGCCGTTACCATCCATAAAAGGATGAATAATAACCATTTGTTTATGAAAAATTCCCGCTAGGATTAGTGGATCTACACTAGACTCAGAATCATTAATATAACTAATCAAATCATTCATCAGTTCTTCAACTTTTTCCACATCAGGTGGCAAATAAACCACCTTACCTGTACGAGGATCATTTACCACCACTGGTTTTTGTCTCAGTTTACCAGTCTCAAAATTAGGCAATAATCCAGTGATAACATGTTTGTGGATAGAAAGAATGGTTGGCAGAGTGAATTTAAAAGTTTTATTATTCAACTCAGTTTCTAGGTCAGTGAGAGCTTGGTTGTAGTTTAATACCTCACGCTCACTATCTCTTGCGTTTTCTGGCTTTGATTTAAGGACTTTTTTAACCTCTGTTAGGGGTAAGGGATTGCCCTCAATACTAGTTGAGGCATAGGTAGATACTTCTCTCGCTGCTTTTGCCATTTCCAGAAATATTACTTTAGGAAAACGACGGTTATTGAGTTCCTGGACAAGGAGAGAAATACGTTTAATGTTCTTAAGAAGTTGATCGGTAATAATGTATTTAGGAGTAAGCATATAGACCAATATTAGACGATTATTAGACGATTGTCAAGGTTGTGTTGAGTTTCTTGTCATTACCTACCGGTAGGTAATGGATAATTTTAATTTAGGTTGATAATAAGGCCTTTCATATTTTTCTTTTACCCTCTTATTCCTTATAAATAAGGGAGAGGAAGTGATACAATCACTTCAAGCTGCCCAAACCACTATGGACAGTACAAATTTACCAACAGCTCAAATAGATATCATCCGCTACCTTTATCGTTTTCGTTTCCTTACTAGTCACCAACTCTCACTCCTTCTTAACCATAAAACTATCCGACTAACTAACTACCACCTTAAAATCCTTTCCTCCAAAAACTACATCGGCAAACATTACTCCCGATCTCTGTCACTAGCTAACCAACCTGCAACCTACTTCTTATCATCTGGAAGTATTAAGCTACTTAAAAGCTTAGAAAAGATCGACAAGCGGGCACTCAGGCGAATATACCGCGAAAAAATTCGCTCCCAGGTCTTTATTGATCGCTCGTTATTTACGGCTAACTACTATCTCTTTTTACGAGATGAGTCCAAAAAAACTAATCACACTTTGCACTTCTTTACTAAAACCGATCTGTTATCCCATCCTTACGTCATTCACCCCTTACCAGACGCATATTTTGCTAGAGTTGGTAAAGATGGTGAGACAAAACGCTACTTTGTGGAAATGGTAGACGATAGCTCTCCCAGGTTTGCACTCAGGCGAAGAATTGAGCAATATGACGAATATATAGAGGATGGGAAATTTGAAGAGGCAACCAATCGCCCATTCCCCAAGATTCTTTTTATCTGCCCAGGTTATGCCAGTCTGATTTACCTGAAAAAACACCTAGAGCGGATATATGAGGAAACCTCACTTGATGAAACTGAAATATACCTAGCTACCCAAGAAGAGGCTTTTGAGGGTAAATGGGAACAAGTAACGGCTGAGGATGAATAACTAAGGCATGAAGAAATAGTTATATTCATCGTAGGAAAAATGACCATCTGGTTTATTGAGAAGTTTATCAGCCAGCTCCCAGGCTGTCATATTTTCCGAAATTCTGTATTCAGCATTTTGATCAATGGTGCCACTTAAACCAACCTTGATAGCTTTATCGCTTGATGTGGTGTCCTTAGTGCGCTCTAGAGCATACAGAAAGGCTTTTTCATCCCGTATAAAACCATAATGAAAAAGATTGCCGGTCAGTCCTTGTAAGGTGACATTCGTATTAATTCTTAGATCAACCGTGCCATCCACCCCTGGTTTCTGTCTGATGGTAGATACTTCTTCTGGGGGAATATGTAGCCGCTCAACAAAATAATCCTCAACTTTCTTGGCAGATTCCCAATCCCTGCCAGGTGCTTTGAAGTTCTCTTTATTTGGTTTGGAAATATACCAATACCCGCCGCCAATCAACAATAAAAGCACGACCAATAAGCTTACTTTTTTGATCATGCCTTTATTATAAACCTTACATTTTGGCGTTTGGGGCAACTTCACTAATTCTTCTTTCACCAAAATAAAGATCTCGCTCGATACCCAGTCCGAATTTACCTTTATAGCCCTCAAGCTCGGTTAGGGAGAAATATCCCCATTCGTCGTTATGATCTCCGAATATTGAGACAAAGCCGAAGAACTCCTTTGACTCTGGGTCGTACTCTGTCGCGTACCAAGTACCTGCTCCTGTTGCGTTAAAAAACTTAGCAATAACTAGCGGGTCAGCTGACTCTTCTTGTCTGCCCACTTTAGCAAACCTTTTTAAGAGTGCTTTCGTTAGAAGCTTCATATTTTTACCTTTCTTGCTTCCCGGGCAAATAATATTTGGGAAGCATGCCCATGCTTCCATACCTGGAGAAATTACAAGCGGGGTGAGTTTTGCAAGGGCAAGCTTTAGCGCAGTTTATCTCGACCCTTGCAAAATGAGGGGTAAGACCCCTAAATATCCCTGACGAAATATCGCTAATTTGCCATAATAAAAGTATGGAAAAATTTATCTTGCACCAAAAAACTTATGATTTTATCCTCTGGCTCTATCCCATCATTAATCGTTTACCCAAAAATCACCGTCTGATCTTGGGCAAGAAACTAGAGGAAGAAGGGTTGAATCTACTGGTCAACCTGATTAATGCCAATAACTTACGAGGAGAGCAAAGATGCTCTTTTCAACAAGCTAGTTCAAATGGGTTAGATCTTATACGAATTTTACTGCGACTCACAAAAGATTTACATCTAATGAGCGTTAAGCAGTATATGTTCGGGACAGAAAAACTCAATGAGATAGGCAGAATGCTTAATTGCTGGATGGGAAGAGCTAAGTAGCTGTATCATTATGCATGGGGAAAATTAGCAAAACGCAGCATGCCTTTCTCCGCGGCGGTAATTGGAATAATACGTCCAACGCCGGGGCGTTCGCTCTGAATCTGAATAATACACCTTCAAATCAGAACAACAATATTGGGTTTCGCTGCGCCAGCGATTCGACTTGCGCCACCTTTAGTACCCTAAGTGGACGCCAGAACGAGTGATAGATGTTTACGGACGTCTATCCAGGGTTTTTAATAAGGATCACAGCGATTTTCTCTCTCCCTTTTGTGGGAAAACATGATGCCCGTATTTTTACCATTCTCATTTAGCGGATGGTAAAGTAAATAGGTACTTAAAAACAAAGGGTACGAGAGGCAAGCCCTGCGAAAGCAGGGTTTGTCGTTTGAAAAACATGTTTAATGACGTATGCAAACTAGAAAATCTATACTTTGCTTTTAAAAAAGCACAGCTTGATAACCACTACAAGAGGAAAGTGTGTGTTTTTGCCTTTCACCTAGAAGAAAACATCAACCGGCTCAACTGGAAACTGCTTCATGATCGATACCTCCCTCAACCTTATACCTATTTTGTAGTCCATGAACCAAAACCGAGAGATATCGCTGCTCCGGCATTTCGTGACAGGGTGGTGCAACATTCACTAGTAGCCAGAATCCAGCCACTATTTGAAAAACAGTTTATCTATGACGCCTACGCTTGCCGAGTGGATAAAGGCACCCACCTGGGTGCCTACAGACTCAAAAAGTTTCTCATGGCAGCTAGAAGTATTTATGGTACCACCACACCAATCTACTCTTTGCAGTGTGATATTAGAAAATTTTTCCAAAGTATCGCTTGGGATAAACTGCTTACCATTATCAACAAAACCATTACTTGTCGTAAAACCAGAGATTTAATTGAGAAAATTGTCACCACCCATAACCGCAACGAGAGAAACTCGCCCGTCAAAAAAGAACAACTATCTCTGTTTGATGACAGTGCGACTTTTCAAGCTCCAGGCATAAATATTGAGAAACGGGTTGGACTACCGATTGGCAATCTGACTAGTCAATTATTTGCCAATATATACCTCAATGAACTAGATCATTTTATGAAAGATCGGCTCAGGCTTAAGTGGTATGGCAGATATATGGATGACTTTTATGTTTTGCATCAAGACAAGGAATATCTTAAAGAACTCATAACGACGGTGGATAACTTTCTAAAGCAAAACTTAGAGTTATCTCTTCATCCGAAAAAGCTTAACATTGCTGACACCAAAAATGGGGTGCCATTTGTCGGCTACCGCGTCTTTTATGACCATATTTTAGTACGGGGTAACACACTCTTGAGAATGGAGCGAAACTGGCGCAAAAAACAAAAACAGGTGGAAAATGGCATGATTGACCCTCATAAGCTGGAAGAAAGTAAAGCCGCAATCATTGGTCATTTATCTCATGCCAATACCTATGGACTAAGTAAATGCCTATTTGAGCACTAATTGTAAACAGGTGCTCTTGCGAACTACTACTAATTAATTTAGTATTAAGATAAGGTATATTGGAAGCCATTTTGTGGTTGTTATTGGAACTCAAGAATACATGAATAAACCAGATCAAATTACTACTAAGATAGCCATATTCAAAGGCAAAAAAGTACGTAAGACCATTCATCAAAATGAGTGGTGGTTTAGTGTAATAGATGTAGTGCAAGCACTAGCTGAAACAGACAGGCCAAGAAAGTATTGGAATGACCTAAAAAAGAAGTTAGAAAATGAAGGGTATGATGAAGTGTCCGAAAAAATCGGACAGTTGAAATTAGAAGCAACTGACGGAAAATTACGTGAAACGGACTGCGCCAATACCGAAACTGTTTTTCGTATTATTCAGACGGTTCCTTCTCCCAAAGCAGAACCTTTTAAGCGCTGGCTGGCTAAAGTTGGTTATGAACGCGTACAGGAGATTGAAGATCCCGAGCTGGCTACCAAGCGTACTAGAGCACTATATAAAGCCAAAGGATATCCCGATAGCTGGATAGAAAAGCGCATGCGCGGGATTGAGATTCGCGAAACTCTAACTGATGAGTGGAAAAAGAGAAATGTGGGCGGAGACAAGGAATATGCAATCTTGACAGCCGAGATTAGCAAAGCCACTTTTGGGATGACCCCCAGT
>CAZZNJ010000002.1:0-53371 GCA_964655755.1 uncultured Pseudomonadales bacterium | reverse complement strand
GAATACAAGAAACACAAAAAGCTTAAACGGGAAAACCTCAGGGATCACATGAGTGACTTAGAGCTAATCTTCTCCATGTTGGGAGAAGCCTCTACTACCGAGATTGCCAAAAACAAGAACGCCCAAGGGTTTAGCGAGAATAAACAAGCCGCTAAAGCAGGTGGCGCAGTAGCCGGTAACGCCAGACTTGAGCTGGAAACAAAGAGTGGCAAGAAAGTTACTACCAAGCGTAATTATCTGAATTTAAACAAGACTAAGCAACTAACATGAAGAAACTACTAAACAGGCTCAAAATCTATTTCTTCTCTCCACGCTGGCATTTATCCAGATTTCAGCTGAATCTGTTTACTGTTTTTGTTTCCTCTATCGGCCTTGTAACCGGTATCTATCTAGCACTCTATCAAGTCTTTCCCAGTGTCTTTGCCCTCAACGACACCAGTAACACCTGGACATTCAGTGTGGGGCAAGCGGCTAATTATACTTATGATAGTAATTTAGTGGCAGTAGATGGCTCCGGAGCACACCCTGTAACGGGAGTGAATAAGCTCACTAATCCTGATTTTTCTTCTGACAACTCCTCCTGGTCAATTACTCCGATTGCAGGTTCTACTACCCCAGCCGGATATATCCCAGTGCCAGGCAATAGCACCTACACAACTGGAGGAGGCAACAAAGCTTTCCTGGCTATGGCTTATGAGGCTAAATATGACTGTACCGCTGATGGGGATGGAGATACGGCTGCTACCTGTAGTGCCCCAGCTGATTCTGGAGCAGGACTAGACTATCGTGATCTAACCTTTGACAGCGCTAATGTCGTCTCAACGGCTAACGGTGCACCGATTGTCCATATTACGCAAACCCAAGCTCTTTCTGCTTGTCCTAGTGGCTACCATCTCATATCTAATGCTGAATGGATGACGATTGTCAGAAACGCTGAAGCCCAAACTGCTAACTGGGCAAATGGAACGGTAGGCTCAACGGTGGCCGCAGGGGGTGGAATGTTTAGAGGAAATGTGGGTGAGAGTACAAGTGTTGGCTACAACGCCTCGACTGACCCAGATTACGGCACTGGCCGTGATACTAAGGCCAAACTCACGCTTTCTAATGGATCTGAGATTTGGGATCTTTCCGGTAACGTCTGGGATTGGAATAGTGACACCATTACAGGCGCTGACCAACCAGATGTGTCAGGGCAATCTGGCTTTGCCTGGCGAGAATATACAGCGCTCACTGGTTATGGGAGTCTTTCTTATGACTTACTGCGACCCTCCAACAGCTCCTACAATGCCGATTACGGAGTAGGTAGGATTTATCATGATAGTGAATCAGTCTCATCAACTGTTTATGCCTTTCTCCGCGGCGGTTATTGGAATGATACGTCCAACGCCGGGGCGTTCGCTCTGCATCTGAATGGTACCCCTTCGCGTCAGAGCAACAATGGTGGGTTTCGCTGCGCCAGTGATCCAGTAGACCTCTATCACTCTTATTCCTCTTCATTAGGCCGCGGAGCGGCCGGCGGCGACCAAATTTTTGTGGGGACAATCTCCGATGCTAAAGTGGTGCAGTCAGTGAATGTGGGAGACACCTCTACTTATGATCTTTCCACTTATGTGTATGACAATACGGCCGGAAATGTCGGCGGCACAGTTTCTTCCTCTATTGCCCAGCTTTATTACAACGGTGGCACCGTCACCACTACTTATACCGATATGGGCAGTGGCTGGTGGAAGCTGACCGGACAAGTCACTGGAGCCAATGAGGCCCGCAATTACGGGGCGTTAGTTAAATCCGGCAAGACTGTTATCTTAGACGACTTTACCTTGTCAAAAAATGGCACTTATAGCGTTTACACCACCCTGGCTTACTCTAACTCCTCGGTCTCATCCTGGGATAGTTTTTGTGAAGGCACCATTACCGGCGGGACATGTAGTGATGATGGAGTCTCAGCCTCTGGTAACGCCAGTGTAGTGTATCAACTGTGTACGGATGATGGCTCAACCTGTGAGTCAGGAGGAAGTTGGAAGTACTGGGATGGTGGAGCCTGGACAACCGCCAGTAACACCACTACTCACGTTAATACCGCGGCAGAACTAACCCAATCGGTAATGCAAGCTTTGTCTGTGACCTCCCAAAAGATAGCTATTAAAGCAATCATGGGTTTTGGTGGCGCTGATACTCCAGCAATCACCAATCTGAGTGTCGGACTAACTACAGATACTACCGGCCCAACCACCAACGCCTCGGCGATTGCCGCTACCCGTAGTAATGGCGGGACGACCGTGGCCAGTAACGACTGGACGAATAATAATGCCCCATATTTCTCCTGGACAGCCGGAGCAGATAACGCGGGCGGAGTAGGACTCAAGGGCTATTGTTTGTACCTAGGAGCTGACCCGGACGGAGATCCGGCTACCAGTAAAGGAATATTAGGCACCTCCCCCGTGTCTACTGCTGGATCGACTTGTCAGTTTATCGTGGCAGGCACTAGCATTGACTTTGCCACTAGCAGTTATCGAGGGAGTACTTGGCTAACAACTGGTAGTGACCCCTATTATCTCAACATTAAGGCGATTGATAACGCCGAAAACGTCTATACTGGGTCAAGCGAACAGTTCCAGTTTAGATTTGATAACACTCCACCTACTAATGTCTCTTATGTCTCTTGCCCTGGAGGAAGCTTTGCTAATGTAGCTGACATGAACTTTAGTTGGCCAACCAGCGGGGCAACCGCGACCGTGGATGACAATGCTGGCGTGTTGGGCTGGCAGTATCAAATTAATACTACGGGCGGCACCTGGCTAGGAACTACCACTGAGTCAACTCTCGGGGTAACTAACTATATTCCAACCTCCGAAACTTCCCGTACTCTCACTGATGCTCAAGATGGCGGGAGTATCTCAACTGGCAGTAACATTGTCTATTTCCGCTCAGTTGACGCGGCAGGGAATGTCAGCTCGGATGCCAGTATCCGCACCTGTAGTCTGGAATACGGTGGAGCCGCACCTACCTTTGGTGGCAGCGACAGCGTGACTGTAACGCCAAGTTCCTCTACCTCCAACTCTTTTGCTCTTTCTTGGCCTGAGGCGAGTGCGACTGTAGGACAGAGTGTCACTAACTATTACTACATGGTCAATGTTTCTCCTCCTTCAACACTCGCAACTCTAACTGGTAACGCTACCACCTATGTTGATAACGGTACAGCAACCACAGTCAGCGCCGCGGCTTTGCCTGGAGTTAACAAGGGTAGTAATAATGTCTATGTGGTGGCAGTAGATGACGCGGATAACTATAGCCCTAGTAACTATATCTCTGGCACATTCACCCTTAACTCGACTGATCCAGACAATGTCAGTAACCTGGTTGCATCCGACTCGTCAATTAAATCTGAGTCTAAGTGGTACGCGACTCTGACCTGGACAGCACCTACCTATCAGGGAGCCGGTAACTTGACCTATTTAGTCTACCGCTCAACTGATGGAACAACATTCACCCAGGTGGGCACGACCACTGGCCTATCATATGTTGATAATACTCCTGCTTCCACTCAATATTACTATAAGATTTATACCAAAGATGGGGCTAACGCTACTTCAAGCGGCACTAATGCAGTCACGATTACCCCTACTGGGCGATATACAACTGCCCCCACTCTTTCCTCTGGCCCCTCGACCTCGGGGATTACCACCAAGAAGGCTAAAGTTAGTTGGAGCACGAGTCGTAGCGCTGACTCCAAAGTCGCCTTTGGCACTAGTAGTGGCTCGTACAACACCGAGGAGCCAAGTAGCTCCAGCCAAGTGACGGATCACGAGATTAATCTGACTGGATTAACTGCTGGTACCACCTATTACTACAAAGCCAAGTGGACAGATGAAGATGGGAACACGGGCGAATCTGAGGAGAAGAGCTTTACTACTTCTCCGGCTCCAACCGTATTTGATGTTTCAGCAGAAAATGTCGGACTAACCTCAGGAATTATTCAATACACCGTCAAAGATGCTTCCAAGGTCAAGATCTATTATGGCACCACTACTAACTTTGGCGGAGTAAAAGAAATATCCACCTCAACTAGCGAAACTACTTATACCACCCAACTAACAGGTCTTGATGACGGCACCAAGTATTACTACAAGATCAATGCTTTTGACTCGGAAAACGCTGAGTACGAGGGCACCATTCTTGACTTTACAACGCTGCCTCGTCCCAAGATTTCGGGAGTACGTTTGGAGACTGTGGCTAATGCTGCCCAAACCACGATTCGTGTGACTTGGAGCACTAATACCGAGGTCTCTTCGATTGTGACCTACTACCCAGAGGATAATCCAGGAGCAGCTAAAGATGAGGTGAAAGTACTTTTGGAAAAAGGCGCCCACTCGATGCTCATTCGCGGACTTAACGCCCAGACCAAGTATCTGTTGGTGGTTAAGGGTCGCGACAAACTCGGCAACGAAGCCGTGAGTGATGTCCAGCGATTTACGACTGCCACTGACACCAGGCCACCGCAGATTCTTAACTTAAAGGTGATTGGAGGTACCATTCCGCCGGTTGGCTTTGCCGCAGGAGACGTTAAGGCGCAACTGATTGTAACCTGGGATACGGATGAGCCAGCCACCTCCCAAGTTGAGTTTGGACAAGGATCAGGCAATACTTACTCACAAAAATCCCAATTTGACGGCAATTTAACTAATAACCATACCGTGATCTTGTCTGGGTTAGTTCCAAGTCAGGTCTATCATCTGCGCGCTATTTCTCAAGATGGAACGGATAATACCACTAATAGTACGGATATGGTAACGATTGCACCAAAAGCCACTCGCTCTGCTCTTGACTTGGTAATTAAGAATTTGTCCGAAGCCTTTGGCTTTGTGACCGGAGCCTTGGATAGATAACTATGAACCAACCTAGTACGCATAAAACTGTCATAAATGTGAGCACCCTGAGCAAAACCTTTGAAGTCAAGGCTAGTCGCGTGCCGGTCTTAAAAGACATTAACCTCAAAGTTGAAGGTGGTGAGTTTATTATCATTACCGGCCCCTCGGGGTGTGGAAAATCAACACTTTTACATATCTTGCTAGGACTCGAGCCGCCAACCGGCGGGGGTGTGGAGTTTTTAGGGCATCAGCTTTATCAAGGAATGAGTGAGGATGAGCGAACGGAAATTCGCAAAAAGGACGTGGGGATGGTCTATCAACAGCCTAACTGGATTAAGGCTTTAACTGTGTTAGAAAACATTATGTTTGCCCTCAGGATTAATGGCCAAACTAATGAGGAGGCTAAGAAAAAGGCACTCGCGGTACTGCAGATGGTTGGGATGGATAATTGGCAGGACTATATCCCCACAGAGCTTTCTAGTGGGCAGCAGCAGAAGGTTGCACTAGCCCGCGCAGTTGTTACTAACCCCCAGATTATTATTGCCGATGAGCCAACCGGTAACTTAGACTTTAAGTCAGGTCAAGAACTGATGGAGCTACTGAAAAAACTTAACAGCGAGGGCAGAACCGTAATTATGGTAACTCATGATTTGGAGTATATGTCGTTTGCTTCTCGATCACTAATTATGTTTGACGGTAAAATTGTCGGGCAAGCCCACGACCATGAGCTAGCAGGCAAAATTGGCGGGTTTAAAAAATTAATGGCCTCAGTCATGCCGGATACGAAAAAAGAATAGTCATGAAAATATTTAAGTTTAAAAAACACGATCAACCAATACTCAAGTCGCTCATGCGTTCAATCTATGAGATTAGTAGTTTTGTGGTGTTGACGATTCTTTATTCCTTGACCTTGTTTGTAGCCAAACTGGCTAAAAAGTGGGCTCGACTTAAACCAATCTCGGATAAGTTAAGTAGCAAGGTAAAGTCGCTAGACAAAGCTGACAAAAGTGGTGTTTCCAGATTGTATTTAATCGAGATATCTTTTAAAAACATGGCAGCCAAGAAGACCCGCACGATAGTGACGATTGGCGGGATGGCGATTGGGATTTCTTTTATTGTATTTTTGGTTTCTGTTGGTTATGGTTTGCAACAGCTAGTGATCTCCAGGGTTGCTCGCCTTGATGAATTAAAGCAAGCCGAAGTTGTGCCGGGATTATCGGCAGACTTAAGTCTAACTGATGAAACTCTTGCCCGATTTAAGCAAATTGCCGATGTTAAAGACGCCCTCCCATTAATTGCAGTGGTAGGGAGAGTTTCTTATCAAAACTCCGTTTCTGATCTAGCCGTTTATGGAGCTACGGCTGATTACTTGCGCTACTCAGCTTTACAACCGGTGAAAGGCAAACTCTTTGAGAGCAATATGATTAGTTTTGATACCTCTAACTTGCCTCCAGTTTTAGGTGTCTCTTCCGTTGCCAAAGAAGTTGGCGAAGAAATTGGCGAGGTCACTATCTCGATTTCTCAAGGAACTTTCCTTAAAGTTAGGAAAGAACCAAATACCTCTTCTCCGATTATTGGCTACACCAAACGAGTGGAAGGAAAAGTTGAAGGCGTAGAAGTTTGGGGGGAGAGTTATGAGTCGAACAGTGAATCAGGGAGTTTAGGTGAGACAGAAGATGGAGAGCCACTTGGTAAGTGGGTAAAGTCAGATTACTTATTGTGGGATAAAGTTGCCTGTAACACTGAGGAATCAGGCGACTGTGAAGATGGCGAGTATCTGGTGGCAAGAGATGATGATAACGCCCAAACTCAGGCAGAAGGATATGTGGCAGAACTGTCAATGACAGTAGAGCCAAAAGAGATGGTGAGTCAAGTTTTGGGAGTAAGCACCGAGGATGATGGCTCACTACCAGTTGTTGAAATTGCCAGTGAGTCGGCTACGGCTAGTAACCAAAATATCGAGCAAGTCGAAGTTAAAAGCGATGAGAAAAAACAAATCGTGGTCAACCGCTCAGTTTTGCAACTTCTAAATATCGCTGAGAATGAAGCGATTGGCAAAAAAATTGATCTCTCGATGGTGGTGGTGGGAGAGCTGTTGGATGATCCTAATAAACGCATTGAATCAGCTCCCTTAGAATATGAAATTGTGGGAGTAATTCCAGATGAGGGTACGCCAATAATCTATGTACCGTTTATTGATGTCAGATCAATGGGAGTTAATAAATTTTCCCAAACCAAAGTGATTGTGGATGATAAGAGCAACTTGTCTAAGGTGCGAAATACGATTGAGTCAGCGGGTTATGGTACGGTTTCGGTAGCAGACACGGTGGCTCAGATTGACAATTTGTTTGCTAATTTCCGCTTGATTTTGTCAGTGCTTGGGATGGTAGCCTTATCTGTTGCGGCGCTGGGGATGTTTAACACCCTAACAGTTTCGCTCTTGGAGCGAACTCGGGAGGTGGGACTCATGAAAGCGATGGGAATGAAATCAGAGGAAGTTAAATCACTCTTTCTAACAGAGTCAATGATCATGGGTCTGTACGGCGGAATTTTGGGGTTAATCTTAGGTTTAGTGGTGGGTAAGATTTTGTCGATTGTCCTGTCTGCACTTTCTATTGTCAAAGGAGTGGGTTTTGTTGATATTTCTTATGTTCCGGGAATATTTGTGATTGCCGTCATTTTCTTGTCAATGTTAGTCGGAATTGCCACTGGCTACTTCCCGGCCAAGCGCGCCACCAAGATTTCTGCTCTTAACGCACTACGCTACGAGTAAGCTGATAAACCCTATATTAATCATCTGTTGACTTTCCCCTCTGGATGGGTATAATTTGAGCTAGTTTATAAGAGCTGCCCCATCTGGTTGGGGCGTTTTTTGTAAACTAGCAACCTGCCCTCGTTTAATAATTTAAGGAGGTCAGGTCTATGAACAAAAAACTTATCACCCTAGCAACACTTTCTCTTTCTTTTCTACTTCTTGCTACACCTACTTATGCGGCCTCTGCAGATGTCACCAAAATCGAGACGTTTATCAAAAGCATTATTCAAGTACTTGTTACATTGGCTGGACTTGTTGCTGCCGGATTCTTTGTTTGGGGCGGAGTCGGATATATTACTAGCTCTGGTAATCCAGAGACACTAGAGCGATCCAAGAAAACTATCCTCTACTCAGGAATTGGACTGGCAATAGTACTAGGCGCATTTGTATTAACTAATATTGTTTCAGACTTGGCTACCACCGCCTTTGGAGCAGGACAGTAAAAACAAGTTAATAAGTTTGGCTTATGAAAAGCTATGAAAGTAATACTTCTAAGTTTAGGAATCTTAATACCACTCATCTTTCCTCAAACTATTCTTGCCTCAACTGGAGAACCAAGTGAGGTCATAAACTTCACGAGTGACACCTTGTCACTAATAACTTTAATCTCGGCCGCAGCAGCGGTCTTTTTTTTAATTAGAGCAGGTTACATCTACATAACTAGTACCGGCAAACCAGAAGCTCTAGAGTCAGCCAAGAAAACTATCCGCAATACGCTGATTGGTCTTGTGGTAGTCCTTAGTGCAAACCTTATTGTCTCCGTGCTTCAAGGCGCACTAGTTGGTGACGGGAGTAGTGGAAGTGTAGAGACTCTCCCCATTACCCAAATCGAGAGCGTTGAGCCACATGACGGACTAACTCAGGTTCTAATAGACGCGGTTAATGGTTTTATCCAAAACATTGTCGAAAGCTCGACAAAACCAATTGTGGATGGGATTATGACCTTCTTGGGTACAACCCCCTCACTGCTAGAAAACTCCTCCATTGTGAAGTTCTGGCTAACAATGCTGGGGATTGTGGACTCACTATTTGTCATCGTAGTGGCACTCCTTGGACTGCAACTAATGAGTGCTTCCACTTTTGGCTTTGAAGAACTCGAGTTTGGACAACTCCTGCCACGTATAGGTCTTTGTTTCCTGGGAGCTAATGTCTCGTTATTTCTAGCTGATTATGTGATTAAAGCGAGTAATGCCCTTGTAACAGGAGTAATTGCCTCAACTGGAGGACTCAATGAAGCCTGGATTAGTAATGCGGTAACGATCTCCAGTCTGACTAACGGCTCAGCCCCATTTATTATTCTGATATTCCTTCTGATTTTCCTCATCACAGCCATAATCTTGCTTCTTATGTATATTGGCCGACTGATCGTGATCGCACTCGGAGCCGTACTATCTCCCTTTATCTTTTTGCTTCTCACTCTCCCTAAGACCGCCTCGTTTGCTGAGATGGCAATTAAAGGTTACTTTGTCTCGGTATTTACGATTTTCGTTCATGTCGTCACCATCCAACTGGCTGGAGCCTTTCTTACCCTCCCTGAGCAGACTGATAACTCCCTAATCTCTGTTGCAGTTGCGATTGGCCTCCTTTTTACCCTGCTTAAAATCCCGCCATTTCTCATGCAGATGATGTTCTTCTCTAGGAGCATGGGAGCAGTTCACAGAGTTGGTAAGCAAATAACTAACGTCATTACGACAGATAGTAGTTCAAGAGCAACTAAGGGCGAGGTCAAAGCTCCCAGAAAGAGAGTTAATCTATGAGAACAACAATAATCCCAGCCCAAATTACTACAGTTGAGGACAAGATTGCTGGCTCTTTGAGTCTTACCCAAATCCTCATGTTAATGTTTCCGATTCTCTGGACAGCATTCCTGTATATCCTCATTCCGCCTGTAATGGCTCTACCGGGCTACAAACTTACTCTGACCCTCCTAGTTACCGTTATCTCGATCATTTTGGCAATTAGAGTTAAGAACAAGCTGGTACTGGAGTGGTTAATGGTACTAGTGCGCTTTCAAAACCGCTCAAGGTATTACTTGGCTAACAAAAACAGTCTCTACCTGCGGGAGTTGGACTTGCCTCAAGAATCGAGGAAGCTTGAAAAAGTTAGTAGTAAATCGCCTGCAAATATCGTCGACAAGAAAGAACTTACGATTCCCGAACTAGTGAAACTTGAGAACCTAATTGAATCTGGCAAATTGGCCGTGCGCTATCAAGTTGGGAAGAAACAACTATGACAATATTTTCTAAACATAAAAGAGGTAATAGCCGTGAGCAGATCCAAATCAAAGAGGTGGTGGACGATATTTTGGTGTTACCCGACCATGACTATCGTCTGGTGATTGAAACATCGAGCGTTAACTTTGAGCTAAAAAGCGAAGAGGAGCAGGACGTTATTATTGATAGCTTTCAAAACTTTCTTAATTCCTTACCCTGCCCAATCCAGATATTAGTGCGAGTGAGAGAAGTAGATATTGATAAATATCTGGAGGATGTGGAGAAACTGGAAGAAAAGGAAGAGGTTACCACATACAAAAAACAACTCAAGAGCTACCAAAAGTTTGTCAAAAAGCTCGTGTCCGGCAATAAGATCCTCTCCCGCCGGTTTTATATCGTGATTCCCTACAAACATCAGGAGCGCAAGCAAGACATGGCAGTGATTAAAGAGCACCTAAACCTTCAAAAGGACATCATCCTCAAAGGCTTAGAGCGCATGCAGATGAAGGGCAGAATGTTGACTGGCCTAGAAGTACTTAATTTGTTTTACGCCTTTTATAACCCAGAGAACATAAGATCCCAACCACTCACCAAAGAGGCAGTGGAAACTTTGTTAAGGAATAACCATGTCTAAACTTACAAAACTGATTACCAGAAACAAACTAGTCAAAAAATATCAAAAAAATCGCAAGCGTAAGCTTGAAAAAAGTAAGGCCATAAACCTTGCGTATGGTACCCAAGATCAAGTAGATCTGATCTCCTATTCAGGGCTAAAAGAAGAATCATCTTACTTACAAATTAACGATAGATATGTGAGGACTTTCTTTGTCTCAGGCTACCCCTATGTTGCCTCAACTGGCTGGCTAAATAACCTCATCAACTTTAACCATGACATCGACATTAGTTACCACATTGAAGAAGTTGACCCCTTAAGCGCCCTACCCAAGCTTAACCGCAAGATTACGGAGCTTGAGAGTACCAAGCGCACCATGCTCAAAGATGGCAGAGTAATCGGAAGTGAGATCACTGACCCCTTGGAATCTGCTATGGAGTTAAAAGACAAGATCCAGCGTGGACAGGAAAAGCTTTTCCAGGTCTCCTTATACATGACGATTTCATCCACTACGCTTTCGGAGCTAAACAAAACTACTAAGCTACTTGAGACTGTCATGCAAACTAGGCTGTTCTTTATTAAAGTTGCCACCTTCCAGCAACTTGAAGGGTTACAGTCGGTACTTCCTAGAGCTGAAAACAAACTAGCTCAGAAAAGAAATCTTGATAGCTCAAGTGCCGCCCTCACTTTTCCTTTTGTATCATCAGAGCTAGTACAAGAATCAGGGATCTTGTATGGCATTAACAAGTCCAACAATTCACTCGTCATCATTGATCGATACTCACTCAATAACGCTAACTCGATAATATTTGCCCAATCAGGATCAGGCAAAAGTTACACGGCTAAAGTCGAGATCTTGCGCCAGCTCATGCAAGGCACGAAAGTTATTATCATTGATCCAGAGCGTGAGTACAGGCAACTTGCGAAATCTGTTAACGGCACCTATATCAAGCTTTCGGCTACAAGCAAAGAAAAGATTAATCCTTTTGGCTACAGCACGAGAAGCGTTGTGGGAGAAAATAACCTGGCTGAACACATCCAAGACTTAACCGAACTAGTCTCACTTATGGTTGGTTCACTCACTTCTGAGGAACGAGCTGTGGTTGATAAAGCCTTACTGGCTACCTATAAACAGTTTGGCCTGACTGCCAGGAAGAATGCCAAAGACCCAGACAAAATTAAATACCCACTCCTTACTGACTTTTTCAAAACCCTCAAGAAAATGAAGCAAAAGGATCTTTGTGACAGACTCGAGCGATATGTTAAGGGCTCACTGTCTACTGTTTTTGACTCGCAAACCAACATAAAGCTTGATAATCGCCTGATTGTTTTTGATATTAAGGATCTCTCGGACTCAATCAGACAAGTGATGATGATGGTGTTAGCTAACTTTGTGAATAATGAGGTCAAGAGTAACCCACAGAAAAGACTCCTAGTCATTGATGAAGGGTGGATTCTCCTACAAGAGCCAGAGAGTGCCAGGTTTATCTCAGGACTGGTTAGACGTGCTCGCAAATACTATCTAGGAGTCACGATTATTACTCAACAAGCCAGTGATTTTCTCTCACAGGATTACGGCAAGGCGATTGCTAGCCAGTCATCCTTAAGAATCCTGATGAGGCAGGACACAACCACGATCAAGAAAGTGGCCAGAGAGTTCCACCTCTCCGCTTATGAGCAACACTACCTACTCACTTGTGATCGTGGTGAAGCCTTACTTATTGCCGATCAAAACCATGTAGCGGTTAAGATTGTGGCCTCTGAGGAAGAACACCCACTTCTCACCACTGACCCCAGGGAAGTCTATATCTAAGCCATGAACCCCAAGCTCTTACTTACCCTTTGGTCATTTAAGAAAGAGTTGAAAGTTGTCCTCCTAGCTTTTCTCACCCTTCTCATGCTTCCTGTAATTGCTGCGATTTTACTTACTCAAGTTGGTATTAATGTTATCTCGGATAAGCTAGTTGAGCAAAACCCTGTTACTCAGACTGTTGAGATTAAAGATCCCACCACTGGTGAAGTGGTGGCTACGGTTGACAAGCCGATTGTTTGGCCAACACAAGGCGTGATTACACTAGAATTTGGACAGTCCAGCTTGTATCAAGTCTTTCATACCGGACTAGATATAGCTAACTCTCTAGATTATCCAGTTAATCCGGCGATGGATGGCACAGTCATCTATGCCGGAGAGATATTCTGGGGATATGGCAAGCATGTGATTATTGATCATGGAGACAATCTCACCACCATCTATGCCCATCTTAATCACATCTACGTCTATGAAGGGCAAAAAGTGACTACTAGTGACGTTATAGGGGCTCAGGGGCGAACTGGTTGGGCAACAGGTGTCCATCTACATTTTCAGGTAAATGTGTATGGAATACCTGTAAATCCAAGAGTATTCTTGGGAAATTAAAAGACAACTATAGCCGATAAGTATTATAATAAGGGAGATTATGAAGTTGAAATCATTTCAAGTAAAAAATTACAGGTCTATTACAGATTCAGGACTTATAACATTGTCGGATCTTGATAATGTAACTGTTTTTGCTGGACAAAATGAATCTGGGAAAAGTTCACTATTAAACGCGCTAAGAGATTTTGAAAATGAAGAGTTTAGTGCTGACTCAGAACCATTTTCCACAGATTCGAAGCCTGTACAGCTAGTTAGCTGTACTTACACAATAGAAAGTTCTGATAACTTCCACAAGTCTTTGTCTGCAATGGTTGTTGATGATAATAGTATTTCTGTTGAAGAGGGAGTTCCCGTTTTAGACCAAAAGATAATCAGTAAAATTGCTTCATTCACTTTAACCAGAACAAAACAAAGTGACCAAACGTCACTTAGTCTTGATGATCAGACATTTAAACTTATACAAGCTTCTATTTTAGATCGACCTTCTCAAACCCCTGACTCAGGGGAAAAACCTGAAGATTCTGGTGATAAGCAAGAAACAAATGATCTTAGCACAGATAAATACATTGACTTGAGCGACGATAAAAATAGTGATGTTTCAGAAACATTGTTTCGTTTAACGCCGAAAATTGTATATTTTGATGATTTTTGTGACTTATTGCCGGACAGCGTTTTATTAACAGACCTTAAAGCAAAGAAGAACGACATCGAAGGATATAAAGCAGTAAAAAATCTGGAAAACATATTGGGTGTAGATTTTGCAGCAAAAGACCAGGAACAAGATGCCGTAAGAAGAACAAAAGAAGAAAACGAAAACAATAAAATTTCAATCGATTTTCAGGAAGATTGGGGTCAACGAATCCATGGCGAAAATGAAGTGTTGGTTGAATACAATTTTGAAAAGAGAAATGGTGAAGGCCCTGATGGGTCATATATTAATTTCTTCGTTCAAACTAAAAAAGGCCAAAGACTTCCCCCTAAAAAGAGAAGTAAGGGTTTAATTTGGTTTCTCTCTTTATGGCTTGAGTTAAAGGCATTAGACAACTCAAATAATGATTTGGTGCTATTACTTGACGAGCCTGATCAGCATCTACATGTAAAAGCTCAAGACGACATACTTAAATTAATTAATAAATTGGCTACCACAGAGGATCAAAAAGGAGATCAAATTATCTACGCAACTCATTCTCCATATTTAATCGAAACTGACAAATTAAATAGAATTAAACTCGTTGTTAATGACGCTGATAGTGGAACAATAGTAGAGGACGTTGTTACTAGTAAAATTAATACTGACAATAAACGTGACGCGTTACAGCCAATATCTAATGCAATCGGTTTAAGCGCCAGTGGCTTTTCTACTCTCTTGCCAAAAAATGTACTTTTGGAGGGTGTATCTGATTTTTATTACTTCTCAGCAATGAAAAAAGTTCTAAATAGAGGTGGAGACTATGGATTTTTACCGGGGATTGGAGTTAGACAAATAAATAATTTGATCTCATTGTGCATAGGATATGGTTTGGAGTGGATTTCAGTAATTGACGATGACCCTTCTATGGGAGGAGTCGATTCAAAAAAGAAATTTGACGAAATTAAGGACAATGTGTTTGATGGGGATGATGATGAAACTAAGAAAAAAGTTCATATTCTTGAAGGCGTTGTTGGAATAGAAAACATGTTCACGATAGAAGACTTAAAACTGATCAATGACAAGCTCGGTAATTCAAAAGATATGGTTAAGGTTGTTGGCAAAAAACGGAAGATTCTTTTCTCCAAGTTATTTTTTGAAAAAGCTAATAATGGTGAGATATTAAAAGAGAACTTGTCAAAGCAATGCATTGAAAAATTTACAAAGTCTTTTGACTTTATACAATCTAGTTTAGAGTTGTAATATATGGGATCACAAATACAATTTGGCAAAAATATTAAAAAAGCTCGTGCTGAGGCCGGACTTACTCAACAACAGGTTGCAGACAAAGCTAGTACGCATGTTAATTACTATGCTCGAATTGAGCGGGGTGAAGAGAATCCTTCTTACGAAACATTAGAAAAAATCATTAAAGCACTTGGGATTAAAGCAAGAGATGTATTTCCCTTTTAGTCAGCTTTTCTACTAACTTTGCCTTTTTCGTCAACTTTCACTTTGCCAGTTTTCAAATCCTCATCAATTTTGTCCACCACCATTACCGCCATCTTTCTCATGCCCACAATGGTTTTGATAGCATTTTCTCTTGTTGCTTTCTTGGGATTTGACTCCTCAAGCATTTTGAGAACTTTTTGGATTTCTTCTTCAGTTATTTTTTTTGTCATATTTTTCTCCTGTGACACCAGAAGTGTATCACATATTTAGATAAACCTCTCAAGCTTTAAATAATTAAACATCTCAACGGCGAAGCCGCCGCCTTCAAAGCGGCGCATAATTTCCCTGCTTTTTATCTGCGATAGGATGTTCAGACTGCCTTCCCAAAGAATATTTCTATCTATGATGGCTAGTTTCCTGTGATGGTTACCACTACATATCAGAGTTTGGACACCAAGCCGCTCAAAATGCCTTATTTCACGCTCGGATTGCTCAGCGTATGGATGTTCATGTTCTTGAGGATCTCTAGTCACTACATGGATCCTGATACCCCCCTTAATTAGCTTGTTAAACACCGGCACAAGCTGATTCATTCTCTCAGTAGTGATAAAAGGGCTCTCAATCCAAACCTCATGTTTGGCCTTGAGTAAGTCCGTGATAAAATGCTTGTAGAAAGTTGACTCGTCGTGCAGAGAGGAATTAATCATTTTCTTCCTCCTCACTTGACTCGTAGATGAGCCTAAGTTGCTCGAAATGAGCTAATAGCGGTTCAAACCACGCGTCACTGGGGTCACCCTCTTTCGCTAAAGCTACAGAGGGCAAGCATGTTTTACACCTATCTCTTATGGAATCGTGTTACTGGACGATATTATATTGGCTACACTCCTGATTTGAAAAATCGGATCAAGACTCATCTTGTCGGTAAAGTAAAATCAACTAAATCAGATCTAAATTATCGTTTAGTTTGGTATAGCGCTTTTGAAAGTAGAAAGTTAGCAACGGATTTTGAGCAATATCTCAAGTCCGGTTCTGGAATAGCTTTTATGAAAAAGAGATTTTTCAAATTTCCTGTAGCTATAGCAAAAGAGGCTCCGCCGGATGACCTGTCCCTCGAAGCTCGTTAGAGCGTAGTGGGAAATCCGGATGGGGTCACACGCAACAACGAGGTATGAAATCAAAATTATCCCCGGTATTCCGCTTGAGGTGACACACGACTTACCTGATTTTTAACCAGCGCTCGACACTGAGGGCGAGGTGTAACAGATAAGATTGAGCCGCTAATCATAGGTAATGCCCATAGGCTGGGTGGGTGGTAAACTTATGGTCATGAAACAAACCCATTGTTATATCTGCGGCGCTGTTGTGCCGGACATCGAGGGACCAACCTCTGACCACACGTATATCCCACAGTCCCCGGGATGTTGGAAGTTATATACTGAGGTTCTCGGACGGGAGTATGGGGAGTGGCGGTATCCAGCAATCCACCGCTTAACAGTTGATTGTTATGCGGCACAGCACCCTACGCGAGAGCCGGATAGTAAATCTGCGCAGTCAGTGCAGGCACACCTGCTCGGAATATTTTTGGCACTGGAGACGAATGAGCCCCCGCAGCTTATTACCAAAAAAATTGGCGAAGTGGTTATAAAAAATAAAAACAAGTTTGTTTGGTACGAACCGCCCGAAAATCTGGGTGGAATTACGATCGCAGAGGTGTGGCGGGCAAAATCACTCCCAGAACACGAGGCGCTGGTGTATGCGTGGGCGCAAGCCGTCTGGCAGGCATGGGAAAAGCATCAGCCAGATATTAAAAACTTGCTTGCGTAGAATCCTGACTGAATCATTGCGATTTTAGCGGCGTTTTTTGCGGGTCATGATGACCTCATCTTGGTCAGCGTCTGCCGAGAGTGTGGTGGGGGTCGTGAGGCGGACAATGATAGATTGCAGCAGAAAGCCCAGAAAAGCATAAACTAACAGGGCAAAGAGCGCCGAGACCTCGATCACAAACCCCCCGGCTAAGGTGCTGCTCGGGAACATCCCCTCAAAGGGAGACAGGAGAGGTTTGGTGGTTTCGTAAACCCAGGTCACAAACGGGGCCGCGGTCCGGGCGCCTAGTAACTTAAGAATGATCCGGAGCGTGAGCAAGAGCTCGACAAAACTTAGGATCGCATCAGTAAGAGTGAGTACATAGCGGTGTAGCATATATGCCTCCTTTACTAAACTAAATTACACTTATATTTTAGCAAATGAGGCAAGTTGGGCGGCTTAGCGGATGGTGGCGCCGACAAAATCGATTAGAGGAAAGATGGTCCTAACCTCGCTCCAAAATTTTTCGGAGAGGCGGGCGGAGTAGGTGGCGTTGTTCCCTTTTTCCATCGTTTGGCAGAGCCTCCTATCCCAGTCCTCAATAATACGGCGGACAACGGCCCCTTTTTCGTTAAAGACTACTTGGTTGGCTTTTTTGTTGTCTTGGTAGAGGTTGTGGATCACGAGAAAGTCGGCAAAGACCGATTGGTTCTCTTCACACATTTGTTTAAAGTAGGCTTTGTATTTGACCATAGTTAGGCTTGGTTAATCTCGATTATGACAAAAATAACGTAGAGGAGGAGCAGAACAAAAGCTTCGCGGCGAGTGAGCTGTTTCTCTGAGCGAATAAAAATATAAAACAGCACAAGCGAAGTAACCAGGATGATAATCCGGGTGAGCGCGTGGTTGGGGAGTTTGAGACTCCCCTGCTCGGCCACCGCAAAGATCCCGATGAGGAGGGTGTTGGCCGCGGCGGAGCCGATGTAATCGGCCAAAGCGATGTCGGACCGGCCACTGACGGCGGAGCGCAAAACAAGGGAGAGCTCAGGGATATTGGTCCCGAGAGCAACGAGGATTAAGCCCACCACAAATGGGGACCAGTTAAAAGTAGCCGCAAAGTACTCAGCTGCATTGACCATAAACCCAGACGCGACGAGGATACAGGCTAGTCCTACAGCGATTTTGAGGGCCCGGTGCTGCGTGGGCATCGGCTTGACCGTAAAGCGCTCAACAATTTTTTCGTAGAGACTCTCTTTGCGGGAGAGGGTAACAAACAAGGCAAAGTAGAGGGCGATTAGGAGCACCCCCTCCCACAAGTGGAGGGAGCGATCAGCGATCAGGAGAGCGGGCGAAAGGATGGTGATGAGCGCTAGGAGGAGCTGACGCCGGTGGAGAACTTTTGGGAGCCTGACCGTGTGACCCAGGATCCCAAGGAGGGGGATCACTAACAAAAATAAAACTAGGGTGGCCCCGATCAGGTTGCCGATGGCGATCGGTGCCTCACCGCGGGAGAGCGCCGTGACTCCGATCGAGAGCTCTGGCAAAGAGGTGACAAGGCCGAGGATAAAGAAGGAGATCGTAAAAGTCGAGATGTTGAGGGAGCGGGAGAGGGAGGAGACCGCACTCACCACGAGACCAGTCCCCCACCACAGAGCGAGGGCAGCTCCCAGAAAAATTGACGATTGGGTGAGGAGGATGGCGCTAGACATGGTGACTTGGTTACTTTAGTTTAACTTTGCCGAGCTGCATCATGGCCGCACCTTGGACCAGATCCATAACTGCCGCCAGCCCGACGATCACCACCCAGCTACTGACACCGAGGCCGTAGATCTCGGCAAAGCGGGTGACGAGATAGAGGCCGAGGGCGTTAACCACAAAATAGAGTTTCATCCAATCCATGGGCGCAAACGCTTTTTTGGCTTTCCATTCGCGGTAGGGCACGAGCAACATGACCAATAAGCCGATCAGGCTTAGCTTGTTAGCTGACAACATGAGGGCCCAGAACGGAGTCAGGGCAAAAGTACCGAGGACAACATTGGTTGGGAAGAGGAGGTTGGCGAGGGAGAGCACCAGGAAGTTGCAGGCAAACAACACAAAGTAGGACAAAACGATCATGATACCTTGTTTGGCTTGTAGCTCACGCTCATTTAATACTATTTTGACCATACTCAACTCCTACCAAAAATGATGTTAATAGAACTAGTGTAGCAGGTTTTAGGAAACAAGGGCGAGGGAGAGAACTTCGTCAATCGATTTGACAGGATAAAAGGTTAGGTCGCGTCTGACTTCGTCTGGGATTTTCTCCAGATCCTTGGTGTTGCCGGCGGGATGAATAATGGTTTTGATCCCAGAGGCGTGGGCCGCGATCACTTTTTCTTTGAGGCCACCGATCTCGAGTACCCGGCCGCGCAGGGTGATCTCGCCAGTCATGGCGACCGATTTTTTGACTTTTTTGCCGGTTAGGGCTGAGACTAGGGCAGTTGCCATGGTGATACCCGCAGACGGCCCGTCTTTGGGGACGGCCCCTTCGGGGACGTGAATATGGATATCTTGGGATTTGTAGAAGTCACTTTTTAGACCAAAATCTTGGTAGTGGGTACGGACATAGCTATAGGCAGCGCTGGCGCTTTCTTTCATGACGTCCCCTAGCTGGCCGGTGATCTGGATCTTGCCACTACCAGGCATGAGCGAGACCTCGATAAAGAGGATCTCACCGCCGACACTAGTCCAAGCCAGGCCGGTGGCAGTACCGGTAGTGTTCTTTTTTTCAGCCAGGTTGTCAGTGTACTTGGCAGGGCCGAGGAGCTTAGACAAATTGGGCGGGGTCAGGGGGGGGACTTTTTTGTTGCTGGCGAGACTCCGCGCGACCTTGCGGGCGAGGCGGGCGAGCTCCCGTTCTAGACTTCGGACGCCGGCTTCGCGGGTGTAGTTTTTGATTAGGCGCTGGACCACCTGGGTACTGAGCTTGAGCTGAGTTTTTTTGAGCCCGTTCTTTTCGGCCACCTTGCCGATGAGGTAGTTTTTGGCAATGTGAAACTTTTCGACCGATGTATAGCTACTAAAGCGGATGACTTCGAGGCGGTCGCGCAGGGCAGTGGGAATAGTATCGAGGACGTTGGCGGTCGCAATAAACATCACGCGGGAGAGGTCGAGCGGGAGCTCGAGATAGTGATCGCTAAACTCGCTATTTTGCTCGGGGTCGAGTGCTTCGAGGAGGGCTGCGCTCGGGTCGCCGCGAAAATCGTTGCCGAGCTTGTCGATCTCATCGAGCATAAATACCGGATTCATCGATTTGGCGGTTTTGATCCCTTCGACAATGCGCCCAGGCATGGCCCCGACATAGGTCTTGCGATGACCCCTAATCTCGGCTTCGTCGCGGATCCCACCGAGACTCACCTTGACGAAGCGGCGCTTGAGGGCGCGGGCAATTGATTTGCCAAGACTAGTTTTGCCTACCCCAGGGGGACCGACAAAACAGAGGATAGTCGGGAGCGCCACCCCAGCTTTGGGTTGGGCTGGGTTTTTTTTGAGTTTCATGACAGCCAAGTACTCGAGGATCCGTTCCTTTACTTCGGTGAGGCCGTAGTGGTCGGCGTTGAGGGTCTTTTCGGCAGTGCTTAAGGAGACGTGGTCTGGGGTCACGACACCCCAGGGAATCTCGAGAACGTTTTCGAGGTAGGTGCGGAGGTAGCTGGCTTCCGGGTTGTGGGTCGACATGCGGGCGAGCCGAGCAAACTCTTTTTGGACTTTTTCTTTTGATTTTTTGGGGAGGGGCAGCTGATCGATGGCGTCCTCGAGCTCGTCGAGCTCGGCTTCTTCGGGGTCGTTGTCCTCGCCCAGCTCGGCTTTGATCGTGGCGAGGCGCTCCCGCAACACGGTCTCTTTCATGTGTTTGCTAAACTTGGCCTGGGTTTTGCTGGCGATGCTTTTTTCGATTTCTAGGACCTTGATCTCCTTAGCCAGGAGGTCGTTGATCGCATAAAGACGGGCTTTGAGATCTAGGGTTTCGAGGAGTTGTTGGCGGGTGCTGGTACTAATGTTGAGGACCGCGGCGATTTGGTCGGCGAGCTCACTGGCTGAGACCCCACCCATTAAACGCATAAAGTTCATAAATTCGACGCTTTTGCCAAAACCGACTGCATCCTTGAACAGGGCGCTGACCCGGCGAGCAATGGCTTCGAGCTCTTCGTCAAAGGCGATTGCCTCGCCCAGCTCGGCGACAGTTGCGAGCTGAACGGACTCGACAGTCTCGACACTCTGGAGTTTGATCCGCTTAAGACCCTTAACCAAGACGTTGAGCTCGTCGTCATTTTTGAGGGTACGCTCAACACTCGCTAATGTCCCGACACTGTAGAGGTCGCTCACGGTCGGGTTTTTGAGCTCACTATTTTTTTGGGTAAAAATTGCAATATGTTTGGGGTTGTTCCCGAGGGCTTGGTTGATCGCCCGGATTGATTCTTTGCGGCCAAAAGTGAGGACGAGCTCGTTGGTCGGGAAAATAACAACATCGCGCACTGGCACAATCGGGACCTGATGGAGAGGGACGGGCGAGAGCGGGTGGGAGTCATTACGATATATCGTATCGTTCATAATCTAGCAGTGTAACCTAAAGAGTGCTAAGAGTCAATCTGAATCTGCTTAAATTGGGCGGGCTTGAGGTCACCCAGCTCCCAGTCCCCTAACTGGGTCCGGATCAGCCGCAGGACTGGGTAGCCGACAGCTTCGCACATTTTGCGGATCTGGCGGTTTTTGCCCTCGTGAATCGTAATGTCGATCCAGGTATTGTGGGGCTGTTTTTCGACGATTGTAACTGTGGCGGGAGCGGTCAGTTTGCCGTCGATGGTGACCCCTTTTTCGAGATAAGCTACAGCCTTATCGGGCATGACCCCCTTGACCAAAACCCGGTAGGTTTTTTTGACTTCGTATTTTGGGTGAGTTAGGCGCTCTGCGAGGTCGCCGTCGTCGGTCAGGAGCATGAGCCCTTCGGAATCGTAGTCGAGACGCCCGACGGGGTAGAGGCGGCGAGGTGATTTGACCAAACTAGTCACAGTACGCCTACCCTCGGGGTCGCTGGTGGTTGAGACGACTGACCTTGGTTTGTTAACCAAATAGTAAACATGAGTTTTTGGCACAGTGAGCTTTTGGCCACGCACCGTGATCTGGTCAGTATCGCTGTCAACGATTTGGCCGATGGTGGCGCGACGCCCATTAACCATAACCAGGCCCTCGCTAATCAGCGCTTCACTTTTGCGCCGAGAAGCAACACCGCTGTTGGCCATGAGTTTGTGGAGACGTAGTTTCATGCGGCTATTATAGCATTCTACGCCTGGAGAGTACGCCGGGGCGGGAATGGGCGAGGGAGGGCGGATGTCTAATGACTGGTACAATAATGGCTAGACCATATGAAATACCTAACAACAATTGTGGCCATCCTGCTTACCCCAATGATATTTTGGAGTAGTCGATTGATCCCGGTACCAGATAACGTGGGCAAAGTGAGTATGCTCTCACCGGCAATGACTGAACCGCTCCCACACCAGGTAGTGATCCTCACCACTAACGAGGGAGTGGTTGAGGCCCTAGCTTACGAAGGTGCCAATAAAATCAAGGTGGGGGACGCGGTGAGTTATCGTGATGAGGGTGGGGTAAAAATAATCGGAGAGAAGTATCGATTGCCGAGTTTGGTATCGTTAACAGCCGTCTTTGTAGTGGTAGTTTTGTTGGTCTCGGGCATGCATGGGGTAAGGTCGCTGCTGGGCCTAGTTTTTTCGTTTATCGTGATCTTTAAGTTTGTTTTGCCACAAATAATCTCGGGGAGTAACCCGGTGGTGGTGGCGTTACTGGCGAGCGTGGTGATATTAATGGTGTCTTATTTTCTCTCACACGGCGTTAACTCCAAATCAGTGATAGCTATCACGGGCACCTTGGGAGCGTTGGGGGTAACGGGGATGCTGGCGGTGGTTTATGGCAGCCTGACCGGGTTGACTGGTTTGGGGAGCGAAGAAGCCGGATTTTTGTTGGACACGCTCCCCCGCGAAAGTTTTTACAAACTGATGCTCGCGGGGATGATTATTGGCTCGCTCGGTGTACTCGATGACATTACGATTTCGCAAGCGTCAATTGTTGAGGAACTAAAGAAAGCAAACCACCGCCTGAGGATGAGCGATCTATTTGTCTCGGCGATGAGGGTCGGCCATGACCATATTGCCTCGCTAGTCAACACATTAGTCCTGGTTTATGCCGGGAGTGCCCTCCCCCTACTCCTCCTATTTATTGTGAGTCAAATTGGGTATGTTGAACTCCTAAATTATGAGGCGCTCGCGGAGGAGATCGTCCGGACGTTAGTGGCTTCGATCGGCTTAGTGTCGGCAGTGCCACTCACGACTTTGATCGCCAGTTATTACTACGGGAACCAGCGGGGCTAAATTAGTGGGCCTCCCCCGTCAGCATCATTAAGACGATCCCGAGGATAAATGCCCCAAAGGTCAGCAAGATTTTGCGTTTGGTATTGGTTGCTTTGAGCTCGGGGATGAGGTCAGAGGCGCCGATATAAATAAAGGCGCCGGCAGTAACGGGGAGCAGGTTGGCGCTAACAAACTCGGTGGAGTGGGAGAGGTAGTAACCAAAGAGTCCACCCAGCACGGCCATGAGTGACACCCCAAGGTTGGAGATAATGGCTTTGGTCCGCCCAAAACCGGAGTGGAGCAGGACGCCGTAATCTCCGATTTCTTGTGGGATTTCGTGGAGGGCAATGCTGAGGGCGGCCACAATACCGAGAGTTTCGCCACTAGCAAAAGCGGCCGCGATCAAGAGACCATCCAAAAAGTTGTGAATGCCGTCGCCGATCAAGTTCATGACGCCGAGCGTATGTTTGGTTAAGTGCTCTTTGTCATGACAGTGACGCCAATGGAGGAAGCGCTCCAGCGCAAAGAAAGCAATAAAGGAGTACAGCGCAATTTGGAACGGGGTATGATCCCCCAAGACTTCGAGGCTCTCGGGTAGCAGGTGGAGGAAGGCGGCCCCCAACATGGTCCCGGCGGAGAGCGAAACGAGCGGGAGAATCAGGCGATTTAGTAGTGCTGGACGCAGGCCAATGGTGAGGATACCAATGAGTGAGCCCGAGCTAATGATGAGGGTGGCGGTGAGGATTGAGATTAATTCAGGTGACATAGTGACCTTTCTTCTGACAGTTTGAGCAGAATCCAAATAATTCGAGGGCGTGGCGAGTAATGCTAAATCCACGGCCCACGTCAAGGTTGTCCATGACTTTTTCTAGTTTTTTGTCTTGGACTTCGGCGATTTTGCCACACCCCTCGCAGACGGCGTGGTGATGATGATCAGCCACGTACTCATAACGAAACTTGCCTTCCTGAAAGTCAACTCGCGTCAAGATCCGGGCGGTGGCATAACGTTCTAGTGTGCGATAGATCGTGGCTAAGTGCGCGTGGTGGCCGACCTTGGCCGCAACGTCGGCAACAGAGAGTGGCGAGCGGGCATTGAAACAAATCTCTAGGATTTTTTGACGGGCAGCCGTAACCTCGATCCCCGCATTGGCTAGGATTTCGTTGATGCGAATTGTTTGCATATGAGGATTTTACTGCGAACTCTTCGCATTTGCAAGTAAGTGATCAAAGTTGAGGGTGCTAATGTTGGTGCCAATAAACAGAATGGCAGTTGAGGGAGTCTGGGGGGCCTGCTGAGTTTGACGAATATCAACGTGGTGCCCGACTTTTTGGAGGAGGTAGTCCCCTGTATAACCTTTAATCCGCAAAACATTGTCGGGGATGTCGCGGAGGATCAGGGATAACTTGTGGATGTCATGCGGCGCGTTGCTTTGATAGAAGTACTGGGAATACGCGGTATGGGAGTGATGGTGAGGAGCAGGTTTGGGGGGTGGTTGGAGCGGAGGATCAAAAACAATGGAAGTGTCAAACTGGTTGTCCCAGACAATAGTCTTGGTGCCGAGACCGATCTGTGACACCCGTTGGATCAGGTGATCAATCGCGGCGTCTGAGAGGGCGGCGGTCTTAGAGAGCAGGGCGTAATCTGCGTCGGCAATCTGCGAGAGGATTAGGGGGTGCGCTGGAGCGAGTCGGAGAAAGTTTTCTCCATCCACGACCGCGACAACGGTATCGAGGCGGATCTGCGAGCTCAGGGAGGGAGCGGTGAGAGTTGCACGGACGGGGTCGGGATCGGACAAACCCGAGGCCTCAATAATCAAGTACTGGGTGGCGGGAGCTTGGTCGAGCGTATAGCGGATGACGCGAGGCAGATCGACGTTGGCCACACAGCAGAGGCAGCCTCCCGACAACTCACTAACCATACCGATCCCTTTGACCTCGACAAACTTGGACTCTAGTTTGATGTCCCCAAACTCGTTTAAGATGAGCGAGATTTTTTTGTCAGGATGACTATTTAGGATCTGGTTGATCAAGGTAGTTTTGCCGGAGCCTAAGAAACCAGTTATAAGAATTACCGGAACAATCGCCATAGCAATGATCCTACTGCGAATTGTTCGCATTTGTCAACCGACAAGAGGGGACTGATATAATGACCCAATGAAGTTGCCATGGAAACTAAGCCTCGCGGTGGCAGCAACGATCAGCGTGGCGGCGGGATTGTGGTGGCAGAGCCTAGCGTCTAAGGCTGAGCCACATCTCCACTACCACGCAGGATTTCGGATTTATATTGATGACACTTTGCAGGATTATTCGGGTTATCAATACATGAACTACACTCCCTGCAGTGAGCATGACCAAAAAAAATCTCCCGAGCAAGAACAGCTAGAAAAAGCTCATTTACACGACGGGGTTGGAGAGGTGGTGCACGTCCACCGACCCGGGGCAGTCTGGGGTGACCTGCTACGTAACAGCAAAATCGAGCTGCCAGATGACAAAAACCTGGACGGGTATATTGACGGAATAAAACAAGAAAATATTTTGTCAAAACCAATCGAGCCCTATACCACGGCAGTGTTGTTAGTGGGAGAGACGAATGCGACACGTAGCGCCGAGCGAGTGGAGCGGTCGTATATCGAAGCAGTTGAAGCTAAGAGCGAGCTTTGTGGAGAATAGTCTTAAAGATTTCGACGGCCAAAAAGAGGAGGAGGGAGGAGGCAAAAGTATAGAAGTAATAGGCTGGGGCGAGGGCGACTACCCCAAAAAAGGCACGCAGTGGACTAAGGATGAAGGGGAGGAGCTGCAAACCGATTCCGATAGCAACGGCTCCGAGGAGGAGGCGATTGGCAAATAGAGCTTCTTTCCAAAAAGGAATAGTAAGGAGGCGAACAGAAAAAACGTAAGTGAGGGAGTTAAAACCGAGTGACAGAAAAGCGAGCGAGCGGGCTAGGAGGTAGTCTTGGGTAGTATTGAGCGTATAGAGATAGATGGCGTAGGCGAGGAGCGCAGACAGGGTGCTAACTAACACAATCAAGTAGCGCATCCAGAGCGTGAGCAGCGGCTCGGTAGGACGACGAGGAGGTTCGTGCATCAGGCGACTGTGGGGTGGATCAATGGTTAAGGCGAGGGCGGGGGCGCCATCGGAGACGATGTTGATCCAGAGGATCTGGGCGGCCGCGAGCGGGAGCGGGAGATCCGCAAACAGGGCAAAAGTCACGACCAAGATCTCGGCAAAAGCGCCAGAAAGTAGGTAGAGGATGATTTTGCGTAAGTTGTTAAAAATGATGCGCCCTTGGCGGATAGCACGAATAATGGTCGCAAAATTAGAATCTAAGAGAACGAGGTCGGCAGTTTCTTTGGCGACGTCGGTGGCGGTGCCGACAACCACCCCAATATCGGCGCGATGGAGAGAGGGCGCGTCGTTGACGCCGTCCCCCATCATCGCCACAACCTCGCCGTTTTGTTTGAGAGCTTCGACGATTGCGAGTTTTTGGGCAGGGGTCGTGCGGGCAAAAAGCAGAGTATTATTGACGGCGCCCGCGCGGTCGGCAGCGGAGAGGCGGGCAAAATCATCGCCCAACATGATTTGGTTGGGCGTGAGGTTAAGACCAAGAGACGCGAGCACGTTTTGGGCAGTTGTAGCGTAGTCGCCGGTTATAACCATGAGTCTGATCCCGGCTTGTTTGGTCTGCACCAGAGCAGGAGCCACACTAAGTCTAACGGGGTCGTCAAAGGCGATCAGACCAGCAAAAGTGAGGTTTTTGAGAACTTCTTTTTCTTGGAGAGTTTGGGTGTTACTGGGGACTGTGCGGGTGGCATAGGCGACGACGCGTTTGCCGGCTTTGGTCCACGAAGCTAGCTTGGCTCGCAAGTCAGCGGGGCGAGGACTATTAGGAGATAGGGCGCCTAAGATAGTCTCGGGTGCGCCGCTAACGTAGAGAGTGTGATGGGAGCCGTTAGGGTGCAGGGTAGCAGCAAAGCGCCGATGGGATTCGAAGGGCAAAGTATCTAGGCGATTGGTAAGCAGTTTTTGGCTGGAAAATTTGATGGTTTTTGACCAGTCATAGGCGGCGACAACCAAGGGGTCGTCATGATCGCTCGAACTTTGAATCTGCGCGGCAAGATTTTTTTTGTCGCCAATGGTTGAAACCACACTCAAAATGCCGGTCGTAAGCGTGCCGGTTTTGTCGACACAAATCACAGTGACACCACCCAAGGTCTCGGCGGAGGAGAGGCGACGGACCAAGCCCCGATAACGTAAGATTTTTTGCATCCCGAGGGCGAGTATAATGGTTAAGGAGACGATTAGCCCCTCGGGGATACTCGAAACGGCCAGGGCAACGGCAGTCAAAAAAATTTCGCTAAGCGGGAGTTGTCGGATAATCCCCAGAGTAATAACGAGCGCAAGGAGAAAGGCAATGACCTTGAGGATTTGGTGGCTCAGTTTTTTGAGTTGAAGTTCTAGGGGAGTGGGGGGTGAGTCAGTACCGAGTCGATCGGCAATCTCCCCCATTTTTGTGTCACGGCCGATGTGCTGCACCCGCATGACCAGTTGGCCAGTAACGATGATGGTCCCCATATAGACCTCATCTTTGACGGCTTTGGTGATGGACCGACTTTCGCCCGTTAGGATGGACTCGTTGAGACTAACGCGGTTGACAAACAGGGCCGTGCCATCGGCAGGGACACGACTACCGGCATCAAGAATAACAACGTCTCCGGGAACGAGCTCGCTGGATTCGAGACTCAGGAGCTTATGATCCCGCTTAACTTTGACCTGGCTAGTGAGGTAGTTTTTGAGGGCATTTAGGGCACTACCGGCTCGATATTCTTGGACATAACCGAGGATCGAGTTGATCAGGACGGCAGCCAAAATGATGGCGGCGTCACTATAGTGGCTGATGAGGAAGGTAACCAGAGTGGCCGCAAGCAGGATGTAAACAAATGGATTTTTGAATTGGGAGAAAAAGATCTGAATCCTGGTAGGTGGCGCGGGAGTCGGGAGAGTATTTTTGCCAAACTTGGCTTTTTGTTTGAGGACCTCCGCAGAGGAGAGTCCTGGATACTCGGGGAACATAATAAGACTCCGTGAGAGTAAGAGTTTTTAGTTGAGGATCAGTATAGCAAGGTTGAGGAGAGAGGCAAAACTAACCCAGGCGAGGTAGGGGTAGAGGAGAAAGGAGGCGAGGTGATTGAGAGGGTAAGACGTGCGCAAGGTGCGGTAGATGTAGTACCACAAGATGATAATTTCGAGGAAGGCAAATAACGGTGACTTGAAACCAAAAAAGAGGATTGACCACATGCTATTTAGGATTAGTTGCGTCCAGTAAACCTGCCAAAAGGGCTGGGCTTTCTTGCCAAACTGGTAGCGGCGGTAGATCAGGTAAGCTGAAATACCCATCAGGGTGTAGAGCGTCGTCCAGACGGGACCAAAGAGATAGTTGGGAGGCGAAAAGAGCGGTTTTTCGAGGGTGGCATACCAAGTGGGAATGGCCGAAAAAGTAAAGAGTGAGCCGAGGAGCCCGGCAGCCTGTGCGAGTACGATAAATAGCAAGAGAAACCAGTAGTTGTCTTTCGGTTTGTTCCAGGGCCAGGTAAATTTCATACTTCGGCAAGCTCAGTATTATTAATACCTTCAGTATACGCTTATTTGTTTAGTAATAAAAAGCGAGGTACTTTTTTTCCCTCCCACTCAACGTGTTCTAACCAGGAGTCGAGGTCGCGTACAAAACTAGGGGAGGAGAGACCAGCGATATCTTTGTAGATGACACAGACTTTTTGAGATTCTTCTTGGATGGCTATTTTTTCGACAAAATACTTGCGTTCGGGATATTTGTAGTGGCGGTAGACCCCGCCAAGAACGACTTTGACTGATGCCTCTGCCAGCCTATAATTTAGCTCATCGTGGGTTAAATGCTTTGACATATTTCACCCCCAATAGTTAATAGTAAAGTTAATTTGCTTTACTTTGGACGGGAGATTGTCTTGATTTGGCAGAGCTCGCGGAAACCGTGAAGTCCATGCTCCCTGCCCATGCCCGAATTTTTGTATCCCCCAAATGGATTTTGGGGGATAAAGTGCCCGACGCCATTTATATCAACATTGCCTGCTTGGATGTTATGGGCAAAATAATCAGCTACTTCTTTATTTTTCGTAAATACCTGAGAACCTAAACCATAAATAGTATTATTGGCTAATGCGAGCGCCTCTTCGTTAGTCGTAAAACTCATAATCGGCAAAACTGGGCCAAATACCTCTTCTCTCCATACAGGCATGTCAGGTTTTATGTTACCCAACAATGTTGGGGCATAGTATGCACCCTTAAGCTCTGTTGCGACATCCCCACCGACAATTATCTTGGCACCCATAGCTATCGAATCGCTAACTTGTTTAGTAATTAGATCTAGTTGCTTAGCGGAGACTAGGGGCAAAGTAGGTATTTTTTTAAGTTTTTCTACCAAAAGCTGGACCAACTCCTCTTTGATTGATTTGTGGACTATCAACCTCTTGTCTGCGTCGCAGGTTTGACCATTAAACATGAAGCGTTTAGATATTATTGATTTTCCGGCTAGCTCTAAATCGGCGTCTTTGCACACTACTACTGGATTAGAACCACCCAGCTCTAACATCGTGCGGATAAACTTTTTGCCGGCAGTCTCAAAAATCTGTTGTCCAACCTCCGTGCTACCCGTAAACCACACGGCGTCAATCTGAGAGTTAACCAGGTATTTGCCCTCAGCACCATCGCCATGAATAATGTTAAAAACTCCAGTGGGTAAGCCAATCTCTTCCATTAACTGACCAAATAATTGACCCGAGAGAACACACTCTTCGGCAGCTTTGTAGATCACGGTGTTGCCAGCGAGTAGATTGGGAATGACACCCCAAATAAAAAGATCGAATGGGAGGTTCCATGGAGTAATAACTGAAACAGAACCGAGTGGTTCGTAGTGGAGCTCATGAAGTGCAGTTGCTGACTCATGGGTAGTTTCTGGACTTAAGGCTACAGAGGCATTGTCCAAAAACCACTGCCAATAACCCCAGTCCCAAGATACTTCACTCTCGACTTCGGATAGTGGTGTGCCGATTTCTTGTGAGATGATGCTCGAGATCTTTGACTGATTAGCAATAAATATTTCTAATCCTTTTTTGAGTAGCTCCACCCTTGCGTACACTCCTAAATCTCTCCATGGAATGCGAGCTTGATTAGCTAGAAATACTACTCGATCGATCTCTTCTTTGGTGCTAGCTACTACCTCGCCAATTACTTTGTAGTTGTCGGCTGGGTTGGTGGAGATTATCTTTTTCATAACTATTTATTATCAGTAATACTTATTTTATCACCATTGACTATCATTACCTGATCATCGCGGAGGATGGTTAGTTTGCTCCCCCATTTGGCGAGCGTATCTTTTTCGCGATCAGCATACTTTGGTTTGCCGCTATGAGGATGGATCTGCTCTTTAATAATGCCTAGTCCTCGATAGTCTTTGAGCAATGGTGCGGCGTCGACACTATCAAACATCATGGCGTGTTCAACGGTAGGTGACAGCACGGCAGAGCCCGCAGAGCTGCCAACATAGATTTTGCCAGCATTGAGTAGTTTTGGGAGAACCTGATCCATCCCTGATTGGCGCATGTGATAGAGCAGGTAGAAAACATTTCCGCCTTCGACATAAATAATATCGAATGGGGCGAGGTCAGTAGTTAGCTCGACTTTGGTCTTACCTTTTAGGTCATAATCGGTGACAGCAAAACCTAGGTCTACGAGCTTTTGGCGGTTGCCATCGTACCAAGGGCGATTGTCGGCGGGATATGGATCGGCGGCGGTTGTGATATAGGCAACTTTTATCTCTTTGGTGGGCTTGGGGAGGAGTGGGGGCAATAGATCTAATGTTTCTCTAGCGAGACTGGTCAGAAAGAGTAACATATACTTTTATTCTATCTTTTTCTGTCCGGTGTATCTAGCGGGAGAGATAACTTTGTGACCTGTCTTTGACTCTAGCTCCTCCCTAGCGACTTTGGCGACGCCCCCGCCTTTTTTCGCAACCCGCCGGTTTTGCTCAAATGTCTCTGGCTTTTCCTTAATTGATATTTCTTTGGTTGAGGCTTCGGCTAGCATATTGAGCACTAGCTCTAGGTTGGTCATATTATCTCTGAGATTTTCTTTTTTTAACCCTTTATATTTTTTGTATGATTTGGTGGTTAGACCAGCCCACGCAAAAGTTATGTCGTCGGTTAATAATGCAAACTCTCGACCTTGTTTGACACCCCTACACTCCCATTCATCTGTTAGATCCTTGCGCACCTCGATACTTTTGAGTCGCATATTGATCCAATCATCACTCCTACCTTGTCTTTTGTAGGTAGCAAGAGCCCGGTGAATTGCTCGCTCTGGATCGACGCTTTCTTCTACCCGCTCGTAGCCCACTCTAGCTAACCAGAGCTTGAATGGCTCTGCATTTTTGCTGGGGATAGACTGGATAATCCTAAACACTGTCTCTGTGTCTGCACAGTCGGTAAATCTTTTTTTGCCATCTGGAGAGAGTAATTTCAACTGTCCGATTTTTTCGGACAGTTCGCTGCCTTCGTTTTGCAGCTTTACCTTCAGGTCGTTCCAATATTTCCGGGGGCGATCTGTACCCGCCAAGACTTCAACAACATCGACTACGGAGAAGTACCACAACTCCCTAACATCGTCCCAATGTCTGCGAATCTGCTTACCCTCGAAAATAGCTAGTTCATCTACCATACCCAACCTCCAAATACACTAAATAACAACTCTATTTAATACCGTAGCATACCCGAATGTCAACTAATCACTTTGTATCCTAATTTTTCGATGATTTTGATGAATGAGTCAGGTTTAACGAGAGTGGGATCATAGGTAATGACTGATTCTTGCCTAGCATAACTAGTGTTACTACTAACTACTCCACTGATTTCTTCGAGTTCGCCGTCAATATTGAGACTACAGCTTGCACAGTGCAGGCCTGAGAGCTTGAGGGTGATTGTCTCGCCAGTTTTTTTTGACTTTAGGAAGTTAAACATAGGCTAAGTAATTTGAGTAATATCCTGGTTAATAACCATAGCTTCGAAAGCGTCAATTTCTGGTTTGTACGCTGCATCCGGAGACATAGGATTCCACAAATAAATTTTCTTGTTTAAGTAAAAGGCTATGCCGATTTCCATAATTACACTAGTTCCTATGTATCCTGCAATACCGTTCTTCTCTTCGTTGATAACCAAAATAGCGTCACAATCTTTCATGCGATCCAGATTATTTCTAAAAAAATCTTTTTTTTGCTGGTTGGTAAATGACTCTTTAAAGTTGCTTGGGTCGAAGGATCCAGAATCTATCATCATTTTGGCAGAAATTGGAATTTCTACAACGTGTCCCATGTTCACCAATTGTGACTGTACTTCGATTAATTTTGGGTAGAAGTTCATACTAGCAACCAAAAATATCCTCATATAACCTCCATGACGCCGCTATACATCCCCATACTACAGGAATAGGTGTATTTGCCTTTTTTGGTGGCGGTAAATTTGTGGACTTTGCTATCAATCGGTTTTAGGATTTCGTAAATATCGAAGGCTTTAAAGGTAAAGGCAGTGGCACAGCTATAAACCTGGCCGTCCGTCTCAAGCGTGAGCTCGACTGGCACGCCGGACTGTACCCGGAAATAGCGGGGGGAATAGCCACCATTACTAACAGTCAGCGTGACTTTTTGGACACCATTTTCGAGCCTTACGTTGGGATCAGAACCTGTAGGAGTAGAGCGATCATATGGAGGGAGTAATCTGACTAGTTGAGGACCCAGTCGCTGGAGGGAGTAAGGGCTATCCATAACTTGGAGGATCCCATTAACTGAGCTACCGGCCATAAAAATCAGTAGGAGAGCAGCGGCACGCAAAAAATCTCTACGCCAGACTTCTGAGAGCCGTGAAGTCCCAATCCCGATTATAAAGAATAAGGGAATAGTGCCAAGTACAAACGCGCCCATGGTGAGTGCACCCTGGACGGCGGAGCTACTAGAGAGGGCGACCACGGCCATGGCCTGGGTGACACCGCAAGGGATAAACACTGTTAAAAATCCGAGAATGCTGGGAGCAAAAAGATTGGCGCTTTGCTCGTTGTTTTTGAGTAGGCGGTAGGCCCACTTTGGAGGAGTAAAGGAGAGATAGCGAAAGATAGGGTGCACGTCTAACAAGTTAAGAGCCGAAGCGAGCATAAATGCAGCGGCAAAACCCTGAAAGAATAACTTGGCAGTGAGCGAAAGCTCGACCACGCTACCTAGGGAGCCGAGGAGAGCGCCGAGGATAAGGTGGCTAATGAGTTTGGCAACTAGAAACGCAGAGACAGGGGCGACATCATCTCTACCTAGTCCTGGATTAGACGCTACTTTTTTCTGGTTAGCGATTACGCTCGCGAGCAAGCCACCCTGCATTGCAGCACAGGTAACACCCCCGCTAGTTAAACCAGTTAAGAAAATTAACCATAAATTCATAGTGCTCCTATCATATACGAGATGCTTTTAAGCGCAAAGAGTTGGTAACAACCGAGACACTAGAGAACGCCATGGCCGCTCCAGCTATTGCGGGACTGAGTATGATGCCAAATAGAGGATAAAGAACGCCAGCGGCGATCGGGATCCCGAGGACGTTGTAAGCGAAAGCCCAAAAAAGGTTTTGTTTAATCACCCTAAAAGTGCGACGGGCCAGCTTGACTGCCAATGGCAGCCGAGCGAGGTTGCCACCGAGGAGTGTGAGCCCGGCAGACTCAATGGCAACGTCAGTGCCTGTGCCCATAGCTATACCGACGTCACTGGTAGCTAGAGCAGGTGCATCATTTACACCATCACCCACCATGGCAACTCTGTGACCTTCGGCTTGGAGCTCTCTCACATGATTGGCTTTGTCAGCTGGCATGACTTCAGCAAACACTCTATCAATACCAACATTTTTGCCAATGTATTCGGCAGTTAAACGATGATCTCCGGTTAGCATGGCAACCTTAATCCCTAGGGAGTGCAAATCTTTGATTGCCAGCTTAGATTCAGGTTTTAGGGTGTCACTAATCCCCAAATAGGCTAGAATTTGTTTTTTGGTAGCGAGCATAATTGGGGTAGCTCCAGTGCGAGCAAAGTTGTTGAGCACATCAGAATCAACAGTCAGTGAAAGTTGCTGCATTAATTTAGTGTTTCCGGCAAAATATTCGACTCCTCCCACCTTACCTTTTAACCCTTGACCTGAAATGGCCGCAAAGCTAGTTACGGGCAAGAGTTTGAGATTTTTTTCTTTGGCGTGCGCGACAATAGCCTCGGCCAATGGATGCTCTGACTTATTTTCGAGCGAAGCAAGGATTTGCATTAAGTCAGGACCATTACCCCCAACAGCCTGATAATGTGTTACGGAAGGAGCACCTTTAGTTAATGTTCCAGTTTTGTCGAGGACAACATAGTCAACTGCACGCAATTTTTCTAGTTCTTCGGCATTCTTAACCAATATCCCTTTTTCGGCAGCCTTGCCCACTCCCACAATAATGGCGGTAGGGGTGGCGAGACCCAAAGCACAGGGACAGGCGATAACCAGGATGCCAACGAAACTTAGTAGACCGAGGAGGGGATTACCTAGCAATGTCCAAACAATAAAGGTGAGGACAGATAATGCTAAGACGATGGGGACAAATACAGCAGAGATCGAATCGGTTAACCTCTCAATGGGAGCTTTGCTACCCTGGGCAGTTTCGACCATTTGGATAATTTGAGATAGGACGGTGTCGTTACCTACGACCGTCGCGGTAAACTGAATACTACCCTGTTTGTTTAAGGTGCCCCCCACGACCTTATCACCCACAACCTTATCAACGGGGAGCGGTTCACCAGTCAGCATTGACTCGTCAACGCTAGTTTCGCCCATAATTATCTTGCCATCGACCGGGATTTTGGCTCCGGGCTTAACAATAACAGTGTCACCGACTACTACCTCGCTGATCGGAATTTCAATTTCCTGGCCTCCTCTTAACACAAGTGCTGTCTTAGCCTGCAGACTTAAGAGTTTTTCAATTGCTTCCCCAGTTTTTAACTTGGAGCGCGCCTCTAAGAATTTGCCTAAAGTAATAAACCCAATAACAACGATGGTCACATCAAAATATAATCCCTCAGGAGTACCGAGATAAGCCCCAATCTCAGGAAAGAGGAGCAGAACCGAGCTATACACATAGGCCACTAGAGTACCGATACCAACTAGGCTATCCATGTTGGCGACGCGATATTTAATAAACCGCATAATCCCCTGGAGATAAGGCTGTCCAATCCAGAAAAGGATGGGTGTAGACAAGATGAAACTCATCCGATTAAAGGCCATCATTGAAATAGGAAGCCCGGGAAGAACGGAGAGCTGAGTAGCTAAGAGATCCCAAATCATCAGCACAAAAACCACTAGCGCGATAGGCATCGAAAACTCAGTTTTTTGTTTGAGATTATCGAGTTCGGCAAGTTTTGCGGCTTTTTTAGATGCGTCGCTAGTTACAACTGCCCCCATGTCATGACCATAGTGAGGACTCATTGGATTTGTGGTGTCGGCTAGAGTCATGTCGCTCATTGCATGAGTATTTTTAGCCTCTTTTTTTTGGATATCTTTTTTTTCTTTTAAGTGGTAGCCTAGGGGCGAGATAGTTTCATTAAGAGCGCTTGTGTCGATTAAGTTGCTCATGGTAACCATGGCAGTTTCTTTGGGTAGATTGACATCTGCAGCCTCGATCCCAGGTAATTTCTCTAGCTTGCGCTTGATGATGCTGGCGCAGCTGGCACAGTGCATCCCTTCGACGTCATAATGTTTAGATACAGAATGATTTTGATGATTATTCATACCACTCCTTTATATATTGTTGCATCATAAGAATTTCTTCTTCCTGGGTCGTAATAATGTTTTTGGCAAGGTCGTGGATCTCGGCGCGGTCTGTGGGCAATAAAACTTGCTTTGCCATTTTTATGGCTCCTTGGTGATGCTCGATCATAGCCTGTAAGAACCTTTTATCAAACTCGGCATCTGCTTTCCCTAGATCTATGGCCATACTTGGCATATCCATCCCCATCCTCATCTCGACGTGAGAGCTGTCATTAAACCAACTTTTACGCCAGGAGTACATTTGATCTATCTCAGAGGTTTGAGCTGTGATAATGTTTTGAGCAAAGGTTTTTAGCTCAGGGCGGCTAGATTTTTTGAGGACTTCTTTGGCCATCGCGATGGCTCCCTCATGATGCTCGATCATCCCATTCAAAAACTCTTGATCACTCAGGGCCACCTCACCAGAGTTGGTGGGTTGCATCATTTCTTTTTGTTCAATCATGGATAGCTTGTCAGAGGTGATGGCAAAAAGGGCAACCATCACAATGAAAAGCAGTGAAGTGATTATGGTTTTCATATTCTCCTTATTTAAGTTGTTTTTTCTGTTGATTAAACGATTTTAGACAGCCTTTGCCACAAAAATAGTGCCGGACCCCAGCATATTCGAGAGTGCAGCGAGCAGTCGAGGGAGTGAGCTTCATCTGACAGACAGGGTCGATCACCTGGGGCTCGTGCGCGACAAGGGGGCTGGCGGTGGTAAAGTGGTTGAGAAAGACGGAGAGGTTAAGCAGAGTGTTGTCGACTACTGTGTAATAGAGCTCCTTGCCTAGTTTTTTGGCTTGTACTAGTTTGCGATCCTTAAGATACATTAAGTGCTGACTAACCGCGGCTTGGCGCATGCCAGTCATCTGGACGATTTGATTGACGGTTAGTTCGTGACCATGTAACAAGCAAACAATCTCCAAACGCTTGGTGTGGCCGAGGGCTCTGAGGAGCTGAGAGTTTTTGGTGAGGTATGCAGTGTTCATACCTTCATCATATTCTATTTTTTGAATATGTCAACTAGGGTGACAAGAGGGTGGAGATGACTTCGAGATCTTGTTGGTGTTTTTGAGATAACGTGACACCTTTGGCGATGATCTCTTTTTTATGAGCTTGCTGGTCCTGCACTTCGATAGTCAGGTCACCTAGCCTCCCCTCTTTTGGTAAGGGAAAAAGTGCAGGGTCATTGTGTGCCACTTCCCCCGATTTTTTGATGACTTGATGAAGGTTTAAATGAGGGTTAACAGCGGTTTGCACATAGTATAGGTTGAGCACTAAATCACTCTTTTTTGCGTCGCACACAAGCTGAAAATCATTTTCAGAGAATTTTAGTTGGGTGATTACCATGTCCCGAAGGTATTTTTCGAGAACCTTTTTGGCATGTTGACGCGTATGAGTACCGTAGATGACTAGGTCGATGTCGCCGTGTGGACGAGTTAAGCGGCCGAGGGCTAGGTCTAGTCCATAACCCCCATAAACTACAACCCTCCAGCCCTGAAGCTGGGACATTGTTTGAAACTTTTTGATAAAGTCGAGATGTTGAGAAGTCTTGTCAGATGCTTTCATAGTTCTAAGTAGCGTGAGATTGATTCGGCAAAAAAGTTGTTATCATCACCGAATGATAAATGAGCAAATTCAGCGGGAGTCACCCACTGGTACTCAGTATGTTCGGCAGAGAGAGTCACCTCCCCTGCCCACGAGGTGCAAACGTAACAGATCCCAAAAACGTTGAGTCCGGCAAAAAACCCTTTTTTTACATTTTGATGATTCGCTACATGAATGGGGCGCGGGTTGTGAGCAACTAGCCCAGATTCTTCGAGAACTTCGCGCTTGATAGCGGCGACCACCTCTTCGCCAGCCTCGTACCCGCCGCCAGGCAAATCCCAGCTACCACCGCGAGAGTGGTCGTCCGCACTGCGTTTGAGCGCTAAGATTTTGCCCTCCTGGTTGATGACAAGACATTTTTGGATTAAACGTACATTTTGGAGGATTTTGGGATTAGTCATGACACTATTGTAACGCATGAATACTACCCTTCCCTTTGGTGACAATCTCCTTGGTATCCAGATCTACGACGAGAGCTGTGTGTTCGTCGATACCGATCACTTTTTCACTCGGTGACAATTTTGCGAGCAACTTTGTTGCGCGGTTTTGGCCGACATAGCAATAACTGGTATCTAGTCCTACCCCACCCTCCCGGTTGTTAAAGTGAGGAATAACTGTGACTGCTTGCCAAAGTTCGTGATAGAGGTCCAACCCAGCTTTCCAATGCAGATCCTCGCCGACTTTGTAGATCTCATAGACAGGGAGGGCGTGACGGGAAAAAGCAATGGTAGCGGCAGATGCGAGGATTAAAGTTGATCTTTTTTTCACTTGCTCTTTTATAGTGTTCAATGCTAGCGTGTTTTCGAGAACCTTAACCGCATAAGTGGGTGAGCCGGGTCCGAGAAAAATTACATCACTGCGGCGGATAAGACTGAGATACTGCTCGTTGTCGGCTTCTGCACGAGTGTTGATGGGGACGAGGTGAATAGTCAAGTTAAAGTCAGGGAGAGCGGCGAGGAGAAAGTCGCGGATCTCGGTATAGACAGCGTGGACGTTTGGTTGAAAACCGGCGGGGGTGGTGAGGAGTGAAATAGTGAGGTCGCGTTTGGCGAGCGCGAGGAAGGTAGAGCGGTAGATATCGACGCTAGACGGGGCGATCTCCCCGCTACCAAAAAGGATGAGATAGTGCTTAAGCGGCGGTTTGCCGCTATCTCCAACCTTTAAAATCTCCTGGATCCCACCATCTTTATCGTTGATGACGTAACCTAGCTGTTCGGCATCAAGTCGTAGTTGATCAGCACTCGCAAAATCCTTCTTTGATTTGGCCTGTGCTCGTGCAGATATAATATCTTGAACACTACTTGGAATATCAGTGGTCGCAACGGGTGATAAAACTTTAACCATACTAGATCTTGCCAGCTAAGGCAGTATCTATCTCTTTGAACCTTAATAGAGTGTTCGAACTAAGTGTCGAGTTATAAATTGACGAATTATTGGTGACCAAGAAAGCCAGATGCCTAATGCCGTGAGAGATTACGCTCTCTATTGGGACGTCTTTGGGGGCAGGGCGTGCGGGGTCACCTGAATGGATAATGTTAATCTCACTCAGGGGCAACAAACCAACATCGCTACCTTGAAAATCAAATTCGTCTGAATATACTATGTAGGTGATGACAGTAGATCCTTCTTGGTGTCTCCAGCTAGTAGAGTGACTAATGATTTTATTCTTTTCAATGAGAGTAGAATTATATTTTTGGACAAGTAAGATTACTAAATCGTCAGGGTTGTCGCTTTTTTGGGTAATATCGAGCTCGATTCTTTTGTAGAAAATGTTTTCTTCAACTATTTTTGTTAAGAATACTTCGAGAATAATTGCCATATTAAGAATTTATTGTAGCATACCTCTGGGAGTGGGGGATGATTTTGTCTAGTGTCGAAAGTATTAGGATTGGCGCTGTCGAGATAACTACAAATAGAATCTGTAGCATCAGAGGGTGATCGAAGGTGAAGTTATTGGTAATTAGGATGGTGAGAGGTATGATGCGACCTAGTCCAATAGCGAGTTCTCCGAGGGAAAGAATTGTTGTTAAGTTTTGTCTAATATCTTCATTATTTCGTGTCATGTTATAGATTGTGGCTTCGTAGTGGATTGAAAAACTAGAGTTGAGGAGCACTAGTCCTACCTGATAAGCCAAAAAGGAGGCCATGGTCCAGTTGGTGGCGAGAATGATGGCTAGGGTACCAAAAACAAATGTTCCTACAACTGATATAAATTGAGAAAGCTGCTCATTTTTTAATTTGCCATAGTAGTACGACCCCATGATGTTTATTACCGTAAATATGGTTGTTAGGATCCCCCAAGTAGAGACGTCGCCAACAAACAAATAAGTAACTACACCTAGGACCGCCCAAACAGGGCCATTAAAAATGCCATAAATTAACCTCGTTAACAAGTAGTAGCGTACCTCATCTATAGCGAGTAGAGAAGAAGTGGGTTGTGTGGCTATAGTGCTAGCCGATCCATTTTCGTCAATACTAAGGCGAGAAATCAGATACATTATGACCAGTCCAACAAATAACCCTAACTGGTATGTCATCGCATAGCCGCCAGTTAATTTGATTAAGTACGTCAGAATAGGAACAGACAATATACTTACTATGTTCATAATGGCCGACTTAAGTCCGAGAAAGTAAGTGGGGTCTGACCTCTCGGTTATTCTTGAGACAACTAGTGTGTAGGAGAATGCCTGAATTCCGATACTTAATCCTGCCAAAGCCCCAAAAGGAATGATGTAAGGCTGAATATTCTTCCCGAAAAATAGCAAGATTAATGATTGGATAATCCCAAGGATGATGGAGAGAATATATGATTTTTTGATCCCGACTTTTGATACAAGCTTAGTGTTAAATTGAGACACCAACATAATTCCACAAAAAAGAGTTATGTAGTAGGACAAAATAATTGTGGCGCTCTTACTACTTTCCCAGAGGTACAACCCAACAAGTGCGCCGAGAACAAAATCGAATATTACATATAGCCCGAGGATTGTGAGTAGCAACTTTTGGTTACGTGACATTCTCCAATTATGACACGCTAACTATCCGCCAGCTACCATTCTCGACCTCTAAATACTGGTTGTTCGGCAGGAAGATGTACGGAAAATCTTCGTGATAAGTTTGCGGATACTTTGATTCTACGTAGTCTTTTCTTTTGATCCCCTGTCCCCAGTGTGGCATAAAGACAGCACTGATCAGGCCAATCCCCTTGGTATCGGCTAGACCGTATTCTTTGGCGCTCTTTCCTGGTCGCGAGTTGGCGGCAATGTCAGCGCCGGCCAACACTGAGCCTGCACTCTCGGAGACGTAGATCATCCCCTCTTTGATCCTACTGCGCACATACGCTGCAAAATTATTGGTCTGGGCGATTTTGAGAGTGGAAAAGGGATTGCCTCCCTCGACATACATGACCTTGTATTTGGCCAAATCCCTAACTAGGTCCTGCTCACTCTTGCCGGTAATATCGTAATCCTCGGTGATAAAACCATTTCTTTTTAACGTCTCCCTGTTTTTGTAGTGCCATACAAGCTCCGATTCTTTGAAGACTTTGTATTTGATCGGAGTAGTGATAAAGACGGTTTTGTCTTTTTTGTCCGCTGATATTTTGGACCCAATACTGTCACCCACGACATAAAATTGAGAGGCGAGATAAGCTTGGATCATTTTTCTTTCCTCACGTCGACAATGGTAGATTGATCCCCGATGACTTCGATGTATTGATAGTTATTGAGGGCGATTAAGGGACGGGTCGGTTGATAAAGTAGTTCAAAACTGTCGACTATATACTCTTTTTCAAAATCTTGTAGACCCCAATGAGGCAAAATTGAGTAGTTAACAAAACCAAAGCCTCTGGTGTTAATGGGTTCTTTGAGGAGAGATTTGTCATTAAGCATTTGGGTGGGACTGATATCTTGAGTGGCCATGATCGCGCCACAACTACTACCGATGTACGGTTTGCCCTGAGCCACATGGTCTTTTACAAACTCTTCAAAACCAGATTCGTCGCATTTTGCACGAAAATATAGCTCGTTGCCACCGGTAATATGAATTACTTCACAACCTGAGAGGTCGGCAAATATTTGGTCTCGATTTTTACCAGTAATGGTGTAATCAAATATTCTAAAACCTGCCTTAGTAAGTGCATCCCTATCTTCTCCTTCCCAGGTTTTCATACCTATCAGTGCTTCGGCTTCGACAGGCGTAGTAATAAACGCAGTCTTGGGATTTTTTAATCCTAATCGATGATAGATACTGTTGGCTATTTCTTGAGAATGATCAGAGCTGGCGGCGAGGATCAAGTGTTGCATAGGCGCTATTTTAGCAGGTGGTCCCACTCCTCTTCCCAGTATTCTTCTGCAAAAGCGAGGGCGCGACTGTGTGAATAACCATTTCTTCGGCCATAGGATACTATTATAGTATGGGGCGAGTAGTTGTGGTAAACGATCTCATGCAGCAGGGTTATAGGTATGAGCTAGTGGCTCCTGTGGGCGAAGATTTTGATGACGGATTTGCCCCAGAACTAACGCCAAAAGAAATGCTTTCGCTCGGAGTATTTGGGGGCAAATACATGACGGATTGTAAAGAAGAATTCCCTGAGGACTGGTTTACCAACGCCAAACTATGTCACGAAAAGCATGATCCCTCACTTAACTTTTTTGGCGTTAATGCCAGTCAGCCGCTCTCCATCTGGCGGGCCAAGGGATGGATATACCGCGAGGATCCGCGCGGGTGGTTTCAGTGGTATTGTCGCTACTATTTGGGTAGGAGAATCCCAGTAGAGGATGCCCGACAGATCAGGCGATGGAAAATGATAAAACGACATGTGGCGCAGGTAGTAAAAAACTGTCGGGTGGGAGATTATTCGTGCCGCCCCGTGCAGAGACAGGCCCTGCTACACTGGGCGTACGATTCACGAAAGATTTAGAGGATTGTAGGATTTTGGGTCTACTACTTTGAGAGTTTTATATAGCAGGTTCGTGGTCAACCCAAACCAAGCGTGAGGAAATTTGCCGGCGTGGACAAACCCTCTTTTTTGGTAGTAGGGGACATTTTTGTCTTTAGTCCAGAGTTGGAGCGCGTGCGCACCCTTGGAGTTTGCCCAGTCCTCCCAGAGCGAGAGAAGTTTTTTGGCGATCCCGTGATTTTGATATTCAGGGATAACGGCGATCCAGCTGGCCATGGTGACACCACCATAGATTTTGTTGAAGAAGATATATCCAACAGTACGCCCTTTGTCTTTGGCAAGATAGAGAAACTTGGATAGATCTTTGATCGACTTTGTCATCCACTTCTCATCATAGTCCTTGGTTACAAAGTAAGTCTGAGTTTCTTTGGAGTATTCGCTAAAGAGTTCGTGGAGAGTGGTAGAGAAAAGCGGGTGAAATTCGGGAATTTCCTCGGCAGTCGCTAAGTGGTAAGTAATGTCTGGCATTTTACTTTTTCTTTTTCTTATCAATTTTGTCGAGACCGAGACCGTGGACGCCGTAATAGACAATCGCAGCGATGATTATAAAGTCGATCATGGATGAGATTAAATTACCCCACATGAAGGTAGCGCCGCCAATACTCCAACTGGCATCTTTGAGGTTGCCGGCTGCTCCGAGGATAATGCCGAGCAGGGGGTTTATGATGTCACTAATGAGGGAAGAAACTAGTTTGGAGACTGCCCCACCCAGGAGAAAGCCCACCGCGAGGCCCACTACACCCTGTGCGCGAACAAAATTTAGAAAACCTTTCATAACTTATTCCTCCTTATAGCGTGATTCTAGGTTATTGTAGGCTAAAAATACGCCATTTGACAAGGAAAAGCCAATTGTGTGCTATAATGTCATTTAGTTATATATGTGCGCAGGCTTTTCCCTACTTTCGTGAGTTTCTCTAGAATAGTTTGGTAGTAAAGTTTTGGCACGCTATTTTATGGAGGTGCCATACATGGCAACCAGACTATTTGTCGGCAGTCTCGCTTGGGCGACGACGGACGATTCATTATCAGCATTTTTCTCCCAAGTAGGTACTGTTACCAGTGCCAAGGTCATCACCGACCGCGCAACTGGTCGTTCCAAGGGCTTCGGCTTTGTGGAAATGAGTTCTGACGAAGAAGCTCAAAAAGCAGTCGCCGAACTAAACGGCAAAGACCTAGACGGTCGCGCGATCGTCGTCAACGAAGCTCGCCCCATGGAACCTCGCGACAATTCTAGTCGTGGCGGGTTTGGAGGCGGCTCACGTGGTGGTTTTGGTGGTGGTTCACGAGGTGGATACTCCCGTGACAACAACCGCGGTGGCTACGGCTCACGCAGTTACTAATAACTAAGAGTATTAGGACAAAAATTAGCATCCCGCTTAGGCGGGATGCTTTTTTTAAAGCTGGTCGAGCGTATGGGCTTGGCCCAGACCCTCTTCGTCAAAGTCGGTACTTAACCAGGCATCAATAATTGCTTTGGCTGATTCGTTGGTTGTATTAACATTGCCCATCACTAGCACGTTGGCATCATTCCATTTGCGGGCGATCTTGGCAATTTCGGGACTAACACAGAGGGCGGCACGGACCCCCTTTATCTTGTTAGCAGCCATGCAGGCACCGGTCCCACTCCAGCAAAAAAGAACACCCAGGTCAGCTCCGCCCCCCGCAACAGTCTCGCCGAGGGTGAGGCTAATATCTGCCCATTTGCCATTTGGCGCGAGGAGGTCACCCTGGAGTAGTACCTCATGACCGAGGGACTTGAGGTAGTCAACGACAAAGGAGTTTAGTGGTGTTAGCTCGTCGGTTGCGATAACAATTTTCATACCTAGATTATAATAGCGCGTGGGTTATTTTTTTAATATTCTAAAGTATTCAGTATTGAGATAGGGTCCAAACTCACGGAGGATCCAGTTGCAATCTTCTTTTTGCGAGACATGCTTTTGCATAGCCCTAACCTGTTGCTCGTGGTAGGGAGAAACATCGAGAACAAAATCTACTTCTCCCGCTGTGTATCCCGGTGGAAAATAGACAAAGTAACTATCTTTTAGTATATCCTTGATCTCTCTCTTTTCACAGAAGTAAAGGAGGTTTTTGGCATAGGAGAGTTTTTCGAATAAATAAGAAGTAATCATCGCCACAGCGACGTGGTCTAGGTGACCTGAGACCCCATCGAGGTTAAAGGTAAGCAAGGTGTCAGGTTTTAGTCGGTCGAGTTCGATTTGGATAGATTTGGCGACGGCGTGATAATTGCTATTGCACAACTCACCGTCGGGATAATCGAGGAATGTAACGCTTTTGACCCCCAAGATTTTGGCAGACTCTTTCATCTCGCGTTTACGGACCATAGACAATTTGTTAGCCGATGTTGGGTCGCTGCTTCGGCCTGCTCCCCCATCGGTCACACAAATGATATGTACTTCGCAGTGTTTGGCATAGTGGATGATGGCGCCACCAGGACCAAAAGCTTCGTCGTCGGGATGAGCAAAGACACAGGTTAGTTTTTTGGGTTTTATCATAGATGGTAACAATTATTACATGTCCTGAAATAATTTGAGTTTTTGTTGATGAGTCAAGCTTTTGAGTGCGTGTTCACGGACTAGGGCAAGCGATTTGGAACCATACTGTTCTGTGTGAACAATTTTTAGAGGTTTGTGGCTACGCGTATATTTGGCCCCTTTACCGAGTTGATGTAGCCGGAAACGACGCATTACATCGGTAGTGATACCGGTATAGTACGAGCTATCTTGGCATAAGAGAACATAGACAAAATATCTCATAGCGTCTATTATGACTGAATATGGAAGAAAAATGTCCCAAATGCGGTAGTCCCCTATCCCCAGTGACAACAACCAAAACAGGGAGGGAGCTGCAGCGCTGTAGCGCCGGCTCATGGAACCCAGAGACGAGAAAAAACGAGGGCTGTGACTATGTTAAGTGGTTAGAGTTTAAACCCCAAGAGCTGGACGAAAAATGTCCCAAATGCGGCAGTCCCCTAGTTATCAACATGACTAGATTTGGCAAAAAAATGAAGAAATGTAGCACCAACGTATGGAACAAAGAGACCAAAAAAGCCGAGGGCTGTGATTATGTGGAATGGATCAATGGTACAACCGAGAAACTGGACGAAGACTGTCCGGAGTGTGGGGAAAAACTAGTGCTCTACACCACAGCGGCTGGCAAAAAAATGAAGAAATGTAGCACGGCGGGGTGGGACAGAGAAAACAAACAAGCAACAGGATGCAAATATGTGCAATGGCTAAAGAATGACGACTATGCCAAGACGCCAGACGGAGACGAGTTTATGCCTCCCGAGCCACACCCGAGCGAGCTTTAGCTTGAAGTTATTTTGATTTTTTGAACGAGAGATAGATCGCCCCGACCCCTATCCAGGTTGCCAGCAGACTAACAAAGTAACCGCCAACGGGGATGAGCTTGAGTAAGTGCAGTGCGGTAACGCCGACAAACATCTCAAACAGCGGGGTTGTTTTGGTGACAGTGGCAGTGCCAAAGAGCGAGCGGGCGAGGGCGAGGGCCGCAACCAACTTGCCTGCGTAGAGCAGGAGGAGGTAGAGCGGGATAGTAAGCAGGGCGAGGGGGAGGCCGATCATCGTAAGCATCAGGATAACGAGAGCGGGAGGAGTCAGGATAGTAACGAGCAGGCCGGCACCTAGAGAGTTTAGACTACGAATGTTTAGGGAGTTAACTGCCGAGTTTAGCGGTTTTTTGAGGAGCCAGATTGCCACGCCGCCGACTAGCAGCATCCCGAGGTATGACGAGAGGCGCCAGAGATAGCCAAAATTACGGCGATTTTGCGCGTCGAGCGCCTGCTTTTGTCTCCACTCAGCTGGCTCGGTAACCACATTGGTGTTCCCTTTTACCTGAGCTTGGTTATCAATGGTGCCGACTTCGGGTGAGAGGTAGTAGGTGAGGTCTTTTGAGACACTAGTTTTGGGACCGAGAGTGAGATCTTCGCCGGCGAGGCGTGCCTCACCGAGCACTGGGGCGTTGTGGTAGAGCGTGGCACCGGCCAGCATGAGGGAGCGCGCGATCGTGGCGTCACTCCTGATATTACTACCGGCGCCGAGGAGCGAACCACCCAAGATAGTGTCGCTACTAATCGTGATGTTTTGCCCAGCAACGTGGAGGGAGTCGCTGACTTTGGCGCGCTTAAGCGAGATGGTACGACCAACGAGGTAGGCGTCCTGACCAATTGCACCCTCGACAGTGATGTCGTTGCCGACGGCAGTGGTGTCGCCAGTGATGTCGCCAGTGACAAAAATGTACTCGCCGGCAATATACAAGTCACCCTCTACCCTCCCCTCGATCCGCACGGTCTTGCCAGCGATATAGAGGTCATCTGAGACTACTTCGTTTTTGGCGACAACCACCTCTCCCTCGCTATACTGGACTTTGGCGGAGGCTGGGGTGGCTGGGAGACATATGAAGATGGTAGAGAGAAGGAGCGGGAGGAGTAGTTTTTGCATAGGCTTTAGTTTCCAACGCTAATAAATTGAAGCAGGTGATAGACCAAAAAACCGGGCCAGGCGATGGTCTGAAAGAGGTGCCAGAGCCACTCGGAGAGACCGCTAGAACCAGGGAGAAAATAAAAGGCAGCACCAACGAGGCCAAGGCCATAAAGCGGGCTTTCGCTACTGCTGCGTTTTTTGCCGCAGTCACAGCTGCATCCTTGAGACATTTCGGTTAGTTTTGGTTTGGTGATAGTTTTCTTCATATATCCTCCTTATTTGCTCACTGAAGATACTATAGCACTCCGTACTCTTTTTTGACGGCATCACTGATGGTATTGTCGGTTGGGGCATAGATTTTTTTGCCATTAACCAACTGGTATTGGGTACCGTACTTTTGTAGCTTACCTTGGGAGATCAGGAGTCTATCGAGAGTGGCGGCGTATAGCCATTTGGTCACCTGACTACCCATCGCAACGGCTTTTTTGGCGTAGTCGTGGGCGAGCGCAAAATCTGCACTCCCCTCTCCATGTTGGAGGAGGTAGGCGACATAGTGGCAATTCCAGATTTCGGTTTCGTCTAGGTTGGGGAGGAGATCTCGGAGCTTATTTAACCTGTGGCGCGTATTTAGGACGAGCTGAGTTATTTCCGCTTTTGACTCGGCCTTTAATCGCTCGGCCTTATCTTTGTGGTACAGATCCTCTAGCTGGAGGTTGATTGACATGGGTTAATGATAACAAGTTGCTGGAGATATTTGCTAATGCCGTAACTTAGGCTTTTAGCTTTTTAAAAACGACTGACCGTTAGATAACAAATATTTACTCAAAATTTTGACTGCTTTTGGCCCAACCCCATGGAGACTAAGTAGGTGATGTTCGGTATATTTGGGCAGATCAGCGAGCGTGATCCCACTTTCCTTGAGCGCAAAGTAAGCAGGCGACCCTATTTTGGGAAATCCGTTTTGGTAGGCAGTCGCTAACTCCTCTGTGGTGTTGGACTTACTTTTCATTGAAAAAACCTATTGCCTTAGATGCGAGAGAGGCGACATCATCATATATGTGATCGTTGCCCTCGATGACCGAGTAGCTTGTAATACAATCAATCGATGATAAAAAGTTGTTCACATTCTTGGCACTACCAAACGGATCATCTTGCTGCTGGACCACCATTGTTGGGACATGGTAGTCTTTAACCCAATTGTTTATAGGAATATTATTAGTGGCGAGCCAATCCAGGGGAATGCCGACAAACATACATTTTTGAGGATTAATAACTTTTTTAGCAACTGCTTTCATGCAAAGGGCTGTGCCGACGGATTTGGCAATAATACAATATTGGTCCCATTTCCTGACTACTTTACTAACCTTTACCAGCTCTTCTTCCAAGTCGATGACTCGACTGAAGTCGTTATCTCTCCAGCTCTCGTACTCTACTATTTTTACCTCTGAAAAATGCGGAAGTAATAATCCACTAAGTATGTGTGTCCACCCCTTATTTCTGGGTGAGTTCCCTGGCAGCATGAGTAGGTTCATAGCACGCATTGGTTGAGAAGCTCCAGTTCTTTTAGGTAGACTACTCTTACCGAATCATATTCCCAAGGACTATGATCTTGACCATGAAGAATCATTGTTTTTTGGCCTTTATCTTTTACAATGTCAATGGTTCTATTTTTTAGTTCTTGGTCAACGTACCGATCTGTCTCTCCATAGACTAGGTGAATTGCTCCATTATATGTGTCTAGACACTCGTAAAAATTTGACTCTTTAGCTTCTTGCCAAAATTTGCCGTCGTATTTTTGACCACCCTCTTCATATAATTGTCCAGCCATTTCTCCGATGTTAGATTTTGGATCGGGAACCCAGAGTAGTATGCAGGGGATTTTACCTACGATGGCAGGGTTGTGTGTGGCTACGACTGTGGCACTGGCACCCATACTTTGACCGAGTAATGCGACTTGATAGCCAAGAGTTATGTATTTATTTGCGAAATAGACAATTGTTTCGACCCATTCGTTGAATGAAGACTGGAGAAAGTCACCCTCTGAATTTCCGCAGTTGGGTTGATCAAAGCGGAGGACAGAGTAGCCGTTTACGGTGAGTACCTGTTCAAAATCGACAAATTGCCTGGCAGGGCCAATCGACGAACCACGGAAACCATGTGACATAATTATCATCTTTTTGGTAGGCGTAGATGGTTCGGCGAGGTGACAGAAAATTTTCTGACCAGTTACTTCCTCAAAATATACCTTCTTGGTGACCATGACCATAGTATATCGCATTCACTCTAGTGTGATCGTGAATCCTATGCCTAGGTGAACAGTAAGTTATTAACCTAACTTAAGTAATAGAGATTTTGATTAGTAGGGAGAGCTGTGGGGGTCTCATGACTAGATGGTTAGCACCAATCCATTTGATGAGTTACGGTCGGAGGGGGGTGTACTAGTTGGTTGCGTCTCCTGGACGAAGTTGGAAACTGGTATCAGTGCGTAGTTGCCTTTGGTTGATAGTATGTAATTCCTCCTCCGTAATACTCTCCATAATCCCTTAACAACGCCTCATTTGTGGCTTGATATGATTGATCCAGTGTCATTCCCTCGGTTCCTCTGAGGATAGAAATACCTAGTCGAGGAACCTTAGTTAAGTATTTGTTTTTGTCTCCAACAAATCTACCATATATATTTGGCGCAAAAGGTACTTCTCCATTGGGAGCGTTTGCACTAATATCATTAGGACTGCTCTGTGTAGGCTCTAATAATGCAGCAAAGGCTTCGTTATCAGAAATAGTTTTTACGATTTTTTCTGTATTTTCTTTTGACCCTGTGTATACAGTAAATACTTTTCCTGATTCTATTTCGCCACCACTTAAATACTTATGCTCGAGTTGTAATAACTTTAGTTGTGCGGAAACTGCCCTAACATTAGTTGGCTTAACATTAAGATGAAATTTATATCCTTCATTAGGATCACCGTTTATAAATAGCGATTCTCTATTAGGCGTGTTTTCTGAATACTCTGCTAATTCTGTAGTGTATTGCGCGTATAACTCTCGTAATGGCTCGCGTGTCTTGCTGCTTGATTCTATGTCACTTAACCATTCATCAAACCCCTTTATTAGCATAAAAACATTTTAGCAGAACATTATAAATCGACTGGTGTTTATATAACAATTATCATTCAATATGACGAGTTACGAGTCAACACCAATATTTATTTGAACTATGCACAACATGTACACTTTTAATGTGTGAATATTCTTTTGATGTTAATAAAGAAGTTGTTCTTTTGCATTGATATAGATTCTAGTTTTGCGTATAGAGGTAGAGTAGTAATTTCACTAGGGAGAAGACTTAAGTAATTTTTTACGTCTAGTAACGGTTTCCTTGGTTGGTACCACATATTTTTAGGACCTAATATTGATTGATCGTTAAGACTATATAATCTATCGTAGAATTTCTGAAATTCGATGGAAAGTTTTTTATCATTTTTAATTTTTGATGCCATGTCGGCACCAACTCGATGCAAGTTTTCCCTGAAATTCAATTCGTTTTTTTCAAAGAAGGTTTTCTGGTAAGAAATTGCGTTGTCTAGTAATTGAGAATAATGATAAAAGTTTGATACTGCAGTCCACTCAATATTTGTTAAATCTCTCGTATAGAGAGATTTGTTTTTCTCCCAGGTGTTTTCAGGCATGATATTTATATCATCAGCCGACAAACTATTTGGATCTTGATACAACCTACTTTTTAACTCCCCTATCACTTCGCTCGCGTTTTTTATCTCTAATAAGATTGCGTTAGTAATCCCTATTTTTTTATCATTAACTTGTTTAGTGTATATACTGTAGGCAGCAAGACCAACTATCATTGTTATTAGTGATGAGAAAAATTCCGTGTTCGCTAACCACCAAAATGACTTCCACATTTCGTTAGCGTAGTCTTTAGTTGCAATAATTAAGTTAGTGTCCATAAGTGAGCGTATTATACTTTATTTTCAATATTATATACACTTATAATGCTGCATAACTACCGAATTTATTGACTTATTTTTTATTATTGTGATATACTATCGGTTAGTTATTAGGTGAGTTTGCACTTTACTATTCAAATAACTTCTTCATAACTGAGTACGTATCGGGATATAGATACGTCACAGCAGATAGGTGTTCGGCGCAGAATGCCACAAATTTCGGTAATCTCAAATCTTCTTCGGAAGTGTGGTCACCAGAGACGACCATTGCGTGTTCTACTTCCTGTATAGAGGTGTAGACCCACCCGCTGTTTTAGGTGGCAAACAAATAATTCCCAATTCTTTAGAAAAACTCCAAACCACGGTTATACCTTCAAAATACCACGCTACTAGAGCGTGTATTTGATCGTGGCATTCTCACAAAACACATAAGGAGTGTTTTGTGAAACAACAAACAAAATTACTACCCCAGATACAGGAGTATTTATGCTCCCGCCTAGGGCGTGTACCAAGCGACCAAGAGGTTGCAGAGACTCTCGACAGTCTTTTTTATTTGGGTCGAGCGATGAATCGGTATGTGTCACTATACAAACACAACACTGGTTTAATTTCATTTTTACCCACTACCCTTTCCGATCCCGCGGACGCGGGTCGGAAAAAACGTATCAGCGGCTAGTAACACCGCTTATACGTTGCATTTCTGCAACATTTAAGTCTTATAACTATTGTTGGTGGAAATGAGAGATATAATAATAAAATACCTGCCCAGAAAGACACTTCATGAAATACCTAATCTACGCCCGCAGGTCGTCAGAAGATACTAAGCAATCCCAATCACTTGAGACACAGTTAAATATTCTCCACGATTTTGTGGTAAGAAACAACTTTGAGGTAATCGATCGCATTATCGAGAGTAAAAGTGCTAAGGAGGATGGGTTAAGACCAGGATTTAGTGAGTTGTTATCTAGGATCGATAAGGGTGAGGCAGAGGCGATACTGGTAGCCCACATAGACCGTCTATCTCGTAACGGGACAGATAGCGCCAAACTCACAAAACTGCTTACGAAAGGAAAACTCAAGGAAATTAGAACACCATCTAAAGTTTACAACACCAGTAAAGATATCTTGATGATGGAAATTGAGTTGGCAATGGCCGCGGAGTACTCTCGCAACCTTTCGATTCGGATACGCGAGGGTAACGCCAACAAGTTGCGCAAGGGCATGTTTGTCGGTTGGGCTCCGTTAGGTTATCTAAACAAGAACGGAGGTATCGTTATCGATCCCAAGCGCTCGGAGTTGATTCGGCGGGCTTTTGAGTTGTATGCGTCCGGCTCTTTCTCGTTAAAGGAATTGTGTTTTCGGCTCTACGGGATGGGTCTGCGCTCTCGGACGGGCAACCGCCTCGGGAAGTCACAAATGCACCTTTTGTTACACAATCCGGTCTACTACGGCGCTGTTTCTTATGACGGAAGCCTGTATAAGGGGGTACACAAGCCAATTGTGTCGAAAGCGCTGTTCGACCAGGTTCAGGCTGTTTTTGCTGGCACTAATCGATCCAAGAAACAAACCCTAAACTTTTTGTATCGGGACTACCTAAAGTGTGGGAGTTGTGGGTGCAAACTTACCGCTTCACTTAAGAAAAGTAAATATCAGTATTACTACTGCACTAATGGTAAACATATTTGTAGCGAGCATAAGTCATATATGAATCAAGAGCACATGTATGACCTAGTAATGGGGACGATTAAGAACCTGCCAATCGATCGAGAGATGATCAACCTCGCCTATGACGTTTACAGCGAGCGAATGGGAAATAGTGTCGAAGCCACACAAACAAGACGAGAGAACATCGAGTCTCAAATAAGTACAATTCAACAAAAGATAGACCGATTAGTAGATCTTCATTTAGAGGGCGAGATTGATAAAGAAGCGTTCGCGAACAAGCGGACACGCCTAAATGACGAAAAGATGAGTTTGGAGGAGCAATTAACGCACACAAGTGAGGAGTCGATCACGGGCACTTTGGAACTCGTCAAAAACTGGAAAAATCAACTTTTTACTCTGGAAGAGATGTTTGCCACTAGGGACGAAGAGATTCAAGCCGATTTACTCAAATCACTACTTTGGAACTTGGAGATCCAAAATAAGAAAGTGTTGAAATATCAATTAAAAAAGCCCTACGCTTACCTTGAAAATGTGCCTAAAAAGGCGGTTTTGGCTGACTGGTTGCCGAGCAGGGATTCGAACCCCGATAAACAGATCCAGATTCTGTTGTCCT
>CAZZNJ010000001.1:0-129783 GCA_964655755.1 uncultured Pseudomonadales bacterium | reverse complement strand
GGCCGAGCTAGTACTATAGAAGAAATATTCCATCTAAATCTGCTCAACTTGTAAAGATGATATAATTTGGGAGTCTTACCCTGAGAGTATGTAAGGCAATTTACATCCAAATAACTCTAGTGAAACAAGCTCCCTTAGCTCAGTTGGTTAGACCTGCCCGCAGTGCTACGCACAGCGTTGCAGGCGGGGCGCTTAATTAAATTAACATATGGCTGGTTAGCTCAGTTGGTACGAGCACCGCATTCACATTGCGGGGGTCACAGGTTCGATCCCTGTACCAGCCACAAAAAATTTATTCTGGTTCGAGTCCAGAAGGGAGCACTACTTGGCAAGGGAGAGGATCTTTTGCAGTTGTTGCTCGGTTTCTTTGGGGGTACCTTTTAGCCGGATTAGGACTTTGGTTTCACGCTTACTACGTGTTAGTTTGACGAGGGACTTTTCGCCAAACGCGTTCTGGAGCTTGGCTTGGAGTCGAGTGATCTCGTCGGAGATGATAAGCGTTTTTTTGGTGGTGGTGGTTTTGTTATTAAATTCTTTTTTGAGACGCCGGGCAATCTCCTCAGCTCGTCGGACACTGGCCCCTTCTTTGAGAACTAATTTGTAGGCTTCGATCATGAGGCGAGTATCGTCGATACTACTTAGGGCTCTGGCGTGTCCCTCGGAGATGAGGCCGCCAATCAAACCATCCTTGAGCGCATCGGGGAGGTCCAGGAGCTTGAGGGTGTTGCTGACATAGGCGGGAGATTTGGCGACCCGTTTGGCGATATCGCCGTTGCCGAGCCCAAACTCATCCATGAGGCGGAGGAAGGCCTTGCCGCGTTCGATGGGGTTGAGGTCGGTGCGTTGAACATTTTCGACGATGGCCATCTCGAGCATGCCGCGGGGAGTAGTCTCCTTGATGACAACCGGGACGTGGGTGAGACCAACTATTTTGCTGGCGCGCCACCTTCGTTCACCGGCAATGATCTGGTAACCAGCCGGGGTGTGGGCGAGGACCAGCGGCTCCAAAATGCCGTGCTCTTTGATTGATTCGACCAGATCGGCGACACTTTCGGGCCGGATGGTGCCACGCGGCTGGAGAGGGTTGGGTTGGATTAAGTTAATGTCAAACTCGGCGAGATGTTGACTAGGCTTGGTGCTCATACCACGAGATTAGCATGAAACAGGCGCGCGTGAAAAGAGGACGAAGTAGGACAATGTAATGCAAACAAAAATTAGTTGACGGAAACAAACTGTCGGCCGAGGCGGGTAAAGAACTTGACTACCCCGTCTTTGAGCGCAAAAAGCGTATAGTCGCGACCGAGGCCGACGCCGCTACCTGGCCTGGTTTTGGTACCTACCTGGCGCAAAATGATCTGCCCTGTCTTGATTTTTTGACTACCATAGATTTTGACGCCGCGACGCTTGCCGGGTCTAGTAGTTGATTGACGTGTGGCTCCACCTGATTTGACGTGACTCATAATTAATCCTAAATTTGAAATTCGAAATACGAAATTCGAAATTCAAGGTCTTTTTTCAAATATTGTAATGTTTCGGATAACTGCCGCCCCAGGTTTCCCATATGGGACTGACGAAATGTAATTGTAGCCGAGGGAAACGATAGTGTCAACGGAAATCGTGGGGATGAGCCGGCCATACACAGCAAAACTGGGAAGCGTGATGACTACCCGCCCGCCCGGGGGCAGCAGCTTGATCCAAGCCTTAAAAGCCCCACGGTAGAGCTTGTCGAGGCCGCGAGCAATATCCTTGATTTTTTGTTCTGGCAAGGGACGGTGTTCATCGAGGAGGGGGCCCATGTACGGTTCGGTCGCGATACAGTCGACGTGCGCGATTGGGGGGTGGGTGGCGTCGGCGAACTCGAGGGTAGCGGGAATCGGGGGGAGCATATAGCTAGTTTGGAGCCACTCCAAATTGGCCTGGGTCCCTTTGAGGGCAGCTGGGTGGTTGTCGGAGCCAAAGAGCTCGGGGCAGCCGACCAGCGCCGCTTCGGTGAGGACTGTCCCGGTCCCACAGAACGGGTCGTAGAGCGAGTGGGTGGTAGAGCCGCCGAGGGCGAGGTTGACGAGGATACGAGCGAGTTTGGCGGGGAGCATGCCCCGTTTGATATCACGATAAGGCTTGTTGCGATCCCGCTTGATCCAATCCTCGGCATCAAATATCCAAGTAGTCTGGGCGAGGATTACCTGGTCGGGGGCTGTGGGGTCTGGCAGGAGGTTGAGCTCGGTGACGTGCTGGTGGGCGAGCATGATTAGCTCGTGTTCGCGAGTGTCCATACTAACCAAGCGGAGGGGGCGGGTGGCTGATTTTTTGAGGTGATGAAGATCGGTTTTGGTGAGGGCGAGGTTGGCATAATCGGTGATGGCTACGTTTTTGGTCTCTACCGCAGAGAGGGCGGCACTAAGTTGAGTCAGGACTTGGGGACGGGAGCAGGTGCCTAGGTGGCGCGCCATTTTGCGCAGTCCCCCGGCGAGCGTCAGCTGGGTTAGGGCGGGAGGAGGCAGCTCCGCGCTTAGGACCCCGGGCAAAATTTCGGCAAACGCGTGTGGAGTGAGCGAAGTCAACTCGAGGCGTGACAGGGAAGGGGTGTTGCCCAAAAAGAAGTAGTGCATGGGGAAAGTATAGCTTATTTGGCGGTTTTCTTGGCGGGCTTTTTGACGGTTCGCTTGGCAGGCTTGGGGGTGGCAGCTTTGGCTTTGGGTTTGGCTGCTTTGGCCGCTGGGGCTGTACCGATACTCTCGATCTTGACCAAGGAGTAGGTTTGGCGATGGCCGCGGAGTTTGCGGTAGCGAGACTTACTTTTGTATTTGAAAACCTGGATTTTGTCGGCTTTTTCGACACCGAGCGCGGTGGCGTAGACTTTGAGGTTAGCGAGGGTGGGGGTGCCGACCTCGACCTTGTCACCATCGACATGGAGGAGGACGTCGTCGAAAACCACGCTACCTTCGGTCGTCGCTAGTTTCTCGATTTTGAGAGTTTTGCCAACAATCGCCTGATATTGTTTGCTCCCCGTCCGAATAATTGCGTAGTTCATAGAGGTGGATTATATACCAGTTAGCGGATTTCTAGCAAGCGACGGGGCTTGGTGGCGCGGGTGAGACTGCTAATGAGTCCCAGGATGAGGGCAGTGGCCAGAATGGAGCTGCCGCCATAGGAGATCAAAGGGAGGGTGATGCCGGTTACCGGGACAATGCCAACGTTCATGCCGATGTTGACAAGTGATTGAAAGGTAAAGTACGCGAGGGCGCCACCGTAGATCAAGCGATTGAGGGTTGAGGGGGCGCGGGTCAGATAGTGCAGGAGTCGAAAAACAAAGATCCCGATGACAGTCAGGGTGAGTAGCGATCCAAAAAGCCCGAGTTCTTCAGCCAAGCTGGCAAACGCAAAATCGGTATGGCGTTCGGGCAAAAAACGCAGATGGCTCTGGGTGCCATGACCGAGACCCTTGCCCACGATGCCTCCGGAGCCAACGGCGATCATACTTTGGATCACGTTGTAGCCACTGCCGAGCGGGTCGGCAAAAGGGTCTAGAAAAGAAGTGAGGCGCCGGAGCTGGTAATCGGCCAGTTGGAGATAAAGCAGCGGGGCCAGAAAAAGCCCAAGGACGACCCCAAAACCGAGGTAGCGCCAGGGTAACCCGGCCAAAAAGACTTGGGTTAACCAAATCGAGGTAATAACCAGCATGGTGCCCAGGTCGGGTTGCATGAGGATGAGCGAGGCGGGGATCACATATACCAAGAGGTTGAGTAGGACGTTAAACAGGGATTTGGGGGGGAAACGCTCGAGAAAGTAGGCAAAAGCCAAAATCAAAAAGGGCTTGGTGAGCTCGGAGGGCTGAAAGCGAAACCCAGCCACGTCGACCCAGCTCAAGGTCCCGCGAGTGGTGGTGGCAAAAAGGAGGTTAAGAGCGAGAAACAACAAACTGAGACCGTAGCCGACCGGAGCAAAAGTTTTGTAAACGCTGTCCTCCTGACTCGAAACATAAGCAAAGAGGATAAAACCGAGGCCTAAGACCAAAAATTGTTGCAAGGTACGCTCGGGAGAGACAGAGCCGAGCATGAGCAAACTGAGACAGCTCCCCAAGAGATAGCCCAGGGTGAGGATGGGGTCGGTCGCGAGAGAGAGGCGCATGACCACTATTTTATACCTTGGTGATGGTTAAAGTGGGGCCTTGGCTGAGCGAGACGGCCCCGACCTTGGTTTTGATCTCATCCAGGTAAGCGTCCGGGAGTTTGGGGGCAGTGACTTTGATTTGATCGGTCGGTTTTAAGCCCTGCTTTTTGCGCATACCCTGGATATCGCGCATGAGGTCGCGGGCGAGACCTTCGTTTACGAGTTCGGGGGTGAGGGTGGTGTCGAGCAGGAGAGCGTCACCAAGGACAATGGTTTTGACGTTGAGCTCGGCACGGATAACCTCGCAGAGCGCGGGGCTGAGAGCCACGGGGAGGGTTAGGGTCGCGAGGGGCTGGCGCAAGCGGAGGTTGGCATTTTTGCGGAGGGCATGGGCAGCTTCGACGAGATCCATGACAGTTTCCATGTCTTTTTCGAGAGCGGGATCCAGATGGGAGAGCGCTGCCTCTGGCCAAGCTTCGAGGTGGACAGAGTCTAGAGCGTGTGGGAGGCTCTGGTAGATCCGCTCGGCCATAAAGGGAGCAAACGGGGCCATGAGGAGGGTGTAGCGGGAGAGGGCGCGGGCGAGGACTGCTTGCGCGACCGGGTCGGTGCGCAAACGCTCCCGGGAGAGGCGGAGATACCAAGTCGAAAATTCTTTGGCAAAAGCAATGAGGGGCCTGGTGGCCAGGACGACGTCGTAGGTATCCATGGCTTTGGTGACCACCTGGACTAGCCCCTCGATTTTGGAGAGGAGCCACTGGTCGAGAGGGTGGGTAGGCTGGAGGGGGGAGGGAGGTTGATTGGAGGTTGGGGCACAAGACGCATAAAAGACATAGATGTTCCACCAGATGTTGAGCACGTTTTTGCGAAGGTCATCGACGCTGCGCTCGCTAAAGTTGAGGTTGTCGGCCTTCATGACCACACTACTCATTAAGTACAGGCGGAGCGAGTCCACCCCATATTTGTCGATGAGCAAGTTGACATCGGGATAGTTTTTTTTGCTTTTGCTCATTTTGGTCCCGTCCTCGGCCAAAATCGTGCCGGTGGTTACGGCGTTGACAAAAGCGGGTTTGCCAAACAAGGCAACGCTCATGACATGCAAGGTATAAAACCAAGCGCGTGTCTGGGCAATGTACTCGACAATGTACTGGGCGGGGTAGCGTGCCTCAAATTTGGTTTTGTTTTCGAAGGGATAGTGGACGCTAGCGTAGGGCATCCCCCCACTCTCGATCCAACAATCAAAAACGTCGTTGATGCGGGTCCCCGCCTCGGTGCGGTCGTCATCCACCCAGACTTTGAGGGTGTCGACGTGTTCGCGATGGATGTCTGTCAGACCTTGGGCCAGCTCAGGGTCGACGGCCCATTGGACTAGTTCTTGGAGGGAGCCAATGACCCGGATTTTGCCCGTCTTCTCCCCTTTCCAGATCGGCATGGGGGTGCCCCAGTACCGACTGCGGCTAATGTTCCAGTCGGGGGCAGTCTCTAGGCCTTTGCCAAAACGGCCGTTTTTGAGAAAACTGGGGTACCAGTTGATTGATTCGTTTTGGGCAAGCAAGGCCGGTTTGAGTTTTTGGATATTGATAAAGTAGGCCGGCAGAGCATTGTAAAAAAGGGCGGTGTTGCAGCGGTAACAGAAGGGAGCGGAGTGTGCGATAACTTCACTTTTGTAGACTAAATTGCGCGCCGTGAGATTATTGATGATCCAGGGCTGGGCTTTGAGATAGTATTGGCCGGCTAGGTCGGTGACAAAAGCGAGAAAATGGCCAGTGTCATCGAGCATCGGGATGGTGGGTAGACCCTCGGCCACGGAGACTCTGTAGTCATCTTCGCCGTAGATGGCCGCGGTATGAACGAGGCCAGTCCCGTCGTCTAGGCTCACAAAATCGGCCGGGATAATCTCGTAGGCTTTTTGGGTCCCTACCGGGAGGTAGGTAAAGAGGGGTTCGTAGGCTCTGCCAACCAGCTGACTCCCCTTGACGGTTTGGAGGATCACGGCGCCTTGGGGAGCGCGCGCTTTGGCGAACCATAAGAGCTCGTCCCCGTCTTTGACTTGGACGTAATCGGCTTGGGGGTTGACGGCCAGGCCGACGTTGCCGGGGAGGGTCCAGGGGGTGGTAGTCCAGGCAACAAAATATTCGTTCTCACTCCCCTGCTGCTTAAATTTGACGGTTAGCGACTGGGTCTCGACTTCCCGATAGCTATTGTCCATGGCAATCTCAAAGTTGCTTAAGGGGGTACTACAGCGCGGACAGTAAAGAATGACCTTGCGCCCTTCGTAGATCAAGCCTTTTTTGTAAAGTTCGGCAAAGGCCCACCAGACCGATTCCATAAAGGAGGTGTCCATGGTTTTGTAGGAGTTTTCCATGTCGACCCAGCGACCTAGGCGCCGGATAGTTTTTTTCCATTCGGCATCGTAGCGCAAGATACTAGCGCGGCAAGCAGCGTTAAAGTTGGCGATACCGTACTCCTCGATCCCCTTTTTTCCTCCCTTGAGCCCGAGCTCCCCCTCGATCATGTTCTCGATCGGGACGCCGTGGCAGTCCCAGCCCCAGGTACGTTCGACCCGGTAACCTTTCATGGTCCAGTAGCGGGGAACCACATCTTTGGCAGTGCTAGCCAAGAGATGGCCATAATGAGGCAGGCCGGTGGCAAATGGTGGGCCATCGTAAAAAACGTAGGTTTTGTCCCCGCGGCGCTCACTGACGCTGCGCTCAAAGGCCTGCACCTCGTCCCAATAAGTTAAGATCTCTTCTTCGTGCGCGGCATGGTTGAGCGGCTTAGTGGTGTCGAGAGGTTTTAGTTTAGCCATATAGTCTCCATAATACCAAAAAAGACCCTCACAAAAAGGGTCCTTAGGTTAAGTCAGGACGGTGCCACCTTTTAATTTACTCACATAAGCTATGACGGGCTATACCCGAGGGAGTCTAGTTGCCTAGGACTTAGGCTTTCTTTCCCCTACTCGTCCGTTGATTGCGGACTATAACGTATTTTTATTTATTCTATACGCTAGTGTTTTGAATGTACATATCCTATAATACAGGAATGTTAATTAACAGAATGCGCGATGTATTGCCTCCACTGGCAAGACAAACTGAGAGTAGCTCTTGTCTGGATGCGGACGTTAATTTTGGGCGATTTTTCTTGTGGATGCTGACTCAGAAAGTTCAGGCAACAACGACCCAACTAACTTTCGAGCTCGGGAACAGGCGAAAAGTAGAGTTGCTAGCAGTGCAAAAGTTACCCGAGTTTAAAGCTAGAAACTACTTTATATATAGTGGAGAGTTTACTGGTTTTATTGGTTGTAGTTGGTCTGGAGAACTACGTAGGCCACTAATGTTAGACCCTAAAGGCAATCGTAGCGATCGGCGCGAGTTATTAAATGAAGTAGAAAGATTGTTTCCAGATAAACCTGAGCTGTACGAGGAGGAAGGTTGGTATCCTAACCTACTGAAGTTTGTAATTCCTCAGGTAGTCGTCGGATTTGAACCGTATATGATGGATATGAATATGGAAACTTACGCTGAGTATTTGAATGCTAGATAAACTATAAGTATAAGCATGAAGCCAATATTTTTTACCTATAATGGTTTAATGGTTTTGTTGCGCTCCGACCCAAACTGGAGGCGTTGTTAAAGAAGCGAGAACGGGTGCTCGTGGAGTTGCAGCGGGCTAGGGAGCAGGGCGATTTGTCGGAGAACGGGGCATATAAGGCAGCCAGGTTTGAGCTGGGTGATACAGACCGCGCGCTTAGGCAGCTCCAATATCAGATTAAGTACGGCAAGGCGGTAGCGCCACCAACAGACGGAACGATCGGAGTGGGAAGTAGTGTCAAGTTAAGACGGGCAGATGGCAAAGAATTTCGGTACATGATCGTGGGGACGTACGAAGCCGACCCAATGAACGGCAAGATCTCTATCGAGAGCCCCATGGGCAAGGCGTTGATGGGTAAAAGAGTGAGTGAGGAGGTAGTGGTAAATGGGCAGAGCTACAAGGTCGAATCTTGAATATGCGTAGTTAATTCCTTATCATAGGCCTCATCTGGTTGGTAAGGACAGCACTTCTGTAAATTTGTTTTCCTGCGGCGAAACCAAAAACTAAAATTGCCGGGATAGTTATTCCTATTGGGGCCAATAAAGACGCTAGCATTACAGCTTCGTAAACGATTATCTGTTCACGTGCGAGTGAGCGCTGCTAATATAGTTCTGTAAGTTTAGGCATACTTAGTTTTGGCGTAAAAAGGCAGGGATATCAAAGGGGTCGGTCTCGTCAGAAGGAGGAGATTTGGGAGGAGGTGAGCTCGGGGGCGGGTTACTAGAATCGTCGCTACTATTATCGTCGTACTGGATCCGGGCAGAGTTGCCGGCAGACTGGAGGGCCGCAAACCCGCCGCGGCTGTTGTCAAACCCGGTGGCGATGACACTAATCTTGATCTGATCACCCATGCTCTCGTCGATGGTTGCGCCAAAGATGATGTTGGCGTCAGGGTCGGCGTGAGTACTAATCATGTCAGCAGCCTCGCTAACCTCGCTCATGGTCATGCTGGTGCCACCCGTAATGTTAAAGAGGATCCCGCGTGCCCCGTCGATCTTGACTTCGAGCAGAGGGGAGCTAATGGCGGTGCGGGCCGCCATCTGGGCGCGGTTTTCGCCTGTCCCGATCCCGACGCCCATGAGGGCAGTACCGGCATCGGTCATGATGGCGCGAACGTCGGCAAAATCGACGTTGATCAAACCTGAGACCGTGATCAGGTCCGAAATACCCTGAACCCCTTGCCCCAGGACACTGTCGGCCACCCGAAAAGCTTCTTGGAGAGTCATTTTTTTGTCGACGACATCGAGGAGTTTTTGGTTGGGGATCACGATGAGGGTATCAACTTTTTCTTTGAGCTCTTCGATCCCGTCTTCGGCGACACTCATCCGCCTGATCCCCTCGAAACTAAAAGGTTTGGTGACAACTGCGACTGTAAGCGCGCCGGCTTCTTTGGCCAGTTCGGCGACGATTGAGGCGCCACCAGTCCCAGTACCACCGCCCATCCCGGCGGTAATAAAGACCATGTCGGTATCGACTAAAAGTTCTTTGATTTTTTCGCGCGACTCTTCGGCTGCTTGGCGACCTACTTCGGGGTCTGCACCACTGCCGAGCCCTTTGGTGAGGTTTTCGCCGATCTGGAGTTTGAGAGGAGCGGGACTAGAGAGCAGGGCTTGGGCATCGGTATTAACAGCCACAAACTCCACCCCTTTGATTTTGCCGGTAGTGACCATGCTGGCGACTGCGTTGTTACCACCCCCACCGATCCCAATTACCTTGATCTTGGCAACGGCGTTTAAATCTGGTTTGACTAGACCCATACATTAGCTCTAAGTACTAAGTACTAAGTTATAAGTATTTGCACTATCCGGGCAGGGATAAATAATAGTATACACTATGGCCGCTCCAGCGACATGCTCAAGGTAAAAATGATTTGATAAAGTCGAGGAACGAGCCGCCACTAAACGGGTTTTTGAGTTTGAAGTTGAACTTGGGGAGGGAAAAACTGGGGGAGTTTTGGTTGTCGGTATCCTTGGAAGACAGGAGGATCAGGCCGGTGACAGTAGCGTACTCGGGAGTCGTCACTTCGTCGACTAACCCGGTGAGTCCCTGAGGGTTGGCCACCCGAGCCTGCATCCCGAGGATCCGCTTGGCGGCGTCGGTGAGTAGGTAGGTAGTTGCGCCACCACCAGTCAGGACAATACCGGCGGGGGTTTTGCCGCCCATCCCGGCTTTGATGAGGTCGGCCTTGATCAGCTCAAAGAGTTCGTTCATGCGCGGGCGGATAATCCCCTCGACGACCGCTTTGCGGGAGATTTTGCGGGGAGCATCTTTGAGGCCCAGTTTGTGGAGATCAATCTCGTCGGCTTGTTTTTTGCTCTGCGGGTTTTTGGGATCTAGGACTTTGCTCCCAGTCCCATCTGGCTCTAGATTTTTTTTGATCGCTTCGGCAGTATCGAGCGAGACGCGTAGCCCAATGGCAATATCGTTGGTGATATTTTTGGCGCCAACCGGGATGACGCTGGAGTGGGAGAGGGCGCCGTCGACATAGACACAGACCGAGGTCGTGCCACCACCTATATCTATGGCGATCACCCCGAGCTCACGCTCGGTGTCGCTTAAGGTCGCGAGAGCCGACGCGTAGCCACTAAAGACAACTTCGTCACTATCCAGCCCGATCTCACTCATGACTTTTTGGAGATTTTTGAGGTTGACTGAGCTCCCGGTGATCAAATGCGCCTCGGCCTCCAGCCGAACACCTGACATACCCACGGGGTCGCGGATGCCATCTTGGTTGTCGACGAGGTAAAAACGAGGGATAACGTGCAGGGTTTCGCGGGAGTTTTCGAGGGGCACGGCTTTGGCGGCTTCGACAACCCGGGCCACGTCGCTGCGAGTGATCTCCCCGTCAGGGTTTTGGACTGCCACGAGGCCTTTGCTATTTTGTGATTCGATATGAATACCGGAGATCGAGACAGACGCACTTTTGATCGAAAAGCCAGCCATCCGCTCGGCCATCTCAACGGCACTGGTGGCGGCGTCGATGGTTTCTTCGATGTCAACGATCTGGCTCTTGCGCACCCCTTTGCTGGGGACACTGGCCACACCGACTACTCGGAGCGAAGTGTCCTGCTCACCGCGGGTGGCAATAAGACAAGTGATCTTGGAACTGCCGATATCTAACCCCGAATAAATCGCCGATTTTTTCATAACTTGTTCTCATTATAGACTACTGCCATCTTTGATGATCGGCTGAGTGAAGCGCAAATCAATAAGCGGCCTACTAAACGAAATTGTAACGCCGGCACGAGTGGCGTGCAAGGCGGAGATTTGGGACTCTAGATCCCGCTCGAGGGTAAAGAGGGCGCGGGTAACACCGTCGTCTAACAACGCAGTAATATCGCCGGCACTCAGGGTAAAAGTGGTAGTGCCGGGGAGGCGGTGGGCCAGCTCGAGGCAAGCCAACAAAAGGGCCCGCAGACGCTCATCCTCGACCCGCTCTCCCAGGCGGAGGGAGATCGGCTGGTTGGCGCGAACGAGGGGGACGTTGGGTAAGACCGGACTGGCTTTGATAAGCCGCAAATCCGAGTCGAGGGTGAGGTAGGCTTGGAGGCCAGTGACCGCCAAGGCCAGGGTTGGGTAGACTGACTGGAGCTCTAGCGAGAGGGTGTGGGGCAGGGTTTTTTTGTAGGTGAGCGTGCGGAGAGTTGGATCCCCTTGCAAAAGACGCTGTTTGGCTACCTCGGTATTGGCCAAAAACAGGTTTTGACCAGCAAACTGGTCGAGCTCGGCGAGGAGGTAGGCGTTTTGACAGGGCTCGTTAACGTCCTGCATACAAGTCAGTTTTTTGATCTGAAAATAACTCGAAAAATACAAAAAATAAACCAAGAGAGCGGAGCCAACGAGGACACTCAGGGGGAGGAGGTAAGCAGAGGTCGCGACAAAATATTTAGAGGGAGTTGAGGAGATCGTCATAAATCTTTCTGGTGGCGTCGGCTGGTAAGTGTGGCGAGGCGGGCTTGAGACGACTAGTGTGGGCTAAGGCTTTGAGAACGTTTTGGAGAGTGAGCTCTGACTGCGGGACGATGACCCCCAGGCCCGCACGAACGAGTTCGCGGGCGTTTTTGTGTTGCTCGGCTTGGTGAGTGAAATCAAGCGGGACGAGCACTGATTTTTTTTGAAGCAGGATTAGTTCGTAGGTAATGTGGGCGCCGGAGCGACCCAGGTAATAGTCCGTACTCTTGAGATAAGTGCCGATCTGACTCGCCGTGATGTAGCCGAGGGGGAGGTAACAATCGGCGAGGGAGCCGAGCTGAGCTTGGAGAGAGAGGGCGCGGGCATTATCCTGAGTGGCGCTGTTGGTCCCGGTCTGATGGATCAGGTTGTAAGAAGTTAGGAGTGAGGAGAGATGAGTAAAAACAAACTGGTTGAGACTGGCACTACCCTGTTTGCCACCCATAATCAGGAGAGTGGGTTTGCGGCGGGTAAAAAATTTTTTGGGCTGGGCAGTGAGGATGCTCGGGCGTAAAGGGAGGCCAACAACCAGGGTTTTGGGCGCGGGGAAAAAGCGCCGGGAGCTCGCCCAGGTGAGGTAGACCCGCCTAGCAAACCGGGCAACAAAGCGGTTGGCTTTGCCAGCGACCACGGTCTGTTCGTGCAAAAAGAGCGGACGGCGCAGGAGGAGGGCGGCAAAGGCAGTGGTAGCCCCCAAGTAACCGCCAAAAGAAATCACGGCATCAGGCCGGTCGCGGGAGAGCCGGCGGAGGGCCAGCAAAAAACCGACAGGTAGCCGCAGGAGTTCGGGCAGCGTTGGGACGGCGCGGCCGGCCGGCAAATCGTAGAAGGTAATCCCGCTCGCCGTGACTTCGAGGTATTCGGCGGAGTCGTTTTGGTCACCCCGACTACTTTTTTGGTGGCCATACCAAATGACGGTGTGCTGGTGAGCGCGGAGGGTCTCGGCGAGGGCCAGTGCACTGTTGTGGTGACCACCGGTGATAACAAAACGTGACATGTAGTAATACTATACCAAGCGGAGGAGTTATTGGGCAGCTAGAGTTTTTCGGCTCGAGCAACGCCGATTACCAAACCTAAGCCGATCAGGATAGTCATGAGGGCTGAGCCTCCGTATGACACTAGGGGGAGCGGGACACCGGTCAAGGGGGTGAGGGCGACCATGGCCGCGAGGTTGAGGACAACCTGGAGACTAATCCAGCAGCCGACCCCGGCGACCAGGGCAGTGTTAAAAGCCGAGCGACACGCGGCCGCGACTTTGAAAATACGACTAATCAAGTAAATAAAAGCCAGGAGGACCAAACTGACCCCGACAAACCCCAGTTCTTCGCCGGCTACCGCAATAATACTGTCGGTCGTGCTCTCGGGTAGGTACTCGTATTTTTGGCGCGAACGGCCGATGCCAACCCCAGTAATACCCCCTGAGCCGAGGGCCAAAATGACTTGGCGGATGTGGTAGGAGGTGCCGAGGGGGTCGTGGGTCGGGTCTAAGAAGGTTTTGACGCGGTCGAGGCGGTAGCTACTACTAAGAATAAACATCACCACAGCCACGGCAGCAAGCGCCGTAATTTGGAATAGCTGTTTGAGGGGATAGCCAGTAATAAAATAAAGCGAAATCGCCAGGCCGCTAACAACCAGGGTTGTCCCGAGATCCGGCTGCAGCATGATGAGGGCGGCGATAAAGCCGACATAGGCCAAAAACTGACCCAAGGTGACCCGGCGAGCTGTCATCCAGGCTGAGAGGTAGATCACTTGAACGAGCTTGATCAGCTCCGAGGGCTGGATCACGATCCCAGGCAACACCAACCAACGTCTGGCACCTAACACTTTGGTGCCGATCCCGGGGATGATCACGAGGATCAGGAGGATGAGTCCGACCCCCAAAATCGGGAGGGAGAGCTTTTGCCACAAACTAGGGTGAAAGCGCGAAGTAATAAAGGCCAGCACTCCCCCAGCGGCTGCCCATTTGAGCTGCAGGAGTACAAAATGCCATTTGGAACCAAAGTCGCGCGCGCCCTCGGCCACGCTGGCACTGCCGATCATGACGAGACCAAACGCGAGCAACAGGACGGTGGCGGCAACGATCTGGGTAGATAAACTCAAGGTAAGGGGGGGCAACTTTTTCATAGTGCCCTAACGTGTGCATTAAACTGGCGGCCGCGGTCAAACTCGTTTTGAAAAAGATCAAACGAGGCAAAACCGGGTGAAAGTAAGACGGTGTCGTGCGGTTGGGCCAGGGAGTGGGCGAGCGAAACGGCCGCAGCCATGGAGTCGACTCGGCCTGCGATCTTGGCGGGGACGCGGGCTTGGAGAGCTGACACAAATTCTTGGAGATGTAAGCTGCCGAGAAAAATGATCTTTTTCACTCGCTTATTATTTGTGATCTCATCGATCAACTCGTTTTGAGGAAGTTTTTTGCTCTCTCCCCCACAGATCAGGATCAGGTCGCCAGGGACAGCCCTAAGCGCGGTTAAGGTGGCGACAGGGGTGGTGGCAGTAGTGTCATTAATATAGTTGACTCCAGCGAGTTGGCGGATGAGTTCGAGCCGAAAAGGGACTCCGGCAAAATCCGCAATCGCGGCGCGGAGGACAGCGTCGGCGACCCCGAGTTGGCGGCAGAGGGTAGCTGCGGCGGCGAGGTTGCTTTGGTTGTGCGCCCCGATTAAGGGGGACGGGTAAGCGACGGCGTCCTGGGCAGTAAAGGGATAGGTCGGGGCTGGGCAACGCTTGGCAATTTGGAGGCTGCCTTGGTTTTCGGCGTTGTAGACGGCAAACCCAGGTGCTTGCTGGTAGGCAACAATGGCTTCTTTGTCAGCCTGATAACTGGCCATACTGTGGTAACGATTGAGGTGGTCGGGGTAGAGGTTGGTGACGACGGCATAAGTCGGGGAGATTTTGAGAGCGTGAAAAGAGTGGAGCTGAAAAGAAGAGAGTTCGAGGACGGCAAATTTTTTGCCTGCCACTTGGTCAAAGAGGGAGAGCCCAGAAGTGTCGGGGAGGTTGCCGCCGATAATGATTGTGTCCGGGTAGGCCCGGTTGAGAATGGCGTGGATCAGGTGAGTGGTGGTAGTTTTGCCCCGAGTCCCGGTGATCCCGATGGTCGGGATGGGACTGTATTTGACAAAGAGGGCAATCGCGGTCGTGACCACCTTCCCCTGTTTTTGGGCCGCGATAATCAAGGGGTGGTCGTCGGGAACCGCGGGATTTTTGAGGATGAGGTCAGCCCACTGAATATCGGCTAGGGTGTGGCCGCCGAGACTGAGCTCGACCTGGGGGTCTAGATCAGTCGGAGCGAGGCCGAGCGCGTCGAGTGTCAAGAGATCCGTGGCTCTGACCGGGTAGTGGTGGCGGGCGAGGTAGTTGGCATCCCCGAGACCACCACCCTGTCGACCGAGCCCAAAGACGAGGATGTTTTTGTGGGAGAGATAATCAGTAATTGTCATAAACCGTGTTGACGTGCTTGTCTTTTTAATCTTAGCACGCTCAGGCTACTCTGATAGGTAATGGGAGGTGGGGTAACTGCCCGGGTGAGCTGGAGTGATTTGGCTACATGCACAGCGACGGCAGGTGACGGATCGTAGAGCTGGGCCTGGGGAAAGTAGGCCTGGATCAGGGGCTTAATGAGGGGGTAGTGAGTACAGGAGAGACCTAGGGCGTCGACGCTCGGGAGCGCGCGCGCGGCCTGAGCCAGCGCCGTTTTGATCCCACCTAGGTCATGTTGCTCAATCGCCGTGGCCAAACCCTCTGGGGTATAGTAAGTGATGTGCGACCCATGGGCAGTCTGCAGAGCCTTGGCAGTAGCCGAAGTGGTGGTGACCTGGGTCCCCCAAACTACTGGGTTAGCATGGTTTTTGAGCATTTTGGTCACTGGCTCAACCCCAAACACGGGGCAGGTGAGCTTTTGGCGAAAAACTTTGATCCCGGCCACTGTCCCGGTATTACAAGCAACCACGAGACCGAGGGGGTTTAGGCCCGCAAAGTGTTCGGCGAGCGCCGCAAAACGATACCTAAGCCAGGTTTCGGTTTTGGTGCCGTAGGGGAAGTTGGCCTGATCAGCATAGTAATAGAGCGGAGTGTCAAACTGAGTCAGTTCGTGGAGGATAGAGAACCCGCCGATCCCTGAGTCAAAAACGATAAGCGGGGGATGCGCCATACTAAATAAAGGCTAACCAGAGACCAAACAGAGCCAAGATAATGCCCGCGAGCCAGCTGCGCGCCACGATCTTAGGTTCTTCCCAACCGATGAGCTGCAACCAGAGGTGAAAAGGTGAGATCGGGAGGAGTTTGCGCCCGAGATAACGCTTGCCAAACATCTGGATACTAGAAGTGGCGATCTCGAGGATAAAGACCCCACTAATAATAGCAACTGCCACCACTTTGCCGAGCAAAAGCGCAATGACGGCGAGGGTAGCCCCAAAAGAGAGGGCGCCAACATCACCCAAGTGGATACGGGCGGGATAAGTATTGAAGTAAAGAAAAGCAAGGAGACCACCGAGCCAGAGGGCCAAAAACAGGGCGATTGGCGTATCGAGAATGGAAGCGGCAATTAAGGTGAGGGCAAAGAGGGTGATCATGAGGAGGCCAGGCGCCAGCCCGTCTAAACCATCGGTAATGTTAACCGCATTGCTAAAAGCAATAATAATAAACGCAGCAAACGGGACAAAGAGCCAACCAAGGTCCCAGACTCCGAGGTAAGGGATATTGAGAATACTGATCCCCATGGCTTGGTAGAGATAGGTCCCGAGACCGAGAGCCAACACGATCTGGATCATTAGCTTGGCTTTCATACTCAAGCCGACCACACCAGAGTTCTTGCCAAAAAACTTCATCACGTCGTCATAGAGGCCGAGCAACCCAAAAAGAATAAAGGTCGCAAAGATGACGTTGACTTCTTGGTGCATGGGGTAGACGCTACTCATGGGTGCCCCAACAAGACTGAGCATGCCAGAGACGAGGAGGTAAAGCAGGCAGGTGGTGACAATAATGAGGAGACCGCCCCCAACCGGCACGCCGGCTTTTTTCTTGTGGAGCTTGTTGTACACACTATTTACCACCCCCATAAAGTCGGAGGTTTTTTGACTAGGACGTTGGAACTTGAGGGTATAGAGAATGTTGATAAAGGGAACGATCAGAGCGGCATTAATCGTAAAACTAAAAAGGAGAAAACCTAAGAGCGTGTTCATAAATTATTAGTTAATAGTTAATGGTATATAGCTCATAGTAGGGCGAGTATTTTTGGGACAAAGATGATTAGGCCGATAGTAACGGCAAAGAGGGAGGTGAACAAAACGGCGCCGGCGGAGATATCCTTGGCCATTTTGATGAGGGGATGTTGCTCGAGGGTAATGGCATCACAAGCAAACTCGAGCGCGGTGTTAAACAACTCCGCGGTAATGACGAGGGCGATTACGAGGAGGAGGTCGACGAGTTGGGAGAGCGAAAGGCCGAGGGCAGTACCGAGGATGAGGGTGAGCGAGGCGAGGAGGAAATGAATGCGGAGGTTGATCTGCGTCTGAATGGCTGTCCAGATGCCGACAAAAGCATTTTTGAATGATATCTGGTGTCGTCGCATAACCTTAGTATACAACATGATAGAGCTTAGGCCCTGCTATATCACACCGTGTATGGCCTAGCCATATAGAGATAATGGTCATTAACTAGAGAGTATGCCGGACTCGGGCTTATTCAGTATCAAAAGACGCTGACTCATCTTTGGTCAAGATTTCACTAAGCTTGTGGGCGTCATCCTTGCTTATCATGACCTCTTGACTCATGTTAATTTTTCCCTGAAATATCAGCTTAACTTTTTGCCCCTGTTGAACGATGATCTTCATTACATCACCCCCTTTTAATAACAGTGTATCAAAGTCGCAATGTACGTGATTAGTGATTTGAGTTAGAGGAGGTTAGGGGTGGGATGAACGTTTCGTAGCGTACTATCCGAACAACAACCTATGGGTGCGAGACGGATCCTCTTTAGAATATGTACCAGCCGCAACACAGGTTTCATCTCGTTGAGGCGTTATAACTACTTTTCCAGAACACATAGGCTGAAAAGGACAAGTTCCATTTACAAGTTCTCGGCATGTAGCTAGTATGAAAGTCATGTCTTCGCCAAATCTGTTCTGTGTGCTCGCTACAGTTTCTGTTGCAACTTGCGCTAAAGGAATTGTTACATAATCAGCACTATAGTAATTATTAAATACTGAGGTACCGACAAGGGATGTTTTGCCTAGATCACAAACCACATTGTGATCAGCTTCTGGACAGAAAAACTCTTGCTCTCCTTCTACTCTCATTTTTTTCCTCAATATTTACTTTTGTTCAAAAAGTGACCGAAAAACATATAAATAGTACGAATACATTTAACACAACGTCAGAGCAAGCCAAGTCTGGCGAGTGAGATAATTTTAGCACGCTAGTGCTATCTCACCGCCAAATGTGGGCGTGGGTCTGCAAGACCCTAAGCCGCATACGCGCTAGTTAGATGACCCGAATGGAGCGAGGTAAAATCTTGAAACCGAGCGTAATGAGAGTGCAACATGGTCGAGCGTAAGCGAAGAAGTAATCATTTCGATGGCGGGTTGTTAATCTTTTTAGATAAAACAGTAATCGCTATACCAGTACCAATTGTCGTCGGTATACCTAAGACAAACATAACTAAAGCTATTTGCCATCCCTCGGAGAGTCCTTGCCACCAACTAAATGTGGTGTTGAAAAAATTAGCTACTAGATCACCTAAGACAACCCGCCAGAATAGATAAGAAACAAAAAAGGTTAAACCTACAATGCTTCGAGATAGCAATCGGAGTGTAGGGATTAGATTCTTGTTAAATTGCGTAACCACACCTAGGGCATCAACAACCCCACTCAAGTTATCAGAATAGCCTTCCTGCAATTTAACCACTCTCTTTAGCAAAACCAGAGTGTCTCGAGTTGTAACCTTTTTTGTTTTTTCTTCCATATTTAGAAATGATTATTTCATCTAACTAGCGGGTATGCGAAGAAGATTTCGCAGGCGGCTTTTATCGTCAGGCTACACGCGCACAATATTGGCGGAGAGCTGGGCGAGGCGCTCGTCAAATTTTTCGTATCCACGGTCGATCAGCTCGACATTATCAATCACACTCTCCCCTTCGGCCATGATGGCAGCCATAACCAAGGTCGCGCCCCCACGCAGGTCGGGGACTGTCATGTTGGCCCCCCGCAACTGGGTGGGGCCAGTAATTCTGGCGGCGTGGGGATAGCTGGTTTTTTCGGGGTAATTAAACTCGTAGTAACTGGTGGGATCAGTGGGGGAGGGATCGTAGTAAGTGATGTTGGCACCCATTTGGTTGAGTTCTTCGGTAAAGGCGAGCCGGTGTTGAGTCACGGCTTCGACGACATGGCTGACCCCGACTGCTTGTGTCATCATGGTCGTCCAGAGGGGCTGCCAGTCGGTCATAAAACCAGGCTCGGGGGCAGTGATGATGTCGGCTGCTTTGAGGGGAGTCTGGTACCAAAAGCGCATCCCGTAATCAGAACTTTCGTAGTGGCCCCCGACTTCCTCCAGTTTGGTGAGGAAAGCACGGAGATGGTCGGCGTTGGCACCCTCCAGAATAATGTCACCGCGGGTTGCGATTGCCATACAAGCATAGGAGACAGCTTCGTTGCGATCGGACATAACGTAGTGGGTGGCGCCATGGAGATTTTTGGTACCGATGATCTCGATATTCTCGCCTACGCGGCGAATGTCGCTACCCATTTTGCGACAAAAACTAATGAGGTCATCTACCTCGGGCTCGAGAGCGGCGTTTTCGATCACGGTTTTGCCCTCTGCCTGCAGAGCCGCAATAATTAACGCTTCGGTGCCAGTGTGAGACTTTTTGGGAAAACGATAGATTGCCCCGTGGAGTCCGTTAGGAGCTGCCATCTCGATCCCGACATCAGTTAGGTCAACCTGAGCCCCCATGGCACGAAAGCCATCGAGATGTCGCTCGACCGGGCGATCACCCAGGGCACAACCTCCAGGGAGGGGGATGACTGCCTGACCTTTTTTGTTGAGTAAGAGGCCGGCAAAAAGGGTTGCGGCCCGCGTTTTTTCACCGGTAAACTGGGGGATGATGTGCGTATTGAGACCGTCGCCAGTAACGTAGACGGTGTTGTCGCCGGGGCGACTCACTGCTACCCCGATAGCCTCGAGAGTTTTGTAGGTGACTTCGACATCGCCGATTTTGCTCATGTTAAGCAGGCGCGACTCGCCGGTCGCGCAGGCCGCGGCAATCAAGAGTTTGAAGCTGGCGTTTTTCGCCCCACCCAGGCGAACAGCGCCTTTGAGTGGAGTGCCGCCGGTTATATGAAACGAAGTCATGGCAGTATTATAACCTCTTCGACGAGAGTTACACCAAACTTGGCTTTGATTTTGGCTTTTAGATCGGCAATGAGCTGGCGGACATCCTGACTGGTGGCTGTCCCGTCGTTGATGATAAAGTTGGCGTGGATATCGCTGACGACCGCACCCCCTACCCGACTGCCTTTGAGACCTGCCTTGTCGATCAAGTAACCCGCCGATTGGGTGGGGATGCCCAGGCGCAGCTTGTCGGCGAGACTAATGTTTTTGAACATACAGCCAGAACTGGGCTGGCCTAACGGCTGGGTACTACTGCGACGTTTGACGGCCGCAGTGGCGAGGGCCCAGAGCTCGGCTTTGTCGCCACGAGTAAGCTGAAAACTGGCTGAGAGAATGGTCTCGTTGGTTTTGTGAAAAATACTATAGTCGTAGGCAAACTGACATTCGGCAGCAGTGTAGGTTTTGAGATTGCCGGCCCGATCGAGGACCTCGACTTCGGTGATGTGGTCGCCCCAGAGTTTGTCCAAGTGGTGGCTGTTGTTATAAACAGCGCCGCCGACCGTCCCAGGGAGACCAAGCATGTCCTCTAAGCCCGAAAGTCCTTCGTCCAGGGTGTAGCGGATCAGGTAGTTGGCGGTAACTCCAGAATCGGCTTGAACGATGGCTTCTTTGAGCGCCAGTTTGCCCTGGTTTACCCCGCCCGCAAAACCTTTGAGGCGGATCTCGGAGGTCCGGTTTTTGATGACCAGGCCGCGAAAACCAGCATCGCTCACCAGCACGTTGCTACCACCCCCGAGTACGAGGTAGGGCAGTTTTTGGGCGAGAGCGTAGCGGACAGCCTCGATTAGCTCCGCGCGCGTTTTGGCCTCGACAAAGTAATCGGCAACTCCCCCGAGCTTAAAGTAGGTGTGTTTGGCGAGGGGGACTGAGTGTTGGATGTTCATATATTCTGAATAATAACCAATTAAACCAATTATCAATAATTAAGCAGTCTAAATAACTATTGACCTAGTTTTTTAAATTGTTCGTGCAGTTTGTAGACAAAACCAGCGCCCATGGTGAGGATGATATCACCTGGCCGACTCGCTTGCCAAACAGTCGAAGCGGCGTTTGCCCAGGTAAGGGCGGTCGCGCCGGGGATTTTGGCGGCAAAGGAGGTGGGTGTAATCTGGTGAGCCTGGCCAATTTCTCGCGCGGACTCAAAAATGGGCATGATAAAGGTCTTGTCGGCGGTCGCGAGGGCGCGGCAAAAATCACTCAGGAGACTCTCGGTGCGGGTGTAGGTGTGTGACTCAAAAACCAGCAAAACGCGGCGGGTGGGAAAGTGCTGTTTGAAAGCACCCACGGTGAGAGAGATTTCGCCGGGGTGGTGGCCATAATCATCGTAGAGCAAGCGACCGGCAACCTCGCCATGACTTTCCTGACGTCGCCCAGCACCCTGGTAAGCTCGGATTGCTTGTTTGGCGGTTTTTTCGGGTAGGCCGGCGGCGATGGCAGCGAGGACCGCGGCTTGGGCATCGAGCTGGTTTTGGTCGCCAAAAACGGAGAGGGTCAGAGGTGAGAGGTCCAAGTTGTAAGGAACAAGATGACAGATCGGATTACGATTTTTGAGGATCTGGAGCGTGAGGGGGTCGTCAGGGTGATAGATCCAGGTGCCAGATGCGGGGAGGCGTGAAACTAGGTCGGAAAAGACTTGGAGGGTGGCTTGGGGGGTGGGATAGATGTCAGGGTGATCGTGCACAATGTTGGTGGTAATTAGGATCTCGGGGTTGAGGAGCGCAAACTTGGGGCGGGGGTCGGTTTTGCTAATTGCGTATTCGTCGGCTTCGACGACGAAATAGGGATCAGTCCCGGCGTGCCCAGGCGCAGGCAAGCCAGCGATGGTGCTAGTGCCGACGTAGTAGCCGACGTTGCGGCCGGCGGCGTGAAAGAGGGCGGCGAGCATGGCACTGGTCGTGGTTTTGCCGCCGACGCCCGCAACCGCGATCACCCGACGACTCCCCACAAAATCGGCCAAGGCTTGGGCCAGAGTCTGGGTTGGGATAGTGGTTGTGGGGACAGGATAGGCGGCAGAGTGGATGATGAGGTCGCAAGATGGGATTGGGTCGCCCAGCAAAGAGAGGGCGATCTGGCGCTGGTTTAGGACTTCGTCAGTAATAAAGACTTCGTTGGTATCGCACCCAGAGACATGCCAACCGGCATCCTGCATCGCCAGAGCGAGCGAAGTCATGCCGACTCCCTTGATCCCAATAAAGTACGCATGCTTAGGCATTAAGAGCTTTCTTTTGGGCACGTGAGTAGTCGCCGCGGTTGTTGACCCCGTGCCAAATCGAACTATCTGGGCGAAAGTAGGCGCAGACCTTTTTGTTGTGCTTGAGAGCGATCTCGACCATATCGGTAGCGTAGTACTCACCGCTAACGGGATTCTTTTTGATCTCGCTAATGTGCTGGACCAAAAAATCACGCTTAAAACAGTAAAACCCGGTATTGATCTCTTGGATCTTTTTTTCTGTTGCAGTGGCGTTTTTTTCTTCGACTATGCGCTCGACCTCCCCGCTACGACTGCGAACAATCCGACCAAGACCCGTCGGGTCGTCTTTGTGAATCGTCAAAAAAAGGAGATCGCAGCCTTGGGTCTTGAGCTCGGCAACCATCTCATGATAGAGCGAGACGGGGTAAAACGCCGAGTCGTCACCATAAACAGTGAGGACTGTCTCGATATTGGGCGCTAAATGCGGCAGGGCTGATTTGAGGGCGTCGCCAGTCCCGAGAGGAGTCGGCTGGTTAGCGTACTGCACCCGGTTCCCCAGAGCAGCTTTGACGCTTTCGGCCGCAAAGCCGACGACGGCTATGATCTGGCCAACCCCGGCTTCGTGGAGATGGTCGACCGTATGGGCGACCATTGGCTTGCCACCTAAGTTAAAGGCGACCTTGTTTTTGCGTTTGGCATTCATCCGGGTGCCGCGCCCAGCAGCGAGGACGACGGCAGCGGTGTTTTTTAGTAAATAGTTCATAGTTATTAGTTAATAGTTATGAATTTAGGGCTTTTTCCATGGCTTCCTGGTCGGACCAGGGAGTTTCGGTCCAGCCATCGAGATTCATGCTGTTTTCGTGACCTTTACCACAGGATACCACCCAATCACCTGGACTAGCAAACTCGTTGAGGGCACGGCTGATAGCCCGCTCACGATCGAGTTCGATCACGGTGCGTTTTTTGGCACTGGGAGTCATGCCGGACATGATCTCCTGGGCGATCTTGAGCGGGTTTTCGGTGCGTGGATCTTCACTCGTGAGGATAATCTGGTCGGCGAGCTCCCCGGCGTACTTGCCCATGAGTGGTCGTTTGGAGCCGTCGCGGAGCCCAGCTGCCCCAAAAACCACGATGAGTTTTTGGCCAGCCGCGAGTTTGGCTTTGAGATTTTGCAGTACTTCGCGTAAGGCGTTGGGGGTATGAGCAAAATCGACGTAGGCGTTGAGCCCGCGGGAGTTGGGGATGGCTTGCAAGCGGCCTTTAATGCCAGGGAAGGAGAGCAGCGCGCGCTTGATGTCGGCAGGCGAGATCTCTAAGAGGAGGGCGGTACTGATGGCGGCGAGGGCGTTGCTGACGTTGTAGCGGCCAGTCAAGGGGAGCTTGTAGGTCGTCCGCCCCAGGCGAAAAGTGGTTGAGTCGGCGCCTTCGACCAGATCCTCGGCTCTAAGCTGTGATTCGGCCACGAGGGAGTAGGTCGAAAAAAGGGTTTTGGGGAGGGAGGCGTTGATGACCGCAAAATCTGGCTGGTCCTTGTTAATCACGGCGTGAGTCGCCCCACGAAAAAGCCGCAGTTTGGCACTGCGATACTTTTCGTACGTCCCGTGATAATCCAAGTGTTCGTGCGTAATGTTGGTGAGGACGGCGATCATGGGTTTTATCGGGAAAAAGCGAAACTGATCCAGGCCGTGACTAGTCACTTCGAGCACCACGTAGCGGATTTTTTGGGAACGGATCCGGCGCAGCAGTTTTTGGAGCAAAAAGGGATCAGGGGTAGTAACGTGAAAGCCGGTGTCGAGGCTTTTTTTGCCGATTTTGGCTTCGACAGTGCTGATCATGGCGACTTTTTTGCGAGCCATTTTGAGGATGTGATAAATCAGACTCGTGGTCGTGGTCTTGCCGTCGGTCCCGGTGACGGCGATCACCTCTAAGCCTTCGCTCGGATTGCCGTACATCCGACTAGCCAAAAAGGCCAGCGGCAAGTGCCACAAGTAATTGACCAGCGTTTGGGGAAAGAGGGGCCTAAGGCGGCGCAGGAGGGTGATGAGCTGACGACTAAAAGGTGATGTGGTCATAAAGGCAAACTGTATTGTAACACTAGGCTACTGATCTGGGGGGATGTTGTAGTGTAGGAGCAGGCGCTTGGCGATGGCAAACCACAAGGGAGCAGCCGTTTCGCTACCCCACTGCGAGGACTGCGGTTCGCGGAGCTTGACCAGCATCACAAACCTGGGGTTGTGGGCGGGGGCAAAACCGACAAAACTCGCAATAGTTTTTTCGGCATCGTAGTGGCCATCAATGGCGATCTGAGCCGTCCCGGTCTTACCCGCCATGGTATAACCTTTGGGTTTGGCCCATTTGGCTTCGCCGTACTCGACCGCTTTGATCATGAGGTCGGTGGTCCGCTTGGCTGCTTCTTCGGAAATGACTGTCCGGGTGACTTTGGGGGCGATAGGCAGGGGTGTTTCGCCGAGGACTTCGGCCACGACGTGAGGCTCGACGAGCTTACCCGCGTTGGCAATTGCGCCAACCGCCCGTACCATCTGGATGCTCGTAACGGCTATCCCCTGACCAAACGAGCTCGTGGCGTAGTCGACTTCGCCCCATCGGCTTCTGAGTGGGGAGACAACTTCTTCTTGGAGGTCGATCCCCGTTTTTTCGCCAAAACCAAAATTTTTGAGGTAAGTGACTAATTTTTCGCCACCTAGTTTGCGTTGCATCCAAACCATGCCCGTGTTATCGGAGTGGACAATGATGTCTTCGGGGGTGGAGTTGGGTTTGTACTCCCCGTTCCAGGTCTTGATACTATATTTATCGATTGTCACTGGCCCGGCGCAGATGTCGCACTGGTCACGCTCGGTGATGACCCCCTCGTTGAGGGCGGCCGCCGCCACGAGGACTTTGAATGTACTGCCGGGTTCGTAAGTATTGGCGACCGACGGATTTTTGTAGAGCGAACTATCGTAGAGGTAGAAGCGGGCGGGATCGTAAGTGGGGAGCGCAGCCATGGCCAGGATCCCGCCGGTCGAGGGATCCATGACGACGACCTCCCCGCTGGCAGCCCCGTAGCGCTCGAGGGCCCGACTAAGCTCAGTGACGACGGCGTGTTGGACCCCGCGATCGAGGTGGAGCTTGAGGGAACGGCCGAGGCGCCCGGGCAAAAGCTCCCAGCTACCGGTCAAGAGCGGATTGCCGAGAGCATCTTTTTCGAGGGCTTCGACGGCGGAGCGACTGGTGAGCTCGCGGTTGTAGTAACCTTCGAGGCCAAAATAGCCGAGCGGTTGACCTGATTCGTCCCGGCCGACAAAGCCGGTTACGTGCGCGGAGAGACTAGCTTCGGGGTAGGAGCGGGCAAAATCTTGGTCAAAGGTGAGGCCGGTCAACCCAGCTTGATGGATTTTGTTTTTGACCTCTTCACTGATATTTTGGGCGAGGGTCACGTAGTCGCTGCCCCGACTGAGCCGGGCGCTCATGGTGGCCTTGGCAGAAGCCTGCAGCTCAGCTAAATACAGGGGGGCACGCAGGGAGTCGGTGGCGATCGCCGGGTCGGTGATCTCGTACTCGAGCGCTTGGCTAAGGAGGGTGGGCAAGGCCTGGACTTCGCCGGTGTAGCCGGGGAGGTAAACCCCCAGGTTGTAGACCGGGCGGTTGAGCACCAGGGCAGCGCCGTCGGCACTAATGATCTCCCCCCGTTTGGTAATCTCGATAGCTTTGTCGCTGTATTGCCGCCGCGCCTCGGCGCGGAGCTCCCCTCCCCTAACAAGCTGCCAATAAGCGAGCCGCAGTGTAATGACGGCGAGCAAGAGGACGATCGTTAAAAAAAATACTTGGATTCGTGGGCGCATACCTAACAGTATAAAGTTATAGGTAAAAAGTACATAAAGCTTAACACGACTTTAGCGTAGCGCCACCGAGCTGTGGGAGAGACTGACGATCTGAGGGTTTTCGACGTAACCCAGCGCCTCGGCTTTTTGGGCGATGTGGTTGAGCGACCCTAAGGCAGCGATCTGCTGCTTGAGGATCAAGTTTTGGTCCGAGAGGGCCGAGATTTCGGCGGAGATCGCCTTGACTGTGACCGACTCGTCCACGGCGTTGTTGGCCAACATGACATTGCCGATAATTAAGGCAAAAATGATGACCCCTAAGAGTTTGACTAGTTTCATTGTTTCCTCCCATAGCGCAGTTTGGCGCTACGACTGCGACGGTTGTCGTACTGCTCGTCGAGGCTGGGGGTAATAACATCGCTGACCTCAGCAGCGTCTTGGAGGGAGTCAAAGAACGCGCGCACGAGCTGTTCTTCGAGACTATGAAAAGTAATGACGGCCAGGACACCGCCCGAGGCGAGGTGACTCCAGGCCGAGGGCAGAGCGGCCTTGAGTTCCTCACGTTCGGTGTTGACGGCCATCCTCAGAGCCTGAAAAACCTTGGTGGCGGGGTGGAGGTGGCTTTTGCTCCGAGTGACGTTTTTGGCGACGAGGTTGGCGAGTTCGGTGGTGGTTTCGATGGGTTTCTTTTTGCGGGTCTCAACAATGGCGGCGACAATTTTTTTGGCGGCGTGTTCTTCACCCAGAGTCTCAAAGAGTTCGAGTAACTCGTTTTTGCCGAGACCATTAACCAGATCTTTGGCCGTAACGGCCAGGTTTTGGTCCATCCGCATATCCAGCGGGGCGTCGTGACGGAAGGAAAAGCCGCGTTCGGGAGTGTCGAGCTGATAAGAACTAACCCCGAGATCCAAGATAACCCCGTTATAGTCGGCAGAGGCGAGGCGAGCGCTAGCAAGCGCAGTCGAGAAGGCGCTATGAATGGCCGTAAAGTTGGCGGCCAGCCCTGCCTTGGTAATCCGCGCTTGGGCGAGCTCGAGGATGTCGGCATCCTGGTCGATGCCAACTACTGTGGCCCCAGCCTCGAGGAGCGCCAAGGTGTGGCCCCCGTAGCCGAGAGTGGCGTCGAGATATTTTTTGCCTGGTTTGGGATCCAGAATCGCAGTGACTTCGCGCAAGAGGACGGGGGTGTGAAGCAGGGGTGAGGCAGAGGGAGTGGACATAGTGTTGGACATAGTTAGATCCCGAGCTCAGCTAAGGTATTTTCGAGTTCCCCGGCTTGGGAGTTTAGACCATCGACGTAGGCGTGATAGCGCGCTTTGTCCCAGATCTCGACCCGGGTTAAGGCCCCCGCAAACACTACGTCTTTTTTGAGACCGGCGAGTTGGCAAATATTGGCACTCAGTTTGGTGCGCCCAAGTTTGTCCACCTCGACCGGCGTTGCGTTGTAAGTGAGGAGCCTCAGAAAATCTCGGGCAGGTTTGCTGGTTAAGGGCAGCGCCGTGAGTTTGTCGGTGAGCTTACTCCAACTATCGGCCGTAAAGAGAAAGAGACAGCCGTCGAGGCCATAAGTGATGACGGAGCCTGGAGTTAGGTCGGTGCGAAAGGACTTGGGGATGGAAATCCGGTTTTGATCTTCGAGCGTGTGGTAGTAAGTTCCTACAAACATATAAGATCTTTTTCCTGTTTATTCCTACATATAAATATACGTCAAGTTTGATATATTTGTCAACTATTTAGCACTAGGAAATAGTGGTTTGATACAAAAGCCGAACAGTACCCGAACTACAAGTTATGGGTTATGCAAAATCGGGAAGAAGAGGGGCAAAAAAGAGGGTTAGTCAGCGAGGACGAGGTAGGCGCTCGGTTTGGTGACGGTAGTGGTTACGCTCTCGCCGACGAGCTTGGTGGCGAGCTTGGTCCAACTATTACCGTCCCAACCATAGAGGGTGGGGTTGACGTGCTCACCAGCCGGGAGCTTAAGCTCTATACTCCCCTCCCCTTTGGGCGCGCTCGCATAAGCGAGGTGGTAGGGGCCGGCCACGACTTTGGCTGAGTCGGGCAAGCCGAGCTTGGAATAGCCAAAAGTCTTCATGGTGAGGACCCGGGTCCCCTCTTTGAGGGCAGTTTTGGGGAGTGTGGCAGTAAACCGGCCGTCAGTCGAGAGGAGAGTGGGATCGGTCGGATCAAATTGGAGGTAATTAAAGCTTTCTTTGAGGCGAGTTGTCCCGTAGGTCACGGTCACGGTGCCGCCCGAGACCCCTTCGTGATAGGTCACCTTGCCACCGGCGGATTTGCTACCGAGGAGGAGGCTTTTGACCACTGGCTGTTTTTCGGTGTCTAAATCGAGGCGGCCAAACACCCCTTCTTGGACTTCGGCAGTCTGGTAAACCAGCTCGTATTCGAGCTCACCGGCGGTGGGGGCGCCAAGGACGTAGAGGTCGAGACTCCGACCAGAGGCGTCGGGGGAAAGGGTAATAAAGGGACGCTCGGACTGGGGAATAGTGTTGATGGGGAGATCCAGCTCGTCGTCGACCACGGCGGGGGCGGGTTTTTGGGCTTTGTTGTTCAGCACCAAGACGCCGGCGACCACAGCAACGACGATCCCGATCAGGGCAGCGAGCAGTTTTTTGTTCATAGCAGTTTCTCCAAGGTAGCCGGTAATTGGTCTAGAGTTAGGCGTTGCTGGTTGGTGGTGTCGCGCTCGCGGAGCGTGACGGTGCCGTCTTCGAGCGTCTGGTGATCGACCGTGACACAGTAGGGCGTACCCATTTCGTCTTGGTAGTAATAGCGTTTGCCGATGTTGCCGCGGTCATCCCAGGCCACCCGATATTGGGACTGGAGCGAGGCAAAAATCGCCTTGGCTTTTGTGACGATGGCCTCGTGATTTTTGACAAGTGGAAAGACAGCAACTGTGTAGGGGGCGAGTTTGGGGGCGAGCTTGAGGACTATCCGGTTGTTGGCGGTGTCGTGCCAATAAGCGTCGCACAGGACCATGAGGACTAGGCGATCGATCCCGACAGCGGGCTCGATAACGTGCGGGACCAATTTGGTATTGGTGGCGGGATCGAGGTAGCTCAGATCTACCCCACTGTGTTTGATATGAGCCTGCAGATCGTAGTCGGTGCGGTAAGCCAGCCCCCAGAGCTCTTTGAAGCCAAAAGGATAGTTGTATTCGAGATCGACGGTGCGTTTGCTATAAAAACTACGCTCCTTGTCGTCGTGTTCGCGGACCCGGAGATTGTCGGCGTTGATCCCGAGGGTATTGGTCACAAAATTTTTCATTTGGGTGAGCCAGCCCTCAAACAACTCCTCCCAGTTGCTAAGTGCGGGGTTAAAGAAGTACTCGATCTCCCCTTGCTCAAACTCGATGGTGCGAAAAGTCGCCTGCCCTTTGGTGATTTCGTTGCGAAAACTTTTGCCGAGCTGGGCGACCCCAAAAGGTAGCCGCACCCGGGTACTATCCGTCACGTTTTTGAAGTTGGTAAAAATCCCCTGGGCTGTCTCGCCCCGCAGGTAAGCGAGGTCGGCGGTCTCGGCCAGGATGCCCAAGTGAACGGGAAAGAGGAGGTTAAAGTTGCGGGCGTCGGTGAGGTCTTTGCCGCCGCAGACCGGGCATTTGATCTGATTGTCTTTGATCAGACTAGAGAGTTCGGAGAGTGGCTTGCCTTCGACTTTGATTTGTTGACCTTTTTTTTCAAAAAAATTCTCGATTAGGTGGTCGGCGCGGGTGCGGGAGTGGCAGGTTTTGCAGTCCACCATGGCGTCGGCAAAGCTAGCCACGTGGCCCGAAGCTTCCCAGACCTTGCTACTACTAATGACGGCTGAGTCCAGCCCCACCATATCGGAGCGCCGGGTGACAAAGGTTTCCCACCAGAGATCTTTGATCTTTTTCTTTAGCTCAGCCCCTAAGGGACCGTAGTCCCAGGTGTTGGCGAGGCCGCCGTAGATGTCTGACCCAGGATAAAAAAAGCCGCGCCTTTTTGCGAGACTAACGATGTCGTTAAGAGTAACCATGTGATTATGATATCAGAAAAATAATATATACGGCTAATTAGCAGTAAATTCGAAGATTGATATAGAAGTAGGTAATTTGTCTGGATCTTGAGCCTCACCATTAAGATATAATCTGGCATCTTCGTGAGTAGCGGTGACGCTAATTGCTAATTGTGCACCTAATTTCTGATTATGTGTAGATAACACGACAGTTTTGCCAAATAGAATCTCATATGGTATTTGAACTATCTCTCCATCGGCTTTTAGCTCATACCCTAGCTTTTGATTTTCTGGACTTAGACTCGCAAAATATCTCATAATCTGAAATTATATATAGTCTATAGGATTTGTCTAGTCCGGAGGGGGCGGGTGAGGAGGGAGTCGATATAAGTGTCGAGGTCAGCGGGGTTGGGGTCAAACCCGAGCTCGGTCAAGAGCTTTTTTTTGAATCTGGTCAAGTACTCGGGCGTGTCAAAGCGGTGCAGGTGTGTGAGGGCAGTGTCGAGCAAATGATAGATGGCGGGATGCGGGTCATCCTCGGCCGTGAGCTTGTCTACTAGCTCACCGATCTGAAAGAGGCGGGAGATGTTGGGGAGGCTGGTTTTGCTCCGTTGGTGGGAGCGGAGGAGATCGACCTGTGTGAGGGTGTGGCGGTTATTTTTCTCGATGACTTCGCAGGTAATCTGAGTAAAAAGATCGAGGCTGGCTAAGCGCTTGGATTTGAGGGCGCGCACACTACGGGCATAGACATCTAGTTTGCCCCGTTCGAGAGTGTAGAGGGTCACAAAACGATCGGCATCACTGATGTTGCGACGGTTGAGGACAATAGCGTGGAGTTTGTGATACTTCATACAATAAATTCGAAATCCAAAATCCGAAATTCTAAACAAATTCTAAATTAGAAATCAAAAATAAGAAACCGGGTTATCTGGCGATTGTGATTTCTTGGTCGGAGTCGATGGTAAAGACTTTGGGTTTGGCGCCGCTAATAGTAATAGTGTGCTTGACGGGGTCGGTCCCAGGCTGATTTTGGATAAGGAGCTGGTAGTTGTCGCCTTTGATCGTGCCAGGGGGAAGGGTGTATTCGATCTCGAGTTTCTTGACTGATTGAGGCGCCAAGGTAAAGAAGCCTTCGAGCACGGTGTAGCCCAGGTCTTCACTGGTCTCCATATCGGCCTCAAACCCTCGTCCACTCTTGAGGACGCTCCCCTTGGGGACGTAGAGGCGGTTCCAGCTCCGCAGCAGCCCGTTGAGACAGAGCTGGCCGGCTTCGAGGTTGCAGTTGTCGCCTTTTTGGGGATTTTTGTAGGTCAGGGTGAGTTTTTTGGTGGCACTCCCGTCGTCGTTAACGGTAATGTCCTGGGTGACCTCGGACTCGACAAAGAGGTTGCTCTTGGCCCCGGCAAAGTTGCTATCGTTAATGTGGAGGTAGTCACCGCTGTCATAGGCCTTGATCCGGCCGGCAGCACCGAGAGCTTCGGCAGCTAGCTGTTTGTTTTCGTCTTTAAAGTACATCAGGAGATGTTTTTGTTCGATACTCTCGACAAAAATGTTAAAGAACTCGGCCCATTTGGCTTTGGGGCTCCCCATCATGTTGGCGAGCATACTGTTCATGAGCGGACCGAGGATGCTTTTGCGCCCCTCCCTAATCTCGTAGGTCGGACGAGTAATAATGTTTTCGAGTTCGTAAATCACCTGGGGACAGTCGCAACGGGGATCGTTCTCGGCACTAAATTTGCCCCCGTATCCCGGCACCCCGATGGGTCCGAGGACTTTGAGGATGCGGACTGGGACCTCGGTATCGATGGCAATAAGGGCGTCGTACTCTGGGGCGACACTGCTCTCTTTCATGTAAGTCGTAAAGGTGTCCATGCTAACTTTGAAGTCGGGGGAGAGATTCATGTCCCGGAGGTTCCAGTTGTAAACGAGGGGGAGGTATTTTTTGATTGGGTCGGGGGCTGGGACTTTGCGCTTAAAGCCGTTGTCGAGCGTATAGATATCCTCGGAGATACCGGGTTCAATCTTGCCTTTGGTAATGGTGAGCGTGGCATAAGCAGTTAAAAAGCCGCCCGTTGCGCGCAGCTCGGCGTCGTTCTGGAAAAGGAGGAGGTATTTGCGGGGATCGGGGTTGCCGAGGAGGTCGGGGAGCAGCTTGACGATGGGCTGAAAGTTGCTGAGTGAGTTGGCGAGACTAGAGACAGTAGCCTTGGCGGAGACAAGGTTTTCCCGGACATTGACACCACTGACGGTTTTGGGGTAGCGGTTCTCGTTGATCCCCTGGATCGCGGTATCGATTTGTTGGAGTTTGGCATTGATCTTGTCCATTTCGGGGGCCAGTTTTTCGACGGTTTCGGCAACAAAAATGATGCGTGACTCCGCGGTTTCGAGGCTCGGATCCAATGTGGAGGTGCCAGTAAAGCCCATGAGTTCGGCGTAGGGCTCGATGGCATTGATCACCATCTCCCCGACTTCGACCCCGAGGGAGCCGGCCACAAAGAGGCGCTCCCCATCCTGGAGGTAAGCCCCGAGCAGAGGCAGGACCATAAGCGGTTTGGCGCCCTGGTAGGCACGGTCGGCTTCGGCTAAGGCAGCTTTGGTCGAAGCCAGCTCGGTTTTGGCAGTCTGGAGATCCCTGGCCTGAAAAGCGGTGGCAGCAGCCTTACCATGCGTCTCGACTGCGCCGAGTTTGGCGTAGGTCTGGTAAGCCACAAAACCGAGGTAACCAAGGATTGTTAAAAGTGTAAAGGTTAAAGTTAAAAGAATTATGAACCAGGGGCGCTTAAAGAGGGGCTTTTTGGTGGGGGTTGGCTCGACCAAACTCGCTGGGTTTGAGGCAGGCTCCACTACCATTTGCTGATCATGGCTTGGGGAGTTTTCAAGAGTATCTTTAGATCCGTCCATAGGCTCATCCTTTTGACATATTGTGCGTCAAGCTCGGCCCGTTTGTCAAACGTAACTTCGTTGCGCCCCGAGACTTGCCAGAGACCAGTGATGCCGGGTTTGACGGAGAGCACGAGGGGGATATGCGCCTTGGCAGAAGGATATTTTTTGACTTGTTCGGTGAGCTCCCGTTCGAGGTAAGCCCGGGGACCGACCATACTCATGTCGCCAGTTAAGACGTTGTAGATCTGCGGAAACTCGTCGATGGTGAGGGCCCGCAGGACCCGGCCGAGCGGGGTGATGCGGGGATCATCCTTGGCCTCCAGTTTCCAGTCACCGGCTTTGAATTTTTTGAGTAAATCCTTGTTTTTGTGGTGCAGAATAAAGTCGGCGTCGGTGACCATGGAGCGGAATTTGTACATAAAAAATTCTTTGCCCCCCTTCCCTACCCGCTTGTGGCGGTAGAGGATGGGACCTGGGCTAGTGAGGACGATCAAAGCCGGGACAATGAGCCAAAACGGCAGAAAAACAAGCATCAGGATCAAGGCTACTGTGATGTCGAGAGTGCGCTTGAGGGGTTCGTAAGACATAATTAGAGTAGTTCCTGACGTTCGGCTGCTTTGAGTTTTTCGACAACTTTTTTGACGTCCTGGGCGCGATCTTTGTGGACCACTAGGAGCGCGTCGGGGGTATCAACGACGATGACGTTTTCTAAGCCGAGGGTGACAATTTGTTTTTTGTGGGTCGAGACGAGAGAGTTTTTGGTGTCAATCGCCAACCAATCGGCCCCAGCTTCGCGCAGGATAAGGGCGTTGCCCGCTGGATCTTTTTCGACTTCGTCGTAGACGACATTCCAGGAACCGATGTCCGTCCACCCAAACTCTCCAGGGATGACAGCCAGGCTGGTGGTTTTTTCGGAAATAGCCGTATCGATCTGGGCTTCGGGGGCGGCCTCATATTCTTGTTTGAGGACGTGGGCAAAACTAGGTTGGTCGACAGCAGCCATAATCGCTTTGATATGAGCCGAAAGGGCGGGCGCGTGCTTTTGAAATTCGGCGAGGATTAAGGCCGATGACCAGGTATAGAGGTTGGCATTCCAGTAATACTGGCCGGTAGCCAAGAACTCCTTGGCAGTTTTTTCGTCTGGTTTTTCGCGAAAACCGGCTACCTTGATAACGGGGAGGCCACTCACCTGCCCGATTTCGCCGTCGGCGTGAATGTAACCGAGCCCCGTGTGGGGGAAGGTCGGGGTGATGCCAACCGTGACAAACCGCTCCCCCTCGCCGGCTACCTGGGCCGCGGCGAGCATAGCTTTTTTGAACTCAGGGAGGTTGGAGATCAGGTGGTCTGAGGCGAGGTTGATAATGACTGCCTGGGGGTCACGAACATGGATGATCCCAGCGATTACACCCATGGCCAAGGCAGTATTTTTCTTTTGTGGCTCGGCAATGATATTGCGTTTGGGGATCTCCCCGGCGTAGGTTGCTACCTCGGCTTCGTAGTCGCGGTTGGTCATGATATAAATCTGCTCGTTTGGCACGATGGCTTGGGCACGTTTGAGGGTTTTTTCAAAGAGAGTCTCGGTCCCCACGAGGTCGATAAACTGTTTGGGGGTTTTGTTCCGAGAGAGAGGCCAAAGCCTGGTTCCTCCCCCGCCACACAAAATAACAACGTACAAATGAGCTTGATTGGTCATACGATGGAGTTAATCCTTTCCTGTATTTGTTGCTTCCAGAGCGCGAGGTCAAAGCGACTGGCGTTTTGTCGGCAGGCCTCACTATCAAACCGCTTAGGACGAAAATTGTCAATCGTGGTCGCCCACAAATCGAGAGAATGAGTGGGGAGCAAAATCCCTGTTTGGGGGGTCACGATGTCGGCGGAGCCGCCTTTGGCATACGCAATAATGGGGGTCCCGGCCGCGTTGGCCTCGACCATACTGATCCCAAAATCTTCTTCGTTGGCCTGCAGGTAGGCAGTGGCCTGACGGTAGAGCGCTGGGAGCAGTGGCTCAGGGACGTAGCCGAGGAACCGCACATTTGGGGGCGCAGCTTTCCGGAGGGCGCGGGCCTGACTACCTATCCCGGCGATCACGAGCTGCTGGGAGGGTAGCCGGGCAAACACTTGGAGCAAAAAGGCGAGTTTTTTGTAGGGCACCAAGCGGGAGACAACGAGAAAATATGAAGGGGGTAAGTCAATCCCTTTGAGGGTACTGGGGTTAGGTAGCATTTTTTGGTATTTGGCGGTATCAACCGGGGGGTAGATGACGTCACTCTCCCGGTGATAGTACTGCTTAATTCTATTTTTCACTTGAGTACTTATTGCAATCATTATGTCTGGCCGAGTGGCGGCAACCTGGTCCCAAGCTCGCAAGGGCCGGGCCGCAAGCTGGGCGAGGGGGTGACGCAAATACTGCTTATGGTGGGAGTAGAGGTAGCGCGTGGGGGTGAGGCAGTAGTGCAAGTGAGTAGTCCCGGGCTTGGTGATCACCCCTTTGCATTCGGCGCTACCGATACTGATGACGAGGTCATATGCCGAAAACTCAAACGATTCAAAAATAAAAGGCATCAAGAGCGGCAAGTACTCGTGGTGGTCCCGCAAAAAAGGTAAGCGGGAGAGAAAACTTGAGTTCACCCGCCAGGATTGGGTAAAGGGAGTCTTGGTGGGGTTGTGGGTGCTCGTGTACCAATCGGCGTGCGGAAACAGCGAAGCAAAGGCGGTCAAGACCCGCTCCGCTCCCCCCAGTTTGTTGAGGCGGTCATAGACTAGCGCAACGCGCATGGATCACCTCCGCAATGCTTTTGGCAACGTCATGCCAGCTGCGCTCAAATGCTAAGGGGCGGGGCCGCTTTTGTTTGAGGACAGTCTGGATGGCGCGCGCTAAGGCAGACTTTGAGTGTGGATCAAAATAAGTGACGCGATCGCCGTAAACTTCGCGGTAGACGGGGATGTTGCTCGCGAGGACTGGGGTCCCGACCATCAAGGCTTCGAGTCCGACGAGGCCGTACCCTTCCATCAGCGAGGGGGTGACCAGGGCTGCAGCGTGAGCATAGAGATACTGGAGCTGCGCGTCGGATAAATCGGCAAAAAGGTGAATGAGCCGGGCTTCGTAGGGGGCAAGGGTGCGGGCGAGAAAAGCGTTGGGCTGGCTGACGATCACGAGGTGCAACCCAGGATCTTGGAGTGACTTAAACGCATCGAGCAAGAACTTGAGATTTTTGTGGGGGTAGGCGTTGCCTACAAACAACAAGTAGTTGGTCGGAATGTCCAAGGACCAAGGTTGGAGCTCCGGTTTGGGAGGTTTTTTGAAGATGGGATCGGGAGCCTCGGGGATGGGGTGGAGACGCTCCGGAGGGGTCTGGGGATAGTGGGCGAGGAGCTGGTTTTTGACCGTGTTGGTGGGGACAATAATATCGGCCGCTTGGATAATGGTGCGAGCCATAACGTAGCGGTAGCCGGCACGCTTGAGTTTGAAGATGAGGGGGGAGCGGGTCGTGGTGGTGGGAGCCGAAAAATAGGTTTTGATCAAATCGTGGATCGTAATCACGGCAGGGATCCTGAGCAGGACCGGGGCGTTAAAGTGAAAAGTATAGAGGAGGTCGGCTTTGAGGGTAGCGAGCTTGAGGGGGAGCAAGAACTGTTCGCGGGCAGAGTAATGGGGAACGTCAAACAAAACTTTGGTGCAGTGGGGGGGGAGGACTAAGGAGTGATAGTATTTTTGGCGCAGGAGGACATAGAGCTCATGTGGGGCGAGGAGCTGGGGCAAGTGAGCGAGGACGTTGGTGGTATAGCGACCGAGGCCGGTGTGTTCGGTCCCGTAAAATCTAGCGTCAAGCACAATCTTGGCCATGACTGCATTATAGCTTAGGCTAGCTTAACGCGAACGAGGTACATAAACTTGATCCCGAGATACACGAGCCAGTTGACGAAAAAGGGATACTTTTGGGCATAATGTTTGCGATAAAAAATCTCCATTGCCTGGACGGACCACCCTTTTACCCGACGAATGGTATCTTTTTTGGCCGTGGAGACAGCTTGGCTTTGCTTGCTCATGCCAGTCGTGACCCCTTTGTAATGCAAAACAGTGACCTGAGGCCAATAAAGATTGCGGTAACCAGCTTGGTGGATGCGGTAACAAAAATCGATGTCCTCGCCATAGAGGGGGTAGTCTTCGTCCCACCAGCCTACTTTTTCGCCGACCTCCCGGCGCATGAGCATAAACATGCCCCCAACGGCGTCGATGTCATGTTCGTTGTCGTAGCCTAGATAGTTTTTGGTGTAATGGTTAAAGAGCGGGATCTGGGGAAAGAGCCGTGAGATCCCTGTAAAGTGGGTAAAGCTAGCCCAGGGAGTGGGAAAACCACGGTGACAGGTAACGTCAATACTCTTGGTCAAAACCAGGTCAACTCGGGCAGTCAAACAGCCGATACTGGGGTCTGACAAAAGTTTGTCATAACATTTTTTGAGATCACCTGGTTTTTGAAAACTAGCGTCAGGGTTGAGGAACAGAATGACGTCGGCGTGAGCATGGGGTAGCCCAGCGTTGTTGCCAGCCGAAAAACCGAGGGAGGTGTCCCGCTGGACCCATTTGACACCCGGAAACTCCGATTTGACCATGGCGCGGGAGTTGTCACTGCTATTATTGTCGACCACGATCGTCTCAACCCGCAGACCTTTTTGCATTAGCACTGAGTTGAGCGTATCGCGCAAAAATTTTTCGGCGTTGTAGTTGAGGATGATGACAGAAACATCGGGTTTGGGATTCTTTTTGAGTGGCACATGACCTCCTTATTTGGTTTTATACTGATTGTACACGCGACTTAGTTCTCTGGCTATTCTATCCCAGCTGTAGTTTTTTTTCACAAGCATTTGCCCAGCGAGGGCGAGTCTTTGTTGCAGGGCGGGATCGCGGAGAAGGCGGAGGGAGGCTGCTGCCAACTCCACGGCAGTATTGGCCAAAAGCACGTTTTTGCCGTCCTCCAAATCTAGCCCCTCGGCAGCGAGCGGGGTCGCCACAACCGGAGTTTTGGTGATCATGGCTTCGAGGACTTTGTACCGAGTCCCCTTGCCACTGCGGATCGGGGCGAGGAGCAGGTGACTAGTGGCAAAGGCCGTGCGAATATCCTTGATGCCGCCTAGGACCTCGATCGAGGAGTCGGTGGCATATTGTTGGATTTTTTTGGTTGGCGAAAACCCGACAATCTTGAGTTTGGCAGTTGGGAGCTGCTGCTTGATAAGCGGCCAGATTTTTTCGACAATTTCGGTAACAGCCTCGATATTGGGCAGCCACTTGAAAGTGCCAACAAACAAGACGGTGGGGGTTTTGGGAAGTCTTTTTTTGACTGCCGAAAAGTGCGCTAGGTCTACCCCGTTGGCGACGACGCTAATATTGGTGGGGGTGCCCAGCTCAGCTTCGATGAATTGGCGATCGTCCTGGGACATGGTGATGAGCTTGTCGGCTTTTTGCCAATAATGCCTTTCCCAATACTTAATTTTGGCGACGTCGATCGCGAGGATGGGGCGGAGCAGGGGGTGGGCTTTTTTCATGTAATCCTGGTAGCCCAAATATTCGATGGTTTGCTCAGCGAGGATGACTGGGGTTTTGGTGCCTTCGGGGATGTTGGGCATCATATAGAAGGTCTCGGCGTGGATGAGGTCGTAGGACTCTTGGCTGAGTTCGGTTTTGATGCGCGCCTTCATCCCCAGCGGGAGGTTGCGGGTCACCACAAAGGGGTAGGCCGTAAACCCGGCCAGGAGAATGTTGCGCAGAACAAACGGGTGTTTGGTGCGTTTGAATAAAACGATTTTGTGACAGTATTTTTTGAGTTCGGAGAGATGCTTGCGTTCGGCCTCATCTTTGATCAGTGCAAACAAGGTGATGTCGTGGGTTTGACTGAGGGCTTTGAGGAGGTTGTAGGTCCTGATCTGCCCCCCCGAAACTAAGGGGTAAGGGAGGTAGGGGGTGAGCATGAGGATTTTCATAGGTCGGTAATGGGTAGTGAGTAATGAGTCACAGGTCCAAGGTTATTTTGATAATTTTATAATGCTGTATTGGTCGGTTTCTTCGACTAAAGTGTGCTGGCTAACGACTTGTTGGTACTCAGCGTCGCGGGTGGTGGTGACATAGTAGCTCGCCCCATCCTTGATTTTTTGATCGATGGCTCCCCCAATGGGCCAACCCCGGCGATTGGTCTGAAAAAGGAAAGCAGTGTCACCCATGTAGGGAGCAATGACCAAGGCATCAGCCGGAGTGAGAGCATCGATCCGAGACCCAGCCTGGACGATGGCGGGGTTGTTGATGTTAAAGTAGCCGCGAACCTCGTACCAGCCGAGGGCCAGGGAAATCAAGTAACAAGCAGCAAGGAACAAGGTTAAAGTAATTTTTGAGAATAGGTTTTTTCGGAGGGTATAAAGGTAGCTGACCCCGAGGCCGATTAACATCGCCAGACTAGGAATAATCTGGATCTGATAGTAATCGTGCTGGACGTTGCCGGTGGCGATGACTGAGAGATACACGAGACTAGCGAGGGCTAGGCCACCCACCAGCGTGGTCTCCCGCCGATTTTTGCCGAGGGCGAGAAAACCGTAGGCGAGCGGGATCATGCCCCAGTAACCGAGGATCAAGCGACCCAGCCGATCCCCAAAAAGCCACCGTAGCCAGGCACCCTTAAACCTAATCCCGTTACCATTGAAAAGCCAGGAGTTGGCGGGGACTCCAGCCGGAAAATTGGCGACGTAGCTGCGCCAGAGACCATAAGGGACCATGGAGAGCGCGCTCGTGCCCAGGATAATCCCGAGCCGGCGCCAGTTTGGTTTGGCACCAAAGAGAGCGTAGAGCAGGATGGGGATCATAATCACGAGGGCAGTGGGTTTGAGCAAGGTTGCAAGGATGAGACTAAAGAAATAGGAGACGAGGGGGAGGAGTCTGCCGGAGTCGTAGTAGCGCAAATAGCTATAGAGCGACAGGAGCATAAAGAGGACGAGGTGTGGTTCTGGCAAGATAACGCGCCCGTAAAAAAGGTTGTAGGGAAGGGTGGCATAAACAAGCGCCGAGACCGTGGCGGCGAGGGGCGTACTGACATGTTGCATAATCAAGTAGATGAGGAGCGCGGAGAGGGTCGAGGAGATAATCGAGAGGACCCTACCCCACTCAACCAAGCCCAGTTGCGGGTAGTTTTTGGCGAGGTAACCATGCAGCGCGTTAATCAGGGGGAACTCAACGAACCGATGCCCCTCGAGATTGTCGAGACCAGAGGGGATACTACTTAGGTCATGGTACTTGGGGCGGGCGAGGTCGATCCCATGCTTGGCGTATTCCCGGGCCACGCTGGCTGTATCGGCCTGGCGCCAACTGTGCCAATCGGCCAGCGGAGCATCGAGGCGGTAGAGCCGGAGCGAGAACCCCAGAATCAGAATGATGGCGAGGAGCAGGAGGTTAAGTTTGGTCATAGCGATACGCGAGCAGCCCGACTAACATCCAATAAGTGTAGGCAACCTTGCTACTTTCAAAAATATCGATGTAGGTGGCAGTGATCAAGAGGGCGACGGTGGCGCCGAGAGTGCCCAAAGCGAGCAGATCAACCTGGGTCGAACTCTTTTGGAGGAGGCGATAACTATAGCGCAGGACTAAGTAGAGGATACTTAAAAAAGTGAGGGTACCGAGGAGCCCGGTTTCGCCTAACATCCGCAAGTAGTCGTTGTCGGTACTCTCGGCATAAGTAAACTCGCCGACATTGCTTTTGACCAATGTGGCATAGCCGGTGCCGAGGAGAGGATTGGTCATAAAACCACGCAGAGCATTGGGCCACAAAACATCTAATCTGATACCCATCGAGAGACCATATTTGAGGGCGTTGGCGCTGTACTGCGGACCGGTATACTCCCGCCCTTCGTCGACGGCGGCCTGCTCCCGGATTGACTCCGATTCCTCGCTGACATCGGTCGGCAGGTTGGGGCGCGGGGTGGGCGTGGGTTTGACAGGACTCGGGGGCATATCGGAGCTAGAAGCCACGATGTCTAGCTGAGTTTTTTCGACTTCGGTTAACTCGATCGGTTTGAGAGGTTCATTTTTGAAGAGAAAGGCCAGGAGACTCGGGAGCTCGGAAACAGTGGTACTCCCCTCTGGTTGCTGCACAAAGGGTTGGTTGATAATTTGTTGGACTGCCAGGATCTTGTCGCGGAGGTTTTTGTCGGGAATTACCTGAGTAAAGCGCTCGAGCAGGGTGCTAAAGCTGAACATAATTATCAGCGAAACGAGGAGGGTGAGGGCGTAGTGCCTAAAACTCCACCACCAGCCCTTAAACCGGATCAAGAGATAACAAATCAGGGTTGTGCCAGCCAAGTAACCAACAAAGGAAGTGCGCGACGTGGTCAAGACTAAGGACCAATAGGCAAAGAGAGCCAGGAGGTAGAGGCCAGTTTTTTGGAGTTTGGAGCGGGCGAGGTAAGCGGCCGGGAGGACAAAGCTCAGCAAGATGGTCAAGTAGCCAGCCAGGTCATAGTGCCCGCCAAAGGTACTAAAGAGCCGAGTATTAGGCTGGAGGTAGAGCCTAACCCCCTTACTAAACTCGCGATTCATCGTGGAGAAGGCGGGGAAGTAAAAGTATTTTTGCCCGATCCCATACAAGACGACCCCGATTAAGGTAACTAACGCGATTTTGAGGAATAAGTTAAAGTCTTTTTTGGTGCGGATGGCACTGTAGGTAACAAAGAAAAGTGCAAAGTACTCGATCCGGCGGAAATAGTGCAAAATTAATTTGAGCACATGCGCTTTCTCCATGGGTGTAGACTCGGTCACAAACAGCGAGGAGAGTACCGAGAGGAGGCCGACGACGAGATAAGCAAGGATCGAGTAGGTTAAGTAATTTTTGGGGAGACTCACCCGACCTCGGAGGAGCTGAACAACCCAAACGGCAGAGGTGCCTAAGACCAAGAGATCCTCGAGGCGCATCCGGACAATATAGCCCTGGATCAGCTCGGCCATCGGGATCTTGGGGTAGAGAGGAATAAAAACGAGCAGAAACCCTGTCAGGAGGGTAAGAAGGTTGTGGTCGAGCCAAGTGAGAATTTTTTTCATGAGAAATATTTTTTGTATTCAACCAGGGTGTCGCGACGCGAGGGGATCAGGCTAAAGAGGATCAGGCGCAGGATAACCCCGACAGTGATGACAAATTTGATGTACCAGTAGAGATGGGGGTAGTGTTTTTTGTAGATGTACTCAATCCCCTTGAGCTCAAAATTGAGGCGATAAGCGTTGGCTTTTTTGGTGCTGACGCTCCCGATGTGGACGACTTTGGTACTAGTGGTAAAGAAGACTTTTTTGCCCAGACTTTCTTTGAGTCGGCGGTACAGCTCGACTTCTTCGGCGTACATAAAGATTTTGTCGTCAAAACCCCCGGCTGCCAAAAATTCGTCACGCCTAAACATGATGCAGGCGCCCATGAGCCATTCGGGATAATGGTCGGTTTTGTGCCAATCGAGATCAAAGACATGATAAGGGGTCGGAAAGAGCCGCTTAATGAGCGGGAGCTTGTCGAGCCACCACATCCAGGCAGTCACCCGCAGAGGGGTCGGGAGGTAGCCGGCGGACTGTTGGAGGGAGCCATCTGCGTAGCGGAGCTGGGGACCAACAGAGACAATATCAGGATTGTGGATGAGGATGTCGGTCAGGAGACGCAAGGATTTTTTTTCGAGAAACGCATCGGGATTGAGGAGGAGGAGGTACTGCCCCCGAGCCGCTTGGATACCCTGATTATTGCCTCCCCCAAAACCAGTGTTGACTTTGTTGGCAATAACTTTGACCGCTGGCAAGTGTTTGCGGGTATAGGCGACAGAGTCGTCGGGGGAGTTGTTGTCGACCATGATCACTTCGATCTCGCCAGGCTTAAAGCCCTGACTGTCCAAGGCGCTCTGCATAGCCTTGACGGTGTAGGCGCGGGTGTTGTAGCTCACCATAATAACCGAAACAAGGGGTTTGGTTTTGACGTTATTTTTCATAGAGTCTGACTCCTGTAGTATTACTGAAATAGCTTAAATCTCCCGAGGCGGTAGTGAGGATTTTTGAGCTGACGCTCCCCGATCACCTTGGCGGGGACGCCGCCCACGATCTCCCCTGCTCCTACATCTTTGGTCACCACTGCTCCAGCGGCCACGACGGCACGGTCGCCGACCTTTACCCCAGGCAAAATAATGGCCCGAGGACCAATAAAAACGTAGTCGCCGATATGGACGGGCGCGCTGTGGGGAGCAAACTCGGGGGAGTGAATGTCGTGCTCGCTACTGTAGATCATGACCTCGCTGGCGATGTCGGTATGACTGCCAATAACGACCTGGGCGCGGCCATCGATAAAACACCCATAACCAATGATAGTCCCCTCCCCTACCCGGATATGGCGGGGATCATAGACCCGCACCCCGGTGTGGAGCGTGCTCTTGGATCCCAGCTTGAGGCCGACGCAGCGCCAGATCCAGTTACGGAGGGTGTGACTAGGGAGGTGGGTGGTTAAGTGGAGACACAGTAAGGTAAAGTCGAGCAGATAGGACTCAAAACGGGTTGTGATTTTGTTTAACCCCTCCGCCCAGGTTAGATTTTTCCCGTGTTTGTCTTTGAGAGGAAAGTTCATAGGGTTTATTCTACCCCACTGTAGCCAAAGATGGGTAGTTGGAGCGGGGAAAGAGTGTGTTTTTTGTATAACTTGATGGCGAGAGCATGATCAAAGGCGATTTGATCGTCTGGCGGGAGCTTGTCTAGATCAAACCAACGGAGCTCTTTGACTTCTTCGTCGATTACTTGTTTTTGGCTAACGACATATGAAACGTAGACAAAGTCGATATTTTGACGGTCTTCTTTGGGGCGATTTGGATTGTCATTTATGCAGAGTAAATACATGTCATCAAGAGTCCAACCAGATTCTTCTAGCACTTCTCTTCTTACTGATTCAGATATAGTCTCATCTCGATCAACAAACCCACCAAGCAAACCCCATTTACCACTCTCTAGAATAGGCTGACCGTTTTTGTTTCCTCTTAAACACATTAACAACTGATTCTTGTCATTTAAAATTATATTTGAGGTTGTGACATGCCGGATCCCGGGACTGGCGATGTTACCATTTTCAAAAGTGCAGTTGATCATATTGCAATATATATCAAGCGATAATAATCACTTACTTTGATCATAGCAAACCGAGATTTCTAGTACTAGAATATCATTAAGATGAAGCTTGCCTTTGATCTGCTATGCCTAGACGAGAGAGACTCCCCTAATCTATCTGAACTGAGTGCTAAATCAAGAATCGAAATTAGAAGTATCACAAATCGACGACATTTTGGATTATGTGGAGTTATTATACCTGGAGCAACGTTTCCTGAGCTTAACCTGGAAGGAAGGAGGATACAAAATCGTATCCATGGAATGGGCAAGTTTGTGCCATTTCACTATGTAGAGATCTTGGGCAAGAAAAAATCTTACGCTTTTATCGGAAAAAGCCCAGCAAAATATCAAAGCTTAATTACGCTACTTAATCAGTTTATCGAAAGCACAAAATTTAAAATATTAGCTAGTTTTATTGATAAACAAAAAACGGCACTAATTTATGGTGTTTACAAGCAAGACAAATTGACGCTGATAAAAAATGTGCCCGGTTTGAATAAAGTATGCGGACCCAAAGAAATTAATCTATACCAGATAGCACTTAAGCGCCTAATGCTTGATTATTATCTGTATTTAGAAAAGAATAAAAGACGAGGGTTAATTATTGCTGAAGCTAGAGGAGAAGTAGAGGATCTTAAGTTGCTTGAGGCTTTTTATAATTATCAAAAGTCTGGTATCGGTAAAGTAGCTGGTAGAACACTGAGGCAGTATGTCGTAGATTTGTTAATTATTCGCAAATCACAAAACCATATAGGTCTACAAATTGCCGATCTAGTTGCTTACCCTCTCTATGATAACTTTGTCCCTTTTCACAATTGTAGAAACGATCATTTTGTTAAGAAAAAAACTTACGAATCAAAAATACTAAAAGTCTCTGTTTTCCCTTAATCTATCAAAAAAGGGGCTTGCGCCCCGATTCTGCGAATGGAATACTCCATTCCCGACTGTCAGTCTATTCTACTTTGCGTTTCTAGTCAATACTGACAAGGTTTCTTTGGCACAGTGGTCCCAGGAGAAATGTTTGGCGCGGGCGAGGGATTTTTTGGCCCAGCCGGCACGGTCTTTTTTGAGCGCGAGGATGGCACGGGCAATGTCGGCGGGATCCCGCTCGTTAAAGAGGAGTCCGGCACGCCCGACTACCTCCGGGAGACTACTATTGTTGGCCACGGCAACCGGGGCGCCACAAGCCATGGCCTCAACCGCCGGTAACCCAAAACCTTCGTAGAGGGAAGGCAGAACATAAACGTCACAGCCGAGATAGAGGGTGAGCCTGGCTTCGTCACTAACGTAGCCGGTTAGGACGATGTCCTGGCGGTCAGGCGAAGCGTTGATGACGGCGAGCGTCTCGTCAGCCAGCCAGCCGATGTTGCCGGCGAGACAGAGCTTACCCTTGTACCCCTGCTCTTTGAGGAGACGAAAAGCCTGCACCAGCTTGATGGCGTTTTTGCGGGGCTGGATGGTCCCCAAGAAGAGAATGTAATTACCAATAGCCAATGACCAATTACCAATAATTGATTTGTTGATATCGTTTTTTGTGTTAAAGAAGTCGGAGTCGTAGCCGTTGTGGATCACAGTAATTTTGCGGGGGTCGATCCCGTAGAGTTTGACGAGATCGGCCTTGGTGGCAGCCGAGACAGCGATCAGTGAGGAGGCGCGGGCGACGGCAGACCTAGTCCAGTTTTTGAGTTTGTAGAGATCAGACGGGAGAAAGAGGTCAGGAAAATATTCGTAAGCTAGGTCGTGGATAGTCACGACCGAGGGACTACCGAGGTAGCTGGGCGCGTAGTGGGCCGGTGACCAAAAGGAGGTGTGGTTAATGGGCGAGAATAGCAGGCGCAGGGGCAAACCAAAACGCAACCACGCCCTACTGGGCCTGACCTGGTGGTAATGCCAGTGAGCGGACTCCGGCGGCAGATCGCCGACGAGCGGATCGCGGTGGTATAGGTGAAAAGCAGTCTGAGGAGCGAGGGCGGGTAGTCGCTTTAGGATATTGTAGGCGTATTGACCAGTCCCGACCCGGTTCTTTACGTTGGCTTCGTTGATATCTATCGCGAGTGCTAGTTTATGGTTCATAGTTAATGGTTATTAGAATTTAGCTTTTCATAAATACTTATCACTTGTCTAGCGGTTTTGTCCCAGCGAAAGAGTTTGGCTTGTTGTAAACCTTTTTTGATCAGCTTTTCACGCGTAGCTATCGCTTGCTCAATACCAGCTTTGATCGAGGCGGGAGTGTGGGGATCAACCAGGATACCGGCCTCGCCGACCACCTCGGGCAAGGAGCTAACATTGCTCGTGACAACCGGGGTCCCACACGCCATGGCTTCGAGCACGGGGAAGCCAAAACCCTCATACAGCGAGGGGTAGCAAAAGACGGTAGCGGCACTATAGAGCGCGGGCAGATCATCCTCTTTGACAAACCCCAGAGTTTGGACGTGGGCCGGAGAGGCGACGTCTTTGCCCCAACCATACTTGCCCCCAATGACTAGCGGGAGTGGGAGGGAGGCGGTGGCCTGGATCAGGTTGGCGAGGTTTTTGCGAGGCTCCCGGGTGCCGAGACTGAGAATAAAGTGGCTGGGGAGCTGATACTTGGTTTTCACTCGCTCAATTTCTGTTTTATTAGCGACGCGATATTCCGGTGATAAGCCTGGATAGATCACGGTAATCTGGGTTGGATCGACCTGATATATTTCCATGAGATCATTTTTGGTACTCTGTGAGTCGGCAATCAAGTGGACCTGGTGCTTAATTAAACGTGTGAGGCGAGCAGCCTGAGTCCGCCGGATCAGGGGGTCGACGTGCGCGGGATATTTGACAAAAGCCAGGTCGTGGACCGTACTGACAGTGAGCCCCCGGGTATGGGGAGCAGTCCAGTCGGAGAGATGGATCAGGTCAGCGGGGCCGGCAAAATATTCGAAGGGTAAGCTGGTGTGGTTAAAAAAGATCCCCGCCAGCTTGGGGGAAAGGTGGGAAAATAGCCAAGTAGCGCGGTTCCAGGGCTCTTTTTGGGCGAGTTTTTCAAAATAGGGACGCTGCTTTCTGACCCCAGCCCAGAGCGTGTATTGGTGTGGCCCACCGGCAGTGAGCAAGGCCTTGACCAGCTCGTGGGTATAGCGCCCGACCCCGGTCCCCGCGTAGGCCATTTGCGAGACGTCAATTGTGATTTTCATACACCTCTACCTGGATACCAGGATATACTTGTTGTTTAGATATAGTATACCCAGAGTTTTGGAGGTTTTGGGGGCCGAGGCCATTGGGATCAAAAATATCCTCAACATACTTAAGATAAACAACCCGCGTAACCGGCGGGATGGGAGTTGCTTTGGGCTCTAGAATGTTGGTCGGGGCAACCCCGTAGTAGAGCAAGGGGGCATTTTGGGCGCGACTAGGGAGGGCGTAGATGGCGTCAGTCCCAAAGTCCTCAACCACCTGCTGCCAAGCTTCGCGATGAAAGCTCTGGTTAAACCAAAAGTAACCGAGGGCGAGCAGCTGCAGTGAGATAATGATGGCAGTATAGCGCAGACGAGAGAGGGAGAGTGCGAGGGCGAGCGTGAGCAAGTAGGCAGGTACCACGAACATGATGCGGGTATAGCTATAGACTGGGAGCAGCAGCGAGAAGAGCGCGGTCAGGGGGAGAGTAGAGAGCCAGACTATGAGGAGTTGAGTTTTTTTATTTGCGTAATATGACTTAAGTTTGAGTTTGGATAAGATAAAAAGATGCAGGGCGAGGAGAGTTACTACCACACCTGCATAGATCCAATCATTCGTGAAACTGATCCGACCAATATTGGCTTTGATCCAGGTAAGAGCCAGGGCTTTGAGCGAAATACCCCCAACCACATTGCCCCACTCAGGACTATTGGTGATAGTACTGAGCCCGATGCCAAGTGAGCTAATGAGGGACGGGACCCAGAACAAGAGTGTTAGGCCTGCAAGAACCTGAGCAACGATGAGGTCGCGGCGCTTGAGGTAGAGCGAGTAGAGAAAAATGGCGAGCTGAAGAAACCAGGCGAGGTAAGAGGTCCAGAGGAAAGCGATAGTAAATAGTAAATAGTAAATAGTAAATAGTTTGTTTTTAGGATTGGTAAGTACCTTATAGAAATAAAAGATCGCGGCGGTAACAAAAAAGGTGGTGAGGCCGTAGGTCCTGCCCTCCTGAGAATAGTAGATGAGGAGCGGGTTGGTGGCAGCGAGCAGGCCGGCGATAACCTTGAGTTTTGGGCCACCCAAATGTTGTCCTAGCTGGGCAACAAAATAAACTGTCCCTAGACCGGCTAGGAGCGAGGGAGTGCGCAGGGCAAGCTCGCTATAGCCAAAAACCTGCGTCCAGAGCCACAAAATCCCGTGATAGAGGGGAGGTTGAAAGTCGGCGAGGGCATAAGTGGCGAGTGGGCCCAGCCGCCCCATGAGGGCCAGTGCCTGGATGGCCTCGTCTAACCAGAGCGATTGGTTGAGGAGGACTAGGCGGAGGCTGAGAGCGAGCAGGAGCAGATAGATCATAATTATTTACTTAGTTTACCAGTAGATAGCATTTCGAGGATCCCGACCAAACGACCGAGATCATAGACCATTTTGAAGGGCAAAAAGTAGAAGTTGCCATAAGCTAGTGATTTTGTGACCCCGAGCACGAGCGAGACGGGCAAACTAGTGCGTAGCAGGGCGTAGAGCGTGCCGACTAAGCCGTATTTGTAGGGTCGTTTGGCAGCCCATTTGGCTTGGCGAAAAACTGAGGTAAAAGTATCTGGGTTTTTGTGGTAGCAAATAGCCTGGGTGGACAATGGTCTTACCCCTAACTTATGAAAAAGGCTCCAGGTATCGGTGTAACCGATATTGTCAAAACCACCTACCCGCTCAAACTCGGATTTGAGGATGGCGCGGTAGTCAGTGCCATATTTGGGGGGATTGGGAGGGAAACGTAGCCTATCGGCCCACCCTTCTTGGATGTTCCACGCCCTAGCGAGTGGGTGGTCCCAGTTGGCTACCCGTTCGGCAACCGAGTAAGTACCCACCACACTTCGCTCTGCGAGCTTCGAAGTGGCACGGCTAGATTTGAGAATAGGGGCAATCAATTTCTCGACATAGTCGGGCGCAAATGTCATGTCGGCGTCAACAAACAGGAGGATGTCGCTCTGGGCATGCTGCGCCCCCAGGTTGCGGGCGAGCGCGGGGCCCTGGTGAGACTGAGCGAGGTAAATGACGTTGGGCACCTGCGAGACGATAGTCCGCGTTTGGTCTGTACTCCCATCGTCTACAACAATAAGCTCAATTGGGACCGTTTGGGTAAGTAAGGAGGATAAGGCCGCGAGGAGGGTGCTACCACTATTGTAAGTCGCAAGAATCGCCGTGGCGACAGGCGCCCGACCTCTTTGGGGTTGCGCTTGCGGCGATTTTTTTGCGGTGTTTAATTTATTGGAGGATGGCATAGAATGTTTTCTCAATTTCCTTGATAACATTTTTGATCAGGTATGGCTCTAGCTGTTTAGTGTAATCGATTTTCCCCTTGCGGCTGCGGGCGAGGGCGATACCTTGGGCAATAGACTCCGGATCATGTGGATTAACATAGATCCCCTGCTCGCCGATAATACTACGTCTAATCGTATCGTCGCTAGCTATTATGGGGAGGCCGGCAGCCATCGCCTCCAGATAAACCCGGCCAAAGGCTTCTTGGGGATCAGGAACAAAGCAAAAAATATCGCTACTTGCGTAGTAGGAACCAAGCTCATCGGGATCAACATCCTTTAACCAGCGAAAGTCTCCTGGATAAGTGCTAAGCAATTTAGAGATTTTTTCTGACTCCTCCCCATCACCGATTAAGAGAAGTGAGGCATTAAGTAGGCTCAGTGCCCGGATTACTGAGTCGTGGTTTTTATACGCACTGAGAGCACCAACTGTCAGAACAACTGGCGTCGGGAGGGAGAGGTTAATTTTCTTGGCTTTTTTGGGTGAGATGGGATTAGGAATAAAAACAACCTGAGTATTGGCGCTCCGATTGCCTTCAGCCCAGACCTTTGCTCGCTCGGTGAGCGCGACAAAGAGGGTGGGATTAGCGCGCAAATTTGATAGATCATCGTGGCCGATCCCAGCACGACCAAATACTACGATTTTTATATCTGGTAGGTGCTGGCGCAGCAGCCTGACCTGACCGGAGCCGTTGGTGGCAACGATCAGATCTGGGCGAAACTTCTTTAATACACCGATCGCTTCTGTAGTAAAGCGGCGGACGGAGCGCGCCCTGGGGTCTAGTTGGAGTCTAAAGAGGAGTTTTTCTAACAGATTGGTAGGGGCAGGAGCCGGCGCCTCAGTGAGGGGAGCGACTCTTTTGGTTAAGTATTTTGGATTACGCTTTGGGCCAGCTTGGATTACCAAGACCTCATGTCGTTTTGATAGTTCGGTAGCGATGAGGTTGGTCGATATCTCACTACCACGGTTTACTAGCCCCATGGTCTGATGGAGGAAGGCGATCTTCATCGGAACTTCCTTTTGAGTTGCTTGAGGGGGGTGAGCATATTGGCAGTGAGCTCGTAGGCTAGGCTACGCTTTGCCAAGGGATCAGGTTCCCACGCAAGGGGGGAGTAATCCTGAAAGACGGCGGGGAGGCTGGTCTTTAGAGTAATCCCGGTTTCGACTTTGTATTTGTTACGATTGAGCATCGCAAGAGTGGATCCCAAACTACTGCGGCGCAGATACATTGCATGAAAAAGGTAGTCATGGGTGATATACCAGTTTTTGGGATTGCGGTCACGGGTGGAGTGGCCACTGGCATCGTAGAAGCCTTCGTTTGGGTATGAACCTCGATAATGTAGGCCATTAATTTTGGCTTTGTTGAGTAACCGAGTTACAAGGTGACCTCGATGACCAAAGAGCTGGTAAGCTCCAACACTCTCAACCTGCCGATGGTAGATGTCGCCGAGAAGGTCGTAGCGACGGACCACGATCCCTTCGTAGCGCCCCCCATTGACCGCGTGAACCACTTCTTTTGCGGTTTTTTCTGGGTAGATTTCGTCGCCATCGACGATCCAGAACCAATCGGTCTTGGTGTGATTTAGTTGAGCCTGGCGGAGCTGGGTCACTTCGATCGCAGAAGTAGCATGAGCGATGGTTAACTTTACTTTAGGTGATTTAAGGGAACTAATTGCTTCTATCGTGTGATCGGTGCTGCCAGTATCGGTCACGAGAACAGTGTCAACGTAAGGGAGGAGGGAGAGGAGGCTATACCTGACCCACTGATCTTCGTTTTTTACCATCATGTGGGCGGTAATGTTAGTTTTTGGCATAACTAGACTATTTGCCGTACCGCTCTTTGAGCGTTTTGGCAGTATAGATGAGAGTAAAGATCAGGACCATGCTGCGCACGATGATACGAGCGTAGGCGGCGCCGTGTAGGCCAAAGAGTGGGATCAGGAGATAATCCATAGATATTAGCAGGGTTGTGGAGATCAAGCCGGCATAGGCATAGTACTGAGGCTTATCAAAGAGGTAGTAAAGAGAGGCGATCGGAGTTGTCATTGCCAATAAGGCAGTAGCAATGAACATGAGTCTAAGAGCTGAGACACCTGACTGATATTCTGGTCCGATCGTGAGAGTAGTGATTAACCCAGCAAAAGGTAAAAGTAGGAGGATGAGGAAAGCCGAGCCGAGGGCGATCCAGCGAGCTTTTTTGAGGTAGGCAAATAAATGCTTTTTTTCGTGAAACTGAGTGACCCTGATGTTTAAAACTGAGCCAACGGTCCAGGGCAAGATGCTGGCAAAAGTGGCAATGCGTGAGGCGCCCGCCCAAATGCCCGTGTCGTGGAGAGTCATCATAGACTGGACCATGAGAGTATCAAGGTTATCGGCCAAGCTAGCAGAGATGGCAGCGATCCCCGTCCATTTGGCGACGGAGAGGAGTGAGTGGAGATCTTTTGACCACGTGGGATTAAATCTAAGACTGAGTTTGTGGGGAGTGTTGACCCAGCCGGCGATGGTCCCAAGCAAGGGCATTAGTCCATAGAGCCAGAGTGCGGTCGTGGCGGTTAAGGCAGATTGAGAGAGCAGGATGAGCCCGCCAAATAGTTTCCCGAGTGCTTGGGCGAGGGTAATACGGGCAACTAGGCCAAACATTCCTGAGGATTGAAATACAACGGTCGCGTACTCAAAAACAACAGTGCCTAGAGAGATTACGAGAGCAGTTTTGATCAACCTCGAATCTGAGAGTCCCAGGTAGTATGTGGCTAAATACTCGGCACCTACCAACCCAACCAAGAGCCAAAATAGATAGAGGCCAAGCTTGAGATAGACCGAGATAGTCATGATGCTTTGGTAAGAGGCTGGGCTTTTGGCGTGGGCGCGGGCGAGGGCACGTTCGGTCGCGGTGGTAGTGCCACTGTCGACCAGCCGAACCATGATCTGCATGAGGGCAAAGGCAGAGGAAAAGAGACCAAAATCGGTGGGGCCAAGGAGGCGGGAGAAGATGATGAGGGTGATGGCGGAGATGAGGGTACCGACGACGTTGCCGCCGCCGAGGACAAAGATCGAGGCGAGGCTACGAGACTTTAGGAGATTGTGCATGGATCTATTGTCTCACAGAGTTGGCCCCTACTCTAGCTTAAAAGGTTTGTAATTAATCTGATCATAATATCTTTGTCACTCGGGTGACTCTGAGCAATTAAGAGAGCTAGAGCGACAATTGTATTGTCATTAATAGTCCGCTCGCCTGATTTTCTAAAGAGTACACCATTCTCGGCTAAGTAGTGGATAAAGAGTAATGATCCGCTTCGCTTGTTTCCATCGATTAATGGATGGTCCTTTATGATGAAGTATAGTAGATGGGCAGCCTTTTCCTCTACAGTTTTGTAGAGATCGGTGCCGTCGTATGTCTGATTGATGCTACCAATAATACGCTCTAGTCCTTTATCGTTTCTGGCCATGCCAACATATTTTGCGGCATTACCATCTGCGACTAATTGTTGCGTTAATTTTGTAATAAGGTCCAGCGCTACATCATATGAGAGCTCATAGCTAGGTTTGGTATGGGCAGCTAGTTCGATATGACCTTCGTCATATTTATGGAACATAACCCAGGAATGAGCGTAATCGGCGATAACCTTAAGAATCCCCTTGGCTTCGCCACTAGTTAAGACTTTGGAATCTATAGTCTGACGAATCAGGTTAACAGCACGCTCTAGCTCTTCCATACCGACGTCTTTGATACGATGTTGATTAATGGCATATCCCTTGAGAATATAGTCACGCAAGACTCTGGTAGCCCAGATACGAAATTGAGTTCCCTTTTTTGACTTAACTCTATAACCAACTGAAATAATTACATCAAGATTGTATAAATTAGTCTTATAACTCTTCCCATCAACTGCAGTTATCCGGGATTTCCGGATAACTGAGGACTTTGATAACTCTTTTTCAGAGAAAATATTTTGAATGTGCTCATTTATGGTTCGTATGTCTTTATTAAACAACTCACTCATTTGTGATTGCGTTAACCAAACACTCTCTTTTTCGATCGGCACTGAGATTTTTTTGCCTTTGGCGATCTCATAAACTACTAATGATTTAACTGGGGCAGTCATACCATCCCTCCCGTATATTACCCGTAATAATTACAATATGAACCAAATACTACCCGAAGTCAACATATTACTTAAACTGACCAATGAACTCCCGGATCGTATCCCACGTACTTTTGGTGACGGCGGGGTTGGGAGTTGATTTGGGGATATCTAGGGGATTGTAGGCAATGATGTCCTGGACGGTTAGATCGTTACTTAGGTGGTTGTAGTTGCCAACGACGATCACGGGCTTTTCGGTGAGGCGATGGCTAGTGTTAAAGTTGAGATCATACGAGAGCATGTAGACATCGCTGGTAGGCAAGACTAGGACATCCCGCGGATTACCTGTAATGATCACTTCGTGGATTACGCCTAGTTTGGTCATGGGGGTGCTCACTCCCCTACCCTGCCAGAGCCGATAGCCAACGTAGAGGGCGATGGGGAGGACAATGAGGGGGATGGTAAAGCGCAGGGCAACGACGGTATTTTGGCTCTTCCACATGCGCTTAAGAGCTAGCCATAACCGACCAATGGGATTGTTTACTTTGATATTTAAGTCGAGGAAAGGGTCCTGGAGATTTTCGGATTTGTTGACGTCTACTTCGACGGCGTGGACACCGTTGACCGAGACGCTACGACCGATTTTTCGTTTACTTTCACTCGCACGTTCGGCGAGATTAAGTGTCATGTTTTGAGCATAGCAAATCGGCAAAAGACTGCAACTAGGTTAGTTTGGTGATAGTCGCAGAGAGCGCACAGTGATCTGAGAGACCGCTCAGTACGGCAACGTGATCGAGACGGTAATCTGAGGTAGAAAAGAGATGGTCCACCACTAGCTTGAGACCGGGCTTGCGAAAGTAGGTAGGGTCGAGGGTCGTGTCAACGCTAGCGGGGACCCAAGAGCGATACTTTTCTGCAAGTTTTTTGTACACCTGTGACTCTCGAGAGGCGTTAAAATCGCCGGACATAACCAGGCTAGGATACGGCTCGATGATGGTCTGAAATCTGGCAAAATCGGCTGCCTGTTCGACATCGGCATTCTCGGGCATGGCCCAGGTAAAGTGAGTGTTAGCAAACGTGTATTCTTTGTTGTCTGACGTTAGCTTGAGGATAATAACGGCTCTAGGATGCCCCTCTTTGAGAGTATAGTAATCGGTCGGGAGGGTGTGGGGAGGAGCAGAGTAATAAGTAATCGCTGTAGCGCTGGGTTTTGATTTGGTGAGAGTGGCGATACCCCAGAGACCAAGTGGTTTAAAAATATGCTCACTCACCTGATAGTCTGCGTGCGGGGCAAAACTGAGGTGATAGCCCAGGGATTGGGCCCACTGTTTGGCGTGAAGGAGGTAGATTTCCTGAAAATGAACCACGTCGGGATGATGTTTTTTTAGATACGCTTCGACCTCTGCGAGGTGACGGTCGGCTTCGAGGTTGAGGGAGAAAAAGATAAGCGACATGAGTGGATTATATAACGAATAACGATGACCATAATAAGATAGAGACTAGGCAGAGCCGGCAGGAGATATCGGGGAAAGACGAGGCGGAGTGAGATAAAGGCGAGTGCCAGGATGACCCAGAATAGGTGGAGCGACACAACATCTCGTAGCTTCTTTTTAGTGAACGCAAAAATAGTTGCGAGGGTAGATGCTGGCCAGAGCCAGCTATAAAAGGGTGATGGGATAAGCCCTTTGTCCCCCCACCAGGTCCGCCACTCCCCCAAAAAGATGATCCGCATAATCTCGCCTTTGGGGTACTCTGGCACGTAGCTTCGATATAGTCGCAGCGTATCGATGTGTAGGTAGACTAAACCCATTACTCCTCCCTGCAGGAGGACAGGGAGATACCCGACCAAGTAGGTGACTAGTCCAACGATGGCTACGCGAAGGTAGGACCAATACCTGGTCCCAAACGCGGGGATCAACATGACGGCGCCGAGGGCACCGAGGGAGAATGATTTGCTCAGAGCCAGGGCTCCCAGGGTGAGGCCGAGGTAGAGGGAGTTGTGCCGATACTGTTTGTGGGTGAGCAAATAGAGCATAACTAGTACCCACATCGCCACTGAGAGGTCGAGGTAAGGGTGTATGAGCTGATCTTGAAAAAGCGGGTCGAGGGAGAGGAGGAGGGCGGGGATGAGTGCTATCGGGGACGACAGAACCCGGCGAGCGAGGATGGTTAGGAGGAGTAGGGCCAAGACACCAAATAAGAGCTGGGATGGCAGAGGGGTACCAAAAAGATGAGTCGAGAGACCAAAGAGATATTTGGTCAGGGGCTGGAGCTCGGGATTTAGGTCGCTCGGACTCACCCCTTGGAGGTAGCGATAACCTGCCAGGGTGTAGAGCTCGGGGTCGTCGATATTACCCCGAAACTCGCAACGGGGCACGCAGTACTGGGAGTGGTCATATTGCTCTTGTAACTGGGCGATATCCACCCTCCCCCAGTCACCATGGGAGAGAGTTTTAATATTTAACATCATTATTGCCAGTAACAGTCCAGCAGTCAGAATTTTTTTGAGCATAACTACCCTTTAGTATAGGTTATATAATAGGATCATGAAAAAGTCGCCTCAAAAAGAGTTTGTGGATGCTCAGGTAGCAGCATTTAGAGCTAATGATAACAGTGAGAATGTGATGATTAACAAGCACAAGATAGTGCTTGGGATGGTGCTAAATAATAGTAAACCGAGTGATCGAGTCCTAGATATTGGCTGCTCTGATGGCACGATCCTACGGGAGCTAGAGCGCCGGGGTTACAAAAATCTACATGGGGTCGATATCCAAGAATGGGCCAAAACCAGTCTGGTGGGGACCAAGATAAAGTATCGGGAGTGTGATATCGAACGTGAGTCTATCCCCTACCGGGGCGTGTTTGACGCGATTATTATCTCTGATGTTTTGGAGCACTTGTTTTCCCCACAATCAGTCCTGTTTGAGCTCAAAAAGAAACTAAGTCCCAAGGGGAAAATATATTTTTGTATGCCCAATGCCGGGTGGTTCCTTAATGGGATCTTGCTCACATTTTTACCCCAAAAACTGTTTGTTTCGACTGCTTTTGGGCCGTGGGGGCACACCCACCAGTTTACTTTTTACGAGGTGAAGCAGATTGCCAGGAGACTAAAGTACCGACTCCATACCCTCAAAGGTGGCAGACTCGACAATTACGCATTTAAGACAGGAATCAAAAAAGTATTATTTGATCTGTTTGTGACCCTCAGTGAGCCACTGACTACGCGATTCCCTTCGATTTTTTCCGCCCATATTTTTGGGGTTTACCAGAATTCGGGGCAGACTCCCCCACCCTCGGCTCGGTATGACCTAGGGGTTTAGTGAGCGTGGTCCAGGTGAGGTAGACCAGACTAAGCACGTAGAGCGATATCCACAAATACCACCACTCCCCTTTGGCATATGCAGGCTTATACTGGCTCGCCTGAGTGATAAAGAGTTGTATTGAAGCCACGTCATAATAACTGGTAATCAAACGCCAGATCCCCCCGAGTTGCATCCATATAATAAAGATGCCTAGACCGCGCAGCAGCCACCCCTGCACTTTTTGACTGTTAGCAAGCGAGAGGATGCCGATCATGAGTAAGGCCATGTGGGCGGAGATGGTGGGGAAAAGGTAGCGAGCCTGAACGCCGATAGAGTAGCCAACCGTCCGGACATACTGATAATCAAAATAGTAGATTGCTAGTGCATAGACCAAACTAGTAAGGAAGAGAAAAACAGTTGCAGGGGGTGGAGTGACGACAGCTTGTTTTTTGATAAAGCGGTAGAGATACACCATCAACCCGATCCCAGCGATGACAACGAGACGATTGGCGATTTGCCAGTAGATAGGAGGGAGCACGATCCCCAGCCATTTAAAGACTCCCCAGTACCAGACAATATTTTGGGCTACTAGCTTGTTGAACGAAAAAGAAACAAAGTCAGTGAGCGATGAGCCGGATTGATTGGGGGTAATGATCCAGCTACGATAAGGATTGGCTTGATGGAAAATGACAAAAAAGCCAATGAGGGCAATTACACCCAGCCAGATTATTTTATGCCATTGGCGAGTGCTAATAATGTGAGTCATGATAGCGAGTACAATGACGATAACTCCGAGATATCCCTGTGGCTTGGTGGCGATATCTAGAGCAATGATGAGTGCTGAGCCTAGGAGCAAGTTTGGCTTTAAGCCAACCCTCGTAATTTGTAGCCCTAGATAGATCAGGACTGCAAAAAGCAGGTTATGGAGATTGTCCGAGTTGACTCCGGCAGAAAGAAAGCTATACATAGGCTGGAGGAGGACTAACATGGTCAAAATGAGAGCAGAGAGCTGGCTACCAAAGAGCTGCAGGCCGAGGCGGTAGAGGACGATAGCTGTTAAACCAACAAAGAGCAATCCTGCTAACCGCATAGCAAAAGAGCGAACCATGATGTCGGACTCACCTACTAGGTCATGCCAGAAGTGGAGATAGTCATAATATAGGCGGGGGTAACGTGCGGCTTCGGTGGCGACGTAGCTACTCCTGAGATCAGGGGTATTGAGCGACATAATCTGAGCTTCTTCTAACCCCATGTACGTTTCGCTATATGACACATGGTGTTCGGGGTGGTAGGTATAGCTGTTTTGGCCCAAATGATTGCGGAATACTCCAAGTAGCTTTTGAGTCTCGGCCATCTCGATGGTCATGTCGAGCTCAGGACCGACAGGGATGCGGCCCTCTTTAGACAAAAAACTAACGGTACCAATGTGGGCCTGCTCATCGGGGAACTCAAAAATAGGGGTAAGTAGCGACCAAAAACCAATGATAAGAGTGAGCGTAATAATGAAGAGTTTAGACATATCTGCTCCGATAGCTATGATAACCACTACTTATTATCTCAGCAAAAGATTTTTTTGGCTCCCAACCCAAAACCTGCCTTGCGCGACTAATATCAGCTAAAGAGTAAGTAATATCGCCGGGATTGGGTGGACCGTAAACTATATTCAGAGACTTCCCGGCACTTTTTTCGACTTCATTAATAACTTGCTTAACCGAGTGTACGGTACCACTGCCCAAATTTAATACATCTGATTTACCGTTCTTTCGCAAGTATTCTAGACCCAAAGTCATTGCACGAACAATATCTTCGACATGGACAAAGTCCCGCATAACTGTACCATCAATGGTGTCGTAATCGGCACCACTGATAGTGATCTCTTGACCACTGAGAGCAGCGTGGTAGAGCCGCAGCATGATGGCGCGACTCGCGAGACTTTGACCTAGCTTGCTCGTGGACTCGGATCCCCCTACATTAAAGAAACGGAAGATCAAATAGTTGCCAACTTCTTTAGACATTATCTCTTGGAGAGATTGCTCGCCGGCGAGCTTGGTTTCTCCATAAGGATTACTAGGACTGGTAGGATAATCTTCGCTAATTGCAGACCTAGTATCTAAATTTCCGTATACCGCTGCAGAACTAGCATAGAGACAATGTTTGACATTATATTTTTTTGCCAACTCCCAGACATTTTTCGATCCCAGCGCATTGACTTGCTGATACTCTTTGGCTTTTGCCACACTCTCAGCGGCATTGACGAGGGCGGATAAATGGATGACAGTCTCTATGCTGTGATTAGCAAATACTTCTTCTAGTTTTGTCTTATCTCGAATATCACCAACGACCAGTTGTTCACCAAGTAGCAGCGAGTCAGCACTACCTTGTGAGAGGTTATCAAACACTACTACAGATTCCCCCGCGTCACCCAGAGCTTTGACGACATGACTACCGATATATCCACACCCGCCTGTAACTAAGATATCCCGCTTATTCATTCAATAATTTGATTTGTGAATAATTCTAATAGCATCACACACCTTGTTAATTTGCGCTTCTGTCAAGGCTAGTCCAGAAGGTAGATATAGTCCACTCGTTGCGATTTTATCTGTTACAGGAAACTTTGAATGATTACCCACATAGTCACTAAGCACTGGCTGGACAGTAGGAGGATAAAAAAAATCTCTCGTTTCCACTCCCTGATTTTGAAGCTCGACTCGTAATTTATCTTTGTTTATACCAAACTTTTCTTCATCTACTCTAATTGCATACATCCAAAACACACAACTTACATCATCTAATACTGTGGGAGTGATTATTCCTGGAATTTTGGATAGTTTTGAATCATACAACTCTGCCATCTTCTTTTTTTTGTCAATATATTCTTCGATATGTATTAACTCCCCCACACCCACTGCTGCCTGTAGGTTTGTCATGCGATAGTTGTAACCAACTTTTTCATGAATGAATCTTTTGGCTGGTGAATGATATAAATCCTTGTATTTTCTAACTTCTTTCGCAATATTATCATCATTCGTGACAACCATCCCTCCTTCGCCAGTTGTAATTAATTTATTTGCATAAAAACTAAAGCACCCTATGTGTCCAATGCCACCAACTTTTCTAGATTTGTACGTCGCACCATGTGCTTCTGCAGCATCTTCAATAACTAATAGTTTATACTTCGCTGCGATTGTCATAATTTTGTCCATCTCTACTGGATGTCCATAAATATGAACAGGGATAATGGCTTTAGTTTTGGATGTAATTTTTGATTTTATTAATGAAGGGTTGATGTTATATGTCAAGGGATCAACATCGATGAATACAGGAATGGCGCCAGTATAAATAACGGCTAGCCAAGTTGCCGCCATGGTAAATGCAGGCACTAGAACTTCGTCGCCCTTACCTATTCCTGCTGATAGTAGCGCTACGTGAAGCGCAGCAGTACCTGTGTTGACTGTTATTGCGTGTTTTACACCTAAATAATGTGCAAAGTCATCTTCAAATTGTCTTACATATGGCCCTGCAGATGATAACCATCCTGATTTCAAGGCTGCTAGAACATTAGCTGCTGCCTCTTTTGAAACAACTGGCTCATTAACAGGTATCATTGTGTATCCCTATACAATTTAACGTGTTCAGGTCCGGGGTAGGGCCCTTGCTTGATCTCGATTATCCTACTGTCTTCTAGTATCTCAAAACCGTGTCCTCCAGAGATATGGAGCATAAAATCTCCTGGCTCAAGAATGATCTCAGTGATCAGATCAAAGTTGTTAGAGTAAATGCTTGCTTTAACTTTTCCTTTTTCAATATATAAAAACTCCTGTGTTGTATCGACTTTGTATTTAATGTCTGGGTTATGGATATGCTCTTTAATGCATCTCCCCGCTGGGTGTTCAAGCAAACCTAGTTGAAGAGTGTAATCATTGGGCGTAAGAAAGCGAACACCCTCGGATTTAATTTTATGTGAAAAGACTAAAGCTAATACTTGACCTTCATGTCTTATTTCTTTTATTTCCATATTCAATTGATTTTATCATGTCTTCAACGATCTTGGAAAAATCGCTATAAGTCCATTCCTTAATACGTCTGTGACCGGCTTCGATTATGCTCCTACGTAGATTTTTATCGTTAAGCACTTTCGCTAAAGCCTGTGATATAGAATATGATGAAAACGGGTCGGCAAGTAATCCCGCTGACCCCAACTGGTCTTTACATCCACGAATATCAGAGGTTATTACTGGAGTACCCATTAACCAAGCCTCAAGGATAGGTATATTAGTTGGACCAAAAAATGTAGGCATGATTAGGGCTTCTGCTTTTTTGTAAAGTGCTGACACCACATCATTATCTACATAGCCAAGGTATTTTACGTATTTTCTAATACCACTCTTCTTTGCAAAGGCAACAATTTCACTGTATGTACTGAAATCAACTGAAGTTGAGCCAGTTAACACTAGGGTAATATTTTGTCCTTTCTCATGTAGGTTTTTGATAGCTTGCACGAGACGCAAATGATTCTTATGTGGCCAGAACTGAGCCGGGTAGAATACGAATGGTGATTTTATGTTGTATTTTTTCAGTAAGTCCTCAGCTTTCGCAGCGGTCATACGGGGATTGAGGTAAGGAGGTGGCAAGAAAGGCAGGCTGATCACCTTATCTTGAGGAACCTCCGGATAGCATGCTATTACGTCTTCTTTGCCTATATGTGAGTCGACTAGTATGCGGACTGACCTGGCACACGCTTTGCTGTAGTAATTCTCGCGATATTCATATCTCCCTCCTGCTGATACTTCGGGAAACTGAGGATTCAGCCTATGCTGTAGGTCATGGACAGCGACCACAGTCGGCACGTCGACTATATATGAAAGATCTGTGCCGGCAGGAAATATAAGAAGGTCTAATTTGAGCGCACGTATAGTACGTAGCACATCTCTTTGCGAAAACCTCATCAGTAGTTCAATGAGATAGAAAGCATTGAGACGGTAAATCATATTCATCGCAACACTTACCACTTTCCCCAGTTCGTTTGCGAGGAAATTCCTGCGCGCTTCGAAAGCAGCCTGCAAACCTCCTGCCAAATTTACAACCTGGAAACGAGGATCACGGAAAAATTGTTCGGGTATTTCAGCCGAGGTCGTAATGATGACATACTCATGGCCGGGAATAGCTGCGAGCGCTTTCAGGAAAGCTAGCGAATACTGATACACACCCCCACTTTTGTGAGCTGCCGTGAAATAAATACCTATTTTCATATTTTGGTTGAGACGACCTGCATGTTCCAATGTTCTTGATCTGCAGGCATATCGATGTTGTCAAAAGCGGTAGCTTTCACCATGGACAGTCCGCCGGCTTTCAGTGCCTGTTCTAGTTCCTCCACATCCCAGTATCGCATCGGATGTTCTTCAACCACGGAGTTGCTAGTCTTACCATCTTTTACTACTGTGATATCAAACGTGATTTTGACTAATTTGTTCCTTGTATCTAAGACGCCCCTGGTCACTCGGGTGATTTTCGCTCCGTCTTTTTCCACTACTTTCGTCCTGTCTAAAGGAGGATCGGAGACTACGGCAGGACCGTACCATGCATCGAAGAGGAAGACTCCACCCTGAGGAATTTGCGAACTCACCGACGAAGCGACCGCGGTCAGGTCTTGCGGCGTATGGATGTAACCGGCGATATTAAACATCATGATGGTAGCATCGAAACTGCCTAAAAAGGACATAGAACGGATATCACCTTCGACGAGTTTTATTTTGTCTGCGAAACCCGCAGCCTCTATTTTTTCCCGAGCCTGTTTGAGCATTTCAGCAGAGATATCAACTCCGGTGATTTCATACCCTCGTTTCGCCATTAGGATTTCGTATGTCCCTGTCCCGCAGCCTAGGCTGAGAACCTTTTTCACTGGAATAGACGAAAATTTCGTAAAGACACTTTCAATTAAGTCAGTTTCTTCTTCATACGATTTGTTTTTATACATGTCGTCATAGTACTGTGCGTATTGTCCGAATTGTTTCATATATACCTCCCGATAATGTCGATTAATTGTACCATTCTGACCTTATACGTGTGGCTAGAAAGTGTACGCTTTTGACCTGCGCGAGCGATCCTATCCCGCTCTTTGGGATGTGTACTGTAATACTTGATTTTACGTAATAGGTCTTCCGACGAATAATACATCACAATCTCGGAATATGTATCAAATAAAAGAGAGAGATTGGCACGCGCATCGGTCATGAGTAGCGCGCCGCAGCCTGTTGCTTCGAATAAACGCATATTGTTCGCCCACAAATCTGCAGTCCTACTGTGTCTGTTCAGCGTAATCCTGCTGGACGCTAAGACTCTGTACATTTCATTCCCCCATGCTTCACCCTGGTAGCTTTTCCGTAGTTGCTTCGGCAGTGCGTCTTTTGGAGACCCCCAAATCTTCAGTGGAAAGCGGGAAGCGATTACTGTCAACGTATCGATCCAGCTACTGTGAACACCGGCAAATGATCCTACAAAAGTGAGCGGGAGATTCCTATCGTACTTTTTGTCTTTCAGCACCCTGGGCTCAAAACATAGCGGCAGATATTCAGCGGAGACACCGCGTCTACGGAATTCTGATATGAAATGAGGGAAAGATGTAATTATGAGATCGAATGCATTAAAGCTGTGAAATGGGGGAAGAGCTGATGCAACCTGTCCTACAACGAGCCTGACATGAGGTTTGACTGTGCGCAGGAAACTCTGTGGAAGATAACTCAAGTTATGAATATATAAAATATCGGGCTTGTAATCGAGAATCTGCGAATAAAGTATCTGCTGCTCACGGACCGTTGCTTTGCGCGCAGCCCAAAAAGACGATTGAGAATGCAAATAGTCACGCAGACGCATTGGAACTGAGCTTGCCGGAACTGCGTGTTCCGCAGCCCATTTCTCCTGAAGGGATGTGTCATTCACAACTACATCAATAGACGGATGCCCGAGTGCATTCAGAGTTTGAGAATAAAAATCGGCAGTTCCAAATCTCTCAGCCATGAGCAACTGGTGGTGCTCGCTGTACGAAGAATCATTCAAATCAGGATGCGACCGCGCGAAATTCCGCAGGAACTCCGTATAATAGTGATCGACAAATAAAAATTTCATCGTAATGATACAGATTATTGTAACACTGCCTCCGTAGAGAGATAATACTGTGTATGGGAGCATTTGTAGTTTGGCTTGTCCTATTTGTGTACCTACCGATAGTCTTGGGAACTCTTGTGTGGAACCATTCACGTAATCCGGAATCGTGGCAGTCTCTGCTGGGCAGCTTTGCCGTTGCTCCATTCATCCCCGCACTCATCCTCTATGCATTATTTGCCATCACGCCTGGAATGCCTCCTTTCTATTATCTGTCTGTCATAGCAGGAATCTGTTTTGCGCCACTCATCTTTGTCCGCCGCCAGATATCCCTCGTCATCGCGATGGTTGGTGCCAGAATCAAACACATACCACGCAGAAACTTCCCGAAAGTAGGCGGGCTGTTCGTAATTTTCATCACACTGTTCACCACACTTCGAATGACAGCCTTCCCTCCGACATGGGGAGATATCTACGAATATATCCAGCAGTCCTATGTGTATAGCCAAGACAGAGCGCTATGGAGACTGACAAATCCCATCCCCTTCGCTGCTGACGGATCCAATTACATAATGAATGCAGGAATACGTCCAGGCATCCCCATGATCAATACGCTTTACATGCTCACCGCTCCACCAAACTCATCTATCATCACCCTTACCCATTTCACCTATCTGTATTATTTTCTCCTCCTCATCGTAGCAGTTACGTACGGCGGCTCACAGCTCGGTCTGACCGGCAAATCCTCTATCGTCCCTGCAGCACTCCTCCTCTCAAGTTTTTATATCGTACGGCTCACAATTTTCGGAGCCAAAGAGATTATCCTCGCAGTACTCATGCTCATATCTTTATATTTCGTAGATTGTATGCGCCAGAATACACGCGTAGAGTGGCGTTACTTAGTAGTTCTGGGAGCTCTCCTTGGAACCGCTACTTTTATCAACTGGAGCGGTACGATCACAGCAGGTTTGATCGGACTCACCTACCTCATATGGGGCAAAATTGCATGGAGAAAAAGGATTCTTGCCACAGCAGCAGTTGCAGCAGTCACATTAGTAATCGGAGCCTTCGAACCATGGTCAGGTATCAAATCGTTCATCCTGAACCCCCTACTTTTTACCAATAGCAAGGCTGACAGTAAAGCTCAAGAGCTGAGGCAAAACGAACTTGTTAATTACGGATTTCAGAGAAAAGCTGAATACACCACCGAGTCGAATGTTGCGCTAACTCTCAGCGAGTCACGCGTAAATTTAATAGTGAAAGGCAAGTTGCAGGGATTCACCCAGATTCAGTATTTCGGAATCGTTTTTATCATCTGGGTTGCTGGATTTCTCATAAAGAAAAGGCAGACGTATACTGATCTCGAAAAAATCATTCTCACGTACGTACTAGTGTATTTTTTCGTGGTGATAGACCCTCTATCAATCAATCCTCACCAGTATGCGTATGTGCTCTCTATCAGCCCGAAATACACACTCATGCTCGTACCAATGGTAGTAATCCTGATCGCAGGCAAACTGTCTGTATGGAGAAAACTCATCGAGGCATTAAAGCCTTCGATCATACCGATGGGATCGCTAGGAGGACTTTTCCTGATACCATCAGTACGCGAATTTGCATCAAATAATCTGGTGCAGTCCGCGCAGATGATTATGCCTTTTATTCAACCGCTCAATTATTATTACTCCAGCTTCAATCTCCTCCTTCTCTCCTTCGGGCTTTTAGGAATATCTATCGCTCTTACCTTCCGCTATTGGAAAAAGAAAATTTTCTCACTCGTGCTTTTTATCTTCCTCGTATTCCCAACACTATTTCTGGTAAATAATAATTTCTCTTTCGTACGAACCTTCCGGACGTTATTTTCACCCCTATCAAAAAGGATGGTTGACGGAGATGTCGATCCAAGCAACCGGAATCTTTTTGCTACAGTTTATTTCATCAACAATTCGATACCGCAGGATAGAACTATTCTTTTTGCTTTTTATGACAACAGGGTTCCCTACTTTATCACTAACCGTAATAGGATAATCATGCCTACACAGGCATTTACTCTTCCGATGATACGTGATGCCATCCTGTCAGGCTCACTTAAGCCTGACTATATTGTGTACAGGTCAGATAACACAGACGCGAGTCCCATAACCGATATCCTACCTATGCGCTTGAGCCAACGAGTAGAGGGTTATACGCTGGACCAGATACACTATGAATAAATTACGATTACTCGTTGTCTCAGACGGTTTCCCCGAACTATCCAGTTCCAAATATCATTGTCAGTTTGTGTACGATGAAACCAAACTAGCTTCAACTTATTTTGAGACGATCGAAGTGGTTGTACCTCAGCCCTATCTTCCGAAAATTGCTAGTAGAATTCCGCTTCTGGCAGCACATGCCAAAGTTTCCGGATTCACGGGTTACCAGGAAGGGAATATATCTGTATCTTACCCATCGTACTTCACACTTCCCTTAGCATCGTGGCGTTCCCGCAACTACGTTCGCGTTGCCGACAAAGTACGTTCGTGGCTTGCTCAGACGAGTTATACACCTGATCTTATTCACGTCCATTTCCTCATACCGACGGGCAAAGCGATTGCAGACCTCAGCATCCCTGGAGTACCCAAGATTCTGACTCTTCCCGGAGGAGATCTATATGAGTGGGCAGTAGCGAATCGAGATGATGCTCGCTCGATACTCAGCTCGTACAGTGCGCTCATAGTACCTACTGCCGCCATGGCGCGGCTAGTGAGTACGATCATCCCTTCGCTCAGCGACCGAGTGACAGTGATCCCCCCGCCTGTAGACACATCGCTCTTTCATCCCCTCCCCGCTACGAAACGCACGGCGCGAACACTTCTGCTCGTTGCCAACCTCATCCGTGAGAAAGGAATCATCGATGCGCTCGAGGCTGTACATATGCTTCGAAACCGCGGGCAGGATGTGACACTCGATATCATAGGCTCGGGACCTATGGCTCTCCAGATCGCACGTGAGGTCGCTAATCGCGGGCTCGGAAAACATGTCCGGATCATCGGCGCAGTTACCCACACGGACCTCCCCCGCTGGTACAGACGGACAGCTCTACTAATCGCTCCAAGCTACGCAGAGAGCTTCGGCCTCGTACAGGTAGAAGCACTCGCATGCGGGACTCCGGTAGCAGCATATGCCAATGACGGAAGCATGAGTATTTTCGGAGAAAAGTCGCCCTATCTCGTCGCTGCGGGCGATGTTCATGCACTGGCTGAGACAGTCATAAAACTGCTCGACACACCACCATCCCCGAAAGAACTCGAAAAACTAGCGTCACCCTACTATGCAGCGTCGGTGAAGAAGTCACTTACCGCGCTGTATGACCGTGTGCTTCATGATCAGCCATGCTGACTCCAGCAGTGCAGGCGCATACCAATACCCGTGATTGAGCATAATCCTGTTTACTTCTCTACGCATTGGTATCAGTCCATTTTCGGTTTTGCGCTCCGGGTATGTGCGGATACTTGCGAGTGTGTGATCCCGCATCCAGGCCCATGTGAAGCCAGCTTGAGCTATCCGCAGCCAGTAGTCATAGTCGAAGGCATAGCGGTATGTAATGTTCAACTCTCCTGCTTTTTCATATACATCCCTCCGGAAAAAGGTGGAAGGCTGCGGTATATAACAATACTTCAACAGCCGAGGGAGAGAGAAGTCGCTCAGGTAACTGCATGGTTTCGGATGCAAACCGTCTTTATCTACGAAATTAAGACCGCCATACACACAGCTGATGCCGCTATTCTCGCGGAAGAAACTGATTACTTTTGCAATAGCGCCGGGTTCATAGAAATCATCCGAATTGAGCCAAGCGAAAATTTCACCTGTACCGATTGTGAATCCTTGGTTGATGGCATCTGCCTGCCCTTTGTCACGCTTACTCCACCAGGTAAGCGTGATACCCTTGCACGCGATAGGGTATTCACCTGAATTAAGCTCATTTTCAAATCTCTTGATGACATCAACAGAATTATCCTGGGATCCCCCGTCTGCAATGATGTGCTCGATTGTGAAATCACCTTTCTGATCCCAGATACTTTTGATAGTCTTACCGAGAAACTCGCCCTGGTTGAACGATGGAGTGACGATAGTGATAACAGTCATGCTGTCCCTTTGCGAAAAAAATAATTATATATACTCCTGCGCGACTGATACTTTCGCCCTGCGATTTTACCCAGTGCATGTGTGAAATTGATTACGATTTTCGATGACTTTAGTGGATTGGGAGCATACCGTGCGAGCCCAAATGGTTCCAGCATATATCTCAAATTAAGGTAATGGATGAAGTCTGTCTGCATATGCCAGAACGGCATTTTTCCCCACTCTTTTTCATTCGCCTCCAAAGGATTTTCTATAAATAGATATTTCGAGGAACTGAATGTGTCCTGGGGTAATTTCTTATTCTGAATGAGATACTGTATCAGGTCCTGATCACTCCCAATACTGCGCCGGAACTCTGTGCCGACCCAGTCTGTTCCGTACGAATCAACATCCGAGGCAAATTGTTGCAACTCTTTTTCATAGATTTCGAACCAGCTATTGTCGCTTATCACTGTGAAAGCAGGGCCATCTAATACGAACGTTTTTCCTTTCATCATATCGCTGACTTTTTCGACAGGGATATTCCATACTATGTCGCCGTCGTAATGAATAACAGGAGTACTTCCATACAGATCGCGAATGATAAGCCAGCGGAGAAAACACTTTTTCTCATAGGTACCGAACCTGTCGAGACTGGCATACTGATCGCTATATTTCCGATATGCAGACTCTGCATCGATTACCTCATACCCAACTTCTTTGAGTTCTTCGATATATGCTGGAGATAGATGAGATAATCCTTTCAGGAAAACGACCGTCAGCGGATTCTCTGACACGAGCGATTTGTTTCTTCTGCCGTTCCACAGGAGGGGTATCTTTTCTTCTAGACTTCCCGTGCCTGTTTCATACCATGCAACGATTACGTTTTTCATATCAGTTTTCCCCCCGCGACCAGACCCGGTCATATATCTCATTGTACGCCGGAAGCTTCTGAAGCTTTCGCATAACTGTTACGTTTGCTCTGTTGCAGATATAGGTTGTCGCATGATAGGGATATACGGTTTTGGTGTAGATCGAAGGATTTTTTCCGGCGAATTTTTCAAGAATTTTCCATGATTCCTTTCCATTGACCCGGTGGTACGAAGCTATTGCTACAACACAGTTTTTCTTCTCGGCAACAACGTCCACGATATCTTTGATTATTTCGACCTCCGCTCCCTCGATGTCACATTTGATAAAGCTGACGCGACTGAACCGATATTTTTTAATCAGATCTCTCAGTGAATACGCGGTTACCGGAATACCGTCTTCACTCAGATGTGACCCTCCAAATGTATCCAGACTCAAGCTAACCGTACCGCTTTTTTTCGCCAAACACGCAGATATATGTATCACATTCGCAGGCATATCGTTGAGCGATGCAGTCGGATCAGGTTCTAGCGCAAGAACTTTACCTTTTCTTCCTGTCAGACCGGCGAAATATTTAGAAGCCAGACCGTCGCTCGCACCGGCATCGATAATATACGCACCCGGAACAATAGTATTCAGCAGAGTGTACCCTCTCAGTTCATTTATGAGCTGGAAGACGGGGTTGGTACGAGACTCGAAACTCACCTTACCTATTCTTGTTTTCCAACTGGCAGTATGATCGTCATACGAGAATACCGGAGAATAACCTGGCTTGCGATAGCCGAATCTATTACTAAACTCTATTTTATATGTACTCGGACCTGTCCGTATGATATGAAAGTCAGGCTCGTAAAAAATGCGTGCAATTCTATTAATCTCCCGCGTGTTGTATACGTCCATGAACAGAGAATTATGTTTTAATATAGTGATTAAACGTGTCAGCATGATTTGTATCTGATTATTTCTATAATTTTTTTAGTATAAAATACTTGGAGGATGATCCTGCATAGATTTCCGTAAATGTTTTAACGATAATTAGTTTGTTTTTCTTGACCAAATCGTTAATAATTTCCTCTGGTGTAATAACTGCAAATTCATGCCCGGTTTTTATCCAGTTGCTTGCTTCATTCACACCGAATCCTAGATTACTGATAGTATCAAATACTATGTATCCGCCTTTTTTACATACTCGTATGCATTCTAGTAAATACTTAAATGTATTAATCACGGGTATATAAACAAAAACGGCATGAGCATGCACTAAGTCAACTGACTTAGATTTAGTGTCTTTAAGTGAAATCCCATCCGCTTTATGTATAATTAAGTTATGAATATGCTTAGAATAATTTTTCTTTAAATATTCATTCCAATCTTCAGCAGTTTCGTAAACCTCATATCTTTTTACCGGAGCATATTTGATGACTTCTTCGAGGTACATGCCCGTTCCTGCTCCTATTTCACATATCACTTGAGCATTATTGAAAATTCCAATTCTATTAAGTCTACGAATAATCCTATCCCTTCTCCCGATTTTACGTTTGTCTGTATTCAATCTTTCTAAATATTCGCAAACTGAAATTCCTTCTAATTGGGCAAGTTTAGAAATTTTCTTTGCGTCTACGTATCTAGAGACATTTTGTTCGATATGATATCCGGTCCAGCTAACTAAGTTATTAATAATATGTGTCAGTTTCATAAGTCTTATTATTTACTAACAATTGATTTAATTCTTGCATTGAGGCTCATTTTATATAGAAATTTTTTATTTGGCTTGAGTTGGTTTTGTATTATATTTTCGATTCTCAATGCAGCATGTAAGCTTGCTCTTCCAGGGTTGTAGAGCAATCTTTTCCTAATACTGTACATATTTGGTGTACTTAATCTATTTCTTTTTATTGCTGGAATAATGTCAGCTGGTTTATCTACAGTTGTTCCGAACTTCTTACCTCCATTGACGAACGGAAGTTTTTCCCACTCTTCAACATTGATATCTTTAATAATTTTCTTAAGATATTTTGAATAAAATTTTGGGGTATCAATGAATACGACTGGCTTGCCAAGAACAAGGAATTCAAATGAAATACTTGAAACGCATGTGATAAGTATATCGGCTGCAATTAGCATGGGATCTACTTGAGGATGCTTATATAAACGAAAATTTGAATATTTAGATTCGAGTTTATTTATTTCCAATTGCCAATCGACTGAACCGTAAACATTTCTATTAGTTGCGGGATTGAGACAGTCTATAGGTAATTTCGCAATAACATTCAAAGATTGATCTTCGCAGAGCATATTGATTATTTGCAATCCATATTCGCGAAGCGATGCGCCTTCATTAAAAGCGGGTGCGTAAAGTACTGTGAGTTTATTCCTTGGTAAATCTAGCTTACTAAGTTCAACAGACTTAACCCATTTACCGTTAAGTGCATCGTCGGACTTAGTGTATCCAATCTTCGATAGAGTAAGATGTGAAGGCTTCTTATTATCATAATAATTCTTCAGGTAATGTTCTAACGCGTCTTTTTGTAATGGACCATAGAGAAAAAACTCATCAAAATACTCGATTTTCCCATGAGTAAATGTTAACCCTTTTGAAGGTTGCCCATGAAATGTATAGATGCTATAGATGTCATCTATTCCCAAACCGTCACTCGTCAAATATACTGCCACTTCTTTATTAGAAAGAATGGGTATTGATAAATCTCTTAATTTAATATGAAAGAATTTATTTCTAGTCTTGGTAAAGATTGTTTGAAATTCTACGAAAGATTCATTACTTTCATGAGCCAATACAATTGGATAGTCTAATCGCTCTTCACACTCAATGATAATATTCTTAATGAACTGGAATTCCCCATAAGGAATACCAAAAAGTATAGCTTTTTTTCTTGTTAACTTTAATTTTATTTTCAGATCAATTAGACGCCCAATACTTTTAAAGTTCACTTTATCCTCGACTTTGCAAGATTTACCAAATATGATGCATACAAGCTACTAGAATCTACACACATATCTTGCATCTCCCCAAATGCTTCAGGAGCAATGCATGCGAATTCTGTGCAGCCTAAGATGATTTTATCAGGGCGGTATTCTTTGACGTAGTCATTGATAAAACTAATTAGTTGTGTACGGTCACAAGAATTATTTTTCTTGATTTCTTCAATGAATGACATTACTTGCATTTGTGTTTCGTTACTATGGTTTACATACGATAGACCTAAAGCTTCCAGTGGTTTCTTATAGGTATTCTCAGTATAAGTAATTATTGAGCCCCAAACTGCTATTTTGCTTCCTCGCGGAACTAACTTACTAACTAGCTCTGAAGTTATATTAATAATATTCAAAATTGGAATTTTTGTATTCTTCTGAACTTTATCTAAGAAGTACGCTGCGCTATTACAAGGCAACGCAATAATATTTACTGGGTATTCTGCCAATTTATTGCAACTTGATATCATCTCATCTACCGGGCTTTTTTCACCATATAAGTATGCTCTACTTCTACTCGGTATATGAGTATTGTTGTCTATAACTAAATGAAAATGTTCCCAGTCCTTTTCGGCATTCGTCAGATCCAATATTTTGAGAAAAAATCTGGCTGTCGCATATGGACCCATACCACCTAATATGCCAATCGTAAAATCATTATTAAGCATCAAGTTCTACTCCTTATAGGGCTATAGACTGTAAAAATATGAGTAAATTTTCCAATATCTTTTTCCTGATAAACTTTTGGATTTAAGAGGTCACTAATATAAGTTATTGCTAGGAATACATAATATGATAATGGAGTTATGCTGAGCAAAACTCTTAGTATAGGCGGAAAATTAAGTGCATTAGCCAATATGCCTACACGTAAGAAGCGATATGATTGTTTATAATTTATTAATTGCAAACCACATCTTTGAAAAATCTTACCTAATTCTTTTTTAGTCCTGTATTTAGCGTAGTAATTACTGCTAGATTTAGAAGCGCCAAATTTCTCAAGTGATATCGTAGATCTATCAATTATGACTCCATTATTAGACAATAAATTAGTTGTATATATAAGGTTTTTCTCTAATTCTGCATCACTCATATACTGAGTTACGCCACCGAAATATATTATGTCAAATTTATTCTTTGATACAAACTTGTTTAGTGGCACCGTTTGAAAAGTGCAGTTTTTAATATTCATTTTTTTCTTTTTATTTATTGCCCATTCAATTGATTTCTTACTAATATCAATACCTACATATTTTGAAAGTTGTTTATGTAAAGCCCAAGCCCATCTCCCCGAACCACATCCTACTTCTAATAACCTAGGTTTTTCAATGTTCTTTATCAAATTCTTAAAAGTTTTATGTTCGAAGTAACCTCTATAAGCTATTTCAAGCCTTCCACAGCCTCCCATCGGTGCAACACCATCGAAGTCTGGATTATCAATCACATCATTCCAATATTTACTTACTTTAGCATTTTCAGACATATTATTTTAATATTTTTGAAATTACATCTAGAGAGCTCTCGGGCACAAAATCACTGCAATTTTTTTCATTGAAATATAGGTTGTTTTTAACTTTGGGTTCTTCTCCATATAGTAAGTATGGGACTGGTGTATCCGTATGTTTCCCATCAATAGATCGAGTCATATGATCTCCCAGCAATATAACTCTATGTTCATTTGGGTATTCTTTATGCAGTTTTTCTACAATTCTTGATACTATGTATTTATCGACTTTTTCTATAGCCTCTTTTTTCCCGACATAATTATGAAGATGTGCCTCTTCATCAGTTGCATTAACATGAACTAAAACAAAATCATATTTATCTATATATTTAAGAGCATACTTTGCTTTCGCAGAATAATCTGTATCAATGTATCCTGTGGCTCCTGGAATTAATTCGTAATCAATGTTAGCTGCCATGGCTATTCCGTGAAGAAAATCTAACCCCCCGACAAATGCTGCGGACAATCCTGTTCTACTCTTGAAACTCGGCCAAACAGCTTTTTGAGATGGGCTCCATACCCATAGCATGTCCGCAGGTTCGCTTACATCTTCCATTTTTGATATTTGTTCCCTCGTACTTAAAAGAAATTCTCTAACTTGAGCAAGCAGCGAATCAATTTCTTCATCCGATGAATAAGGTAGCATATTTTCAACTTGTTTACCTATGTTCATATGAGGTTCATAGCAAGTTATTTTCTTGACATTGACTTTTGCACCTCTTATAACCAAAATATTTCGATAGCTTTGTCCAGGGAATAGTTCCCAATTATTGTGCGGTAATTTAATTTTATTAATAATTTTGCGAGCGCTTGAATCAGATATTTGGCCTGAAGTGAAGTCTGTAAGTAATTTTTTATTCTTATCTAATGAAACTATGTTGCATCGGAATATGAGATCATCTTCGGCTAATGAGATCCCCTTTGCAGAAGCCTCAAAAGATGCCCTTCCAGCAGGATAATATTTTTCCGGCTCATATCCAATTAACCCCATTATGCAGACCATACTTTCGATTGGATACCCTTCAAATGTTGTTTTCAGTCTTCCCAGACGGCCATTAACTGCCATGTACTGAATATTCGGAATTAATGCTGCTTCAAGTGGGGTTTGATTTCCGAGTTCTTTTATTGGTTCATCACTCATTCCATCGATAATTATCATTACTCTTTTCATAGTTTTCCCTCAAATAGTTTTTCTGCAGAAAGTAAATCTTCTAACGAATCAACCTCATACCATCTATAACCTTTAACGTCTACTACTTGGCAATTAATTTCATTTAGATGATCTGCGATAATTAAGTCGTAATAGTCCTGAGTTCTTCCTCTTTCGATATCTTCAGATAACCATTTTTTCATTTTCTGCACTGAATTATTTTTTATATGTAGCAAGCTCATTGATTTATATGCGTTATCTCTAGAGCTATTATCTCTAATAATTTTTAATGAATTAACTTTTTGTGTGTCAGTAGATATAAGAAAACATCCATCCATATTTTTTGCAGCCGAATCCGCATACCATGTAATGTCACCATCATTTTCCAAATCTAATATGTAGGGATCAAAAATAACATCTCCCTCTATTAGCCAGGTATCGGTGTTAGTTACCGATTCTAAACCTAGAAATAAACTGAACATATTATTAGTTGTATTGTATTGTTTGTTTAATACGTAATGGATATTCATTCCCATATAAGATGAACCTAGAGTCTCAACAATTTTTTCACCTAGATATCCGATTACTATTGTTATATCTTTGATATTTTTTCGATTAAATGCTTGTAAAGCATTCGTAATTATGGGCACTCCGTTTATTTTTGTTAAGCATTTTGGTGTGATATTAGTGAGCGGTCTTAGTCTACTTCCTAATCCAGCAGCGAGTATTATTACAGATTGCTTAGTCATATTATTCGATTCTCTTCCATTTACTTGGGACGTATATTTCGCTTCCGCTATATGCATATTGTTCAAAATTTGCAGAATACCCTGTTATATCACTACTTAATATTTCTATCATGCTAATATCTTGTATACTATCATCTGAGGGTTGACCAACTTTTAATAACCAGGCGCTAATAAGGTATTTTCCAGGAAATAGCAGTACATTTGGAACGCTTATCTCAAAAGTATACTGGCCTTTTTGGCAATTAAGTTGTATGCCTTCCCAAGTAGATGGGAAATAATTAATAGCTACACCTAATGCACTGCTTATCTTAATGCCCACTTCAACATTAGGTGTAGGTTTATGGCACTCAAAAGATATTCTAAATTTTATTGTATCTCCCATTCGAAACGTATTCGATGGTTGGTTCATTGAATTATTTATAATTAATTTTGTTAATTTGCCAAATTCTCTTGGTTTATTATCATGCGCTGACTTTGTTAAATCTACAATAGATCTTAGACCAACACTAGAAATATAATCATTAATTACTTGTGACAACTTTCCCTTAGATGAAATGCGACCGTTTTCTAATAGGATGGCTTTACTACATAGAGATTTTATTGCTGACATATTATGGCTTACAAAAAGGATTGTTCTTCCTTCGTTACGAGTCAAGCTTTCCATTTTACCTAAACATTTTTCTTGAAATTGAAAATCTCCTACCGCCAATACTTCGTCAACGAGAAGTATTTCAGATTCAAGATGAGCTGCAACCGAAAAGGCAAGTCGCATATACATGCCGGAGGAATAATGCTTTACTGGAGTATCCACAAATTTTCCTATTTCGGAAAATTCTACTATCTCATTAAACTTTTTCGATATTTCCCCACGAGTCATCCCCAACACTGCTCCGTTCAAGTAAATGTTCTCTCGACCCGACAGTTCTTGATGAAAGCCTGTTCCGACTTCTAATAAGCTCCCCACTCGACCGCGCAGAATAACTTCTCCTTGAGTAGGATGTGTGATCCTAGACAATATCTTCAGTAAAGTGCTCTTACCCGCTCCATTCCTACCAATCACTCCCACCACTTCACCAGGCATTATCTCAAGATTGATATCTTTGAGAGCCCAGAACTCATCTTTTGAGAGACTTTCCGATTTCTTCCCGCTGAACATGCTTACAAGAGAATCCCGCAATGTCAGATACGGCGCGTAGCTTCCTTTGCGATATTTCTTTGACAACCCTTTTATTTCTATTGCCGGCTTCATATTATGTCCGCGAAATAGCGCTCCGTCTTACGGAAATATATAAGTCCTGCCACGAACATCAGCAATGCGGTACCAGCTGAGACTGCTAGTAGATCCAGCCGTGTGACTGCACCGTGTGCAAGCGACGAGCGGAGAGCATCTATCACCCCTGTCATAGGATTGATAGCGAGCAGATACTGAAATGATGACCGTACTATGGTCAGCGGATAGATGACGGGAGAAATAAATATAAGTGTCTGCAGAAAGAAAGGTATGATGTAGCGTACATCCCGGTATTTGATATTGACCGAGGCCAGAAGAAGGCCAAGCCCGGCGCTGGACAGAGCGGTTATGACGATACCCATTAGAAGCATGCTGACAAAGAGCAGATTGGGCGTGATCCTGAAATATGCAAGTACTGAAAGAAGCATAAGGATACTGACAGCGAAATCAACAAACGAGGTGACAACCGAAGAAAAAGTCAGAACTTCTCTGGGGAAATACACTTTTTTCACCAATTGTTCGTTCTCGATGAAACTATTGCCTGCACGGGACAGGGCATTGGAAAAGAAACCCCAGAAAGTCAGTCCGATAAGTATGAACACCGGATATGGCAAACCGTCTGAGGGAATGCCTGCGAAGTTTCCGAAGAAGACAGTAAAAAGCACCATATTCACAAGTGGCTGGAGGAGTGCCCATGCGATACCTAATACGGTCTGTTTGTAGCGCACTTTGAGATCCCTCCACGTCAAAATCACGAAAAGTTCGCGGTAGTGCCACAATTCTTTTAAGTCAATCAAATGCCATGTAGATCTGGGACGAATCACTGTAATAGTCATATCTTCTTACTCATTATACCTGGGATTTAACTAATTTTCTCTGACTTATAATGATAATAATTGTCGAGTATCAACATAAAGTTGTAAATCATAGGAATCGAGATAAACATCATCATCCGCTCCAGCGAGCCGGGGATGTTGCTCCAGTAGGCCTGAGAAGAAGCAAAGGCGAGCGTGCCGGCAAAGGCTAGCGCATAATATCCGAGAATGACGGTGTCGAGCGCATAGTCGCGCGATTTTGAGATTATCTTGATAAAGATGGAGACAGCAAAGAGCAGGAGGACTGGGAGGTAGGGACGCAGGGCGTGGCTAAAAAAGTATAGTGTAGCGCTAGTTATGAGCGTCATCTTGTCAGGACTGATCGTACTAACTAAGGTAGTGGTGGTAGAGCTAATCTGAGTCAGAGTGGATTCGGCAACTTTGCTCTGCATACTGGCAGAGTAGATTTTCCAGATTCTCTCTAGGACCAGGTTAATCAGGATTACGGTCGGGAGGTGGCGGTAGCCCTTACGAGAGATCACGAGATAGAGTGCGTAGACGAGGTTAATGAGCCAAAATGGCTCCACAGAACGGATCCAGGTAGAGCCAGCGCTCAGAATTACGCCAAGGATTAGGTCGACAACTCGGCCATTTTTTTGGTAGATATACAGATAGAGTGTACCCAGGGAGAGATAGATACTGTAGGGGAGGTTGGTGTAGGCGATCTGGCTATGCCAGAAATAGTGAGGCGCAATGGCCACGAGCAAAGTGCCGAGAAGAGACGTATTGGAGGAGGCAAAACTGCGGAGAAGGTAGTAAAAGGAAGTAAGGAGTGATAGATAAAGGAGAGCATAGAGGATGAGGGGTGAGCTCCACGAAGCTAAGTAGAGATAAGCGTGAGCTAGGGAGGTAAACAGAGGATAGCTATAAAAATAGCTACCCTGCAAGCCGGCAACCTGGTCGAGATAACCAAACTCAATCAGTCTCAGCGCACGAAAATCGTAGAGCGTCAGAGCGTCCCAGGTAGTAACCACGCCCCAGAGCCCATAAAGTAGGACAATGGTAGCGAGAGTTAGTAGAGCGAGGAAGTAAGGCCGCGAGGGAGTAGAAGTTGTGATGCGAAGGTTACCTAGCATACGATCGAGGTAGAGATAAATGAAGAAGATTAGTGCGCCAATGATACTAAGAGTGTTGGTAAGGACTGGGGTGATTGCGAGGCCCAGTATATTTGCAAAGAACAAACCTAAGGTAAGAATAAGGAGGCCGGTCAGGTAACTGAGTGAGAGTTTTTCGAGTACACTGCGACCGAGCATCAACCTACCAAAGATTGCCCTACCCCAACCAAATATCGAAATGAGAGAGATGAATGACATCATGGCATTGACTCCTCATTGACATAAGGTCTTAGCGGCGGAGTATGCTCTGGATCTAAGATATAAATATCCTGAGAGCTGGCTTGTTTTTGCGAAACAACAAGGTCTCTCGGGTAGAGAAAATATCGGACTAGATCTACGTTGGCGTGGAGTGGGTAGCGAGCGAGGTCGGTCGGGAGAATGATCGTCGCAGTTGGCGACGTGTGGTCTAGGACGAAGAGCATTTCCTCATAAAAAACTCCCCATTCTAGACCCATCTTTTGGTCATAAGTCGCTGTTGGGTTGGTAATAATTTTTCTGAGGTTAACTGCGGCTTGAGTAGTCGTGATCGGGAGGAGGCGTAGAAAATAAAAAATTAGGGAAAATCCTAGAAGAAAGCGGAGTAATCGTTGTTTTGGGTTAAGATGTCGGGGTATTAGCAAAACGAGACAGAGGGTAAGGGTAGGCAGTGAGGCAAAAAACATGCTCTCGGGACGGAGTCTAAATAAAGAGAAAGTGGTCCCCTGCCCAAAGACACCATCTAGCGTGAGTGAGCCTAAGTATAGAATAGTCGTGACGGTAAGCAGGAGACTGCCGGGTTTTTCGGTTAATACTTTTTTGGATGGGTAGAGAACATAGAATGCGCTAAGGGTAATCACGCATAACGCTAAGATTTTTTGGCTGAGCAGATTTTGAGCGAGATAACCTGAAAACGTGAATACATCAAGCCAAGTAATGACACAGAGGAGAACTAAAGTTGCGAGCGGTACCATTGGATGGTCTCCTGCAATCCTTTGTCGAAGTTGGTCTCCGCTTGGAAACCAAATTCGGCCTCGGCACGGGTGGTATCGAGCATGCGGCGGGGCTGACCGTTGGGTTTACTGGTGTCCCAAACTATTTTGCCAGTGTAGCCGATTAAGGTTTTGATTTTTTCGGCCAGATCCTTAATGCTGATCTCAAAACTGGCACCAATATTGACGGGCTCGCTTTTGTCATATTTTTCGGCGGCCAGGACAATGCCCCGAGCGGCATCGTGGGCGTAGCAGAACTCGCGGGTAGCCGAGCCGTCGCCCCAGACAGTAACACTAGGCTCCCCTTTTTCTTTGGCTTCGACAAATTTTTTAATGAGAGCTGGGATTACGTGGCTGCTGCCGGGCTCAAAGTTGTCACCTGGACCATAGAGGTTAACCGGGAGGAGGAAGATACTGTTAAAGCCATATTGGTCACGATAAGCGGTGCTCTGGACTAGCATCATTTTTTTGGCTAAACCATAGGGAGCGTTGGTCTCCTCGGGGTAACCGTTCCAGAGATCATCCTCCCGGAATGGGATAGGGGCAAATTTTGGGTAGGCACAGATGGTGCCGATGGCCACAAACTTTTTGACCCCCGCCTTTCTACTCTCTTCCATCATGTGAACTCCCATAAGGAGGTTGTCATAGAAGAGTGTGCCGGGAAAGTCACGGTTGTAGCCGATCCCGCCCACGTTGGCGGCTAAGTGGATCACGATGTCTGCACCCTCGACCACCTTGGCGCACATCTGCTGCTGACGCAGGTCAGTTTTGGCGGAGCGAGGGATCAGGATATCCTGGACACCCTGAGCGCGGAGTAACTGGACGATATGGGAGCCGAGAAAGCCAGCTCCACCAGTGACGACGACTTTTTTGTTGGACCAATAATTTGTCATATTAGGCTTTTGTTTCTAGTTGTAGTTTAAGTAGAAAGATTAACTCAGATTTTAGTTTAGCTTTGACCCAGTCTTTTTGCTGAGGGGTTAGGAGTTCCCCCATACCCTGCAATAATTGATTGTCGGGAGTTGAGGAAACTATTTTTAATGCTTGCTCATAAACTTGGCGCAACTTTTTACCTGTGAGGTCTTCGATTAACTTATGGTCGGCTACCCAGTTGTTAGAGAGGAAGTACCAGACATCAAAAATATCGCGGGAAGCGAGGTTAGAACGACCTATTAAGGCGGAGAGTTTGCCTGACAACATCCCAGGTTTATCAACAACTAAGAGCGGAATGCCGAGGTAGGAGAAGGGTTGATAGTTGGCGACCGTCGGTCGAAGTGAAACTTCAAGTTTGATGTGCCATGATTCTTTTTGGTATTGAATAACATATAGAAGAGTCTGTTTTTTTTGGTATGAGTCGATGATGGTACCGTAACCCCTAATGATTGAACCAAGTCTCTCCCATGCTTCTGTCTGCGATTTTGAGTTGAGCAAATCAAAATCTAGATCAACCGAGGATCTGGGTAATCCGTAGCAAAGATAAGCCGCAGTACCACCTTTAAAACCTAATACTTTGCCTAAGACTGGATCAGTATAAATATCTTTGAGGATCCGGACCAAAATATCTTTGTGGATTGGGTAGTTTTGGTTGGTCATAAACTAACCCTCCGGAGTTGGGCAACTTTTTTTACCAGAATCTGGCTCTGATAGATGGGTAGGAGGGTGTCCACGATATCCCAGTTGATGGGGGCTAGATTGTCAAAGTGGTAGTTTTTGAACACCATAAGGGAATCCAAGAAGGCGCGCTCTAGCGATGCCTTGGTTTCGTGACCGACAACAACCAGTCCCAGAGGGTTAGAGAGGATAGAGTATTTTAACTTGCGGTAGGAGAGTTTCTGTCCCTCGATCACGACCGTGCGAGATAAATACGAGACAGATTGGATGCTACTATCTGTTTGAAAAACAACGCCGTGGGTGCGGAGGGTAGTTTCCAAGCTAACGTAGCTCGGAATAAAAAGAGAGTTTGCGAGTTCGCGCATGGAGTAGTTGCTTTTGGTGTAGATCCCACGCCTAATCCGCTTTAGTTTGTCCGTCTTGACGGCATAGTGAAGCGCGTTGTTTAGTTGTGCCGGAGAGTCATCGGGAAAGAGCTGGGAGAGCTCCTGGATAGTAAAGACTGTCTGGTTGGCTTGGTAGATGTCGATGATATTCATATAGGCTTTTGTGAACTGTTAATATGAATTTTTCATATTATTAGTTCCATAATACAGTATTTGAACTTTACGTCAAGATCTACTTCTTGAGGAGATTATAGACTTGGCGCACGACCCAGGAGTGGGCGCGGTGGAGAGCTAGGTGGAGGGGGGTGGCGCCGTTTGCACGTAGTGCTACGTCGCCCTCGGCCATGAGTTTGGGCCGACTAGTCTCGCTCTTACTATCGGGCTGAGCGCGGAAACCAGATAGCGCAACCTTAAGATCGTGGGGACGGTAGTATTTGCTTAATCTGAGCCAATAATCATAGTCCATGACATAGTGATAGTCCTCGTTAAACTCTCCTACCTTATCCCAGGCCTTGCGGGACCAAAAAGTCGAGGGTTGAGGGAGCATAGAATCGGCAATCATGAGCGTAGGGCGGCTATAGAGGGCCATCAAAAACCGCTTGTAGGCACGGATGAGCCAGCCGCCACGACTGGGAACCCCGTTCTCGTCGATTACGAGACAGTCACCTGTGATCCAGTCGGCTTTGGTTTGTTGGTAGTACTCCCCTACCCGCTTGAGAGTCCCGGGAAGATAAATGTCGTCGGAGTTGAGATAGGCGAGGACCTCGCCGGTTGCGAGCCGCAGCCCCTTGTTAATCGCATGGGTTTGGCCCTTATCCGCTTTAGTCTCCCATTTGATTTTTTTGCCATAGCTTTTGAGGATCTCAACAGTACCATCGGTACTACCACCATCCATGATGATGTACTCTAAGTTGGGATAATTTTGGGAGAGGACGCTATCAATCGTAGCCTTGATATACCTGGCCTGGTTGTAGCTGGGGGTAACCACACTGATCCTGGGGAGAGTCATCCTACTCTCCCATCGCTTTCTTGCGAGTGAGAAGCTCCAGTTTGGAGCGCAATTTGTTAATCTGGATCCGGTTCTCGATCATGACAATAAATAAACCCATCAGGGCAAAAATGACGATAACGTCGGTTAGCCGAGTCACGCTAAACAAGGTGCGAATAAAGTTGGCGGACTGCTCGACTATAACTAATGTCCCGATAACAAGTAAAACTAAGGTCCAAAAGATCGCTTCGACCCGCGGGATTTCGTTTTTTTTGTAGTGGATACGGACGACGTAGAGCATGATAAAAATAAATACGATTGAGAGTATTTGAATGCCGATCATAGATTAGCTCCAGATCCAATAAGGTATCCTAATTATAATACGGAAAGCGTCGAGGAGGTTAAAGCCATACTCTTTGTCATGATAAATGGTTGAAATGGGGACTTCGACATATTTTAGCTTGCTTTTGGCGATACGGACTGCGAGCTCGGCCTCAACCTCGTAGCCACTACTGTACCATTGTAGTTGGCGATAGGCCTTTTTGGTCATGGCTTTGAAGCCACTGGGGATGTCCGCAATGTAGCGACCAAATAGGACGTTAACTAGGACAGACATTAGTTTGTTGCCCAGGAGCCGAGAGAGCGGCATATTGCTGTCTAGGGCTCTGACACCCAGCACAATCTCGGCCCCATTTTTGAGAGTAGTTTTGAATTTGGGGAGGTCTGCGGGATCATGCTGGTCATCCCCGTCCATGATAATCACGGCGTCGGCTCCTAGCTTGGTAAAGGCATACTCGCACCCCGTTTTTAGGGCCGCGCCCTTACCGAGATTGGTCATGTGAGTCAGGGTAGTAACGCCGTAGTCTTTGGCGATAGAGGTAGTGTCGTCGCGACTCCCATCGTCGATGACAACGATGTTGTGAGTTAGTTTGGTGAGCTTGGCTAAAAAGCGGGCGAGGTAACGGGACTCGTTGTAGGCCGGGACTATAACGTAAATCTTCATAACCCCTTAGCTTTCATATGAACGGTCGGGAACTCGAAAACACGGTAGATCGGACGACCATCGTCCCTGGCGAGGATCGCTTCTTCACCGTATTCAAAGTAGGGTTGGACCAGAATGAGGGTATTGTAGGGAATATCCATCTTTTCGATTGGCCCTTTGGGTCTGATATCCCCAAAGTAATATTTGCCAATTTTGATCATGGGGACACCATCGACCATGACCCGATTAGCCTTGGCCTCCCGATAAACATCAGGGTGAATCTGGTTGAGGTAGGCATAGTACATCGAGACCTCGCCATAACTCTGACTAATGATGATCTGATCGTACTTGGATTCCCGCGCTTTGGTGTAAGTGATTGCATCCTGCATCGGGGCGTCGTACCAGTAGCGACCGTAGGAGGGATATTGGTAATAGTAGCGGTGGAGCCAGTTGGAAACGCCAAGTATATAGCAAATAGTAAATAGTATATAGGTAGCTGCAATTATTCTTGATTTTTTAGTTGAGAGATACCAAGTATATAGGGTGTAGGCAGCCAAGATCTGGGGGATTGGGAGCATAGCGAGGCTACGCAGACCGTAGGCCCTGCCGACGAGGGCCGTGGGGAGTGGGGCCAGCAAGAGCCAAGCGACAAGAAAATACCAGACACGCCGGTTTTTGTGATAGAGCATGATCAGGCCCAGGATAATGAGAGGAGCATCGAGCATATAGAGCATGCCGTGACCGGCAAGGCCGTAGCGAACGTTGCTATCCCCGCCCACAAACAGGAACTGTCCGGAGAAGTTCTCCAGGTAGTACATGGCAAAATCGCTGAGATGATAGATGTAGCGGTTTTCGCTCAGTTTGGCGAGCAAGCTATCTGGGTTATCAAAGAAATTGCGGGCCCGCTCGACCCTCGGGGTAACGGTTTTGTCCACAAAAATATTAATACTTTGAAAACGAACCTGACCAGCCTCAAAAAGGGCAAGGTAAATAATGGGGATCGCTAGTACAAAGGCGAGGAGCCAGTACTTGGCAAAATCTCTGAGACTACTTTTATACTTGGACCAATCGATCAGGTAAACCCAGGTAATGAGTAAGAGGATCGGGGCAAACAGCTTGGTGGTGTAGTAGGTGTAGGCTGAGAGGGCGAGCAGGAGAACAGAGAGAGTGTAGCGACGGGACAGCAGCAAAACTACGCTGGCAAGGCCGAGGGTGAGGGCGACATTGGCTTCGTAACCACCCCGACTAATATGAATATGCCAGGGAGTGAGGGCGAGCAGGAGAGCGGAAGCGAGGGCGACATGACTACCGAGCTTAAGCAGTATAACCAAACGATAAGTTAGGTAGACAGCCAGGACGCCCGCGAGGGCAGAAGGGAGGCGCACGCTGGCCATAGTGGGACCTGTCACTAGTTGTACCAGAGCGGTGAGATAGATGTAGACGGGGTTCTTTTGGTCTCCCCAGGACTCAAACTGGAGCGGGAGAAAACGACCAAACTCGTCGCGCAGGGTCTCTTTGATCGCGTAGGCGTTGTAACCGAGGGCAACTTCGTCCCCGTAGAGGGTATCCATGTGGTGGTTGAGCCCAGGGAACCTCAGCAGGGCGGCGACAGTGAGGACTAAGATGAGGAATAATTTGATCGATTTGGTCATAGGTTTATTTGGGAGCGCAACGGGTCATAAAGTTAGGCTCGGAGCGCTGCATATAAGCGATAACGTCGGCTAAGTCATAAACTTCGTGCAGGAGTAAGGCGCCGTTCCACGACCGCGACTCGTATTTGCGCATTGAAACTAATTCGGGATAAGGATTGCTGATAACAAGAGTTCTTCTTTTATCATTCTTACTCACCACCTCACAGGCTAAGTCTTTAATATTAATGTGGTTGAGCTCGTACTTACCCGCCTTGATCAGGTAGGTAAAGCCGATTGCATCGGGAGGACTGTATTCTCCCTGATGGACCTGGTCGGTTGTGATATCCCCATAAAAGTAAGGAGCGAGGGGGCCGTGGAGCTCTGTATCAACGATCCGGTCGTAGTTGCCAGAGATACTTTTGACATAGTTAAAGATAGGCCCTGCGTCAGAAGTCCACTGGAGATCGTTGCTTTTTGTAAAGACAAACCAATAGTGAATACTCGACTGCAAGGCGTAGAAAAAGAAGAGGCCACCGACTGCCAAGTAAATCAGAAATTGGATGACTGGCTTGAAGGTGGCACCTAGGTACACGCAAAATTGATACAGACCATACCCAATCAGAATCGCGATTACGTATAAGCTGACCATTGCCATGCGCATATTAAGGTTTAAGGCTATGGCGGCTGGAACGAGTGAGAGAAGAGCCAAGCTGAGGTAGAGGGTAAAGACTTTGTCAACGCTACTTAATCGGTGAATGTTATTAGTAAAGGTTGCGGTGACAAATCTAACTAGACTGGTTAGTGCGTAGTATAGGCCGATTAGGTAGAAGAGAATGAGGGGCGGGAGGTAGGCCCCATACTCACTATCAAAACCATACTCACTCACCCCTTTGACAAACAAAAAGTTGGTTCCCAGATAAGTGAGGACCGTGGTTATCGCCCCAGTCAAACGCGAAACAGGCTTGTTCCAGAGGACATAGCAGCCTTTGGAGGTGTCGGCGTTACGATCCAGGGCGAGGTAGCAGAACTGGCGCTTCTCATCGATCTCGAGAGCACTCCCAAAACTGGCTTTTTGTTGATAATAATAGAGCCGGTTTAGGCCAACATCAGAAAACAGATCCCCGACCCAGCCAAACCCAACCACCGCCACAAAGAACAAGGCCAGGAGACTGCTTTTAACTGCGGCGCTCACCTTGTGCTCCAGGAGAAAAGAGACTAGAACGACATAAGCGATGATGACGTAGCGGAGTGAGGCGTAGTAGTAGCCGGCGATCGAGGCGGTGGCGAGCATGAGTAGCCAGTCATATTTGGAGCGCTTAGCTGATGGTACCAACAGTCTGGTTGCAAAATACAGAGAGATTGAAATCCAGGCAGTAGCGCTAAAGGCTTCGTAAAAAATGCGAGACATATCAAAATGCCAGGGGCTATAGGCCAGGATCAGGGCGACGGTGGCGAGGAGCATGGGGGGAGCTTTTGGGACTAAAGTTTTGAGGGTGAGGACCAGCATCAAAATTAGAGTAAGCCCAGCAATGGCAGAAGGCAGGCGGGCAATATAGTTGTTCATGGTCCCCGTTACCTTGGCCCAAAAAGCCATGCTGTAGGTCAGGCCTGGTGCTTTGTACTCACCAAAAGCCTTAAAGACCCGGGGCATGGTAACACCCCATGTGTCCTTGCCGGTTTCGGCGAGGGATTTGGCGTCGGCGGCAAAACTGACTTCGTCGATGTGTAGCCCGTGAGGAGTTTCGCCTAGTTGATAAAAGCGCGGGATAATGATCACTAGGGCAACAATAAGCAAAAATAGTGGCTTGAGGAGTTTTTTTAAAATATTCATAATGATTAATGATTGTTAATTTTCGATAAGCCAGCTAGTACAGAATTGTACTCTAGACATCTTGTCCAGGGCAAAGGTGGCAAGAGGACGTGGTTTGAGATAAGGCTGGAGGATCTGATCGTCACAGATTGAGTCGTTGTAAATTATTTTTTTGCCACCGCTATCTACTGGATCAGCAATCAGGCGCACCCTAGTCGGAGTCGGGAGCAGATTGAGGCTAGGGCATTTGTCTAGCCCGCCAACCATGGCGCTGTCCACGATGATAGTGTCATAGGTGTCACCTGCCTGGGGACAGTCTCGCCGAAGTGTAAGGTTGCCGAGCTGGTACTCATTCTTTTCCTCGCTCGGGGAGTAATGTCCAACCAGCGGAGCGAGCTCAGTTTGAGTGATGGTGCGATTAGTTAAGACCAGGTAACTCATGATGTACCGAGGTTGGGGATCGATGACTAGGATCCGCTGGTTTTGGCGGTGCGAGAGGTAGGTGGCGAGCGTGCGGTCGGCAAAAAAGTAAGCACGAGCACTCTCGACTGGGTAGAGACCAAAATAGACGTAACTAAAGTGGGCAAAACTCACGAAGGTTGCGAGGAGGGCCAGGGTCAGGAGCTTGATTTTGGGATAGAGTTTGTCGAGGTAGACGACACCAACTGCCGCAGTAATGGTGAGGAGGACAAGAAAAATCCCGGAGCGAAAAGCAAACGAACTGTTTACGTGCATGACAGTCGCCAGGGGCGAGAGGGCGAGCAGAGTTAGGACCAAGATCCCCTTGGGGCCGCTACGAAGGAGCTTGGTTAAGCCAAACGCAACAAAGGGGAAGAGAAATAGGTACAGGTAACCGGTCCGACCAGTGGAGAAGGCCCCATTTTTCTCCCCGGTGAGAAAAAGCTGCTCTGGGGAGAGGATGGAGAGATACTTGTGGGTAGCCAAGCTGAGCATGGCCGTTAACTTGTTGCTAAACAGCTGATCCAGCTTGTCAGATTGGAGACTGAGCCGGCGATCCTCGTCGACTTGGCGGCTAAAACGGGGAGCATCCAAAAAGACGAGTTCGCTGCCTCGACTGAGATACCTGTCGCTATGCAGATAGATCCGGGCATAGAGACCGGTGATTACGAGCAAAACTAAGAGGAGGGTCTTGTAAGATTTTTGGCTAAAACCATGGTAGAGCGCAAGAATGGCCGTCAACAGGGGGAGGGCAAATTTGTAGCCGTGATAAGTATAGAAGCCTAGCGAGTAGAAAGTTACAAAGGTGAAAGTAGAAAGTAGAAATACTTTGAGATTATTATTTTTTGAAAATATTTTGGAGAGAAAGATCCAAGATAAGGTATAAAAGAAAAGGCTGGTGGGTTGCTCCAGACTAGTCCGGCTAAAGAGGATATGCCAGGGGGAGAGGGCGAGCAAAAACCCGGCAAAAAAGGCAAGTTTAGTGGTAAACCCGAGTGAGACGAGGAGCCAGACTACGAGGAGCGGGTAGAGGCTCCCGAGGAGGGCGGTTGTAAAGTGGGCAGAAAAAAGAGTGTTGGGCAGGAGGGAGAGAGCCGGCCAGTTAACGACTGGTCCCAGTTCTGCCATGACAGCGTCGTTAGGGAGGAGGGAGAACGGGGAGTAGGTGCCGGTGAGGTCAGTCCCAGTTAGTCTGAGGCTATGAGCTTGAATGATCATGTCGACCTCGTCGTGGGCGAGGGAAACCGGGATAATCCCGAGGGCTAAGAAACGAGGCAGGAGGGCGAGGATGAAGAGGAGGAGATATGGCAAAATTTTTTTGAACATAAGCTATAGTTTAGCGACTAGGCCACAAAAGTGCCATGAGTAAAGTGAGAGAAAAGGTAGATCAAGAGTAGAAAGTTGAAAGTTGAAAGTATAAAGAAACTAATTTTACTTTGATTAGTTGGAAGCATAAACGGAACTAAGACCAAGATATAGCGCGGAATTGAGGAAAGAGTGCCGGTAAGAGTCGGGAGGAGGAGGGAGGAGATAACGTAGAGGTTGATCGCCAAACTGTGATGTTTGAGGTTCTTGGCCCAGGCCCAGATGGCGCCCAGAAAAAAGATTAGCTCGAGCCAGATCCGCTGATAAAGGAACGAAGTGGGGTCAACGGTGAGCACCATTTTGAGGTAGCGGTAGAGGACCTGAGGCAAGAGGATGAGCGCTCCCCCACTGCGCTCCGCCCCAAACATGGACTGAACATGCAAGAACATGAGGGGGTCGCCAAATTGGTGGTATAGAAAAAGGCAGTAGGCAAAAAAGCCAGCGAGGCTGAGGGTGGTAACAGCGAGGAGCGTGAAGGGGCGAGGGTGACGGGTTTGGCGGTAGAGGTCGAGGAGCAAAACTAGCCCCAAAAAGACACCAACTAAACGAGTGGCAGATCCAAGGGCCGCAAAAACCGCTGCCAAAAAATAACGTTTTTGTTGGAGGAAGAGGAAAAAAGTGAGCGAGAAAAACAAAAACAGACTCTCGGTATAAACAGCAAAAAAGAAAAAACTAGTCGGAAAGAGGAGGAGGGCCAAGGTCTGGCGGGCGCGGGCACGGGGGAAGAGGTGCCACAGGACAAACAGACTCAGCCCCAAAAAGACCCAGGACACGAGTAAAGCACTGACATAAGCCGTGGTGCCAAAGACCAGACTCACCCAGGAGCTAAGGAGGGGGTAGAGCGGAAAGAAGGCTTGGGTACCGACATCGACATAACCTGAGTTGATCAGCCGGAGGTAGTGAACTCCATCAAAATATCCCCAGAGAGCGTAGGCAGCATCTCGGGTGTAGAGCAGGAGATCATAGTAATAAGGGAAGGTAGGGATCACGGAATAGTGACGAAAAAAGGTGACGCCCAGGTGGGTAAAGAGCGCGCCGGTCGTGGCAACGAGGAGAAAAGCGAAGGTGAGCTTAGCTAAGATATTTTTCATAAACTTGGGCGGTTTGCTGGGCCACCTTTTTCCAGCTAAAGTTTTTGACCCAAAGGAGCCCTGAGTCGACGTGCTGAGTAAGCAGCGCCTGGTCGCGAAGGAGTTTTTTGAGCATGGTGGGGAGGGAGGCGGGCTCATGAGGGTTGAAGTAGTGGACGTGCGCCCCGCCGACTTCGGGGAGACTACCCTGGTCACTACTGAGGACCGGGGTCCCCTGACTCAGAGCTTCGAGGAGCGGAAAACCAAAGCCTTCGTACCAAGAGGGCTGGATATAGAGGGTCGCCCCACGATAGATCGCGCTTAAGTGATGCGAGGGAACAAAGCCGAGTTTGATGATTGAATCTCGGTTGGGGCTAGCTGCAATTGCTTGGTTGATGGCAGCAAGCTCCGGAGTGTGCGCAGAACCCACAAATGCTTTGCCGACGAGCACTAGCGGCAGGTCGGGGGCGGTGAGTTGGGAGTAAGCGTGGATCAAGCCAGGGACATTTTTGTTCCAGTTGATGTCACCCACATAGAGCAAGTAACGCGGCGGGAGACGATATTCTTTGGCGACGACCCGCGTTAAGGCGGCGGTTGCCGTGGTGCTGCCGGCCGCGAGCGGGATCACATGAATCCGATCGGCTGGGTAGTGCAGGTAGGAGACAATATCTTTTTTGGAGGCGAGCGAGTCGGTAATGAGGCCAGCGGCACGACGAATCGCGGCGCGCTGCAAGAAGTATTTGAACTTACCTCTCAGTCCACTAGGAAAATGGGCAGGAAAGCGGAGGGGGATGAGGTCGTGGACCGTAACGATAAAGGGAGTCCCCTTTTTTAGTTTGGCCCAGAGCGTGAGGAAGTAGAGGTCAAAAAAAGTGTAGTGGATGAGGTCGGCTGGTCTGTGGCTCGGGACATCCCGACTAAGCCGGAGGTGGTCGTGCGGGAGGAGGTGTGAGAGGTGCTCGGATAAGAGGCGGGTATAGACATCGATACCACGCGGGCCAGACCCGGAATATGGTTTTTTGCTAACTATCTCGATTTGACCTTTGAGGTCGAGTTTTTTTTGTTTGTGTACCATAGTGTCCCTAATGTTAGCACCGACAACAGGGTGAGGGTGTTACTAAATGACTCGAGCGGCGTACTTTTGATCTTAATCTCGTAGCGATGAACCCCGAGCATCGGACGCAAAAGAATCATACCATCCTCGGTTGGTTCGAGCGGGATTGGGGTAGTGTCATCCATGATTGCCGTCCATGCGGGGTAGTAGTTGCGCAGGATAGTAAGTCGACCCTCACTACTATCTGGCTTATTATTAATCGTCACGTTGATTTTGAGAGGATCATGAGTAAGTGAGTCGATGATCATGTTGCCGGAGTTAACGAGGAGCTCATCAGTTTTGTAGCGTTCATGGGGAACGCTCCATTTGGGGAGGATCTCGGTACGAAAAGTGGTACTGGTTTTGTGGTAGTACAAACGATAAAGGTCGGTGTAGTCTTTGTGAGAGAGAAACTGTTGAGGGTTACGGTAATTACGAATATTAACAAAAGCGAGGACGATAAAAAGGATCATTACTAAGTAGCGCAGCGGCTTGGGTTTGAGCAACTGAAGGACAGTGACACTAAGCAAGGGAGTCAAAACTAAGGGGATAAAAAGAAAACGCCAGGGGAACTGAACAGATTGAAGGAGTGGCAAGGCATCCCAAATAAAATAACTCTTACTATGCATCAGGAAAATGGTGCCCAGATAAGCAAGAATCAGATAAAGGTTGGCAGGCGTGCGCGCCTTGCCCAGGATCGCGGCAATGCCCAAGATCGCCAAGATCAAGTGTGCAATACCTAACTGAAAAGACATACCGTCATCCTCGCCTGGCATCGAGTACCAGTAATCCCATTTGCTGTAGACAAGCTGTTTGAGGGTGACAAAATGTTGGTCAAAGCGGAAGGTCAGATCCTGGTACTCAAAAGAATAGAGCAGATTTTTTTGGGCGACCATCGGGATAACAAAAAATGAGGCTAACCCAAAAGATAACAGCAAACTAAGGAAACTACGTTTTAGGGAACTGAGATCAGTCAGGAGGTATCCGAGCAAAAACGCAGCGAAAAGGATCCCTAAAAAGTTGTGAGACAAAAGGACGAGCGCGAGCGGTAGCGGATGATACCAGGCAAGGGCGCGGCCCTTTTGTCGCAGGTGTTGGGCGGCGACGAGGACCCAGGGCATGAGGCCGATCGCGAGGGTTTCGCCGAGCGTACCGCGGACAAAAATGTTTAAGAATTGATATGGGGTCAAGAGAAAAATGAGGGCGCCAAATAAACCAAAGCTCCGCCCGCGAGGCGAGAGGAGATGATACATGCCGATGCCACCAAAAAGATAGGCAGCAATCGTGATGGTCTTGAGTGACCACATGGCGCCGAGCAGAGTCGAGAGGACCGCACTAAGATAGTAAGGGAGGGGGTAGACAAAACTAAAGAGGGGGATCCCAAACCCTTGGTCAAAATTGCCAGCCCAGCGGAGGGGGAAATGCCCGAGCTTGAGCATAGAGAGCGCTTCTTCGGTGCGATAAATATGAAAAATTCCGTCGTGAGAGAGGTACCAACCGCTCTGGAGTAAGCTCGCCGTCAAAAAAATCCCGACCAGGATGAGGGTAAAGTGGGGCCAGAGTTTGGCGAGGTAGTGGGTCATCCTAGTTCCAATCATGTTTGAGACTAGTGGTTTGGTTGGTAGTCTTTTTTTCCCAGTATTTGACGTAAGAACTGGCGATGTGCAAGCCAGAATAGAAGGCAAAGACAAACCCTGGGAACCCATCGAGAAAACCTTTGTGTCGGAAATATATCTGACAAAAGCGCCAGAGGGGTCGGAGCAACATATAGCTAATGATTGTCAAGACACTAGTGCCTACGTTTTGGCTCAGGTATTCGCCGGCGGTTAAGGTGGTGTAGCGGTTGCTCCTGAGGAGGTAGCGACTAAAGGTCGGATCGGCGATATGGATCAGATCGTTTTTGAGCCAGGCGAGCGTCCCGGAGACTGTCATGAGCTCGTGCACACTGGCTTGGGGGAGCTTGGCTTTGCCTTTTTTGAATAAGCGAATGACGGGATCGGGGTACATCCCCCCTTTGTTCATGTAGCGCCCGAGAAAATAGTTGCGACGTTTGAGATAGTAGGCGTCGTGCGCAGTGGGACTAGTGATAACTTGTTTTATTTCGTTGGCCAACATGGAGCTGACGCGCTCGTCGGCGTCGAGCTGTAGGATCCAGCTCCCCGTACACGCGTCGATGGCGATCTGTTTGTTAATATGAAAATTTTGACGGTTGGGCTCGGCAATCACTCGGGCACCAAAGGATTTGGCGATCTGGACAGTGTTGTCAGTCGAGGCCCCATCGACGATCACAATCTCGCTCGCGAGAGCCTGAATAGTTTCGAGGCACGCTGCCAGGGTGGATTCTTCGTTGTAAACGGCGAGGGCGACGCTGAGCTGATGATTGTTTTCCATATGATATTAGTATAGCTCACTTGCCTTCGGAAACACGGAACGCTGGGGTCCCATCAGGAAAGTCGAGGCTGAGGGGGTGAGGAGTGTCGAGCCAAAAATCGTCACCCTTGCCGATAAAGACCATCTCGTTGCGACCATTGTCAACCGGCCAGTTAATGTCGCGGAAGGTGTACTTGCCAAACGAGTACTCAGGCAGCTGGTCGAGCCAGGGATAACCGCGCGCTTCGTACTCGATTAGCTTTTTGTTCTCGGCTTGATACCAGGTGGGGTCCCATTGGTTGTAAAAAGCGAGAAAGAGCTGGGGCTCACCATAGGCCTTGGTCATATAGACGCGCTTGTACTTGGCTTCGTTTTGAGCCACCCAACTGGCGATCTCTTGGTGGCCGTACTGCCAGTCCCGGGCAAAGGCGCGGGGATACCAGGCGAAGTAGATAAAGATAAAAATAACTACTTCGCTAGCCAAAAGTAACAAGGTCAAAGGAGTAAGTTTTTGGTGCTTTTTATTTTTTATCATTTCATTGAGTCCGACGGCAGCAACAACTTGCCACCAAGGGAGGGTGAGGATGCTCCTGAGTACGTGGTAAATATCTTTGGTTAAGGCGGGAGGGATAAAGGCAACCAGGATGACAAAGAGGGGGAGGTAGCGGAGGGGATGGGTTGATTTTTTGAGCAAAAAGAGGCCATAAATAAAGAGGACAAACTCAACAAAATAGAGCACGCCGCGGAATGGGATGCTGTGCTGAGCACGAATGCTACTAGAACCTAACAAAAAGTGTGGGGAGAGATAGGAGGTCCAGTTGGAGAAGCCTTTGGCCAGAATAAAGGTATATTTGTTAAAAACCAGCTTGTTACCGAGCTCACCGTAGGGGGCAGTGTTTCTGTAGCGGAAAAAGCGCTCTGTTAACTCGAGGTCGGTCGTAATCCCCACTTGGTTGTAGCGGGCCTGCGTCTTGCCGGTTAGGACATCTTGGGCAATGGGGTAAGCAAAGAATGCCAGAATTAGGGCAGGAAAAATTACGGTTTTTAGGGCAAAGCGGGCGCGATAGACCCAAGCCAAAAACAGCAAAAGGAGGGGGACGACGATTTTGGCACTATGGTAGGTATGCACGGACAGGCCGAACATTAGGGCTGAGAGGCAAGAATAAAGTTGAATGTGTTTGGATGGTTTTTCGAGACTGATTAAGAAGAAGTTAATGCCAGCTAAGATTAAGGCGAGGGCCACGCCGGCCTCGAAAGCAGGCCGAGAGAGCATGAGGTGCCAGGGCGAGACAGCTAAAAGGAGCGCAGCAAGCAAGCCCACGCGGCGAGTATATAGCCGGGTGGCAAGCAGATAAGTAAGGTAAATGGTCAGGACCCCAAAGAGAGCCGCCGGCAAGCGTACACCCCAGGCATTTAACCCAAAAAAATGGATGAAGGGCAACAGTAAATAAATATAGACTGGTGATTTCCATTCGCCGTAAGAGCGGAAAAGGATGGGCCAAGGTTCGCCCCACTCGTCTTGGCCAGTTTTGAGGAGGGAGTAGGCAGTGTAGCCCATACTCACCTCGTCCCAGTTAAGTCCGGGAGGATTGGAGGCTAGATTAAAGAGCCTCAAGGCGAGCGAGAGGGCGAGGGTGAGACCCAAGGCATGTCGGGTCCCAAAAGTCATTAGCTGGTTGATTACCTGGCCCATAGCGGTAAAATTTCGCGGTCAGTTTTGACCCAAGCTTTTTTGGCTTGGGCGCGCTTGGCAATAACTTGGGGCAAGTAAAGGAAGGCTTTGCCGACGGGGCCGGGATATTTGAGGAGGTAGTAAGGTAAGCGCAGGAAATGAGAGAACAAAAACCCAGGATCGGTAATGTTTTTCCAGATAAACAAAAATTGGTTGCGCTGGGCCGTGTTCATGACAAATTCTTTGGTAAAGTTGTTGGCGATCACACTCTTTTGATGGTCGTGGACGCAGCGACAGTCTGGAGCCCAGAGGACTTGCCACCCTCTTTTCCAGGCGTTATAACCCATGTCGGTATCCTCCCAATAGAAGGGCCGATACAACAGATCCATACCCCCGAGCTTGAGCCATTTGGCGCGGTCAAAGGCGGCTTGGCCACCTGAGGCCCAGAGACTGGGGTTGACTAAGTTGTCGTTTTTTGGGGTTGGCTCGACTTTGAAATGGTGAAAGAGCCCTCCCCGCCACTCCCCACCCATCCACGCTTCTTTGCTGTTGAAGGAAACTGCGTAGACGTTGGGATCGGCAAAATATTTGAGGGCATTAAGAAAACAATCTGGGCTCGGCCGAACGTCGGTGTTGAGGAGCATAATGATGTCCCCTTTGGCGAGCTTAACCCCACGGTTGACGGTGGCGCCATAACCGAGGTTGGTAGTATTTTTGTAAGCCCTGATCTTGGTTCCGAGTGATCGCATATAGGCCCAGGACTGGTCATAGGCACTCGCGTCGTCGACAATCACGACCTCTGCTTGGACCGCACGAGCAGCTTTGAAAACGTAGGGCAAGTTTTGTTTCATCTGGGCTTCGCTGTTCCAGCTGGGGATCACAACACTAACACTGAGTTTTTTGGTCATAATATCTCCTTTAAGATAACTATTATTGTACATCACGTTTGACGAGACGTAAGGCCCCAAAGTAACCTTGGTCGGTCGCGAGCTCGCCTTTGATAAAGAGAGCTTGATCAGTTTTTTCGGTGACTAGATAGAGCGTGGGACTAGTGTCAGTCAGGGTGAGGCCCGCGCGGGTAAGGAGGATCGAGAGGCCGCTATCACGCCCAAAAGGCAAGTCGTAGAGGATGGTGGCCTCGGTAGTTTGGCGAGATATATGTTGGGCGAGCGCCTGTTTGTGACCCAAGCTATAAGCCGGCGGAGGCGGGGCGGGGGCGAGGAGGAATTGGCCCAGAAAAACGAGCGCTAGACAAGTGGCGAGGAGCGAGCGCGAGAGAAACAAGGTAATGCAGAGCGCAAAACTAAGCGTGGCGATTGCGAGATAGTATTCGGGAAAGGCGACAACCCCGAGGCCAATAACCAGGAGGAGGTTGGTAAAAGCGGCGAGGGCCGCGAGGCGCGCTTGGAGGTTGCCACGCACGAGCGCAAAGAAAAGAAAAATCATCCCGAGCAAGCCTAAGCGCAGATTAAGGTCGCTGGGACCACCAAACAAGGCCGAGAGGTTTTTGCCAAAGCGACTCAAAACCGAAGTTAGTAACTCCTGGGTGGAGGCACGACTCGCCAGCTGCGAAGTAAATTGTTCGCGCAGCAACTGGGACTGCAACCCGCCGTGACGGAGGTCAAAAAGAAAAAGGGGGGCGAGCGGGAGCAAATAACCCAAGACTAGCCAACCTAGCTTGGGACTAAAAAGGTTGAGAGCACGAGCGCGCGCCAGGAGGAGGACGGGGGCGAGCGGGATCAGAGCAGCGTGGATGTGCCAGGATAAGCCTGCCAAAAATCCGCCGAAGAGCAGCCAGCGGGGCGAAAAACTAGACCGACTCAAGAACCAAAGGTAGGCAAAAAACCAAAGTGGGAGGAGGGCAACGTTCCAGGAGATTCGTGCGGCGGCGATCACGGCTGGAGATACGGCCCAAAAAAAGGCCAACAAATAACCAAACCGCGGGTTTTTGAGAAAAAACCCCAGGGCCAGGAGGGCGAGCAAAGCTGCCAAGTCGAGGATAACACTGGTTATGGGGAGGGCGAGGGGGTGACCGTGGGTCAAGACGTAGGCGGGCACGACGAGGTAGTAGTACAGCGGACCCAAGAAAAAGCCCCCTTCCCCTTTGGCAACCGGGCCGATGAGGGTGGGTTTGCCGGCGGCAATTTTGGCCACTTCGTGATAATCCCGATTTTGATCCCAATCAAACGGGGCATAGGCGGCGAGGGAGGGGAGGCGCAGCCAGGCCGCGATCGCCAAAATGGCGAAGGAGAGGAGGAAAGCGGTTAAGGTAGACTTGGTCATAGGAGTGAGGATAAGTGGTGAGTAAAGGCTGACTCGGAATAAGCGGTAATCGGCAAAGAGGCCGCATAGTCACTAAAAGACCGCTTGGTGAGAGCGAGGGTTTTTTGGAGTAACTCGTCCACCGTATCCCAGAGCAGTTCGGGGTTTTTGACGATCTCGGGTTGACCACCTGCGCGGTAGACCAACGGGATAACCTGAGCACTGATAGCCTCGACGGTGCTAATCCCAAAATGCTCAACCAGCTCGGGATTCTTTTTTTCGTCGACACCATAACCGGCGGCGTGCCAGTACAGGCTGGCTTGACTATACAGCTTTTGGAGGACCGCGTACTCGGCGTTGGGGAGAATGGTAATGGGATAGCCAGCTGCTAAGTGCTTTAGGTGCTTGACCCAGTCGTCCCCGCTACTCCCACCAATTAAGACCAGCTGCCAATCAGGCAACTGAGGGGAGAGCTTTTTGAAAGCCTCAATTAAAATATCCTGCTTTTTGGCGTTGAGGGAGGGCTCAAAGCGGCCGACAGAGAGGATCAGAGGAGCTTTTTTTGAGTGGGCCGGTAGTTGCGGGACCGGAGGATAGAGTACGGTTGAGTTGATCCCATACTCCCGATCGACGATCCGCTTGGTAAAGTGGGAGTTGACTACCACCGCGTTGATCGTTTTGAGTTTGAGTTGGTTTTTCCAGCTGCGCCCACCAACGTTGTGAAACGGAACTTGGAGATGGAGGATGTTCTTTTGGCCACCGAGCAGGGGAATGGACCCATCGGACAAGTAGAGCACCACACCATAGGGTCGCGTGGCACGATACATGGCGAGGGGGTTACGGCTATGATAGAGCGCTTTGATCGGGGGATTAAGGTGGAGCGGAGCCAGGTTGAGGCCGAGGAGGGACGAAATCTGCCGAAGCGAGTCAAGGTTGTCCCAACCGATATCGACAGCATAACCCAGGGATTGGAGGGCCTGGGCGCAGGTGAGCATATAGCGCTCCCCTCCCCCGAGGTGATCGAGGTAAGGCGAGACAATGAGAGCTGTCTTGGTCATCGCTGTCCTTTGGTGTGTTGAAGTTCGTAGAGCTTGGCGTATCTTAAGAAGATGGCGTAGCTTTGGTAGAGCGCTTGGATTAGACCAATCCGCCCGTCTAAGAAACCTGCACGGAAAAGGTAACGCCGGACAAACTCCATCCCGGTTTTGCGGAGCAGGGTCAACGCGGTCACTGGCGGTTTGTCAGCCTCAAAAAACTGCTGAGCTTCGACGGCAGTATAACGGTTCGTTTTTGCGACCATCTGAGCCAGGCTCGCATCCTTGTGATGCTCCATCGGATGAGCGAGGTAGCCAAACTCACCCTTGACCTTGGGCATGCCATGAATTTCGTGGGACCAACCGAGGAAAGCGGGTTTGTAAAATAAGCGCGGGACGAGGTCATCCCCAAAACCGCCGTGGCGGAGCGGGTAGCCTAACGAATAGTTGCGCCGGGTGAGGTAGTAGGCAGCGGCTTTTGGCGTGGCGCGGGTGGTAACTGCCTGGATTTCGCGGGCGAGGGGAGGAGTGATGACCTCGTCAAAATCCAGAATGAGGACCCAGTCGGATTTGCTCGCCGTAACTTGCTGACTGCGGATAAACTCGACCACCTTGGGGGTTTTTATCTCGATGACTCGAGCCTGGTACTTTTTGAACAGCCGAAGAGCAGCAGGGTCAGTGCGCTCCATATTAAAAATCAGGATCTCGTCGGCAAAAGGAACACTATCGAGCAAACGCGCAAACGCGTGCAAGTCATCGCCAACGGTGAGCTGGGTGCTAACGGTGAGCATAAGATCTTTCGGATTGATAGCCAAGGTACTCCCCTTCTTGAGCGATAAGTTGGTAGCCAGGAGGGAGCTTTTGGAGGTCGGGGGCGGTGAGGAGAACGAGCTCAAAACGATTGTGGCGCAAAGCCTCACTAAAGGCCTCGTAGTTATAGTAGTAGGTCACCCGCTTTTGGCTATAGAGAACGACCGAAGGTGCGCCGCCATAACGAAAACTACTACTGAGGCGCTGCGTTTGGGGGAGGATGGCTTCGGCGGTCCGCTCACTCGGACTCACCAAAAAAGCAAGCTCGGACCCAGGATATTGGGCGAGCGTTTGAGCGATTTTGATGTGGGAGGGCAGCGGAGTACTAGCGCGAGTTGGCTCGGTAGCCTTGACTAAGTGGAGGAGGGACTGGGTAGCAATGGCTATGAGGAGGAGCGGGGCGAGGGCTGAGGCGCGGCGAGGGATTTTTTTGAGGAGAGTCGCAAACAAATAACCAAGCGCGAGGGCGAGGGCCGGATAGATCGGGAGGATGTACCAAGATAACCTAGTTTTAGCTAAGGTAAAGAGGGCGAGGGGCAAGAACACCCACCAGGCAATTAAGTATTTTTTTTGAAAAATTAGGAGACCCAGTCCGAGGGCAGCTGGCAACAAAACCCCGAGCCCGAGGTCTTGGTAGAGGTGGACAAAATAAAACCAACGCGATTCGAGATGAAACTCAATCGGGACCGTGGCACGGCGGACAACTTGTTCGAGCAAGTAAGGAGTATAAAAACTCGCGCCATGCCGAAGCAACTGGTAGAGATGCCAGGGCAGAGTATAAAGTAACAAGTAACCGAGAGAATGGAAAAAGTACTTTTTGTCTTGAGCAAAGAATAAGGGCAAGGTGATGAGGATAGCGAGGATGCCGGCTGGGCCTTTGGCAAAAATCGCCAGCGCCAGAGCGAGGGCAACCCAAGGTGGTTTGGCTTTGCGGAGAATCAAAGCAACCGAGAGGGTGATCCCAGCAATTAAAAGAATGTCGGTATTGAGGCTGCGACTGCGCCCAACAAAGAGATCAAAAGTCATAAGCAGGACCGGGGCGAGGATGGCGGTTGCAGACCCCCCCAAGGAGGAGCCGATGAGCGAGACTGAGAGCAAGGTTATTAGGGTCGCTAGCGGGATAAAAAGCCGCGAACCTAGCTCCAAGTCAGAGGGGGCGAGCGTTTGACCGAGAGCGGTTAGGTGGGCGATAAGTGGTGGTTTTTCGAGCCAGAGCTCCTGGTTGTAGGTTGGGGTCAAAAACTGTCCCCTCCCCTGCTCCCGTCCGAGCTGAGCATAGATACTTTCGTCCCAATCAAAGAGGTAATCCCGACCGAGGCTGTGGTAAAGCAGGAGGGTGACGCCGAGAAAAAAACCGGTGAGGAGGATTTTGGCAAAGCGCGTGGTTAACAACATGTTACATTTTGGCTTTGATGACGTTAATGAGGGCGTTACGATTGCCCATGCGCCCAAACAAGTAATCAAAAAAAGCGGCGCGCCTGATGGGGTTGGCGAGGTTACGCAAGGCTTCTCTAAAGAGGGCAAAACGAAGGCGAAAACTACCGTAGCGTTTCCCGATAAAGAACCGGTTGCGGGTCATATAGTAATCAACCAAGGGGCTACCGGCCCCGGTGCTACCGCCATTACAATGGTAGACCACGAGGGCGGGATTATACTTGACTTCGATCCCGGCACTTTTGGCGTGCAAACTAAAATCGCTGTCTTCGAGGTAGAGAAAAAATGGCTCGTCTAAGTACCCAATTTTTTTGAAGACTTGCTTGGGGACCGCGATAAAGCAACCGGTTATAAAATCGACATCCCTGATTTTGTCGTGCTGCCCGCGATCGACTTCGTCGATGCCGTAGTGACGGGAGACGGCCATACTATAGTCAAAGTAACCGCCGGCATACCAAAGAATGTTGCCCGCGCCACGTTGATTCTCGTGATATTCGTACCCTTTGGCGTAGTAAATTTTGGCGCCAGCGATCCGATTTTTGTGCGCCACATAACGGTAACTGCGGAAGAATAGATTTTGGTCTACTAAAGTGTCGTTGTTAATGATGTAAACGACCTCGGCGCCGAGTTTGAGGGCGTGCTTGATCCCCACATTGTTGCCCGCCGAAAAGCCGATGTTCTCGCCCGTTACGATCAAATCGATGTGCGGACAGAGAGACCGCAACTCCTCAATACATTCGGGGGAGCTACCGTTGTCGACCACAATAATATAAGGCGCGTCTTTAGCCTGCTCGATAGAGTGGACAGCGTTGGCGGTAGTTTTGGCATCCCGAAAGTTGATGAGCACGGCTGCGTGCTTGATCTTTTTTTTACGAAGTTTTTTTGGCATAAATTACCTTCCTGATCAATTTGTTTCTTAGCTTCTCTAGTATCGTACCACTACTCTTTTGTTCCCAATAGAGGGCCTCGGAGAGAGCAGTACTAAAGTAGCGCGAGAAAAACCGGCGGTAGGGAGGAGGATTGGGGCCTTCTTGGTATTTTTTGCCCTCCCAGTAATAGGCGTAGACGAGGAGATAATAAAAGGATTGAAGGAGCGCAAGCATGAGCCCATGCAGCGCGTCCCGGTAACCCCGGTCGTAGTAGTAACGACTCATGATCTCCGACAGGGAGAGCTGCAAGGCCTGGGTGAGGGTAAAGGGATCCTTGGCGGTCAACCGAGCTTGGGCGTCGATCTTGGCGTAGCGCTGATTTTTGGCGAGCCATTCGTCGATAGTGCGATAGTTCTGGTGCAGAATACTCAAACTAGGGATGGGGGGAAGGTCGAGCCCGCGACCTTCGGCGACGGGTGGGTGGTGGAGGTGAGGCGACCATTTGACCTGCGTGCGGTCAAAAAACCTCAGCTGATAATCGGGCCACCAACGACTGTTATCGAGCTTTTTGCCAAACAGCAGATTTTGGCGGGCCAGGCGGGCGTGAGTATACCCACCTGCCTGTACCTTTGTGAGTTCGGCGAGGAGAGTGGGGGGGACTGATTCGTCGCCGTCTAAGTAGAGAATGTAATCGGTTTTTGCGAGTGCAAAGGCTTGGGGGCGGATCGGCTCGACGATGGAGGAGTAAGGGAGGCGATGATACTGGGTGCCGTAGCGTTTGGCGAGCCCCCGAATATCTTCGGTGCTAGAGAGATCAACGAGGAGAATATTGGATGCGGACGAACGCAGCGAGCGAAGGCTGGGCTCGAGCAGTTCTGCTTGGTTATAAACGAGATAGAGGAGGGTGTATGTCAACGGCATATGCATAATTGTAGCCTAGCGACGCAGGGTCTGCCAGACTCGGGTGAGTTCGGGCAAGAGTAAGTGACGGTCGAGCAAATAAAGGGCCAGCGCATAAACAGGGACCGCAGCTAAGATACAAAGTATTAAGGTGGTGAGACTACTAACATAAGTCAGGACACCAAGATAAGTCACGCCGGCCATGAACAAACTCGCTAAGAGTGGCCCCTTGATGGCCGGGAAGGTCGCGACGGGGACGACGCGGCGGAGTTGGTGAATCACAAAGGGCATGGTGGTGTAAGTAATAATCAGGACCGTTAGGGCAATCCCACTGTAGCCAAAGTAGCGGATGAGGGGCAAGCCGAGCCCCCAAGTCATGACGGTATAGATGGTCATAAAAGCAAGCACTATCTTGGGTCGGCCGAGGGCGTAGAGCGCGTTGGTATAAGTGGTTGTGATCACGACGGGGATGGCTGCCAGCAAGAAGTAGATGAGGGTGGTAAAGGCTGGGAGCCATTTGTCGCTTTTGTCGGCATAGAGGTAGGTCAGGATGGGATTAGCCGTAACCAAGAGTCCAAAAATGGCGGGCAAGTAAAGAACGCTCATTAAGTGGATGGATTTTTCGATCCAACTTTTGAGACGAACTTTGTCAGTTTGGATCCGGGAGTAAGTGGGGAAGGTAATACGAGAGACGATGGTGCTGATCTCGAGTGGTCGACTACTAATGTTCTGGGCGAGGTTAACATACGCGACCGCAGCCGGACCGTACCAAAGGGCGATGATGGTGGGGGTAAGGTTATCTTTGAGGAGCGCCAAGACCGCGTTGAGTTGGTACGGGACCCCAAAATGTAATAGCTCCTTAACGCTCGCTTTTGAGAGGGCATAGCCGATCGGCCAAGGCTTAATGATGGAGAGCGCGATGGCACCTAACAAGGTCCGAGCAACAACCGCAACCACCAAGCTCCAGACTCCATAGCCCTGCATGGCCAAGTAGACAGCGAGAGCGTTGTAGGCAATGGTCTCGATAATCTCGGGGATTACCAGGAGTTCAAAGCGCAAGGAACGTTCGAGCAAAATCGAGGGAATAGTCTTGAATGAAGTAAGAAACAAGGAGACAGAGAGCACGCGTATGAGCCAGAGGCCGCTCTCGCCAAGGTCATACCAAGCGGCGAGCTTAGGGGCAAAAAACCAAGCTAGCAGCAGAAGGAGGGTGACGAGGAGTTGCTGGATCGTAAAAGTAGTTTGGAGGTCTGCCTTGGTGACGGCTTTTTTTTGAATGAGGGCCGCGCCCAAGCCGACATCGGAAAAGAAGGAGAGAAAAGTAAAAACCACAAAACTGATAATCGTAAAAACCCCAAAGGATTCTTGGGAGAGGAGACGCGCTAAATAAATAATCCCGACCGTGTCGATGATCTTGAGGAGGAGACGACGAAAGGTCAGGGTAAAAACCCCCCGGAGGGCCTTTTGCTTGATCAGGAGGAAGGCGTCAGTCATAGGGCTAATCCTATCATAGTGATGAGGGCGAGGAAGGAAATGACATAACCGAGTTTTTCGATTGTGGTGGGATGCCAAGTGAGCTCAACAGTGTAGGTCCCTGGAGGGATGGGGGAGTGGGTCCTAATAACCCCTTCGGGTGAGGGGACGATGTCGGTTGGATAAGCGTTGAGTTTGAGCTGCCAGTGAGGCATGTATGCAGTCTGGATGACTAAGGGGGAGGTCGTGGTTTGCACAACTTCACCCGAGACCGTGGTTGCTGTCCGCTTTAAGCCATCGCTTGGGGGACTCTGGGGGAAGCTCGGGAGATAAGCCGGTAAATATTCTGGGATTTTGGCTTCGACTAGCGGATAGAGGTTGGCGGGATTAGTGAGGATATCCGGGTTAAACTGGAGGTAATTCCAGGGCTTGGCATAGCTGAGATTAGTGCCGAGGAGGAGGAGCGAAAGAAAACATAGGACGAGCAAGCGAAACTTGTGAGGAACGAGGAGGGCAGCGGAGCCAGCAAAAATAGAGAGCCCGAGGGTTGCGATACTCAAGAGCCGCCAAGGGAACTGGAGAATGGAAAGCAGGGGGAATAAGCGCCAAAACCAAGCAGCGTTGACCGTCGTAAAGTAGAGACTAGCTAGGAGGGTCGCGCCGAGGAGGAGGAGTTTGAATTGCCGGAAATAGAGAGTCCCCAGCAGACCAAGGGCGGCGAGGATGAGCTGACCTTTGCCGAGCATGAAGGACATTAAGTCGTTGGGGCCGGCCGTCGAGCCGCCATAGTCCCAGGGCGAATACCAGAGCTGCCACGGCTCGAGTAGGTGGTCGATAACCTTGGTTTTTGTTGCGACCTGCTCGACCTGAACAAGACTGCGCTCAAAGAGCATAGGAAAAAGGAAGGCAGCACTCAGGCTACAACCCAACACTAAGGCAAGACAGAGGGGTTTGTAGGAGTTTTTTTGAGAGACAAAGGCGAGCAGAAGGAGCACAGGTAAGACAACGTAGGGAATAGTGTTGTGAGAGAGTAAAAATAGAGCCAGGACGAGGGCAGCGAGGACCGTTCGCCTTCGCGTCTGAAGCGGAGTTGTGTAGAAATAGAGCGTGAGAGGGAGGAGATTAAGCGCGCTGTATTCGGCAAATGAGCCACGGACGTAAACCGAACTAAAATGGTATGGCAAACTCAAAAAGGCCACGGCTCCGAGGAAGGCAACTCCCCTACCCCAGCGGCGCAACAACAAATAAACGCTAGTTCCGCCGACGATTGTCAAGAACAAGATGGTGAGTTTGGCGGCAAAAACCGGCGTAAAGCCCACGGCCGACAAGATAACCCCGAGATAGCTAAACAGCGGCGCATAGTAGAGATGGAGGGGGTAACCAAAACCGTAGTTGAGAACGTTGTGCCAGGCGGCGGGGAATTGACCTTCGGAGAGCGTTTGTTTGAGGGTGAAAAGCCGGTAGATGGCGGTCGGGTCGTGGACGTCGACGAAATCGGGATGACTAAAGAGGGAGGAGTTGACCAGGAGAGAGATCCCCACGATGAGGGTGAGCGCCAACTTGTTCATGGACGAATCAGATAGAGTCTAATGTAGCTATCGTCCGCTTTTTTGAAAGACAGGATTTCGGTGGAGTTTGGAGGAGGCGCGGTTACCTGGGTATTATTGAGGATAAAGTAAGTCTCAGGGTTAAGGAGGGCGTGGTCGACGACGGCAGCAGGCGGAAGCTCGGTGAGGGGGTAGACCCCAGTGATCCGGACCCGGTCGGATTGGGGCGAGACGTAGAGCTCTAAGCCGTGTGGGAGGAGGCCAAAGGTACCCTCGGTGTAAACGTCGAGGTCGGTTACGGACGATTGACTCCGCTTAACTAAGTACTCAGAAATCTCCTTGACTCCCCTACCCGCAGCCCAACCCGAGGTGTAATCGGAGTCAGCGCGCACGAGGGGCATTTGGTTGGGATTAGTATAAGCAAGGTAATAAAAGCGCAGCGGCAGGATTGAAAGCAGAGCGAGGGCGAGGATCAGGCGACGAAACCGGAGTTGAGTGAGGGCATATGCGGCGTAGAGCAGGGCAAAGGGGGTGGCAAAGACGATGTAGCGGGGGCGAAAAAGCATTGCGGTCGTGACAGTTGCTAGGAGTGGCCCCCAAAACCATGCCGAGTAAACAAAAAAGTGAGCCAGCTGCTTTTTGAGGAGGAGACAAATCCCCACGACCGCTAGGAGGTAAAGGGGCGGGGTGAGATAGGCCCAGAGCCAGGACTGTGCGTCGGCAAAATTTTGAATGATCCGGTAAGGATTATCCCTCAGCATGGCAAGGGGCGAAACAACAAAATCGTTGTTTTTGTCCGCGATCATGTGCATCCAGGGAGAGAGGCGCTGGATGTTGTAGAGACTGGCCGAGAGCACATAACTGATAGTTAAGAGTGTAAGGAACCGAAAGAGATTTTTGGAGTTAAAGGGGTTTTTGGCGAGAAAAGGATAAGTGAGCGGGATGAGGAGGAGGTAGACGAGAGCCGGTGATTTGGTGAGCAGGGACATCCCACCGAATAAGCCAAGAATGAGGGCAACATCAAGTCTGGAGGTTTGGATGAGGAGGATCCCGAGGTTTAACAACCAAATGCCACTGGCAGTAAGCATTGATTCCATGGTCGCAAAGCGGTCGTAGAAAAAGAGAAAAGGCGTCAGGAGGTAGAGTGATGCGGCGACAAAGCCGAGGCGGAGATTTTTTAGGAGAAAGCCGGTATAGACTAAGCCCAGCATCCCAAAGAAACCGGCAACGACCGAAGTTAGGCGGGTTGCCAGCAGGGGATCGCTCAACAGCTTGAGCGGAGCCATGCTGATCCAGACCCAAAGCGGTTGTTTGCCATCGGTCAAGCTAATGAAACGCCAAGAGGCGTCGTGGAGGGCGATCTGGCTCCAGCGGGAATAGATGGCTTCGTCGACAAAAATGGGGAGCGAGGTCAGGTTGTAGAGGCGAGTGCCAAAGTAAAGTAGCGTGAGGACTGCAAGATAGAGATAGTGTTTAGAGGTAAAGGATGGGAAGAACTGCATGTTTTTATTATAGACTAGATGCGCTTTTTGAGGTATGCACCGAGCAGGACAGTGAGAGCCGTGGGCAGATAGAGGATGAGCAATCGCGTAAGCTCGCCGAGGTTCCAAAAGCCAGTCGCGATATAGACGGGATAGTAAGCGAGGCCAGCTAGGCTCGTAGTAATGACCCAAAATCTGGCCCAGGTCGAGTCAATGAGCACCGCAGGGATTAGTGGCCAGACGAGGTACCAAGGCTGAAACCGACCGGGAGAAAGCAGGATGGGGAGCAAGAGGGCGAGAGTGATTAAGGTAATTTTGAGCGAGTGATTTTTGAGGAAAAAAAACGGGGCGGCGAGGGCGGTTACGTACTTAACGCCCACAGAGCCGAGGAGAGAGGCAAAACTAAGGCGATTTTTGCCCGCAAGTGATGCCAGGATTGCATAGAGCAACAAAGCGAGCATGACAGCGTCGTTGTGGGCGTTAACCACTAGCTCTAACCACAAGAAGGGGTTAAACGCCAATAAGAGCTGGGAGAGGACCGTGGTAGTGTGGCTCCGCCCGAGCTTGGTCGAGATCTGACCGACCAAAAAGACACACCAAACGTAAAACAGGATCATGGTCGCTTTCATTAGGTAGAGGACTGGGACAAATTTGCCGAAACCCAGAAGGTAAGCCGGCGAGGCGATGAGAGTAAAGAGAGGGCCATATGCAGAGGGGGTGTGGACCCAGCGCATAAACCTAAGCCAGAGATCACCCTCAAAGGCTAAGGGGGCAACCGTGTGGGGATTGCTCCCATACAGCCAGAGGATTTTGCCATGGAACATGTAGTTAAAGAGGTCGTAACTGAGCATGGGGTAGCTGAGCCAGAGGATTACCAGGAGGAAAATAAAGACTTTCCAGGGGAAGTGAGGGGGGCGATGGCGGGGGCTAAGGAGCCAAAGATACAGGACGACAAGGGAGAGAAAAATAAATCCATAAACTTGGACCGAGAGCGGGCGATTAAAATAAACTAGCTGTTGGAGGGGGGTGACAAAAGTAAGGAAAAGCGGATGGCTACTGAGGGTTAGGTTAAAGTCGAGATAACCGTAGGAATAGACGACTAGGATAGCAAAAAGTAAAAAGTAGAAAGTCGAAATAATCTTAGACATTATATTTACCGAGCAAATCGTTGACTCTTACCCGCAAAATCTCAAAAAACATTTCGAGACTTTCCTTAATAAAATTGCGCGATTTGCCTTGACTGGTATCTTCGTTCTTCCAGATCACCCTAACTTCTTTGATGGTGGCCCCCATTTTTTTGGCAAGGTGCAACATCTCGACGTCATAAGCCGTGACTTTCCAGCCAGAGGCGGTGTTATCCCGTCCAAAAATCCGCATGTTGGCAAAAATCGCGCGGGCGAGATCGGTTTTGAGCAGCTTAAAGCCGCATTGCGTATCCTTAATTTCTGGCAAGAGGATGAGGCGGCGTACCGTCAAAAAGATAATGGAGGCGAGTTGTCTAAGAGGAGTGGTGTCGAGGCGACGAGCCCCCCGACTCCCGATCACGACCGCCGAGGTTTTGGTATAAGGTAGCAGCTTGGCGAGCTCAGAGATGGGGGTGCTTTGGTCCATGTCGGTCAAGAGGACATAGTCCCCCCGCGCCGCCAAAATGCCACTCCGCAAGGCATAGGGTTTGCCGGCGTGAGGGTTGTCGAGGAACCGCAGGCGCGGCTCCCGCTTTGCCAGATCTTGGATGAGTTTGGGGCTAGGGTCGGTGCTACCGTCATCGCTGACAATCACCTCCCACGAAAAGGTTTGCTTTTTGAGATAGCGAAGGACTTCCTGAATGACGCCACGTTTGAGGTTGCCCAGTTCGTTGTAATTGGGAATAATAATACTGATCATTCCCCTACTATAACACGAGCCACCCAGACGCCATAAACAGTGTGAGTGAGGGCGGTCAGATTTTTTTGGGATGTAGAGATGGGGGTGTAGGGGTGAGCGAGATATGGTTCGAGGGCAGGGTGAGCGGGGCCGCGCGCAAACAGGGCGGGATCATTGAGGTCGCGGCTCGTACAGGGACGGTCCTCGCAGATTAGATAAAGCAGTCGGACAGGCTCCCGCGTTGGAGGAGAAGGTAATCGCCAGAGGTAGTAGAGGTAGGTCGTTTCGCGAGAGTTGTCGGCGGAGGCGACAACGTTGTAGGGCTCCCCCTGAGAATCGCGCATGATAAAGCCCGCGACTTCTTGGGCTTTGAGTTTTTGGTGGGAGCTCTCACCCCGCAGGCTGGCAACAGTGACCGGGAGACTATAGATTATCCAGAGCACGAAGTGTGAAACTACGAGGAGTTTGAGGACCCGAGAGTGAGTTTGGCTAAGCGATGCCAGGAGCAAGGCGACGACGGGAAAGAGATAGGCGACGTAATGAGGGTGGATAGCTTCGCGGAGGATTGAGGTGCCGAGGAGGGAGAAACCCAAGAGTAGCATGAGCCTAAGGAGTAATTTTTGTGGCTGGCGAAAGAGCGTTATACCCACAACAAGGAAGAGCGCATAAGTCAAAAACGGGAGGATGGTGGGCGTGGTGTTATGAGTAAAGGGGTTAGACCAAACGAGGTCTTGGACCAACGCTTGGGTATTCTCAAAAAGCCGAGAAAAATAGGGGCTGGTAGAGGGTTCGTTTTGTTTGGCAGTTAAGTAAGCGACGAAGGCGCTTAGATTGAGGAAGTTGTGTCTCAACTCAAAGAGCCAAAAAGGCAGCGTGGATAGGAAAAACCCAAGGATAAGTTTGCCAAGATCCAGGAGCTTGGTTTTGGACTCGACGAGCACTAACAAACCCCAGTAGAGGGCAAACAGCATGGCAACATAATGAAGCTGAAAAATAACACCAAAGAGAAGGCCCAGGACAAAGACAAGGCGGCGGCGGTAAGCTAGGATTACCAAGAGTGCAACAAAGGGTAACAAATTGGGATTCCAGGAACTCTTGGTGTAGTGCACAAATACCGGAGAGATCGCCATAGTTGTGCCAGCGATGATAGTGGCCAAGATCCCCCAGCGTCGATAAGCGAGCCCCATTACACCGAGGGTCGTTAAGACCCCGGTGGCCGCGATCAGTGCCGCCGGACCGACAGGATCACCCCCAGAGAGGAGCAGGGCCGGGGCGATCAAGTAGTAGTAGAGCGGACCTAAATACATGTTGCCGACCGAGGTTTGGGGACCTAAGAGCGTTGGGGAGTGGTCGAAGGCGAGGCTGTAGGCAATTAATGCATCCCTGCCTTCGTCGTTGTGAAAAGTATGAAAATCGCTGAGGCGGTAAAAACGCACCATAATACTGAGCAGAATTATGGTTCCAAAAACAAGGATGGTTGAAGGTTTGGTGGCGGTTAAGCGCGAATTTTTTGCCATAACATTAGGCTTTCTTTGAGGGCGCGAATGATCACGCGGGGATCATTGCCCGTTTGTCGGCCGTAGGGCCGGGGGTAATGAGTTACGGGCACTTCGCGATAAGACAAGCCGAGTTTGATCAGCCGGTAGAGCAACTCAGTGACCGTAATGGCGCTCTCGGTATCGAGTTTTATTTTGGCGATCGCAGATTTTGGGAGTAGCTTGTAGGCGCAGTCGATGTCGCGCAGAGTTAGTCCAAATAGCAGATAGTTCCATAACCGCAAAAATCCTTGGGCGAGGATGAGGCGCCAGAGCGAATCTTGGCGTTTGATGCGATAACCAATCACAAAGTCGACTCCGTGACGATGAGCGAGAAACTGGGGGAGTTCGTCAAATCTAAATTGACGGTCAGAGTCGGTAAAAAAGATCCAGTCATAGCGAGCAGTCTTGAGGCCAGTTTTGACGGCGGCGCCATAGCCGCGGTTTTGACGGTGCGAAACGAGCCGAATGACGGAATATTGCGAAAGGTAACTGTTGACGATCCGAATAGTTTCGTCGGTACTCCCGTCATTTACAATGATGAGCTCGTATTTGTGCGCCACTTTGGGGAGGTAGAGCAGCGCATCCTCGATGATCAGGCCAATGTTGGCCTCTTCGTTATAGACTGGGACGAAGACAGAGAGAGAGTTTAGTTTGGTAGGCGCGTGCATACGGTTAATTGTATCATCGGACGAGGCGAGCAAAGAGAGCGAGATCAGCGTCGTCAAATAAGGTCACAAAGTTGGGATTATTTTTTAGGGTAGCATAACTATCGGGGCTCGCGACCTCGTTTTTGTATATCACAAAGTAGGCGGCACCAAGCTGGCTAATGGAGCCTCCTTGATTTTTTTCGACGAGCTGGAGTCTAGAGTGATAGTCGGGCAAAAAAAGCATTAGCTGATCAGTATCTAGGTAATACATTGGCTTGCCGGTTAGTGCAGGGATGACGGCGCGTTTGGCCCAGGGACGATTAACGTGAACAACCCCAGCGGGTTGGTCCCGCAGGATGGCATAAGCCTGAAGCTCAGAGTGGGTAACGGTATTGTGAGGCAAAAAGGGGTAGCGGAGCTGTTCGAGAGAATTGGGGAGACTCAAAATCAGGAGCGGGACAATGAAAAGTAGGGATACCTTGGCCCGCTGATACCACCCGAGGAGCGTCTGTGAAAGGAGGATGTTGGCCAAAAAGACGGCGTAATAGAGAAACTGCATCGTGTTGTACCACCCCCCACGTTGCACAAAAAAGATGGGAATGAGACTCAAAAAAACCGTGGTGAGGAGGAGTTTTTGGGTATAGGGATCTTGCCAAAGCTTGCGCAGGTTTAGGCCAAGGATGAGGCGGGGGCCAAAGTTCAGGAGGAAAAACAGGGCGAGGGCGGAGAGCTCGATGCCAATTAACTTGAGCGGCAAGCCCTCGCGGTTGTCGTATAAATAGTAGCGGGCGAGGGTTAGGGTAGGGCTATGAAACAGCTGGTCAGACTCGTAAATCAAGTGGGTGAGGGCCAGCGGACTAAAAGAAAATGGAAAATCACTCGCTGGGCGGTAGTAAAAAAGGAGGTAAGCCAAACCTGAACCCAAGAGCATCCCCAAGACGTTGGTGAAGCGACGAGCCTGCTTAAACGAGAGGACGAAGAGGATCAAACCGACCACCCCAAGATAGAACTTGAGACCAAAGGCCAGAAAAAACCAGACAGCAACTTTGATTAGCGACCAGCGTCCCAACTGGTTGTCGCGCACGGAGATCAGGAGATAGAGGAGGAGGGACAGCGAGAAAGCATATGGCAGGTTAAGCATCATACTAGCGGGATAAAGTGAGGTGACTACCGGAAACCCTCGGAGAGTTCCGCCGAGGAGGGTGGAGTCGGTGGAGAGCGGGATGAGATAGCTCATCCCCCCAGCAAAGAGAAACAGAAAAAGGTTAAGCAAGTACGCTGCGGATCCAAGGGTGTATTTTTGAAGATATTTTTTGACGAGGGCGAGGTAGCAAACAACCGCGATTAACGGGAGGATCTGAAAATATGAGAGAAAGGGCCCAAAAATAGGCGTAAAGAGCGCCAACACTAAGTTAAAACCATAATTGTAACCACGAATCGTCGTCTCTGAATGCAAGGGGTTGGCGAGCCACTCGGAACCAAAGGATTGAGTCGCGACCGAGATATGCCAGAGGGCGTCGTGCATCTGCCACTCGGCAAAATACTGGACACAGCGACCGGAGTCGCAAGCCTGCCAACCGGATGACACAATCAGGGAGAGGGAGATGAGCGCAAAAATCAGGCTAAGCAAAAGAAAGAAGAAGTTTTTGCGCAAGAAGGCCATAGACTGAGTATAATGGATTGGTATGCGTCGTCTAGCCAAGGTAGTAATCACCGCGCTTGTGTCTGTTTTGATCCTGTGGACACCGTTTTGGCTGAGAGTCGAGAGCTTTTGGGGAATTGATTTTGAAGGACAGTCGATGTTGTCGGTCGCCCAAAACTATGATGCCATGAACTTTTTGGTGGTGGCGCGGAGCTGGTACGACCCGACCACGATCCAAGCAGAGTACAGCGAATTGGTGGGCGAACGAGGGACACGCTATTTTGCTGCCCACTATCCAGTCTATGCCGGGATGATCTGGTTGTTTGACCTAGTAGTGAGTGGACCAGAAGCAATCTACTTGAGTATCCTGGTGAGTAATGGGTTGTTGGCAATGGGACTGTTGTACTTTTTTGGTTACTTTAGGCCGCAGTCTGCACTGCTACTAACTATAGTTGCCCTGTTTTTGCCGCCGCGGATGCTACCACTCCGAGCAATAGGCTCCAACGAACTAGTGTGTCTGTTTTTTGTCTTGACCTCGATCGTGAGTTATTGTCAGCAAAAGCGCTGGCAAAGTGCAGCCCTAGGTGCCCTGGCGGTCCTGACCCGGAGCCCAGCTATCTTGTTGTTTGGGGCATACCTGCTTGCTTCGCTCAGTGCTCCCCGACTGAGTTGGCGGGAGCGACTAGGGCGGGTCACCCCATACCTACTCATGCCGGCAGCCCTCCTGGGACTCTGGGCATATTATGGCGGAGTGTATGGAGACCCCCTGGCCTACTTTAAAGTCGGGGGCAACCTAAATCTATACTTTCCGCCATTTCTGAGTCTCGCGAGCGAGCTCCCCTGGGTAGCTGGAGGTTGGCGGGAGGACATGGTGTACCATTATCTCTGGATGTTTGGCGGATCAATCTGGCTGTTTAAGCTATATCCACTCAACTCGAAACAGAGGATCATCCCAATCTTTGCACTCCTATATACGGTTGCCGTGTTCTTTGTCGCGCATCGTGATATTGGGCGTTATGGGATCTTGGTGAGTCCTTTGATTGTTTTGGGTCTGACAGAAGTGATCGAACACCTCCGTAGATACAAAATCCTCTTGCTCCTTTTGCTACCGATCTTTCTTTATGCCTGGAACTTTATGCTCAATAACATCCAACCGATCGCCAACTGGGCGCCGTTTTTATGAAAACCTGGTGGACAAAGTATCAAAAAATTTTGCTCGGACTTTTTACCAGTTTTGCCGTCCTTTGTTCACTAGTCGTGATTGTCCCGAGCGGTAGTTACCGTTGCGAGCAAGCCGAGCGGTGCGGGGATTTTTTTTATGGAGCGCACGAACACGATGGCATTTGGCATCTAGCGGTAGCCGAGACGCTAAAGACACAAACAGAATGGCAGATGCCAACCTACGCGGGGGCGAGTTTAAGTGGATATAATTATGGCATCGATGCCTTGACGGCGGGACTAGCCAAACTGACAAATATTTCGGTCAAAGACTGGTATTTTAGGGGTCTCCCGCTGTTATGGGCAGGTTTATATAGCTTAGGTTTACTTTATTTTGCCAAAGGGTATAGCAAGCATGCGAGCTATCCCTGGTTGGTGGTATTATTTGGTTTTTTTGGGAGCTCCCTCTCATTTTTGCTGACCTTATACCACCAAGGCTCTATCTGGGGAAGTAGCACGACCCTGAGCATGCAGCAACTAGCAGTGATGACCAACCCGCAACTAGGGCTGTCTTTGGCAGCTTTGATTTGGTATTGCGGATTGTGGATCAAAAACGAGAAGCCCCGCAGCTGGAGTTACTTAGGCTATGGGGTACTCGGGGCGATTGCGTTAGGGATGAAGTTTTATACCGGCGTGATCATGCTGGTGATGATGCTGGCCAACTTTTGGTGGGAAATGAGGAGGGAAACTAACTCAAGAAAGATCGTGCTCGGACGCCACCACCTGATGATGGCAATCCCGATCTTGGGGGTGGGCTTGTGGTTATATCCTCCGGGTCGCGGCGAGTTTCCGCTGATTTTTGAACCTTTTGCCACTGTTAGACCAATAATCGAGGAGGCGCAGTTGTTCTACTTACCCCGGGTCGCTAATATGCTCTATCACCCGAGCCCGATAGTCCGGTTTGGAGCAGAGCTGATTGCGTGGGGAATTTTTGTCCTGATGAATTATGGACTGAGGTTGGTCGGATTGGTGGGAATCACAGACAAGGGTCAGGGGCGGGTCGGACAGATGCGACGAGTAATGATGCTCGGCGCGGTAGTGGGCCTAGCACTAACAACTCTCTTGGTACAACGAGGGATCTGGTGGAATACGATCCAATTTGTGTATGTCTCGTTCTTTTTGACCGGACTTTTGGCTGCTGAAGTGATCTCCAAGTGGCTCGCCAAGAGGAACATTAGTCTAGCGCTAAAAGTCGGGGTTATTTTTGGGCTGAGCTTAGCGACGCTACCCAACACCTTAGATACCTTGCGTATCTTTACAAGCAAAGCGGCGAGCAGCTATGTCTCGCAGAGCGAACTAGAAGCGCTCGCTTACCTAAAAACGCGCCCCAACGGCGTGGTATTTTATCCTGTTTGGCATGGGGACAACCCCGAGCAGAAATCCGCCCTCCTCTCCCGCCGACACGATACCGCGTTTGTGAGTGCTTATAGTGGCAAGGTTGTATACCTAGCTAACAAAACTCAGTTAGAACTGCTCAACATCCCATACGCCGAAAGATGGCAAAAAGTTGAGAGCTATGATTGTCAAGTTTTGGAGGAGGTTACCTACCTGTACGAAGAATCGTGGAATCAGTACCTCCAAAACTTTGAGAAATGTGGGCGCCCAATGGAGCAAATCTACCAAAATGAGGCGGTCAAGCTATATCGGGTAGGCAACTAGCGACTTTACTTCTTTTTCCAGATTATGCGGGAGTAGGCAAAGAAGTTCCAGAACATCCCAATCAGGATACCGGTGACGGCAAACATGGCACCTGTGTCGATGGTATAGGGCGTGCCCGGAATCCCAAACAGGGTGTAGAGTCCGATCAAGCGTTCGCCGAAAAATGCGATAGTTTGTTGGATTAAGATCGAGCCACCTGAAGCGAGGTTAAACTGGAGAAATTTGAGAGGGATCTGCCAGGCCTTCAGTTTACGGTCCTTAAAAGTCCAAGCATTGTTCCAGATAAAGTTGCTAAGCACGGCTGTCTCGATGGCCAGAAAGAAAGCTAGCTGAAAGGGGATGACACGACGGTAAAAATGGAGGGCGGTAAACTGGATGAGCGCCCCACTACCGCCCACAATTAAGAATTTGAGAATCCGACTATGGAGGAGCTGACTCAACCTGACTTTCATAATGTACCTCAAGGTATTAACGATATATTCAGGTCCCAACTTTGAGTGACCGAGGGTACGGTCACGAAAGTAAAAAGGGACCTCGCTAACAGTATAGCCGCTTTGGAGTGTTTTAACCAGAAAGCCAATCTGCCAGGTATAACCCTGAAAAGCGTGGTGGGAGAGCTGGGGGACGATCTCCTCGACCACATCCCTGGTAATAGCCCGATATCCGGTGGTCCAGTCCCGGATCTTTAAGTTGCCCATGATGACGCGAATAGAAAGATTGCCCAAGATCGAGAGGAACTGGCGATACCAGGGCCAGTTGGGGGGGATCCCGCCACCTGAGATATAGCGCGAACCGAGGACTAACTGACTGCCTGCCTCGATAGCCTGGAGCATGCGGGGGATCTTGGTGGGATCGTGCGAGAGGTCGGCGTCAAACTCAAAAACGATATCCGCGTTGAGTTTGTCGAGAGCGTAGCGCATCCCTTTTTTGTAGGCGTGACCAAGTCCACCTTTGCGTTTGTTTTCGAGGAGTTTGACGTATGAGTACTTTTGCATTAATGATTTGATCGTTTTGGCGGTACCGTCGGGACTTTGGTCGTCAACAAAGAGGATAGCGCACGCATAGTTTTTGAGTTTTTTGAAAACTTGCCCGAGAGCGAGGGTGACGGGGGTAACATTGCCCAGTTCGTTGTAGGTAGGGATGATGATGACAACCCGAAGTGGTTGGGGGGCTGAGTTCATAAGGCGGGGTGAGTAAGATAATAATCGAGAGTTTTTTTGATGCCGTCGGCAAAGGTCACCTTGGGTTCCCAGCCGAGGAGTTGTTTGGCTTTGGTGATATCGGGCTGGCGTTTTTTGGGATCGTCGAGTTGGGCCGTAGCCTGAGTCTTGGGAAGTGGGCTGCCGGCCACCCCTTCGAAGATATCGAGGGCTTCTTGGAGTGAGAGCTCAGTGGGGTTGCCGAGGTTGACGACATCCCCGACGAGCGCTGGGGTCTGCATGACGCGGCTAATCCCGTCGACCAGGTCGTCGATGTAGCAAAACGAGCGTGAGATTTTGGTCATGTCGCCATGGAGCGCAAACGGCTCCTGGGTCAAGTAACTGCGGATGAGGTTAATGGTAAAGCGGCCGTCATCCAGACGCATCCGGGGGCCATAGGTATTGAAGATCCGGATAATTTTGGTTTTGACCCCAAACTCGCGGTGGTAGACCATGGCGAGGGCTTCCATGAACCGCTTGCCTTCGTCGTAACAGGCGCGGGGACCCAGGGAGTTGACGTTGCCCCGATAGGTTTCGGGCTGGGGGTGAACGAGGGGGTCCCCGTAGACTTCGCTGGTGCTAGCCAGGATGATCTGACAATCGTTGGCTTTCGCCAAATCAAGCATTTGCTTGGTCCCAACAGAGGTAACCAGCATGGTTTCAACTGGATGAGCCATGTAGGAGACGGGGCTCCGGGGGTTAGGTGAGGCGGGGGTGGCAAAATGAAGGATAGCGTCGAGAGAGAGATGGTCGCCTTTGAGAGGGAGGGTACAGTCTTGGTCGATCAACTGAAAGTTGGGATGGGACTGAAACGGCTCCAGGTTGGCGCGGCTACCGGAGAGAAAGTTGTCAACACAAATGACCTGATCGCCAGCTTGGAGAAAATGAGTGACGAGGTGGCTCCCAATAAAACCTGCGCCACCTGTTATCAAAACTCGCTTACCGCTCATTTTGAAAATCCTAAATACGAAATACTAAGCACTAAACTGCTCATAATATTATTTATAAACTATTGCGAACTTTCTAGCTCCAGATCTGATTCGACCATGAGCCGCACGAGTTCGTCAAAACTGGTTTTGGGGACCCACCCGAGCTTGGCTTTGGCTTTGCTGGGATCACCAATCAAGTGGTCAACTTCGGCGGGGCGGCTGTAGCGGGGATCGTTCCAGACTACTTTGTCCTCCCAGTTTTTGATCCCGGCCACGGCAAAGGCTTTTTCGACGAACTCCCTGACCTCGTGGGTCTCGCCGGTGGCGATTACGTAGTCGTCGGGGGTGTCTTGTTGCAACATGAGGTGCATCATCTCGACATAATCCTTGGCGTAGCCCCAGTCCCGTTTGGCGTCGGGGTTGCCGAGGTGCAGTTTGTCCTGCTTGCCGTATTTGATTTTGGCGACACTGCTGCTGATTTTGCGGGTCACAAACTCGAGTCCGCGGCGCGGACTCTCGTGGTTAAAGAGGATCCCAGAAACCGCAAAAAGGTCGTAGCTCTCCCGGTAGTTGACGGTAATCCAGTGCCCGTATACCTTGGCGACGCCGTAGGGACTGCGGGGATAGAAGGGAGTTGATTCTTTTTGGGGGATCTCGACTACCTTGCCAAACATCTCGCTACTACTGGCCTGGTAAAACTTGGCGTCGGGTTTGGCCATGCGCATGGCGTCGAGCATGCGGGTGACACCGAGGGCGGTGCTCTCGCCGGTAAACATGGGCTGTTCCCAGCTGGCTTTGACAAAACTCTGAGCGCCGAGGTTGTAGATCTCGTCGGGCTGCGCCTCTTGGATAGCCTGGAAAAGGGAGTATTGGTCCAGGAGATCACCAGAAATCAAGTGAATGGAGTCGGCGATATGTGCGATCCGGGAGTGGTTGGGGGTGCTAGTCCGGCGCGTGAGGCCGTAGACGTCGTAGCCTTTTTCGAGGAGGAGCTCAGCCAAATAACTGCCATCTTGGCCCGTAATCCCAGTGATTAGCGCGCGTTTAGTTGCCATAATTTTTCCTTTCGTACTCTAGTATATCCGAAATTGACTTTTGGAGCGAATAAGTGGGGACAAAGGGATAGAGTTCTTTGAGCTTGGTGGGGTCGGCAATGAGCACGGGCACGTCGGCGGGACGGGAGAGTTCTGGTTTTTCGACAATCTTAAATGGACGGGTGGCGAGTTGTTGAAAAATCTCGGCGACCTCGCGGATAGTGTGGCCAACCCCAGTGCCTGCGTTGTAGACTTCGCCGGGCAAGCCGGCGCTGGCCAAGGCAAGATAGATCTTTACCATGTCTCTAACATCGGTAAAGTCGCGGATCGCCCCGCCACTACCAAGGTCCAGGGTCGGGGGGGCGAGCTCACGTTCGATTTTGACCACGGTTTGGGCGAGCTTTGGCACAACAAAGTCGGTTGTTTGACCGGGCCCGATGTGATTAAACGGCCGCACGACCACGATGTCGAGACCATAGGCCCGCTGGTATTGGAGCGCCAACATTTCCTGGGTGACTTTGCTGACTGCGTAGGGGTTGAGGGGGCGCAGGGGGGTGGACTCGCGGATGGGGAGCTCGGCGTCATTGACTGCCCCATATTCGTTGGCGGAGCAGATCGCCAAGAGGCGAGTCTTGGGGTGAGACTGTCTCATTGCTTCTAAGAGGTTGTAGGAAATCGCGGTGTTGCCCTGGAGCAGGGGGAGCGCCTGTTCGCGACTATTGTGGACCACAGAGAGGGCGGCAAGGTGGTAGATGAGATCGGGTTTGGCGGTTTGGAGATGGGAGGTGGCAACGGCCGGCTGGGTGAGATCACCAGTGAGCAGATGATCGGGGGGGAGGAGCGGGGTTAGGTCACTAGTTGATTTGTAGACTGAGCCAAAGATCTCGTAGTTGTCGTGTTTTTGGAGGGCCGCGATCAAATACCTGCCAACAAAACCACCAGCGCCAGTAATAAGAATGCGTTTTGTCATAAATTATCTACCTATACCTAGGTATTTAAAGCCCGAAGCCTTGGCTGCCTCAGGCTGGTATTGGTTGCGGGTGTCGATAAAGATGGGATTGTCACGCATGACTGCTTTTAATTTGGTGAGGTCGAGGTTAGTATAGTCGTCCCATTCGACAAGTAACATCACGATGTCGGCTCCGGTGGCAGCGGCGTAGGCATCGGGGACGTAGGTAACGGTGGCGGGCAAAAGCGCCTGGGCTTCGGGGATCGCTTGGGGGTCGGTGGCACGAACAACTGCCCCAGCTTTGAGCAAATAAGGGATTACTTGGAGCGAAGGCGCGACCCGAGTATCGTTGGTGTTCTTTTTAAACGAGAGGCCGAGCACCGCGACTGTTTTGCCGCCAAACCCCCCGACTTGCTGACTATATTGGTCCATTTTGCGGTTAAGGCGCTGGTGGTTGAGCGCGTCGACTTTGATAAAGAGGCTATCCCCTTCCCCGACACTCTGGGCGTATGCCGCGATTTCTTTGACATCCTTGGGGAAACACGAACCACCATAACCCAACCCGGGGTACCAATAGTGGGGACCGATCCGGCGATCTGCCCCGATCCCCCTGATCACTTCTTCGATATCGGCACCGTTGTGCTCGCAGAGGTCGGCGATCTGGTTGATAAAAGTAATGCGAGTCGCCAAGTAATTGTTGGCCGCATACTTGGTCATCTGGGCACTCTCGGGATTCATGACGAGCAAGTTGGAGGTTAGGGGGGTGTGGAGGCTAATTAGGATATCCCGCGCCTGATCATTGTCGACCCCAATGACTACCCGGTCGGGGTGGAGGGTATCTTCGACAGCGGTCCCTTCTTTTAAGAATTCGGGGACAGAGGCGAGGTGAAAAGGCACTTTGGTCAGACTACTGATTAGTTGGTGGATGGTCTGGTTGGTGCCGGGAGGGACAGTACTTTTGATCACGACAACAGCGTTGGGTTTGAGGTGAGGGGCCAGGCTAGTAGCCACGCTTTTGACGTAGCGCAGGTCGGCACTGCCATCCGGCTGGCTCGGGGTCCCAACCATAATCATTACCAGGTCGGCAGAGGAGATGGCCACCTTATAGTCAGTGGTAAAGGTGAGGTGACCACTTTTTTGGGTGGTGAGGAGGAGCTCAGAGAGGCCGGGTTCAAAAAAAGGGACTATCCCCTCTTTTAGTTTGGTGATTTTGGCCTCGTCGATGTCGAGACCGATCACGTCATGACCGAGCTTGGCAAACACGGCAGTGGTGACGACCCCAACAAAACCAGTCCCAATGCAGGCAATTTTCATAACCTGTTTATGATAACACTGACAAGATTTCTTGGCTACGACGTCCGTGCTAGTAAGGTGAGTAACCGGGCAAAGTCGGGATTTTTGGTGACCTGTTGGGGGGCGGTGGCGAGGTCAAACCACGCGGCTTGGTAGTATTCGCGTGGGTCATAGTCAAACTGCTGTTCGGGGACGTCGACTAGGTGCCAGACATCGTAGTGGGTCAGACAGCCAGAGTCTGGGCGGTTGATGGGTTTGACTGAGAGATTCCAGGATCTGAGTTGGGAGGGCTGGATGTCAACGCGGAGTTCTTCTTTCATTTCACGAACGGCGGCACTAGTGGGAGTTTCGCCGGGCTCAATGTGCCCGCCGGGTGGGATCCAATCGTTGGCTTTGATGTGGTGACAGAGGTAGATCTTTTTGCGGCGCGCGTCGTAAGGCAGAAAAAAAGCGCAGTAGTGGTGGGGGGCGCCCTCTTTTTTGGTGTGGAAGGATTGCGATGACTTTAGTTGACGAAACTGGGTGATTGTTGCGTTTTTGACGTGAGGCAGCTGGTAGATCGACTCAATTTGGGTCCACGCGGCTTGATGCATAAAGTAAGTATAACTCAGTGGGTGGGCGTGGACACACTGAGACGAATGTGGTCGATTGGCCTGATATGGGAGAGCGAGGGCACCGAAGCGAACCAGATATGTGCTAGTTCTACGACCCGCAACCCACATGCTATGCTCCCATATTCCCTATAGCATGTGTGGTTGAGAGTGCAACGTGGTCAAGGAGTGAAACGACGCAGACGTATGACGCAAGATCCTCTATTATTATCTTTATTGGTTAAGGCGAATAAAATAGTACTGACTTTCTTGGTCCCCAGTTGCCTCTATTCTGTGCTCAAGGTTCGCGGGGACATATATTAGATCACCGACACCATATTCTATAGCCTCCAAATCTCTAAATCTGATAACACCTGAACCTTGTAAAACCCAAAAAAACTCATCTAAGTTCTCGTGGCAGTGCCAGTCATAGTTTCTTCCGGATGGCAGAAAACCTTTGGTCATAGCAGATAACTGTTTTGAAATACCGTCGGCTTCGGAAAGTATAAGCTGTCGGCTACCACTACCGCCGTGCGCGTGCTCAACAGGGATCTGGTCTAAATTTTTTTTGAAGGGTTTTATCATAGAGCCTATTTTATAATGAATAATAGAGGATCTGAGTAATATGTCATCTAACGTATAGCATACGCGACGTTGCCGCGAGATAAAATGAATTGTACCCTAATCTCGCGAGCAATGTGGGTGAGCGCCGAGCCGAGGCGCGAACCGCGTATGCGATAGTTAGGCGAGGGTGAAGATCAGAGAGTAACATTTTCCCCTACTCTCTGATCGAAAGCGCAGCGCCCCCTTGCGTATGACGACGTGTCCACACTATTACAAGTTCTTAACTAGATGAATTCTATTATCAGCTATGTTGGGATATGGCTCTACTTCAATGAACGAGAAGCCGTACCTCACCAAATAAGACAGCATTTCTCGGCGATTATTTCGAGTCTTAATTCTAATTTTATTGTAGCCGTTCTTTCTAGCCCAGTTATCCTCATAATCCATGAGAGCCTTCAGTACCCCTCGCTTGCGGAACTTCGGATCTACTCCAGCCATCCAGCAGTAGAATGAACCATCGTGATATTCGTCATACCCGACGATATATCCTGCGGGTTGGTCGTCCACATAGGCTACAATAATCAACTTCTGCTTATCTTTATATCTAGACTCGAAATAGTCGCGTTGGTAAACTTCGTCGAACTCGACAATGGTCGAGCTTACTCGTACGGCTTCTTCTATTGGGACTTCTCTAACAACTACTTGGTTTTGCATGATAATAGAATTCTACAACTTTAAGTGTGGATCCGTCGTCATATGTCGCCAAACGTGAAGCATATCTGATGTCAGGTGCAGGGATAATGATAGCACGGCAGTGCTAGTCCCTGCGCCTGATATGGGAGAGCGAATGCAATGAAGCGAACCAGATATGCGCTAGTTCTACGACCCGAACGGAGCAGGGTATAATCTAGCAGTTCTTGATACCCTGCGGAGTGAGAGTGCAACGTGGTCAAGGAACGAAGTGACGCAGACGTACATTTTTGTACCTTTAAACCGTTTTTCCAAATATTTTTTCAACCCTCACACTCTTTGGAGCAAAATTTGTTTATTCCTAATTGGGCGAAAGGCAGAGGGGAACTAAAGGGGTGAATGCCTGAAGCCCAATTGATTACGCTGATGATATACTGACTATAAATACATTGAAGCATGGTAGAGTAATTAGTGGGGTAACATATGAATCAGATGGCAAAAGAGATAGTGATGAGAGCCACTCCTCACAACTGGCCAATCAGTGGGACATCAAATGTTAATGAGTGGGCCCTAGTAGTTGTTGATATGCAAAATGACTACTGTACACAAGGATGCTATATGGACAAAGCTGGATTCAACCTTGATCCTCTAAATAAACCAATCAAAAATATACTTTCAGTAATAAAAGTGGCTCGAGATTATGGAATGGATGTTATTTTTACACGACACGGTGAAGATAATACAGAACAGTCATTACCCGTCGCCGCATCAAAAAATACCTTTTGCTGGGAACTCATCAGCGAACTAAAGCCACTGTCAACTGAAAAAGTATTCGATAAATCCACAACTAGTGCTTTTGTCTCGTCTGCAATAGATCAGCACCTGAAAGCACGAGGAGTTAAATATCTAGCATTTTGCGGTAACACAATAGATTGTTGTGTCCATTCGACACTTAGATCTGCCAATGACTTAGGCTATAAATGTCTTCTGTTGGAAGACTGTTGTGGTGCTGTAAATGAAAACTTGCACAAGTGGTCAATAGAATCTGTAGTTGTAGAAAATGGTGTTTTTGGAGCGGTCACAAATTCTCTAGATTTTATTCGAAGTATAAAAACGTAATTAATTTCTGAGCGAAGCGAAGAAACTCTCAATTTCCCTCCCCTCTAAAAATAAACAAATTTGCTCCAAAACTACACAACCCTCACAGGGTTGAAAAAATATTTGGAAAAACGGAATGAAAATAGCACAAAAATGTATGTCGTAGAACGTCGCGCGTGTATGCGACGATCGGTGATGAGAGAATTTTGCACGCAGTGCTATCTCAGCACCAATTGTGGGTGAGGACGAGCTGAGTCCGAACCGCATACACGCTAGTTAGGTACCCCGAACGGAAGCTGATAACATGATCCCCTATCAGCTGGAGTGAGAGCGCAGCGCGGTCGAGTACCGCAACGAAGTAAGGAACGGAGAAGTCGCATAATTCATATATCCCTAGATAATTCACCGCCGATGAAGATAAAAGTGGCTTGGATTATTGTAAGTCGGTCGTCTTGATAAGCTTAACTCCGGCGTTATGACCCGCTCCCTTTATAGTTGACACTGACTGAAGTAAAATTTAGTCAGCATAACAACTATTAAGGAGGGTTATATGGCAGGAGTTGCAGCAGAAGTTAAGGCCGAGATACTACTTAAGGTTAAATCCGGTGAGAAAGTGGCAGATCTTGCTAAGAAGTATGGGATCAGTGACCGCTCCATCTATAACTGGCTCAAAGGCAAACTAGAGCAGGAAGTGAGCTATCGAGAATACAAACGAGTCCTCAAAGAAAACGAACAACTCAAAAATATTCTTGGAGTGCTCACACTAGAGTTAGAGAAGTCAAAAAAAAAGAAGTGAGCTCACCCAACAGGTGATCACGAAACACCCAGAAACCAGCAAGAAACTCCTATCACAAGTCTTTACCCTCTCTAGGCAAGCTCTCTATACTAGAGATTTAGCACTACCCCCAAAGGATGAGCTTCTTAAAGATCAGATCTTGTCTGTTCTCTCCGAGTTTCCAAGTTATGGATACCGCCGGGTGGCTCTAGCCCTAGGGCTTGGAAAGAAGCGAGTACGGCGAGTGATGAGACGGAACAACATCAAGCCATACAAGAGAATGGCTAGGTGGAGAAAAAGAAGGGATGAGAGACGAGCTCCCACACCATACCAAAATGAGATCAAAAACCAGTGTCCGATTAAACCTAACTATGCCTGGGTGGGAGACTTCACCTATCTCCCTTTCAAGGGCAAGTTCATCTATCTAGCTACTTTCATGGACTTATACACTCGGGAGATTGTGGGATACCATATCTCAAGGAGGCACGACAAAAACTTAGTCATGCAAGCCTTCCTGGATGGAATCACCGCTAGAGGCTTAACCAAACCCACTTACCTCCACACCGATCAGGGAGCTGAGTACACAAGTGGTGACTATGGCAAGTTAGCTGAGGCTCTTGGAGTCCAAATCTCTATGAGCAAGAAGGCCTCTCCCTGGGAGAACGGTTACCAGGAGAGTTTCTACAACAACTTTAAGACCGATCTAGGGCTTGAGTTTGACCGCTTTGATCACGAGGGGCACTTTATCGAGGAGATCCACCACACGCTCTACAAGTACAACAACACCCGAATCCATACCTCTCTCAGCATGTCACCCTCCCAGTTCCATGCCAACTATCTTCACTCAGTGTCGCAGAAAAGGGGTGCTTGACAAAGGGCGAGCGGAATAAGCACCAAGTGTGCCCAAAATACAAATTCACTCAAAGCTTTTTTTCTCATACTCTATAGATCAGTATAAATGAAAAATGTATGTCACCTAACGTGAAGCGTATGCGAGGTTGCCACACGCTAAAATGAATTATACTCTAAGCGTGTGAGCAATCTGGGCGAACGACTGCAAGGAGTGGAGCCGCATATGCGCTAGTTAGGTGATCCGAGCGTGAGGTGATAGACTTGTGACCCCATATCACCTCAAGCGAGAGTGCAACGTGGTGCGACTGAAAGGAGCAAGTATTATTCACGCTTGCGAAGGGCGTCGATCTCAACTTTGTGTTTGTCGATAAACCATTGATCTAGGTATGGCAAATAATGTAACTGCACTTCAGTAGGAAGTTTGAAGAAATTGCCTTGGTAGGTCTTGCGACAGTTTTTGCTTCCGCAGTGGCATGGGAAAGTACCATCGTTATCACCATTAACTGCGTAGTCATAAGTGATTTCGTCCCCTTCTGCAATCTCCCTCATAGCGTATACGTTACGAATACCGTTTTCGGTTTTGACGTAGACATTGGGGTCACACGAATGATTAATAAACTTCTCGGGAGATTGCATGACAATAGTGCGGTCGGCGAGATAGTCTAGATCAAACTCATGTTGCTCGGGGGTTAACTTAGTTTCGTCGGTAACAACGTGCGTATCATCTATTGTAAGGACGAAATCACCCTTGTCGAAATGTTTGAAAGCAAAAACTCCCTTTCCTTGCATCGGAGATTGTTTAACGATTACATTATCTGCCATACTACCTTATTAAAGCAAAGCGTGAATTATATTTCAGCTAACGTACGAGTGTATCTGACGTTTGGTGCAGGGATAATTGTAGCACCGCAGGTGCACCCCTGCACCAAATGTGGGAGAGCGCCGAGCCGAGGTGCGAACCAGATACACTGTAGTTAGTCGACCCGAACGCAGGCTGCTAGGATGAATATCCTGAAAGCAGCCGGAGTGAGAGCGCAGCGTGGTGCGACCAAAGGGAGCAAGTAGCTCAAGATTATTTCTCTCTCCAACTGCTATCAGTGCGAGTTCGGTGAATTTTGGACAAGGATTGCTGCTGGCGCAAGAGCTTGGTATAAGAGCCATTCACAAAACGCCTGTTGTCGATATCGGACGATTGAGAGAAAAAGTTGTATAACCCTAGCCATTGGTCAAACGTGAGGTTGGTAGGCTTGTCGTGCTTGGAGATGCCGAAGCGACTTGTGATGGTGGACAATTGCGCTACTGTAACAATACGCTTGAGTGTACTAATGATATTAGGTTGAGTCTGACTTATAACGTAAACAACAAAATCTCGCCACTCCTTAATATTGTCCACCAAGGGCGTAGCCCGTTTCTCAAAGCGCAAAAGTACTACGTCCACCCTGGGAACAGGGCGAAAATCGGTACGGCGAAAACGATAAGTGACGGAGGGAAAATAAACTGGCTTGAGTAGCAACGACTTGAGACTTTCCTTCGGTAAACCACAAAACTGATTGGCCGCCTCTTTTTGCGCAAAGAGAAAAATATCTGTGGCGAGATTTGGTTGTGACGAGAGGAGTCTGACTATATCCGAAGTGAGGTTGAACGGAATGTTGGAAAAGACTTTGTAAGGTGTGGTTGGAAATCGGTAGTCGAGCACATCCAGATTGAGTATTGTTACATTTTGCTGACCAGCAAAATCTTGGCGCAATTGGTTATACAACTTTTGGTCTTTCTCAATCGCAACTACTGCACGGCAGTGGTTGGCAAGGACACGGGTGATCTCGCCGTGTCCAGCGCCGATATCGACAACGAGATCAGTGCTAGTGATGTGTGATTTCTTGACCAACTCATCTAGCAACTGGCTATTTTGTGTGAAGTTTTGTGAATGACTTATCTGCATACCCATATGATAGCAGAGAGAAATTTATCTTGAGCTATTTCGACTAACGTGAAGCGTATGCGAGGTTGCCACACGCTAAAATGAATTATACCCCTTGAGCGTGCGAGCAATATGGGAGAGCGAGGGCACCGAAGCGAACCAGATATGCGCTAGTTAGGTGATCCGAGCGTGAGGTGATAGACTTGTGACCCCATATCACCTCAAGCGAGAGTGCAACGCGATCGACCGAACGATAGAGAGGGAGAAGTATTTTAGTTCCTTATTAAAAGTTTGTGGGCGGCTTTACATGTACTCTTTATTCCTTTTCAGCTCTGTGTAGAGGAGTTAGGGGTGAATACACAGAGCTGATGCGATCTACCCCCACACGCCCCCTCACGCCTTGACTAGCTAGCCCAGATTTGGGAGAATATGACTGTTAAATAATGGAGGACATATATGACTGAATCTACTCAAGGTATGACAGATTTTTCTATGTTTAATAGCATTGACTCATATATGGCATATAAACCATCTCAACCAAGGCCTGGCATATCATTCAACCTTGCAGGAGTTATGAGTGGAGATGTGACTAGTTTGTCTCGCGTGTTTGTAGGTAATCAAAAAGACGGAGTTATGCTTGATGGAGTAGGTCAGATTGCAAATATCTGTCAACATGCCACTAGATATGATATTGACCCTAGAGAAGCTCTATTAACTATCCAGGGGGAAATTACTAGGATGGGTGACGGAGCATCTGAGTATCAAAAGCGGACGTTAGATAATGTGAATAAGGCCTTAGCGAACTTGAAGGCTGAGTAGAGTAACTTACTTTCCTTCAGACTTCAGTAATAGAAATTAGATTTTTTTGGTAGTGTTATTACTTTAGTTAGTAAAAGTTGGCGAAGCCAACACATCATCCCCCTCTACAAATAATCCCCTAAAACATTCTTTACATGTAATGTAAAGCCGCCCACAAACATAAAAATAGCACTAAAATATTTCACCTAACGTGGAGCATATCTGATGTTGCCGCACGGTACAATCGATTATACTCGCACCGTGCGAGCAATATGGGAGAGCAAGGGCACCGAAGCGAACCAGATATGCGCTAGTTAGGTGACCCGAGCAAAGGTCGCTAAAATATACATTTCCTGATAGCGACCGAAGCGAGAATGCAATGTGGTCGACCGAACGATAGAGAGGGAGACGTATGCTTGCTCCATAATTTCCATTCGCGCGCAACTTTTTGTTCCCTGTCCCCCATTTTCAGCTCGCAGAGGGGTCGGGGGTGAATGCGAGCTGAAAATCTGTGATCTGATATTTGCTCGTACTCAAGACAAGGACACTGAATTATGGTAATATATTGGCATGTCACCGGTAAAAATGGAAACACTTCAGACCCAGGTCGCTACTACAGAGAAGTTGCTTAAAACTGGTGAGATCAGACACCCAATCGCTGATGTTATTGGTAGCATGTCTGATATTGTAAGCTCTGCGGTTACTACTGAACCCGACGTTAAGCGCAATGCCTTATGGCAAAAATTATTAGACGATCCTAAGATTGATGCGTTTGCCAAAGCAAAAGACCTTGATTCGTATGAGTCAATGCCGCTCATGGCTGTTAATTCTCTCCTTGGATTGATACATGACTTAGATCGAACGTTCCTAAATAACATCTCAACAATTCTTGATGGGGCAGAATTAGATAAATGGGAACAGTTAGCTGACAGAGTTAACTTAGCAAATATGAATGATGCTAAGGACTTGGATCTAATATTAAAAGTTGCCAAAATCGGCATTCCAACACTAATCCAAGATGAAGAGTATGTGAAGAATTATGCACCTCCCGAACATCGCACGACTGACGGTGGTGATTATGGGCCTGCGACTGGTTATTTGGGAGTAAACGAATGGTTTATTGATTTTCGTCAATTCCGTGATGACCCGACACTCGTTGAACACATATTGGAATTATAGAAATTGAGTTCGTTGCCGAAGGCAACTCTACTACCCCCCCCTCAAATAATTACTTTTTGTTCCAAAAAGTTGCGCGCGAATATATAAATAGTGCAAGCATATGTCACCTAACGTGAAGCATATCTGATGTTGCCGCACGGTACAATTGATTATACTCGCACCGTGCGAGCAATATGCGCGTTGGCCTGCAAGGCCATAAGCCAGATATGCGCTAGTTAGATGACCTGAGTCATAGACGATACAATGTCCCCCTATCGTCTATGACGAAAGCGCAGCGCGGCTGACTGAACATAGTGAAGGAAGAGTAGAATTTTTTGTGCTACGATATCTGTATTAGCTAGTAAGTTGGAGTATTGAAAAGCATGATTAGATTGTCTGACATCGGTGAGGTACTTTTTAAGCCATCACTTGAGGCGATAAGTAAGGATATAACAGCTTGGAGCGATACATTGCTAAGGATTTCGGATGCAGTAAACGAATTGGGTTTTTCCGCCGACGAGTCAGAACTATTCAAGTTGAGACTGAGACAAAGGTTG